>JAEWSQ010000021.1 GCA_023398165.1 Spirochaetota bacterium | reverse complement strand
GTGCCCGGGAATAAAGACTGTACGCTGATCATCAAGTCCGCGGTAAAGAAAGAATTCTAACGACGAGGAAGACAGATGGAAAAGAAAGTCTATTCAGTCGATGGCAAAGAACTAAGGACAATTAACCTTGATGATAACGTATTCGGCCTTCCGGTCAATGAAGATGTCATCTACTACGCCATCAATAATGAATTAGCCAATAAACGTGTTGGAACAGCTTGTACAAAGGACCGTTCTGAGGTTCACGGCAGCAATGCTAAGCCGTATAAGCAGAAGGGTACTGGTAATGCCCGCCGTGGTGATAAAAAGTCTCCTCTTTTAAGAGGCGGCGGAGTAATCTTCGGTCCAAAACCACGTGATTTTAGTTTCGTTTTACCCAAAAAGGTGAAGCGTTTAGCAATGAAGTCTATTTTGAGTATGAAAGCTCAAAGCGACAGACTTACAATTGTAGAAGATTTTACAGTAGAAAGCGGAAAGACAAAAGATTTAGCACAAGTTTTAAAAAATTTCATCAAAGATGAATACAGAACGGTAATTGTTCTGAAAGATAATGATGCTATGATTAAACGTGCAGGAAATAATATTCCTACTCTTTCTTTCCTATCCTATAACCGCCTTCGTGCACATGATCTGTTCTATGGACAGAAAGTGATTATGCTCGAAAGTGCTGCAAAAAATCTTTCAAATTTCTTTTGTGAAGATGAGGAGGCAAAATAATGGTATTAGAAGATATCCTTGTTGAGCCTGTGTTGTCTGAAAAGGCAACCTTGTTGCGCGAAGAAGGTAAATATGTATTTAAAGTACATCCTGAAGCAAACAAGTACGAAATCAAAGAAGCAGTACGCAAACTTTTCGGTGTAAAAGTTATTGATTGCACTGTAATGAATGTGTATGGAAAGATGAAGCGGGTTCGCTATAGACCCGGCAGAACTTCCAGTTGGAAGAAGGCGATCGTCAAGCTTGCGCCTGGCGAAACAATCAAGGTGTTCGAGGGCGTCTAGCCTTTCGACCGCGTTAGAGAAGGGGAACCTAAATGGCTCTTAAAGTATATAAGCCGATAACCGCGGGTACTCGAACACGAATCGACCTGCGGCGCGATGAATTAACCACTGACAGACCTGAGAAGAGTTTAACAAGTGGTTTAAAATCGCATGGTGGACGCGGTGCTCAGGGACGTATTTCAGTACGTCACCAAGGCGGCGGACACAAGCGGAAGTACCGCGATATAGATTTTAAAAGAGATAAGCACGGCATTCCTGGAACTGTTCGTACAATCGAATATGATCCAAACCGCAGTGCAAATATTGCTCTTATTTTCTATGCTGACGGTGATAAACGTTATATTATTGCTCCAAAAGGATTAGAAGTAGGCCAGAAAATACTTTCCGGCGAAAATGCAGCTCCAACTGTTGGAAATGCTCTTCCTTTGGAAGCAATTCCTGTAGGATTTACTGTTCATAACATCGAGTTAACTCTCGGTCGCGGTGGACAGTTGGCACGGTCTGCCGGCGCTAGTGCACTTGTCGCGGCAAAGGAAGGGGAATATGTTACTATCCGCCTTCCGTCAAGTGAAGTTCGTCTGGTACATAAAAAATGCTATGCTACTATCGGTATCGTAGGTAATGAAGACCGTATGAATGCGCAGCTGGGTAAAGCTGGACGCAGCAGATGGAGAGGTATTCGTCCGTCAGTTCGCGGTATGGCAATGAACCCGGTTGATCATCCGCTTGGTGGTGGTGAAGGTGCCGGTAAAGGACGTAACCCTGTTACTCCATGGGGACAGCCTTGCCGTGGATACAAAACCCGCAAGAAGCGGAAGGTTTCGAGCAATTTTATTGTCTCGCGCCGAAAGAAGTAGTTGGATAGGAGATAACCGTGTCAAGATCTGTTAAGAAAGGCCCTTTCATTGAAAAGAGTCTTTACAAAAAGGTTATTGAAATGAACAAAGCGACAGACAGGAAGATGATTAAGACATATTCCCGCTGTTCTACGATTATTCCTGAAATGGTAGGTAATACCATCTCTGTGTATAATGGTAAGTCATGGGTACCTGTGTATGTTACAGAAAACCTCGTAGGCCACAAGCTCGGCGAGTTTTCTCCTACACGTATATTCCGTGGTCATGCTGGTTCAGATAACAAAGCTGGGAAGAAATAGGTGGATATGATGGCTGAAAAAAGCGGATATATAGCCACTACAAAATTCCTTATTGCATCGCCGACAAAGGTTCGCCCTGTGGCAAATGTAATTAAGAGAAGGACCTGTTCAGAGGCTATGGCTATTCTCGAGAATATGCCGCAAAAAGGTGCAGAACTTATTCGTAGTACGATGAAGTCTGCTGTTGCAAATGCACTTTTTGCAAACAAAAAGCTTGATGAAGATATGCTTTATGTTAAGGAAATTCGTATTGACGAAGGTCCTCGACTCAAAAGAATCTGGTATCGTGCACGCGGTAGAGCAGATATGCTTTTAAGACGTATGTGTCATATTACCGTCGTAGTTGCTGAAAAGGCGGGGGAATAACGTGGGACAGAAAGTACATCCAATAGGACTGCGCCTTGGTATTAACAAAACCTGGCAATCTCGCTGGTATGCAGATCCTCGTGAATATGCAGATTTACTGCATGAAGATCTTAAAATCAGGAAGATGGTTCAGGAACTGCCGGAATGCAAAAACGCTGATATTGCAGAGATTGAAATTGTTCGTCATCCTCAGCGTGTTACAATCGTAATTCATACAGCACGGCCGGGCGTCATCATCGGCGTTAAGGGCGCAAATATTGAAAAAATTGGCGTTGAGATTCAGAAGAACATTACTAAGAAAGTTCAAATTAAGATCAAAGAGATTAAGAGAGCTGAAGTAAATGCTTCTTTAATTGCACAGAATGTTGCAAGACAGCTTGTAGGCCGCGGTTCTTTCCGTAAGGCTCTTAAGCAGGCAAGCGGCAATGCAATGAAAGCAGGATCTCAAGGTGTAAAAATTCGCATCAGCGGCCGCTTGGGCGGAGCTGAAATGTCTCGTACTGAAGAGCATAAGGAAGGACGTGTTCCTCTTCATACGCTTCGTGCAGACATAGATTATGGTTTTGCTGAAGCACATACAACATTCGGAAAAATCGGTGTTAAGGTATGGGTTTATAATGGAATGATGTATGGTCACGATCAGAATGAGGATGCGGGACAGCTCCTTAAAAAAAGACGTGAACGTACAGATCGTGCAGAGGGTTCAGAAAGAAGTGAAAAACCTGCACGTGCAAGCCGCAGTGCAAAATCTTCAAGGAGTTAGTCAATGGCACTTAGTCCTAAAAGAGTAATGCACAGAAAAGTGCAGCGCGGAAGAATTCACGGTAATGCCACACGAGGTTGTAATCTGGATTTCGGTGATATTGCATTAGTTGCAACAGAACCGTTTTGGCTTACAGCCCGTCAAATTGAAGCAGCCCGTGTTGCTTTAAACCGCAAAATCAACCGTAAGGGTCAGGTTTGGATTAGAATATTTCCTGACAAACCCTATACAAAAAAACCGGCTGAAACAAGACAGGGAAAGGGAAAAGGCGCTCCGGAATACTGGGTAGCTGTCATAAAACCCGGACAAATATTGTTTGAAATCGGCGGGGTTGAAAGAGATATAGCTGAAAGTGCAGTTACTTTGGCCGGCAGTAAATTGCCGTTCAAAACAAAAATTGCATACCGCAACGACGTTCAGTAAGGAGTCAGTATGGCAAAGAAAGAAAAAGAATTGTCTTATTCCGAACTCGTTGTAAAGCGGAATGAGCTTAAAAAGAAGTATATGGATCTCCGGTTCCAGATGGTAATCGGACATGTAGAAAATCCATTGCAGAAGCGTTTAATGCGCCGCGAAATTGCAGCCATGAATACGCTTATCCGGCAGAAAGAAATTGCCGGTATGGACAAGTAGGAGTTGACCCGTGGAAGAACAAACAGTTCAAGCTAAAGGTACTAATCGTTCATTTGTCGGTATTGTAACCAGCGATAAAATGGATAAAACCATTGTTGTTTCAATAACTACAAAGAAACTGCATAGACTTTATAAAAAGTATGTTACGAGTGTCAAAAAATACAAGGCCCATGATGAACTTAATGATGCGCATATCGGCGACAAAGTTAAAATCGTGGAATGCAGACCTCTCAGCAGAGAAAAATGCTGGAGACTTGCAGAAATCATTGAACGTGCGAAGTAAGAGGAGAATGCTATGATTCAGATGCAGTCATATTTGAACGTTGCTGATAACTCTGGCGCGAAAGTGGTTCAGTGCATTAAGGTTATCGGCGGTTCACACCGCAGATATGCCAGTATTGGCGACGTAATTGTTGTAGCTGTCAAGGATGCTATTCCGACATCTACTATTAAAAAAGGTACGGTAGAAAAAGCTGTTATTGTGCGTATTTCTAAGGAATACCGCAGACCTGACGGAACATATATCCGTTTTGATGATAATGCCTGCGTTATTATCGATGCGAATAAGAATCCGAAAGGAAAACGCGTTTTCGGCCCGGTTGCCCGTGAGCTCCGCGATATGGATTACATGAAAATTGTATCTCTCGCACCGGAAGTTCTTTAATTAAGGTTCTTAAGGAGAATTGACAGTATGGAAAAGAAGTTCAAGATCCGTAAGGACGACACTGTAGAAGTAATTGCTGGTAAAGACAAGGGAAAACGCGGATCAGTTATTCGCGTAATCCGGGATAAGGACAGAGTCATTGTTGCCGGTGTTAATCTTGTTAAAAAAGCGATGAAAAAAAGAAATCAGCAGGACCGCGGCGGAATAGCAGAAGTTGAAGCACCATTGAATATTTCAAATATTGCTATTGTCTGCAAAAAATGCGGACCTACTAGAATTGGTTATAAACTCGACGGCGACAAAAAATCCAGAGTCTGCCGTAAATGTGGAGACACACTATAATGAGTAATTACGTTCCCCGGCTTAAGAAAGTCTATAAGGACACAATCGCCCCCGAGCTCTTCAAAGAGCTTGGCTATAAGTCCGTCATGCAGATACCTGCTGTTAAAAAAATAGTGGTAAGCATGGGCGTGGGTGAAGCTCTCGCTAATAAGAAACTCCTTGACGCCGCAGTAACTGACTTGACAGCAATTACAGGTCAGAAGGCTGTGAAAACCAAGGCAAGAAAAAGTATAGCGAACTTCAAACTTAGAGAGGGCAATGAAGTTGGTGTAATGGTAACATTAAGAGGTGCTCAGATGTATGAGTTCCTTGATCGTCTGATCAATGTTGCATTACCTCGCGTTAAAGATTTCCGCGGCATTAAAGCAAACGGTTTTGATGGACACGGAAATTATTCTCTTGGTATTACCGAGCAAATTATCTTCCCGGAAATTGATTTCGACAAAATCGAAAGAGTCGCCGGTTTGAATATAAACATCGTAACCAGTGCACTAACTGATAATGATGCCCGTGCTCTTCTTACCAAGTTTGGAATGCCCTTCAAAAAGTAAGGTAGGAGTTCATGGCTAAAAAATCAATGATTATTAAGGCAAACCGCACTCCAAAGTACAGCACACGGAAATATAACCGTTGCCAGGTATGCGGACGCCCCCGTGGATATTTACGGAAATACAAGATGTGTCGTGTATGCTTCCGTAAGTTAGCAAGTGAAGGCCTGATACCAGGCGTCACAAAATCCAGCTGGTAAGAGGTAGGAGTAAAATATGAGCGTTTCAGACCCCATAGCAGATATGCTTACAAAGGTACGGAATGCGGCTATGGCCCGCCACGAAAAGGTAGACGTATCTACTTCCAAACTCAAGTTGGAAATCGTGAAAATTCTGAAGACCGAAGGTTATATCAAAAATTTTAAAAAGGTTAATCAGGACGGTGTAAATGTTATTCGTATTTTCTTAAAATATGATGAGCAAAATACACCCGTAATACATGGTTTGCAGAAGATTTCTACTCCCGGCCGCCGTGTATATTCCGGTTACAAGGATCTGCCCCGTGTTTATAACGGATACGGAACAGTAATAGTATCAACATCTTTAGGTGTAACAACCGGCAAAAAAGCCAGCGAAAAGATGGTTGGTGGTGAATTAATCTGCACCGTCTGGTAAGAGGAGAAACTTATGTCAAGAATAGGTAAGCTTCCCGTTTCAATACCGGCGGGAGTTAAAATTACTGCATCATCTGGCATGATTACTGTGGAAGGTCCGAAAGGAAAACTTACACAGGACTATAATGACCTTGTAACAATCAAGGTTGAAAATAATCAGGCTGTTGTTGAAAGAGTAAACGATACAAAACCTGCGCGTTCAGCACATGGTTTGTACAGAAGTTTAATCAAAAACATGGTTACCGGTGTTACAGCTGGTTTTACCAAAGTATTGATTATTAATGGTGTTGGTTTCCGTGCTGAAGTTCAGGGAAAGCTCCTTGTGATGAATCTTGGTTACTCCAATGAGTTTATCGCAGGAATTCCTGCCAATCTGACAGTTACTGCAGATGCCCAGGGTAAGATTACAATTACCGGTATCGATAAGCAGATTGTCGGTGAATACGCAGCAGAAATTCGTAAATTAAGAAAACCTGAGCCTTACAAGGGGAAGGGTATTCGTTACGAAACTGAAACCATTAGAAGGAAAGTCGGAAAATCCGGCGTCAAATAAGGGTGAAGCAATATGTTCAAAAAACTTAATGACAAAGACAGAAAACGTCTTAAGAGAAAGATTCACATCCGCAAGCGCTTGCATGGTACTGCAGAACGTCCCCGCATGACGGTTACACGCAGTAACTGTAATTTGTACGTGCAGGTAATAGATGACGATGCCGGAAAAACACTTGCTGCAATTTCCACACTTGAAAAAGAATTTGCATCAGTGAAACCGAATATTGCAGGTGCTGAGAAGTTAGGTGAAGCAATGGGTAAACGCCTTGCTGAGAAAAAAATTACAACAGTAATTTTTGACAGAAACGGTTATCTCTACCATGGTGTAGTGAAGGCCCTTGCAGACGGCACCCGTAAAGCCGGAATAGTATTCTAGGAGTAGCTATGTATCACCAGAAAAATAATGATAAAGACCAGCCTAAGGAATTTGTTGAAAAGTTAATCAAGTTAAACCGGACTGCCAAGGTAGTAAAGGGCGGACGCAGATTTTCCTTTTCAGCACTTACTGTAGTTGGTGATAAAAAGGGCAGAGTTGGGTTCGGCTTCGGCAAGGCCAACGATGTTACAGAAGCAATCCGAAAGAGCATTGATAAAGCAAAAAGGAATTTAGTGAATATTCCATTGAAAAACGGAACAATTCCTCACGAAATTCAAGCTGATTATAAGAGTTCTTCCGTACTTCTTCTTCCTGCTTGTTCCGGTACCGGAATCATTGCAGGCGGTCCTGTACGTGCCATTCTTGAAGCTGCAGGCGCAACAGACGTTATGTCAAAATCTTTGGGATCAAATGCAGCAGTAAACGTTGTTCGCGCAACATTTGCTGCCGCAAAAAATCTTATGGATATCCGCGTTGTTGCTAAAAACAGAGGTAAAGCTCTGAAAGACATATGGGGTTAACCATGGCAAAGAGTAAGAAAATTAAAGTAACATTGGTTAAGAGTACCATCGGACAGAAGCCTGCAAAATGTGCTACGGTCCGTTGCCTTGGACTAAAAAAGATTAATTCAAGTGTTGAGCACGAAGCAAATCCCTGTATTATGGGAATGATTGCCTCTGTCTCTCATCTGGTTAAGTATGAGGAGTTGAACTGATGTCAGATTTAGTTCTCCATGCACCAGAAGGTGCAAATAAGAAGAAACGGATTGTTGGACGCGGTTCATCATCCGGTCGGGGTACTACTGCTGGCCGCGGAAACAAGGGACAACAGTCCCGTTCCGGCGGTAAGGTATATGTTGGTTTCGAAGGCGGTCAGATGCCTTTGTACCGCCGTATTGCTCACAGAGGATTCTCCAATTATCCGTTTAAAGAAGAGTATGCTGTTTTTAATCTTTCAGAGATTGAAACAAAGTATGATAACGGAGAAACAGTTGATAAAGAAAGCCTGATAAGAAAAGGCTTGCTTAAGAAGGCTGGATCTTTGGTTAAAATCCTTGGTGATGGTGCAGTTACAAAAAAACTAACCGTCAATGTCGACAAGATTTCTGCTTCTGCGAAGGAGAAAATCGAAAAAGCCGGCGGAACAGTTACTGTTTCTAACGAGTAACGGAGCGAGAATACGACATGGCAAATAATCCTATTGTAAATATGTTTAAGGTTAAAGAATTACGTGAAAGAATTTTTTTTACCTTTATTGTTCTCGCAGTTTACCGCTTTGGTAGTGTGTTGACGATTCCCGGTATTAATGCCCAGGCTTTGACAGCGTACTTTGATTCACTGACAAAAGGTAATGCCTTCGTAGATTACATGGACTTTTTCGCCGGCGGTGCTTTCTCCAACTTTTCTGTGTTTATGTTAGGCGTTATGCCCTACATCTCGACACAGATTATTATGCAGTTAGCTCTCATCATCTTCCCGTCATTGAAAAAAATAGCACAGGAAGACGGCGGTCAGAAAAAAGTCCAAACATGGACACGTATTGCAACTGTATTTGTCAGTTTAATTCAGTCGCTTGCTGTAGTAGCATACGCACAGAGTATACCAAATGCAATAATTATTACAAATGTCTGGCTTTTTAGAGCAATTATTATGATTACTGTAACAACAGGAACCATGATAACTATCTGGCTGGGCGAGCAAATTACTTCGCGCGGAATCGGAAACGGTGTTTCCATGCTGATATTTGCCGGTATTGTTGCCCGTCTTCCCTCAGCTGTGTGGGAACTTGGACGCATGGTAAAAAATGACGAAATCAATGTTGTTTTCGTCATTGTAGTACTGCTCATGTTTGTTGGAATAGTTGCTCTTGTTGTGTACGAACAGCAGGGACAGAGAAAGATTCCGGTTCACTATGCTAAACGTGTGATTGGAAGAAAGATGTACGGCGGTCAGAGCACGTATATACCATTTAAAATTAATCCGTCCGGGGTTATTCCTGTCATCTTTGCTTCGTCCTTTTTACAGTTTCCGCTGCAGCTTGCAACAAGTTTTGGAGGAAATATCCGCTGGCTTGGTAAACTTGCGGCATTTTTAACACCGACAGGTATATGGTATAACATTCTACAAGTTTTATTGATAGTATTTTTTGCTTATTTCTATACACAGGTAACACTGAACCCCACAGAAATTGCAAAGAACATCCGGGAAAACGGCGGCTCGATTCCTGGAATACGTACCGATAAGATGGAAGAATATATGCAGAAAGTATTAAACAGACTTATGCTGCCGGGTTCTTTGTATCTTGCATTAATTGCTATCATTCCGACAATTATACAGAATTTATTCGGTTTTCCGCAGTCAATATCATTTTTGATGGGCGGTACTTCCTTGTTGATTCTTGTAGGTGTTGATTTGGATACAATGAGTCAGATAGAAGCTTTACTTAAAATGCATCATCATGACGGTCTCGTTAAAAAAGGTAAACTTCGCTCAAGAAACCTCTAGGTTTTTACCAAAACCTGTAGATTAAGTTTGTAAAATAGTGTTTAATAGAAAGATACCGAATTGTAATCATTGCGATTTGCTAGAATTCGGTATCTGGACACTATGAATTATCCAGGGGGATATGATGAAAGTTAGAACAAGTGTAAAGCCCATTTGCGATAAGTGTAAGGTGATTAAGCGTTTCGGTATTGTCCGGATTGTTTGCACTAACCCGAAACACAAACAGCGCCAGGGCTAAACAGAGCTTAAGGAGAATCAGATGGCTCGAATTGCGGGAGTTGACCTCCCTAACAAGCATGTCAATGTAGCATTGACCTATATTTACGGAATTGGACGCTCTTCTGCAGAAGAAATCTGCAAGAAAGCAAAAATTGATCCAAACCGTATGATGAATGATCTTTCCCAAGATGAAGTTGGTGAACTTCGTGCTCTTATTGATGCGGAATATAAGGTAGAGGGCCGTTTAAGAACAGAAATCGGTCTTAATATTAAACGCCTTATGGATATCGGCTGTTACCGGGGTCTCCGGCACAGAAAGGGTCTGCCTGTTCGCGGACAGCGTACTCGTACTAATTCTCGTACCCGCAAAGGTAAGAAAAAGACCGTTGCCGGTAAGAAGAAGTAATCTGTAAGGTGGAGGTAAAGTAACGTGGCTA
Organism: Spirochaetota bacterium; assembly: GCA_023398165.1. GTDB lineage: Bacteria > Spirochaetota > Spirochaetia > Treponematales > Treponemataceae > JAAZLA01. The sequence goes on along the minus strand of JAEWSQ010000021.1, from coordinate 145,881 downwards.
CCGTAAAAAAGCGGAAAGAGAAAAAGAGCGTTTATGAAGGTAATGTTTACATTCAGGCAACGTTCAATAATACAATTGTAACAATTACCGATCTGAAGGGTAATGCTCTGTCATGGGCTTCTTCAGGCGGATTAGGCTTCCGCGGAGCAAAAAAATCTACTCCGTTTGCAGCACAGTCGGTTGCAGAAACTGCAGTACAAAAAGCAGTAAGCTACGGCTTGCGTGAAGTTCATGTGTATGTTAAGGGACCCGGTGTAGGACGCGAATCTGCTGTCCGTTCTCTTGGTGCGCTCGGTTTAAAAGTTAAATCAATATCTGATGTAACTCCGATTCCGCACAATGGATGCCGCCCCAGAAAAACACGCCGCATGTAATGAAGGAGAACTGGAAGAATGGCTAAATATACTGGTCCTGTATGCAGATTGTGCAGAACAGAACAAAAAAAATTGTTTTTAAAGGGCGACCGCTGCAAGAGTGAAAAATGTCCTCTTAATAGAAAACGCGGTGCTCCCGGTAAAGATCCCAAGGGCAGAACAGGCAAACGCAGTGAATATGGTATTCAGCTTCGTGAAAAACAGAAGCTCAAGAGAATGTACTGCATGCTTGAAAAGCAGTTCCAGCTTACTTTTGATAAAGCTCAGAGAATGCCTGGTATTACGGGTGATAATCTTGTGCAGCTTTTGGAAAGCAGACTTGACAATGTTGTATTTAGAATGCACTTTGCCACAAGCCGCGCTCAGGCTCGTCAGCTTGTATCCCATGGACATATACTTGTAAATGGAAAATCTGTAAATATTTCCAGTTATATTGTAAGACCGGCTGATGTAATAGAAGTAAAAGAAAGCAGCAAAAAATTTGTTGTTATTCTTGATGCTCTTAAAGAGGTATCAAAGTCCGGTACTGCATCGTGGATTGATCTGGATATTGATGCACAAAAGGGAACATATGTATCACATCCCCGCCGTGCTGATGTAACAGACCTTGCTGACATTAAAGAACAGCTCGTCGTTGAGCTCTATTCAAAATAAGGAGTTCGGATGGCCCGCAAAAATCTGCTTAAAGGATTTAAGAAACCTAAAGGGATTAATTTCGAACATATCGAAACAAGTCCAAATTATGGAAAATTTACAGCATATCCCTTTGAGACTGGTTTTGGTACTACAGTAGGAAATACCCTGCGCAGAGTCTTGCTTTCTTCAATTCAAGGGTATGCAATAAGCTCTGTACGTATAACATCGTACGATGCAGATGGTGTTCCGCATGTTATTTCCAGTGAATTCGAAACAATACCAAATGTTGTTGAAGATACTTTGGAAGTCCTGAATAGTCTTAAACAGATTCGTTTGCGGCTTCCCGAAGACGTTGAACAGGAAACTTTTTTGTTTGAGTTCAAGGGCTCCGGAGATGTTACAAGCGATATGCTGGATCGCGGTACACAGCTTGAAGTTTTTACAAAGAAAATGCATCTGTTTACCATGATGGATGGTGCAAATATTGAATTTGAAATCCAGGTTGATCTTGGCAGAGGGTATGTTCCTGCAGAAGTTAATGAGCACTATATTGAAGTTGTTGGAACAATCCCGATGGATGCAATATTTACTCCTATTCCAAAGGTAAAGTATACTATTGAGCCCTGCCGTGTCGGACAGAGAAATGATTATGATAAACTCGTAATTGAAATCTGGACAGACGGTACTATTACTCCTGATGATGCATTAGCTGAAGCTGCAAAAATAGCAAAGGATCACTTTGCAATATTTGTAAACTTTAATGATACTGAAGTTGGCAGAGGCGATGATCTTGATGAAGGCGATGAAAGAATCCGTCAGATACTGAATACTCCGGTTGAAGAATTGGAACTGTCAGTTCGTTCATCAAACTGTCTTAAAAATGCAAATATCCGTACAATCGGGGAACTTACAAAAAAGACAGAAGATGATATTGCTAAAACCCGTAACTTCGGAAAGAAGAGCTTGACAGAGATTAAGGAAAAGCTCAACGAGTGGAATCTTAGTCTCGGAATGACAGATTACAGCCACTTAAAGACTGCTGTCAATTTATCAAAGCAGAAGGAAGAATCAGATGAATCATAAGAATGGTTTTAATCCGCTTTCAAGAACAACGGCCCACAGAAGGGCAATGTCTAGAAACATGGTAACTTCACTGTTCCGTTTCGAACGCATTACTACAACGAAAGCTAAAGCCCTTGAGGTAAGAAAAGCTGCTGAAAAACTGATTACACGTAGCAAAATTGATTCTGTACATAACAGAAGACAGGCTGCACGTTTTATTCAAGACGAAATTGTTTTGACAAAATTATTCACCGAAATTGGCCCTAGAATGAAGGAACGCAATGGTGGGTATACCAGAGTATTAAAACTCGGTTTCCGTCAAGGTGATGCAGCAGATATGGTTATTCTCGAATTAGTTGACTATAAATTAGACAACGAACAAAAAGCCGAGAAGAAAGATACAAAAGCTAAAAAAGCTGAGGCTAAAAAAACAGAGACAAAAAAAGCGAAAGCCGAGTCTTCTGAAAAAGTAGCCGAGTAATAAGGAACGTATATGTCTAAACCATTTCGTGGACAATCTATTCGTGAGCTGCCGGCTCATGGACGCGGAACTTGCGCAAGATGCAAAAAAGAGGGTGTAAAAATCCTTTATGATCAGGAAATTAATGGAGCTAAGGCAAAGATTTGTAAGGTTTGCAGAGCTTCCATTAAAAATGGAAAGACCGTTTAAATAACAGTTCGTCTTTCGTTAAGCTGTCTCCAACAACATGGTGAGACAGCTTTATTTTTTTAAAACACTTTATAGAAATTACGATATATGAGCAAAATCCTCTAGTGGACAAGTGAACTAAAAAACGCTATATTTCTCTATATTTTTTTCTAGGAGGAAAAAGATGAAGAAAACATTAAAAGTATTTATGGTACTTGCACTGGCTGTTGTATTTTTAACAGGCTGTACAAAAAAAGACTCTGATGTTAAAAAAGAGGCTGAAGATATAAAGATCGGCGGTATTTTCCCTCTTTCCGGTCCTGTAGCAGTATACGGTATTGAGGCAAAAAACGGTATTGAAATGGCAATCGAAGAGATTAATGCTGCAGGCGGAATTAATGGTTCTAAAGTAGTACTTATTTCTGAAGATGATGAAGGAAATCCTGAGAAAACAGTAAATGCATTTAAGAAATTAACAACAAAGGATAAAGTAACAACAATTATCGGTTCGTTAACATCAGGATGCACAGCTGCGATTACTACACTGGCTCAGACTCAAAAAGTTCTGCTGATTGCTCCTGCTGCAACGATGGCATCTATAACAGATGCAGGCAACTTTGTTTTCCGTGCATGCTTTATTGATCCGTTTCAAGGTACTGTCGGAGGAAAATTTTCCGCTGAAACATTAGGCGCAAAAAAAGCAGCGGTACTGTACGACATTGCAAATGATTATTCTGTCGGTTTGTATGAGAATTTTAAAACCGCTTTCGTAAAAGCCGGCGGAACTATGGCTGCGGAAGAATCATATGCAACAAATGATATGGATTTTAATGCACAAATTACTAAGATAAAAAATGCAAATCCTGATGTAGTGTATCTTCCTGATTATTATGCAACTGTTGCATTAATTGCTAAACAGCTGCGGGCACAGGGTATAACGGCTTCTATTGTCGGTGCTGACGGATGGGGTGGAATAGTTGACAATGCGGGTGATGAAGTGCTGAATGGTTTTTATTCAGATCATTATGCTGCAGATTCATCAGATTCCAAGGTTGTAAAGTTTGTTGAGTCTTATAAGGCAAAATACAATTCTACTCCTGTTTCATTTGCAGCTCTCGGTTATGACAGTATGTATATTATTAAGGATGCAATTGTTAAAGCTGGAACAACTGATTCTTCTGCAGTACGCGATGCAGTTGAAAAAACAAACGGTTCTTATGTAACAGGCCAATTGACTTTCGATGCTAAACGCAATCCTGTAAAATCGGCTGTAATGATGGAGATAGTTAAAGAAGGTGATAAACTGACACCCGTTTACCGCGCTACTGTTAATCCCTGATTATGGTTCTAAACTGAACAAAGACCCGGATCTGTTTGAGCTCTGTCTAAAAAAGCTCTCCCAGGATCCGGGTTTTTTAGTTTTAAAGAATAAAGCTGTTTTGGAGGCGGCCGAAGAATATTAGTTTTTTTGGTATTTACCTAAATGGAGATTCAGGTTAAAATAGTAAGGATTTAGGAGGCATTGTGGAAAGCAGTTCAATGATTCTGCAGCAGGTAATTAACGGAATATCGCTCGGGAGTATTTATGCATTAATAGCGCTTGGGTATACCATGGTATACGGTATAGTTAAGCTCATAAACTTTGCCCATGGGGATCTTTTAATGGTAGGCGCCTATGCAGGATATTTTGTTCTACGTCAGTTCGGTGCTACTCCCTTTGTCTTTATTTGTGCAATTATTTTTTCAATGCTGGTGTGTGCTGTTTTCGCAGTAATAATTGAGCGTTTTGCGTATAGACCCCTGCGTGATGCTCCCCGGCTTAACTCGCTGATAACGGCCATTGCTGTTTCTTTGATTCTTCAAAACGGAGCCCGTGTCATACCTTTTATAGGACCGAACCCGAGGCAATACGTTACACTGCCGACTGTCATGGTTGATTTCGGTTTTGTTTCAATTTCAAATATTCAGCTCATCGTTATTGTATTGTCAGCTGTCTTGATGATTTTATTAACGTATATTATTAATTTTACAAAGACAGGAAAAGCCCTACGCGCAGTTTCGTGGGATATGAAGGCTGCAAGTTTAATGGGAATATCGGTCAATAAGACAATTGCGTTTACATTTGCGCTGGGTGCTGTTCTTGCTGCCGTCGGCGGAGTACTGTATGCGACGGCGTACCCTCAAATAAATCCGACTATGGGTACGATGCCCGGTTTAAAGGCCTTCGTCGCGGCTGTTTTAGGGGGAATAGGTTCTATTCCCGGAGCAATGATCGGGGGTTATATTCTTGGACTTGCTGAGACAATGACCAAGGGGTTTTTATCTTCACAATTTGCCGATGCAATATCGTTCGGCATTTTAATCATTATCCTCCTCGTGAAACCGACCGGTTTGATGGGTAAAAATCAACGGGTAAAGGTTTAAAGGACAGTACAATGAAAGAAATTACAACCCGATACAGAAATATGATTATACCTTTATGTTTTGCCCTTGCAGCAGCGGTGCTTCCGGCTATTGGTATAAAAGCCGGCATAATAGATGCATATATAGCACAAGTTATAACGCTTGCAGGAATTAATGCAATTCTAGCTATAAGTGTAAACATTGTGTGCGGTATTACCGGACAGCTTTCTTTAGGACAGGCAGGCTTCATGGCGATCGGCGCTTATGCCTGTATCATTTTAACAGAAAGTCTGGGCATTCCTCTTGCGGTAAGCGTAGTGCTTGCGGGTTTTTTAACTTCAGGAGCAGGTTTTCTTATAGGGTTTCCGACTTTGAAACTCACCGGCGACTATTTAGCAATCGTAACTCTCGGCTTCGGAGAAATAATAAGAGTATTCTTGGTAAACTTTAAGAGTATAACAGGCGGGGCAAACGGTAAGCGTTTTACTGACGGTGCGGCTGTGTTTTTGTCTCTGAATGCTGATATTGCGTACCTCGTTATTATAGCTTCATTGATGTTAATAATCATTCTTTTTCAGAATTTTTTGCGTTCAACCTACGGACGCGCAGTTCTTGCAGTCCGCGAAGATGAAATTGCCGCAAACTCAAACGGCATCGGCGTATTCAAGTACAAGATGACAGGATTCGTTATTGCCTCGTTTGTAGCCGGCATCGGCGGAGCCCTGTATGCACCTTTTATCGGGTTTATTAAACCTGAGATGGCTTCATTTAACCGCAGTATTGAGTACTTAATCTTTGTCGTTTTGGGCGGAATGGGGTCTATAACAGGTTCTATACTGTCTGCTTTTGTTCTGACGTATCTGCAGGAATTCCTGCGGTTTCTGCGCGACTACAGGCTGCTTATTTATCCGCTTATTTTAATTTTTGTTATGCTGTTCCGTCCGCAGGGACTTTTGGGAATGAAAGAATTATCATTCGTCAATTCGTGGAATAATTTTATTCTCTTTATGAGAAGTTCTTCAAAGAAAGAGAGAATCAAAGCAATATTTATAAAAAAAGGGGAACAAGATGTCAAATAAACAGAATCTCATTCTCCAAGCAAATGATATTTCAATCGTTTTCGGCGGATTGCGTGCGGTGAGTAATTTTTCCTGCGAGTTAAAAAAGGGAGAACTTGTCGGCTTGATCGGACCTAACGGTGCAGGGAAAACGACGGTATTTAATATGCTCTCCGGAATTTATACTCCAACAGAAGGGGAAATAAGTTTTTGGGACAAAAACGGTCACATTCACTCTGCAGGGAAGAAGCAGCCTTCGCAGCTGAACAAATTGGGAATTTCCCGGACATTTCAAAATATCAGACTTTTTAATAATTTGACTGTTGAAGATAACGTGCGTATTGCCCTTCATGCTCATAGAAAAGTAAATCCTTTAGATGTACTTTTGCGGACTCCATCTTTTTTCAGGGATGAAAAAATGATGAGTGAGAAAGCCGTACAGCTTTTGTCTCTATTTAAAATTGAATCAAAATTACAGGAACTTGCAAAAAATCTTCCGTACGGCGAGCAGCGGAAACTTGAAATAGTAAGAGCTCTGGCAGCCCGCCCGTCGCTGCTTCTTTTGGATGAACCGGCTGCCGGAATGAATCCCCAGGAGACAGACGAGCTTATGAAGCTTATTGCTTTTATAAGAAAAGAGTTTGACGTTACAATTCTTCTCATAGAGCACGATATGCATCTTGTTATGGGAATTTGCGAGAGATTAATTGTTCTGGATTATGGAAAAATTATTGCAGAGGGTAACCCCGAAGAAGTTAGGAAAGACCCTGTCGTGATTAAGGCATATTTGGGCGAGGAGGCTGTGACCGATGCTTAGTGTCAAAAATTTGAAGGTGCACTATGGCGCAATACAGGCTCTGCGCGGTATAAGTTTCGATGTTAATGAAGGTGAAATTGTGACCCTTATCGGTTCTAACGGTGCGGGTAAAACAACAACGCTTCATGCGGTATCGAATATCATAGCAAGAACCGGCGGTTCAATTCTGTTTGAAAATGAAGATATTACTAAAGCAGCCCCTGATGCCATAGTAAAAAAGGGGCTCATTCAGGTTCCCGAAGGCCGGCGCGTTTTCGCAAACCTTACAGTAAAAGAAAATCTTGAGATGGGAGCGTTTACCCGTAAGGATTATAAAGAAATAAAGAATGATATGGAAAAAGTATACAGCCTTTTTCCAAGATTAAAGGAAAGAATAAGACAGCTTTCCGGTACATTATCCGGAGGGGAACAGCAGATGCTTGCCATGGGAAGAGCTATAATGTCGAAACCCCGCCTTCTTCTGCTCGATGAGCCTTCAATGGGGCTTGCACCGATTCTGGTTGAAGAAATATTCTCAATAATTAAAGAGATTAATGAATCCGGGACGACGATACTTTTAGTTGAGCAGAATGCGTATAAGGCGTTAGCCATTGCCGATACCGCCTATATTTTAGAAACAGGTTCTGTTGCAAAAAAAGGAAAGGCTTCCGATCTTATTGCCGATGAGGATGTTAAAAAAGCATATCTTGGAACATAAACCACAGAATTGTTCATGAAAGAATGAAATGGAGGTGCATATGATTGTTGCAAGTGTAATGACAAGAAATCCGGTCTATGTTAGTCCTGAGATGCCGGTAAACGATGCTAAAGAATTAATGACTAGGGAAAAAATCGGTAAACTGCCGGTTCTCGATAAAAATGAGCGGCTTGTGGGAATCGTCACAAAAAAGGATCTTATAAAGGCAAGCCCTTCATCAGGAACAACACTGGATATGTACGAAATCAGTTATCTGCTTTCAAAGCTGAAAGTCGAAAAAGTGATGCAGAAAAACGTTGTTACAGTACAGGAAACAGAAGTCGTAGAAGAAGCTGCCCGTATAATGGCTGATAATGAAATCGGCTGTCTTCCTGTTATGAAAGGATCCTTGCTGACAGGTATTATCACCGAAAGTGATCTTTTTCATGCCTTTGTAGATATGTTCGGAGCCCGCGATAGCGGTATAAGGGTAACTTTTTGTCTGGATGAAAAACCTGGACAGCTTGCGAAATTTACACAGAAAATAGCTGATTCAGGCGGTAATATTGTTTCTCTGGTAACCGGTGCATGCTTCGATGTTACACAGCGCCAATGTACATGTAAAATATCAGGAATCGGCAAAGAAACTGTGGAAAAAGCTCTACGCGATTTGGCTTGTGCAGTTGAAGATATACGGATAATGAAATAAGCAGCGCACTCAAATCAATGTAGAGTACGCTGCTTATCAGGCTGCTAAGGTATGACCGGTGTTTTTTTTAAGCAGAAATCTGAATAGTCCTTGCCTGGGCTTCGGGTTTTCTTGGAATGGTAACCGAAAGAAGTCCGTTCTTAAAGCCAGCGCTTACTCTTTCCTCATCAATGTCGTTGGGGAGGGTAAATCTCCGGCTGAAGCACATTGCCTTTCTTTCACGGATTAGCCATTCACCTTCTTTTTTTTCTTCTTTCTTTTCTTCTTTTACAGAGGAAATTGAAAGAACCTTGTCTTTAAGGTTAATTTCCACATCTTTTTCAGTAAAACCGGGGAGTTCCATATCCATGATGTAGGAATCTTTTGTTTCCTTCACATCTACTTTTGGTGCTGTTGTTTCACCGAGGGCTGGAGTCAAGTCTCCAAAGTTTCTGTCAATAACGTCAAAAAGATCAGATGTAAATCTGGGTGTGAATAGTGATAAAGCGTTCATGGTAAAACCTCCATTTTGTAAGTATTTGTATCAGCATAGTGCCGATTTCACTTACTATAATGCAATATATGTGCCAACTAAGCATAAAACTGGTTAGAGTTGTTATTGCTTGTAATATAAAGAAAAAAGAACATTACAGAAGTCCGGCAGCGCTTGTCTGTCAGAAAAAACCATACGTAATTGACATAACTGTGTCAAAAAGATTCTGCTGGTAGTGTAAATATGACACAATATTAAAGCTTTTTACAGTGAATTAGGGAAAATTTGCACCAGCAGCTCTTTTTCTTTTTTAAAATAATGATTATTATAGTAGCGATGGATAGCAATATTGAAAAAATTATAGAACTTTATATTCGAACTCAGGAAAATCCCTTTCGAGAAACAGATATACTTCCTTTTTTAAAAATAAACCGTCTAAGAATTGATCGGGAGGAACTGCATTATTATCTAAGCACTCATCCTCTTGTTTTAACAAGCCATGCAGGTGTATTTCTAACGCGTGCAGGCTTTTTCTCAGAAAAAGTTTTTTCATTTAAACCGGAGCGTTTTGAGGTAGAGCAGGGTATTCTGGTTTGCGGAGACCGGTGTATGCCGTTTGTTGATCCTGAAATGCTTCCGCATGAAATTAACTTCAGCGTCAACGGAAAAATGTTAACAAAAGCGCAGACGGTTCAAAATCTGTCTAACGTGTATTCCTTATATTCTCTATGGGGTGATGAATATATACCTCAGTTTTTTTCCCTTGATCCTGCAAATGAGAATGCGGATTTTAGTTTAACAGATTATGAGCTTCCCCCTGAAATTGGCATTACTGTTCATGATGCTTCCCAGCTGTACAGGGATTGGAATTTTTCGTTCGGCGATAGGATCCTTGCAAGAGTTATAGACTGGCATACGGGTCTTGTCGCTCTTGAACATGTAAAACACATGAATGGAAACATTTTCGAATTATCGGAACAAGATAAGCTGAGGGAAAAGTGGAAGAAGGATTTTGAGGCAGCTCTGGAGGATTCTCTTCTCGCGTGCGGTCCGAGAGATTCCATTGACGAACAGCTTGTAAGCGCCTTTTTATATGATCCGCCTCACTTGTGTGTCGCATATTGCGCTTCGGTGAGCGAGGTTCTTCAGAATTCAGCTAAATTTGAAATAGGACAGTACGGGGTGGAAAGCAGGATTTGGTTTAAAGGTGAGGAAATTCCTGCATGGGGAGAATGGATTGACCATGATGATACCATTGAGGGAGAATTTTCAGATGAGGATTCTTTGCTTCCTGTTCCTGATTATGTAATTCAGGCCTATATTTTTGATTCTTTTTTTCTGAAAGAAGAAGCTGCCGGACTGATTCTTGAGAAAATTGTTCCGGATTTTGAAGCATTGCCGAAATCGGATTATAATATGCTCTTATTGCTTTTAGAAAAAAAGCGTGTTAGTATGCGGAAAGAGTATAATTGGTTTGCAGATTATCATCTTGGTGAAATTCGCCACCGGACGCTTGTGCTGTATTCAAAACTGCTTCATCTGGTTCATGATTTGGAGAATTCCGGTGTGGATATAGGCCGGCTGAATCAGCAGCAGCTCGTTGTTCTTTCACAGCTTGTTGCACATATCAGCCGTTTGATCGGATCCTTTACGCAGGAGGATTTTGTTAATGACAAAAACCTTCATGCATTAAATGTTTCACTGGAGGGCATGGAAATGAGTTATGATGAAACTTTTGAAGTATTATCAGCAGAAATTCAGTATAATAGAAAAGATTCATTTAAATTAGTTAGTAATCCGGAGGACAAAAATGGATATTGAAGTAAATTTAGGAGAATTAATTCACCGCGGCGGTGTTTTTTTTAATGTTAAAGGAAAAAAACCGCAGGATATATATGCAACTGTTTCCAAAGCGGTAAAACTGCCTGAGGAGCTGAAGCCGGATATGTTGAACAATGAGCTTTGTCAAAGAGAAGAGCTCATGAGTACTGCTGTCGGTAACGGTATTGCTTTGCCTCATCCGAGATATCCCCTATTGAAGAAGTTTGATGAACAGAGGATAATAGTTTGCTTTCTGGATAATCCGTTAGTCATGAATGCGCCTGATGCAAAACCGGTATATGTTATGTTTATTCTGCTGACAAGCAGTTCCCAGGTGCATTTAAAAGTGTTATCTCAACTTGCTTTCTTGTTTCAGAAGAAAGAATTCAGGACTTTACTGGAAAAGAAACCAAGCGAAAGTGAACTTATTACGGCTGTGAAAAAAAATCTGTAGCCTGTAAAATAAATATTAGTAAGGACTTGTACCATGAACACAAAAGCTCTTGATGCTGTTGCAAAATCTATCCGCAGTTTATCGATGGATGCAATACAAACTGCAAAATCCGGACATCCCGGACTCCCCCTTGGCTGTGCAGAATTGGCTTCTGTACTATACGGCGACATTATGAAGCACAATCCTGCTGACAGTAAATGGATCGATAGGGATCGTTTTGTATTATCAGCCGGACACGGATCAATGCTTCTTTATTCCATCCTGCACCTCAGCGGATATGATGTATCAATTGATGATATTAAAAAATTCCGTCAGGTTGGTTCAAAATGTCCCGGTCATCCTGAATACGGAATGACAGAAGGCGTTGATGCAACAACCGGTCCGCTTGGACAGGGAATTGCAATGGCTGTCGGTATGGCTATTGCAGAGACTATGCTGGCTTCTAAGTTTAATACAGCCCAGCATAAAATTGTCGATCACTACACGTATTCTCTTATGGGTGAAGGCTGTCTGATGGAAGGAATCGCCTCAGAGGCTTCCAGTCTGGCAGGCCATTTAAAGCTCGGTAAACTCATTGTTTTTTATGATGAGAATAAAATAAGTATTGACGGTTCAACTGATATTACTTTTACAGAAGATGTTGCTAAACGTTATGAAGCTTACGGCTGGCAGGTTCTTCACGGATCTATGTATGATTACAATCAGATTGCAAGTCTTGTTGAACAGGCCAAAAAAGATGAGCGCCCCTCGTTTATTATGCTGAAATCACAGATAGGAAAAGGTGCTCCCACTGTTGCCGGTACTTCTGCTGCTCACGGCGCTCCTATTGGTGTTGACGGAATCGTGGAAGCTAAGAAGTGCTTAGGACTCAATCCTGAAGAATTTTTCTTTGTCGATAAAGATGCCTATGCTTACTTTGCTGAGAAAAAAACTTCGCAGAAAAAACAGTATGATACATGGAAAACCCTTTTTAATGACTGGGCAAAAGCAAATCCCGAATTGAAAAAAGAATGGGATGCCTATATGTCCGGTGCATGCATTAATAATCTTCCCGATATGACATTTAAAGTAGGCGATTCTGCAGCGACACGTTCAACAGGCGGTTCTGTGCTTACTCTTTTTGCAGAACGCTATCCGAATCTTGTCGGCGGTTCGGCAGACTTGCAGGGGCCGAATGTTACAAAAATTAAGAATACGAAAGATTACTCGGCGCAAAGCAGAGACGGACGGTATATCCGCTACGGTATCCGCGAATTTGCAATGGCTGGAATTTCAAACGGTATTCAGCTCCACGGCGGTTTGCGTGCTTTTTGTGCAACATTCCTGATTTTCTCGGATTATGCCCGTCCCGCTATGAGATTATCTGCTCTGATGAAACAGCCGGTTCTGTATGTCATGACGCACGATTCAATATTCATCGGTGAAGACGGACCGACTCATCAGCCCATCGAAACTGTATCATCCCTGCGCTCAATACCGAATATGCAGGTTCTGCGCCCCGGAGATGCCGAAGAAGCACAGGCTGCATGGGCGATGGCTATGGAAAGCAAAGATCATCCTGTCTGTCTGGTACTCACAAGGCAGAATGTCTCTGTCTATGAAAAAGCAGATCCGGATTGGATACATACTATTGCATGCGGTGCATACGTAGTGCAGACCGGCAGCGATAAACCGGAAATTACAATTCTTGCAACAGGTTCAGAAGTAGGGCTTTCAATTGAGGCCTCAAAATTAGCATCTAAAAAGAATGTTAGAATTGTGTCTGTTATTGACCGCTCGCTGTTTGATTCTCAAAATGATGTTATTAAAAAGACTATCATGGGAAACAGCAGCCGCGTAATTACCGTTGAAGCAGGTGTGAAAATGGGCTGGGAGGGTTTTGCCACATCTTCTCAGGATATTTTCAGTCTGGATACCTTCGGTGAATCCGGCCCCGGCGACAAGGTAGCACAGCATTTCGGGTTTACTGCCCAGAATCTTGCAAAGCTCATAGATAAATAACTATCAGGTTTGCATATAAATAAGCCCTGTTTTGAGATTATCTCATACAGGGCTTTTCTTTACTCAGCACAAGAATAACGCATTATTTTACGGAAGGCTTCTTTTTATTTCTTATACCCTGCACGAGTATGAGCGTTATTCCGCCTAAAATCATTATGAAACATAAAATTTGTCCGGTTGAAATATTCAATAAAGATGCATTTGTATAGATCGGAGCATCCGAGATCGAAGCTATTCTAAACCCGAGATCTGCATCGGGCTGCCTGAAGTATTCAATGATAAAACGTATTATACCGTATCCGGCATAATATACGCCGGAAAGAAAACCGGGATAGGGCTTTTTTTTGCTGATAAGATAGTTAACAAAAAACAGGAAAATTCCTTCAAATAGAGCCTCATACAGCTGGCTCGGATGACGTGGAAGATTAATAAGTCCTCCTGCTGCGGTGTCGAGACCGGCTTTTTGAGCAAATTCTGCAACCCAGGGCAGCGATAATGAAAAACGCTGAGCGCCGGGAAATATCATCCCCCACGGCATTGTGGTAATTCTTCCGTAGAGTTCTCCGTTTAAGAAGTTTCCGATCCGTCCGAATGTAAAACCAAGCGGGATTGCAATTGCCATGGCATCCATCCACTGCCAGAAGGGGCGTTTGTTTTTTAAACACCAGAAAATCATTCCGAATGTTCCGCCCGCGACACCGCCGTGATACGACATACCGGCAAGACCTGTAAAATTCCAGTCCTCATCGAAGGGCCAGAAAATAAGCCATGGTTTTTTCAGGTAGTATCCGGTGGTATCATAAATGAGGGTGGAAAAAATTCGGGCACCGATTAGTAGAAATATTACACTGGTAAAGAAGAAACTGAATAAATCATCATCAGATGCTTTATAATTTCCTGCATCAAGAAAGCCTTTTTTTCGGAGTCTGCTCATCACCAGGTATGCAGTGCCGAATGCGAATACGTACATCAAACCGTACCATCTTAGTAAACCCAAAAAGGGAATCCCCGGGAAAATCTGGGGGTGTATCCATGACGGGAAGTTTACAGCGAGCATCATTTTTCTGTCCTTTTTTAGAGATTAAAACCCTGTGTATGGGCTTTGACAATTTTTGATTTTAAAAGCATATTCTCTTTTCTAAGCTGAGTAATTTCATACTGTTGAGATTTAATAGTTTCTGCAAGTTCATTCATCGTTAATGCACCTGTTCCGATAAGCTCTTCCACATACGACATCTTGTTTTCAAAATCCTCTGCCGCTTCATTTTCAGCATTTTGAAAACTGTCTGCTGCGGCAGCACCGTCAAATTTAAGAGTTTCCGAAGCGGCAATTTTATCTGCTATGCGGAATAATGCCTGTGAGAGCATCGCCTGGGGTTTATATATAGTTATGGGAAGCCGGGAAGCAAGTGCAATGTCCTGCAGTGAATCTCTGTACATTACACCCAGATGTTCAATCTCAAGTCCCAGATACTCTGCACATGATCTTCTTATTTTCTGAGCTTTGTCGGCATCTTTTGGATCGTCGATCATATTCATAATCAGGCGCGGTTTGAACTGTTTCATCCTGCGCGAAAAAACTTCTCCGCTTTCAGGATCGATTTCACTGATGGATGAGAGCAGTTTCGGTATATAGAGTTTTTGCAAAGACTGGGAATCGGATTTTAGGGATTCAAGTAATTTGTAGGCCTTCGATGTTTTTTTAAACGAATTATACATCAGTCTGAAGACAGTATTTTTCAAAAATAAATAACCGTTTAGTGTTGCAGTTACCGTAGGCGCAGCTACAATAATGCCCTGAGGGGAAAGGAGAAAAAAATCCAGGATTGACGTGTGAGTTCCGGCGCCAAGATCTAAAATGAGGAAATCTGCACGTAACGACTGAAGTTTTTTTATTATGTCATCTTTTTGAGATAATTTCATGGCTGTAAGGCCGGGTATCTCGGAATCACCGGGAATAAAACGAACGTTGGTATAATCTGTCTGGAGAATTATATTTTCAAAATTTGTATTTCCGCTTAAGTATGTTCCCATTCCCGCTTTAGGAGCCTGTTGTCCCAGTACAAGATGAAGATTTGAAGCTCCCAGATCGAGATCTGCTAAAATAACACTTTTCCCCAGTTTTCCAAGTGCAATTGCCAAATTAGCAGAAACGAGGCTTTTCCCAACTCCGCCCTTTCCGCTGGCAACCGGAATTATCTGCATATATTTCCTTCCCGCTCTAGATTAAAACTCTTAATTTTCTTCCAATTATGGTAAAAACTATACACAGTATACCATCAAACACAAAAAATATCAGTAAAAATACAATAAATTGAAGACTTCCTTCAATTGTTACATTGATGAGATTTCTTAAATAAAGTGAAAAAGCATCTAAAAGATAATATACCGTACTCAGTAAAAACATGATTTTTGTAATCACCGCTATGAGGCAGTATTCCCGGTATTTAACAGGATTCACTGCTAGAAGTATGAACGAGATGAGCGGTATTATGAGCATGGGAACCGAAGCATACCATGAAAAAGGAAGGGATATAATAGTAGCAAAAGGTCTTGAAAATAAGATGAATATGACTTTACCCGATTCATAAACTGCAGTGAGGGCGGAAATTATATGAAGTTTTTTCATAGTAATGAAGTCTACGTATATGAGGAAAAAGGTCAAGTCCTGTATTAAAAATACCTGTTCTTCCCAGTTGACAAATTTAAGATTGCCCGTAAAATGATGTAATGAGTAAAAATGTCATGAATAAACGTCTTTTCCCAACGATACTGATTACCGCTGCAGTAATCTTAACAAATGTAATTTTCTTCACTCCGAAAGCTTTTGCACAGAGCTCAAAGGATGAAACTGTATCTGCAACTCTGCAGGCAAGACAGTACATGGAATTAATCACAAGCGTTTTTAATTTTGTTCAAAATAATTATGTTGATGAGGTGGATCCGTCTGTCTTATATCAAGGGGCATTGAAGGGAATGATGGATTCATTAAAGGATCCGTACACCAGCTACCTTGATACTTCCCAGATGAGAAATCTGTCAGATACTACTGTCGGAAAATTCGGCGGTGTGGGATTATCTATTACCAAGCCTGTGGAATCTACTCCGGAAAAACCGGCATACGTTGAAGTTGCCTCTCCGATCGAAGACGGTCCGGGGTATAAAGCAGGAATTCAATCGGGCGATTTTCTTACAGAAATAGACGGAACTCCTACTCCCGATATTACGATGGATGAGGTGTTATCTAAACTCCGGGGAACAATAGGCGGGAGTGTAACGGTTAAAGTTAAGCGCGGCAGAAATATGCAGTTTTCTGTCACTCTTGTCCGTGAGCTGATAGAAGTACCGACAGTAAAATATTCAATTATTGAACAAGATGCGCAAATAATCGGCTATCTTCGGATTATCGAATTTACCCCTCAGACTGCGGAGCGCGTTCAGGAAGCGCTGGATGCATTTAAAAAGAAAAGCTTCACAGGTATGATTATTGATTTACGAAATAATCCGGGCGGACTGATTACGAGCGTTGCCGATGTTGCAGATAAGTTTATTGATTCCGGTGTAATTGTTACCACGAAGAGCCGGCTTGCATCGGAGAATGTTGTTTTTTCCGCATCAAAAAATAAAACCACAGTACCCTCCGGAACACCTATTGTAGTACTCATAAACAAAGGATCCGCAAGCGCATCGGAAATACTATCAGGCGCATTAAAAGATGATCACCTTGCCTATCTTGTCGGTGAGAGAACATACGGTAAGGGTTCTGTGCAGCAGGTGATTCCTCTGTATAATGATGACGGCATAAAACTTACTATGGCAAGGTATTATACTCCTTCAGATGTGAATATAGATAAAATCGGTATTCCCCCCGATCTGGAGGTTCTTTTCCCTGAGTTAACGGACGAAGAGGAAAAAGCCTATGTGGATCTTTTAAACTCGATGGTCATAGAAAACTATGTCATGGATCATGCAGATATGAATGAATCTGATATTTCACGGTATGCAGGTGAATTGGCAAAGACTTATAATCTGACAGGATCCCTCCTCCGCAGACTTGTACGCCTCGAAGTGCAAAGAACGAAGGGTACAGCAACCTATGATCTTGATTATGACATTCAGCTTAATGCGGCAATAGACATACTAAAAAATGGGAGTTTTTCGCAGCTCATAAAGAATACTAAAACATTGAAGGATCTTCAGGATGAAGTTATTATGAGAAGTGAACAGTTAGAATAAATGAGACAGTATATTGCTCAAAGCGAACCTGATAAGAACGGCTGTCTTAGTATAGCATCTACAGATGAGAAATATTTAACTAAAGTTCTCAGAATGAAAGAAGGCAGCAGTGTCGATGTCCGTCATCTGAACGGGCAAATTGATACGATGAAGCTTGAAAAAAAAGCCGGATCGTGGATTCTCGTTCCTGCGGGGGCGCTTGGTTCATCTGAGTCCGGTGTAAAAGCTTGTGAACTTTGTACTCCGTTATTTGACTTTATACTCATTCAGTTTTTACCAAAGATACAAAAGATGGATCAGATTGTACGGCAGTCGGCAGAATGCGGAATAAAAGAAATTTATCCTGCAGTTTCCGAATACACGCCGGTGAAAGAGAATAGTGAGCGCACTGAGCGCTGGGATAGGATCATTAAGGAAGCAAGGCAGCAAAGCGGGTCTTCTATTCCGACAAGTATCCGCAGTGCAGACAGTTTGGAAGGCATCCTTGCGAAACTGAAAAAAGAAGAGACAGCAGAGACTGTGTATATAGTTTTAACGGAGATATCGGATGAGAGTGAATCTATTTACAGCATAATAGGAAACCGATCGGGCAAAGAAAGAATTGTGCTTGCAGTCGGCTGCGAGGGCGGTTTCAGCGGGAATGAAATGAGTATGCTAAAAAATGCAGGATTTAAGCCGCTGCATCTGAAGACTAATGTTTTGCGTGCGGAGACAGCGGCAGTTTATGGAATTGCAGTTATACAGAATGCAGTAATGGAGAAGAAAGCATGGCGAGAACAAGAATAAATTTTTTATCTGTTCCGGTAGATGTTGTTGAACAGGATGAGCTTGGAAAAGAACTTATGAATTTAGTTCATTCCGGAGAGGTTAATCAGATTTGTTTTGTCTCAATATGGGATGTTTTACGTGCACGTTCGAATTCAGAGTATCTGAATTGCCTTAAAAAAGCTGCTCTTATTCTTCCTGTTTCAAAAAGTATAGTGAGCGGGGCCGCTTTTTTAAAGCTTCCTGTTCCCGTGAGGTATAATCCTTTTTCTGCCGTTATAGGAATACTCGGCGAGCTGGATAAAAATTTTTGTTCATTGTATCTTCTGGGGGGGAGAAAGGAAACGCTGAAAACCGCTGAAAAGAATGTAAGGGCAACGTTTCCCAACCTTCATATTGTCGGTCGTTATGTCGGTTATTATTCTAAAAATATAGAAAACAATATTATGGAGGCAATCCGGAAAGCTTCCCCGTCGCTTGTACTCATTGCCGACGGTATAAAAGGGAATCAGCTGTGGTCTTACAGGAGAAAAAAGAATTTTTCATCAGGGCTTTTTCTAAATTACAAGGATTCGTTCCGGATTTTTTCAAAACGCAAAAAAAGAGTGTCTCCTGAAACATTCAACAGAGGATTGGAAATTTGGACTGAGATTGCAAGAAATCCTGCAAAAATATTTTTACTATTTCCGTTTATCAGTTATCTTTTAGTGCTGCTTTGGTACCGGTGTTTTAGATCCAGTAAGTAATTATGCAGAGGGAGGGGTGAATTATTGAATAAGGGAGTAATAATTCTTTCTGATAATCCTGATGTACACCAGTTTTGCGCTTCAAGTTTAGTTAACAAGGCTTTATTCAAGTATGCTGATTCGTGGGATACCTGTCTGCGTATTCTGGACCACATGAATCCGGACGTGCTTGTCATCGATTTTTCGTTACTGCATGCAGAAGGAGCTTTCCTTCTGCCTCCGCTTATCCGTTCCAAACCGTTTGTTAAAATAGTAATACTCATGCAGTCTGAAAGTACTTTTTTAACAGTGCGTTTACTTAAGATGGGAATTTATGATGTTATACCGTATCCATGCGCCAGAAATCACTTTTTTGAAGTAATTCAAAAGGTTCTGCTTGAGGAAGATGTAATAGCAGTGCCATCAGGAATGGAAAATTCTCAGTCATCATTTTCTCTTCTGGAAAGCTGTTCTTTATTTAGAAAAGTGGCAAAAACTGATTACTCAGTTCTGCTGCTCGGGGACAGCGGTACCGGGAAAACGTACCATGCAAGACAGATTGTTGAATTATCGCGCCGTAAAAATGAGAGTTTTATATGGCTTAACTGCAGTGAAATTCCTGATTCAATAGCCGAAAGCGAATTGTTCGGTACTGAAAAAGGCGCTTTCACCGGTGCTGATAAAAATATGGGAAAATTTGAATCGGCTCACAGGGGAACTCTGTTTCTAGACGAGGTTGCAGATTTATCTCTTAATGTTCAGGCAAAATTATTAAAAGTAATAGAGACAGGATCTTTTTATAGACTGGGGTCCTCAAAAGAAACAAAGGTGGATGTAAGACTGATATTTGCCGCTAACTGCGATCTTAAGCAGCGTGTTGCTGAGAAAAAATTCCGTTTTGATCTGTACCAGCGTATTTCTGTTGTTAAATTTTATCTGCCTCCTCTTAAAACACAAATAGACAAGCTGCCGTATTTTGCTTCTCTGTTTTTAACAGGATCCGGAAAAAGTATTAGTGAGGATGCACTGCAAAAACTGATGAATCATTCATGGGAGGGAAATCTCAGAGAACTTCAGAATTGCCTGGTGCGGGCGACTATACTATCCGACTCAGATACTATTTATTCCAAACATATAATCTTTGATTCAATTATTCTAAACGGTTTGTAGCTTTTTTATATAAACCGGCGGCTTTTGTAAATACCTTTTCCAAATATGCAGCTTCTCCTTCGGACAACGCGGCGCGGGAAAGAATATTGGTCCAGAAACGTTTCATGTCATCTTTGCCTGCAAGCGAAAAAAAACCTATTGAAGCGAGGTTCTCCAGAATACAGTCAGTTGTTTCATCGAGACGCTGAAGAGTAATTGGAATGTAGCCGGGGGAACGCGGATTTTTTGCCCTGAAAAGGGAATATGTTATTATTTGAACTGCATGAGACAGGTTAAATGATGGAAAATCATCATCGGACGGTATTGTTATACCGGTATTGCATTGTGCCAGTTCCTCGTCTGTAAGTCCGGTCCGTTCATTACCGAAGACAACCGCAATAAGTCCGTCCGGCATTCCGGTGCTGTACTGTGCAAATTCTTCAGGTAAAAGAAGTTTATCTTTGCGTTTTTTACCCCTTCTGCGGGTTGTACCGGCACAAATCACACAATCGGCTGCTGCTTCATTGAGCGTGTTGTAAAAAACTGCATTCTCCCAAATATGAAAAGCATGAATTGACAGTGTCTTAACCTGTTCTTCATCATAATCCTGCTTATTTCCAACGATGCGCAGTATATGAATACCTGAATTTGCCATAGCTCTGCAGACTGATCCTATATTTCTGCTTTCTTCGGGGCGGCAAAGAATTATACAGTACTTGCTTTTCATGACAGCCAGTATATCAGTTTTATAAGGTTTTGTACTGTTTTTTTCCATTCATTGCGTTATAATTGAGGGGTGAATGCTGTAATTATAGGCGGCAGCGGCGGAATAGGCCGTTCGATTTCCAGCATGATAGCCGAAAAAGTAGGATCTTTATGTATTCATGCAGGGCATGAGTCTGAATCCTTCAGGCATCTCGCTGTATCGCTGGCTCAAAAAACTAAAATCATTCCTGTTGTCCATTCTTTTTCTCTTGATAATGGATTTGACTCTTTTTTTTCGGGGTTTTATGAGTCTGAGCTTTATGAGTGTATGCTCAACGCCGATATTCTCTGTATCTGTTACGGACCGTTTTTACAAAAAGCGGTTCACGAAATGACCGATACGGAATGGGTTGAAACCAGCTTTTTCAATTTTACCTGGCCGGGAATTCTTGTATCCCGCGTGCTGCCTGGTATGATGAAAAGGGGTTTCGGAAGGATAGTTTTATTCGGCGGCACTAAAACAGATACAATGCGCGTTTTTAAAACGAATCCAGCCTACGGAGCGGCAAAAACGGCGCTGTGCTCTATTGTTAAGTCTGTTTCTGCTGCATACAGTCAATACGGCATTACCTGTAACGCGGTGCTGCCTGGTTTTGTTGAAACGGAATATATTACTGAGACAGAAAAAAAGTATTATGAATCGATCGCTCCGGGGAAATCGATGCTTTTACCGGAATCGGCGGCAAAAGCTGTGCTATACTTGATAGAGAATCCTGCTGTTTCAGGAACATTATTGACGGTAGACGGCGGATTAAATATCTGAATTTGTTATAAATTAGAGATATTTGAATTTGACATAATAGTCTGATTTGGTGTATCATACAAAGGGAATAAAGTATTTTATTCATCTAATATGATTTTTTGAACGTTAAGTTACCGTCCTGGTACATGGCGGGGGGAAAATGAGTAGTAATAATAGTCTTATACCCGGTTTTAATGATGAAAAAGATGACAGCCTCAAAATTCAATTAGAGAAGGCTCCTTCAGTTGAGGAGTGCATGGTTGTATATCTTAGCGGGTACATAGACACCTATAATTCTGTATTTTTTCAAAAACGAGTTGCAAAAATTGTAGAAGCAGGATATATAAATATAATTTTTAATTGTGCAGCCCTGAACTATGTGTCATCCACCGGAATAGGATCGTTTACCGCTTTTTTAAAAATGGTAAAGCCGAAAGGCGGCGACATAGTTCTTTTGGAAATCCAGCCGAAGGTGTATGAAGTTTTCCAATTACTCGGATTTTCTCAATTTTTCAATATAAAAGATACCTTGGAAGATGCTGTGCATTTCTTCAAACGGGAAGCCGTTGCAGAAAACGGCGTGTTCCCGAAAATATTTGCATGCCCTGTCTGCTCAAAGAAGTTAAAGGCGACCCGCGCCGGCCGTTTCCGCTGTTCGGAATGCAAAACTATTCTTGCAATTGATAATCAGGGCCAGGTTTTTCTCGGCTGATGTAATTCCTGAAAGTATGGTTTTATCACATACCATACGGGGATGTGCATAACTTGTGGAAAACTTTTAAGTAAATCACTAAAATAGCCTTATTTCTTTCATTATAAAGAGAAGCAGGTTTTTGCTTACTCTTGAAATCCTGTCGTTTCCTTTTAATTATTTGTATTGCAATAAATTAAAATAATTTTATAGAAAATATTTATTACTCTGCATTAGTAAATCACTAATTTCTATATTTCCTCCATAGAAAAAGAGAACGGCCCATTGGAAAACCTGTGGAAAACTTGTTAAAAAAACATGTTGTTTTAGTTTTTACTTCGTGTTATGCTGATGTTATGAAGTCTTCTTTGTTTCTATTCGCCGTATTTCTGCTTTTGTGCATCACTCTTACAGTTTTTTGTGCTTTTGCGTATTTACTGGTAGATGGATGCGCAAATATGGCTGCAGGGACTTCTGTATCAATTTTTTCTCTTGATGTGTTTTTAAGCGGTGTGGTTATTTGTCTTCCCTTTGCTGCCGGTTTCAGCTGCATGGGTATGGTTTTCTATATGATCCGTCATCCGTCATCTTCTTTAGTAAGTGTTGTGATGTACTTTCTTATTGGAGCTGCTTTATGGGGACTAGTAATACCTCAGGTTCTTAACCTGGAAAAGATGGGGTTATTTAAAGTTTCCAATACAAGGACAGAGAATCAGCTTACAGAGGGTTATTTTAGACCTTCAGAATACGGTGTTTTTTATTATTCGAAGATCTCTTCTCAAAACATTGCAGAAGGTCTGTACATAGATACCTCCGGTTCATCAAGCCCGGGTGGGGGTGTTTCGCGTTTTACCGATCTTCAGCTTGCTCCCACTGGTAATGAGTTTTTTTCCGATCCGCTTTTTGAAAAATCGGTGAGTATAACTGTAGTTTTGGAACATATTATTACATTTGCAAAATTCAGCCGTAAAGAAGCTTTCAGCTCGCTAAAGCAGGGATATTTTCAGTACTTATCTTTTGCTTCTCTGGGTCTGGCTCTATTAAGCCTTATAAGTGTAAAAAGTCTGAGTTCATGGAAACTTTTAAATCTTTCATTTGTAATAATACTGTATACCGTTGTCTGCCGGATAAATCTTCTTGTATACACTAATCCCCTGTTCAATAAACTGCTGTTGTATTTTCAAGGAAAGCAAATTTCATTTCTTTCATCATTGCCAAAAATTCAGCTTGTTATAAATTGTAGTATATCTGCAGTGCTCCTCGCCTTCGGTATGGTGCAGTTTGTTCTTACTATGTACAAAAAGAAGAGGGCCGGCTTACAATGAAATTAACCCGCCATGTTGTATCTGTAATATTTTTATACCTCATCTTTGCATTTATCTGTCTTTGCGTATACGGTTTTATTACTATACAGATGCCCGAAGGGATTTTCGGCTCCAGTACAGTGTATAAATTTTACGGTGTACTTCAGCTCTTTTTTACCCTTTTCCCTGCAATTCTCATAAGCTCATTTCTTATAGGTTATTCTTGGGCTTTTGGTAAAAATTGCCGGCAAAAAGTTGAGCGTTTTTCATCAGTGTATATTGATTTTGTAAAAAGTATTTTTCTTGTCGGTTTACTGTGTATTTTACTTTGTGTCGCGGTTAAAGAATTCCTTTCCCCGATGGTAAAGAATAAACAGGATGCCATGCAGGAGGTAACCGAGGAATTTAACGAGTATATTGAACTGGCCAGGTACTATACTTCTCAAAAAGAATATAATTATGCAAAATTCTATATTGATAATGCTCTGGGACTCAGACCAAAATCGGAAGAAGCCCTGTCCCTTTCAGACGAAATTGAAATTTACTACTCAAGTATAAAAAAAGAAACCGTGAATAGTGATGACTATACGGATAAAGGCCGTCAAAGTTCATTATCTGAAAACGGTTATACTGTATCGGCTTTAGTTTCTGAAGCTCATAAGGCTTTTCTCAATAAAGAATATTTTAATGCCCATTATTATGCAACTCTGGCGCTCCAGGCAGCCTCTCCTGATGATGGAAACATAGACAGGGCTAAAAAAATTGCATCGGATGCATGGAATTTACTTGCTGAAAATCCATCGGATCTGGATGAGCAGTCAGTCCATGTGTACGAGACAAAAAAAGAGGGATACTTTGCCCTGATTAATGAAGATTATGAAAAAGCATACTATATTTTTACGGGGCTTATAGAAGAGTATCCGCGGGATTTGGATATTCAGCGTTACCATGCCGTATCGTATGATAAGATGAACAGCAAGTATTTTTTTATTGATGAAACTGAAAATTTGCAGCTTTTTGAACAATATAAAGATATTTATTTTTCAAATATCAGAATGGACGGCGGGAAAGATGTAGTGTACTGTAAAGGCTGTACGGT
This sequence comes from Spirochaetota bacterium, assembly GCA_023398165.1. Lineage (GTDB taxonomy): Bacteria > Spirochaetota > Spirochaetia > Treponematales > Treponemataceae > JAAZLA01. The sequence goes on along the minus strand of JAEWSQ010000021.1, from coordinate 121,273 downwards.
AATAAAGAAAACAGGCGGAATGGTGCAGTATTTGCGGGATTTTTCCTTGTTTTCATTCACAAAAGAGGGATTCTTGTTATATTCTTTTTCTGTGCCCTACGCAAAAATGACAGCACTTCCTCTTGAATATACTGATTCATCTTTTAGTGATTATATGAAGTCAATTGGAGAAGATGAAATTGTCCCGTACATTTTACTGGAATCCGCGGACAGAACAATCGAAGACAGGTTTATAAGGCCGGTTTTTTCCAATACAGAAAATGCCTCTGATCAAAGGCTTAATCATTATGTATTATCTCTTCCGTATGATGATTTTACTAAAATTTGCGAAGCTTCGTCCGGTGCTAAAACTATGCCTCTGCTTTCATTGTTCTCATACGCAAAAAAAGCTTCTCTGTACGGTTATTCGTCGGAGGTGTTTTTTCAGGCTTTGATGTCAAGATTAACATACCCGCTGATTCTACTGATAGTTTTTATTTTCACTGCCGCACTAAGCTGGAATTACAGACTGGATGGAAATCTGATCTTCAAGTTTAAATGGCTCTTTACTATTCCTTTTTTTACATTTATTGCATATATCATTCTGGATACGGTTTTATATCTACTAAATCTTCTCTATTATGTTCTTTTTGCCTTGATCGGCACTCTTTCTCTGCCGGCTGCTGCTGCCGTGCTGCTGGTTTGCGTTTTCTTAAGCACGGTGTATTTTACTGCACTCAGGGCGGAATAAGCTGATATGATTCGAATTCCTAGTACCATTATATCATTCATGCGGTTATACCGGTTCAGGCTCCTTTGTTCCTGCATCGGGCTTCTAGGCGGATGGGGAGGGCTGCTCCTGGGTTTTTTATCGGGTTTTTTTATAGATATGCTTATTCTGCGCTCTCATGATGAAAAAACACTGTACAGTCTTTTTGAACGGGTTTCCTCAAACGGTACCGGAGTTCTTGAACCTTTTGAAGGAGCTTTACAGATATGCTCTTTGACAGTCTATCTTACCGGTAATCCTTCTTTTGCCGCCGTTCAGATACGCCGTGCGTTTCCTTCTTTTGACAGTGTTGACTGGGAAACCTTATGCAGGGCGGCCTTTACTGTTTCAATGCCGAATCCTGATCTTGTCACTGAGTGTCTGGCAAAAAAACTGTCAAAGTGTTCAGATACAGGAATGCTTACAAGCATATTCGGTTTACTGGAGTCTGTTGAATTCGGATGGGATGACAGAAATGGAAACAAACCCTCTGTGTATTTATCTGAACTTCTGCAGTTTACTTTAAAACAGTCCGGCAGAGCCGGCGCATATAGAATTCTTGGTGTCAAAGAAACCGACAGTATGAGCGTTATAAAAAGCGCCCACCGCTGCCTTATTGCCCAGTACCATCCGGATACTTTAAAGGATCTTACACCTGAGCAGCAGTCTATAGCCGTTGATGCATTTCATCGTATACAGAAGGCATATGAACTGATTGTTTCTCTCAGGAAAGACCGTTAAACGCTTTTTCTCTCTATATGAGCTCCGAGGCTTTGCAGCCGTTCGGTGAGGTGTTCGTATCCTCTTTCAACCTGATATACGTTTCGTATTATGCTTTCGCCTCTGGCGCTCATCGCTGCAATGACCATCGCCATTCCTGCGCGTACGTCAGGCGAAACGAGCTCAGTTCCATGAAGAGTACTCGGCCCTGAAACTACCGCACGGTGAGGATCGCATAAGGTAATACGGGCTCCCATACCGATCAGCTTATCAACAAAAAACATACGGGATTCGAACATTTTTTCATGGATCAGTACGGTACCTTCAACCTGAGTGGCAACTACGGTCATTATACTCGTTAAGTCCGGCGGAAATCCGGGCCATGGTGCATCGTCAATTTTTGGAATCATGCCTCCGAGATCGGCATTCACCTGCATGGCTTGTCCCACAGGAACTATGAGGTTTGAGCCTTCAAGTTCCCAGTGTATGCCTAGTTTAGCAAAAGCAAGACGTATGGATCTCATATCGCGCGGTTCAACTCCGGTGACCGTAATGCTGCCTTTTGTTGCCGCTGCAAGTCCTATAAACGAACCTACCTCCATGTAATCGGGTCCGATTCTGAATTCGCATCCGTGAAGATTTTTTACTCCCTGTATGGACAAAATATTGGATCCTATACCGGTTATTTTTGCTCCCATGGAATTAAGCATGTTGCATAAGTCCTGAACATGGGGCTCGCTTGCGGCATTAGTCAAAATGGTTTTTCCTGAAGCAAGGACTGCAGCCATTACTGCATTTTCTGTAGCGGTAACAGAAGCTTCATCGAGGAAAATATCGGCACCGACAAGTTTATTTACCGTAAACGTAAACTGGCCGTCCATTTCAACTCTGGCTCCCAGTTCCGTCAATGCCAGAAAATGCGTATCGAGTCTTCTGCGCCCTATTACATCCCCGCCGGGGGGAGGCAGTTCCGCTTTGCCTGTACGGGCAAGAAGAGGTCCTGCAAAAAGTATTGAAGCTCGGATTTTTTTTGCCAGTTCAATGGGAATAGCATGGCTTGTAATTTTCTCTGCCTGAATTTTCCAGCAGTTTTGTGCAGTTTTCTCAACAGCAGCGCCCAATTCTTTCAGAACTGAGAGCATTACACCCGTATCTTCAATATCCGGAATATTTTGGAGAAATACCGGTTCATTTGTTAATAACGCCGCGGCGATGCAGGGGAGGGCTGCATTTTTATTTCCGCTTGCCTTTACGGTACCCTTCACAGGGAATCCGCCTTCTATATGATATTCGTACATACAAAGATCTCCTTACGGTTTCTGTACAAGATTAACAATAGTTTCTACTGCATATACCATCTGCGACAGTGCTGTCCATTCAAGGCGGGAGTGAAAATTGTGGCCTCCGGTAAAAATATTCGGAGTCGGTTTTCCCATTTCTGTGAGTCTTGAACCGTCAGTTCCGCCGCGTATCGGTTTAAATATCGGTGTTATTCCAGTTTTTGTTACTGCTTTGACAAGGCTTTCAATGACATGAGGATTTTGTTTAAGTACCTCTTTCATGTTTTTATACTGCATTGTGTGTGTGCATTGAACTATGCTTCCCGGGAAGTGGGCTTCTGCTGCTTCTGCAAAAGTCTCGAGCCGCTCCAGCCTTTTTTTCATGCCTTCTGATGAAAAATCGCGTACAAACACAATCAGTTTTGCAGAGTCTATGCTTCCCTGTACTTCCATCGGTGCAAAAAAACCCGAATAGCCGTCGGTTGCTTCGGGGCTTTCATTGCGCGGAAGAAGCTGAATGAAAAAAGAAGCCATAGTAACTGCGTTGACCATATCCGGTCTTGCAGTGCCTGTATGTTTAGCCTTTCCGGTAAACACTACTTCTGTTTTATAGGCATTGAAGCACTCTGCTTCTATTTCCCCTGCCTGACCTCCGTCGAGGGTAAAGCAATATTTGGATTTCATCCAGTCGAGCGGCACCTTATCCATTCCATGCCCTGTCTCTTCATCAGGAGAAAAAATAATTTCAACAGGGCCGTGAGGGACAGAGCTTGACGCAAGAATCTCAACTGCGCTCATGATTTCTGCAATTCCGGCTTTATCGTCCGATCCGAGGAGGGTTGTACCGTCAGTACAGATAATGGTATCGCCTATTGAATTTTTAAGGTCGGTGTCTTCTTCCGGATCGAGAAACAGAGTGTCTGAAAGCTGTATTTTTTTCCCGTCGTAGTTTTCGATAACCTGTGCTTTCACATTCTTCCCGCTGACTTCATCAGAGGTATCCATATGGGCAAGAAAGCCGATGCAGGTTTCTTTTTCATATCCGCTTGAAGGCGGAATACGCGCGCAGACATAGGAATGTTCACTTATAAAGACATCTTTAACGCCTAATTCTTTCAGTTCTTTTTCTAGTATACGGGCAAACTGTCTCTGTTCTTCTGTGGAAGGAATTACTCCCTTATCGGCTTGTTCAGCTCTGCTTTCTGTGGCAACTACAGTGTATGATAAAAAGCGTTTTAATACCGATGATGCAATACCGGTTCTTGAAAGAGCATTTTGTATATGAGATGCAGTATAGTTCATTGGGCAATGGTACGATATTTCTTTTTATAAAGCAAGATGGAGCGTAGAAAGAGCCTGTAGTTTTTGGTATAATTAAAACCATGAAAACAGAACTTTGTCCATGCGGTTCACAAAAGCAGTATACACAATGCTGCGGACCGGTAATTAGAGGTGAAAGAAAAGCTTCCACTGCGGAAGAATTGATGCGCAGCCGTTACAGTGCGTATGTTATGCATGAAATTGAGTATATAGCCCGCTCCTGCGTTCAGGATCCTGATAAAAATGAAATAGATCTTGAAGAAACGCGAAAATGGAGCGAAGAATCTACCTGGCAGGGCTTGAAAATAATCCGTACAGAAAAAGGATCTGCATCTGATACAGAGGGCTGGATCGACTTTTCTGCAACGTATACCAGAAAAGGCCTCAAGGATGTACATCTTGAAAAGGCTCATTTTATTCAAAAAGACGGTCAATGGCTCTATGAAAGCGGCTCCTTAATTCCGACGACCGTTGTACGTGAAGGCGCCAAAGTAGGCCGCAACGATCCGTGTCCCTGCGGTTCAGGAAAAAAATACAAAAAATGCTGCGGACAATAACCGGTTTTCATGCTATCGAAGAAAAATTAAAGAGTTATACAGAGGCTTCTTTAAAAAGCAAATCAGCTCCGTCTGAAATACTGTGCCTCTACATTGATAAACCCGGTCCCAGGGTTAAGAAAATAATGGAAAAGGCCGGGGAATGCGGTGTTCAGATAAAAATGGTTTCTGATTCTGTTTTGAATTCCCTTGTATCGTCTTTACCCAAAACAACACAGGAACACAGGGGTGCCGTTCTCACTGTCGAAGGCGAGGCTGAAAAAAAGTATAATTATGTTGATTTAAATGCATACATTTCCCGGGTTTCTGCGTCTAATACACAAGAGAATCGTTCAATAGTTGTTGTACTGGATTCAATAACAGATCCTCATAATGTAGGAGCTGTGTTGCGAAGCTGCGATCAGTTTGGTGCAGAGCTTGTTATAATGCCTGAACGCCGGAGCGCTGTGGAGAGCGAGGTGATTGACCGCTCGAGCGCCGGTGCAAGTTCCTGGGTTCCTGTGTGTATTGTTCAAAATCTTGTGCGTTCTGTCGAACTTTTAAAGAAAGCAGGTTTTTGGATTTACGGAGCCGATGCGGGCGGGGATAGTGTTACATCATTATCGTTCCCATCGCGGGTTGTTCTTGTTCTCGGGAGCGAGGGCTCTGGCATAGCAAGGCTTTTAAAAGAAACGTGCGATACTATAGTTTCTATTCCCACATGCGGGAAAATAGACAGTCTTAATGTATCAGTGGCTGCCGGCATTCTTCTGCATGAAATGAGAAACAGACATGAATGATTTTCTGCAAATCACTGTATTTTACTGCTGCATCGCGGGAGGTCAAAGATGGGATCAGAAGAAATCAATATACGAAAGCAAAAAAAAGAGAAGGCTAAAAATGATATCCGGATGGTAAAAGAAAACGCAAGGGTAGAAATTGCCAAGATTAAGTTCAATTTGAATCTTTCTCTGATTCAGGATAATTCAGATAAAATAAAGAAGCTGCACGAGAGGGAAGAGAGAAGGAAGGAAAAAGAAGCAAAACGGCTTTCCTATGAGAATTCTCCTAAACGCTACACCGCAGCTGAAGAAATATGGAATTCTATAACACACGGAATCGGAACGGGACTGGCAATAGCAGCTCTGGTGATTCTTGTGGTGCGCTCTGTATATCTTGCGCCTCAGGCAATGAAATCGTATTTTGTAACAGGGTATTCAATTTTCGGATCTTCATTAATTTTATTATACCTAATGTCAACGCTGTACCATGCATTAACACCGTATGGCGCTAAAAAAGTATTTTCGATTTTTGATCATTCGTCGATCTACATTCTGATAGCGGGAACATATACCCCGTTTTGTCTCACCGCGCTGCAAGGACCCGTGGGGTGGACAATCTTCGGCATCATATGGGTTCTGGCTATTATGGGTGTCGTATTCTATGCCGTCTTTGGAAACAGACTCAGATTCCTTTCCGTGATTATGTACATCCTCATGGGATGGCTGATAATCTTTGCCATAAAACCCATGAAGAAATCGCTGCCGCAAGAGAGCCTTGCTTTTTTGATATCCGGAGGAGCATCCTACACTATCGGAGTTGTTTTTTACGCACTTAAAAAGATCCGGTACTCCCACTGCATCTGGCATCTTTTTGTGCTTGGGGGCAGTATTCTACACTTTTTTTCTCTGTTTTTCCTGCTTTAATGGTAACTATTGTATAAAACAAGTTGTTCAGATATAATGAAGCCTTAATGTTTGTGTAGCGGGAGCCTTTTATGTCCGAAATAAGTACAGTGCAAAGTTCTGACTGTAATAAAGATGACGAAATATCACTTATAGATTTATTTGCGATTATTTGGAAAAGAAAAGTTTTCATAATAATCTTTACTATTATTTCCATGATCGGCGTGGTGCTGTACTCTTTTATTTCAATTAAGCTTCCGCCGGAAAAAAGTTATCTGCCGAATCTGTATAAAGCCTCTGCGATTATGATGATAAACTCAGGATCTTCCAGCAGCGGCGGGCTTTCTTCCGCTCTTTCATCAAGCGGTCTCAGCTCTCTAGCAGGTCTTATGGGAATTTCGACTTCGAGCGGTTCTTCCAACGGACAGCTGGCGGTCTACCTTCTGACCACCAATTCCTTTTTAGATGCTATGGCCGAGGAATTGGATATAAAAGACCGTTTTAAATTGAATCTTGATGAATATCCAAAAACAACGCAGCGTGCATTTTTTAAAGAAAATTTAAAGGCGAATCTTACTTCCGGTACAGGAATATTGGAGTTAACATACACGCATATTGATAAGGAATTTGCAACCGATGTTGTAAACTGCGCCGTCCGCCTTTTGGAGCAGCGGTTTAAAGCACTGGGACTTGATCAAAATCTATTAAAAAAAGAACACCTGGAACAGACGATGCAGTCTGCAATGGATGAAGTGTATAATATAGAAAAGCAGATGCAGGAACTTGAAGCCGGCAGTATTGCATCCCAGGGCGGAACAGTACCCCGTATAACACTTGAACTTACCCGGCTTAAGAGAGAATTGACGATGCAGGAAGCCATTTATGCCCAGATGAGACAGGAATACGAGCTATTAAAAATATCCATGAAAAGTGAAACTCCCATTTTTCAGGTTCTTGAATATGCAGAAATACCTGAGAAAAAGAGCGAGCCTTCACGTGCCGTAATCTGTATGATAGGCTCTGCTGCAGGTTTTTTTGCCGCTATATTTTTATGTTTTGTATTTAACATAATAGAGAACATTAGGAAAGATAAAGACGCAATGGCTAAACTCGGTTTTAAAGTTAAGGGATCAAAAAAAGATGAACAGGTGTAAAAAACTATTCGCATTGATAACTGCTGTAAGCTGTTTATATTTCACGTATGCAGACTCTCTGGCAACAGCTTCGACAAACGAAGAAAATAACTCTGAAAAAACAAATGCAACTGTAGAGTCTGCCGATCTGCAGGAAACAAAGAACGTGTATGTGCCTGAAATTTACGATACACGGCTTCTGGCTCTTTCAACGGCGGATTATCCTGTGACTCCCGGCGATGAATACCAGTTAACTTATCTTGCGAACACAGCCGCAGTTTCAACACAGCTTTCACTCGATGCCTCTTATAATCTGCGTGTACATAACCTCGGCTCTATTAATGCCAAAGGGAAAACTTTTTTACAGCTTAAAACCCAGGTCGAATCTCTTGTGTCGAAAAATTATCCGTTGTCCGGTGTTCAGTTTACATTAACGAGTCCGGGACGGTTCTTTGTTACAATTGAGGGATACCACCCGAATCCGGGACAGAAAACGGCAACCGGTTTATCACGCCTGTCAGATTTACTGTATGAAGTAGATATTGAATCGAATCCGTTATCTTCTTTGCGTAATGTTGCTGTAACATCCGAAGGCGGACAAACTGTCGTTTATGATTTTTTTCAAACGAGAAAAACAGGCTCGCTTAAAGAGAATCCGCGCGTGAAGCCGGGCGACATTATTACGATATCGAGGGCACAACGCTATGTTGAAATAAGCGGCGCTGTATATGAACAGGGCAAGTATCAGATTCTTGAAAAGGAAGGGGTAAAAGAAGTTGTAGAAAATTTTGCTTTGGGACTTCTTCCTTCGGCAGATACGGAACATATACAGTTATTCAGACTTTCCACTCCGGGCAAAGAACCGGGGCTCTATAAGATTCTCTCGTATGAACAGCTTCTCTCTGAGAAACTGGAAACAGGAGATCAGATTATAGTTCCCGGGAAACAGGATCTTAAGAATGTTTTTACACTTGAGGGTGCTGTAAACGGCGGCGATGCAACTACGTTGCAGGTAAGCGGACGGTATGTGTATAAATTTTATACCGGGCAAAAACTGAGTGATGTTTTTAAGGACAAAGATCTTAAAATTTCGTTGGCGGCCGATTATGACAGCTGCTATCTTGTACGGCAAGGTCAAAGTACCCAAATTGATATTGGGAAATTTCTATTCAGTACCGATCTTTCACAGGATAGAGAGCTGAAAGACGGCGATGTTCTTGTTATTCCGTTTAAATATGCGTACGTGTGGGTAACAGGAGCGGTAAATGCTCCCGGTAAATATCCTGTTCATGCGGGTAAAACAAGTGAATATTATATAAAACTCGCAGGCGGGTATAATATAAACAGCATAGTGGGTAAAGAGCTTATATATGACGCAGACGGCAAGAGAATGCCGAAAGAGTATGTACTTGAAAGCGAGTCGCGCATTGATGTGCCGTCTACCTGGTTCCTGTCGTTTATAAACACCTACTGGAGTAATATTTCATCAATCTGGTCAATATTCCTCGGAACACTAAGTATTATAACTCAAATATTAATTTGGCAGCAGAATGGTCTTTTCCCGCAGAAGTAGAATCTCTAGATACTGGTAATTACCGAATTTCCTTGTTTCCAAGCTCTTGATACAGCTTCTTCTAATTGATATTATAAGAGAATGGAAACAATGAAGCGTACTCACACGTGCGGAGATCTCCGTAAAAGTGATGAGGGTAAAAAAATACTGTTAAACGGCTGGGTATACCGCAAAAGAGATCACGGCGGAATATCTTTTATTAATTTAAGAGACCGCTACGGCGTAACTCAGGTAGTTGTGGATTCTGATTCTCCCAAAGAATTATTGGATCTTGCACTAGAGCTTAAAATGGAATACTGCATTGCAGTTGAAGGCATCGTAAGACTTCGACCTGATTCGATGATTAATCCTGAGATGAGTACAGGTGAAATTGAAGTTGTTGCAAAACAGATTCTGGTACTTTCAAAAAGCGAAGTCCTTCCATTCATGATAGATGAACAGCAGAAAGACGGAACGCCGGTTATTCCCAACGAAGATTTACGCTTGAAATACAGATATTTGGATTTACGTTCCGCTCCCATGCAGCACAATATTGCTCTTAGACATACGGTTGCGCTTGCTGCACGGAAGTATTTATCTTCAAAAGGTTTTTACGAAATTGAAACACCGACTTTTATAAAGTCAACTCCGGAAGGAGCGCGTGATTACCTTGTTCCCTCCCGTTTGTATCCCGGTCAGTTTTATGCTCTTCCCCAGTCACCTCAGCTGTATAAGCAGATTTTGATGGTGTCGGGGTTTGACCGCTACTTTCAAATTGCCCGCTGCTACCGTGATGAGGATGCACGCGGCGACCGTCAGCCTGAGTTTACCCAGATAGATTTGGAAATGAGCTTTGTCTCCAGAGACGATATTCTTGCCATGACAGAAGGAATGATGGGTGCCGTTTTCAAAGAAGCTCTCAATGTGGATCTTCCCTCTCATTTTCAGCGGATTGCCTATGATGACTCCATTGAGTGGTACGGCAGCGATAAACCGGAACTCCGTTTCGATATGAAAATGCAGGAAGGCTCTTTTTTAGCCGATATAGGCTCGTTTCAGGCATTTAAAGATGCAGTTGCCGCAGGCGGAGCCGTGAAAGCTCTCATTGTTCCCGGCGCTGCTGAAAAATATTCACGCAAATTAATAGAAGAACTGGAGGCTTCGGCAAAGGTCTTTAAAGCCAAAGGGCTTGCCTGGATGAAAGCAGGGGATGCAGGGCTTGAAGGCGGTATAGCAAAATTCTTCGAAGGTAAATCTGAAGAAATCTGTAAGGCTCTTGGAGCTAAGAAGGGTGATCTGCTTCTTTTTGTTGCAGATGCAAAACGTAAAACAGCGTGTTCCGCATTAGGTGCCGTAAGAAGTAAACTTGGAAAAGATTTAAATTTGTGCAATCCCGATGAATTTGCGTTTGCATGGATTGTGGATTTCCCCATGTTCGAATGGAACGAAGATGAAAATAAGTGGGATACCGCTCATCATATGTTTACAATGCCTCAGGAAAAATACCATGCCACGCTTGAATCTGATCCGGGCAGCGTTAAGGGAGATTTATACGATCTGGTTCTTAACGGCTATGAGCTTGCCTCCGGTTCCATACGTATTCATGATCCTGCTCTTCAAAAACGAATCTTCTCAATAGTAGGATTTGATGAAGCTCAGGCGGAAAAGAAATTCGGCTTTTTAACAGAAGCATTCAAATACGGGGCACCGCCTCACGGAGGAATAGCACCGGGATTAGACCGGCTGGTAATGCTCATGTGCAGACAGACTTCAATAAAAGAAGTTATTGCTTTCCCGAAGAACTCGTTTGCTCAAAGTCCAATGGATGAATGCCCGAGCGAAGTTGACCAACAGCAGCTGAACGAACTTCACATAAGTTTTACAAAATAAGGAAAAAGAGAAATGCGGAAATTGAAGTTCTTTTGTATCATTTTTTGCATTTCTTTTTTTATTTCCTGTGCTCCTTCTCCCGTTTCAAGTAAAACAGAAACGGCGCTTAATACAGTCTGTACCATACAGCTTTTTGAGTATGGTACGGAAAAAATGTATAAAAAACTATTTGAACGTCTCGATGAGATCGAAAGACAGCTCAGTGTTACTATTCCTTCCTCTGAAATTTCACACATTAATAAGGCTGCAGGAGACTTTCCCGTCAAGGTGACTGCCGGAACATTTAATCTGATTGACAGCTCTCTTGGTTTTGCAAAGGAGAGTTCCGGGGCTTTTAACCCGGTTATGGGTTCGCTCGTTTCCCTGTGGAATATAACCGCATTTGATTCAATAAAGGATTCTCTTCCGTCCCCGGTTCAGGTGGAAGAAGCGCGTAAGAAGACCGATTATTTAAAAGTCAAACTAGATGCAGAGAAACAATCTGTTTACCTGACGGACAAAGGTATGATCCTTGATTTAGGCGGAATAGCGAAGGGATGGGCAGCAGATGAGCTTATCAGTTTAATTTCCGGAGCCGGTATTCCCTATGCTATTATTAATCTCGGAGGTAATATTTATGCCTACGGTGAGAAAGCAAACGGCGAACAGTGGAATATCGGTATAAAAAATCCTTTTGACTCAAATGCAAGTCCGGTTATCAGCATAAAAACAGACAGTACGAGTATTGTAACCTCAGGGGTGTACGAGCGGTTCTTCGTAAAAGACGGAGTAATGTATCATCATATTCTTGATATGAATACAGGTTATCCGGTTCAGAACGGGCTTGTATCAGTGACCATTGTACATTCGTCCTCCATGACTGCAGATGCCCTGTCTACGATGGTATTTGCTTTGGGGAAAAAAAAAGGTCTTGAATATTTAAACTCAAATAACATTAAAGGCATACTCATCACGGAAGACCATGAAGTGTATGCCTCTGAAGGTATTAAAAATGCGGTATCTATGCTTGATGACGACTTTATATGTATGCGTTAGCCGGTTAGACAATAACCACAGAATTATCGGTAAATGAAAATGGAGCGGGAACATATTTATCTGCATTCCAGTCGTTTTCCCACCGTTTCCCGTCGACAAGGTACCTGAATTGATATTCTTTTCCTGTCTCGAGGGTAATTTTTATACTGAATGAACCGTCTTTCTGTTTCTTCATTGGAGTATCTATGCTGCTCCAGCTGTTAAAATCCCCTGCTATCCAAACCTTTTCTGCTCCCTTAGCGGCTTCTGCCGAAAGTTCAAAGGTTACAATACAGGTTTTTTGAGTCTTATTATATTTTTTGTACAAGGCCATTAGTTCCCCCTTTAGCCCTACTTGTCAATCAGGTTATAACAGTATACTATATTATGCGAATTCTGGGTAGTGCAGAATACCAAAATTAATTAAGGATATTTGTCATGAACAATAAACGCTATTTATTCACATCAGAATCTGTGGGAGAAGGGCATCCCGATAAACTTTGCGATCAAATTTCAGATGCTGTACTCGATGCCTGCTTATCCGATGACCCGGAAAGTCATGTAGCTTGTGAAACTTTTGCTTCCACGGCTCTTGTTCTTGTGGGAGGAGAAATTACTACCAACACATTTGTTGATGTTCAGCAGACTGCACGGAATATAGCACGGGATATTGGATATACTGATTCAGATTACGGCCTTGACTGCGATTCGATGGCAGTTCTTAATATGATTCATGCCCAGTCGCCCGATATTAACCAGGGTGTTGCCGGAAACGGCTTAAAGGAATTCGAGGGACAGCAGGGTGCAGGCGATCAGGGAATGATGTTCGGTTTTGCCTGTGCTGAGACTCCGGAGCTTATGCCTTCTCCAATCATGTATGCTCATAATCTTCTCCGGAAAGCGAGTGAACTGCGCAAAAGCGGGGCAATGAAATGGCTTCGGCCGGATGCTAAAAGCCAGGTGACGATTGAATATGAAGGACATAAACCGGTACATCTTGATACCGTTGTTATTTCACATCAGCATGATCCAGATATCAGCTACAATGACCTGAAAGAAGGTATTATTGAAAGCATTATTAAGCCTGTTCTCGGCTCAACCGGTCTGCTCGATGCAAAAACGAAGTATTTTATAAATCCTACAGGGCGCTTTGTTATAGGCGGACCATTCGGCGACACCGGTTTAACCGGACGGAAAATTATTGTTGATACCTACGGCGGTATGGGCCGTCACGGGGGCGGGGCTTTCTCCGGCAAGGATCCTTCCAAGGTTGACCGTTCTGCCGCGTATATGGCCCGCTACATAGCAAAACATGTTGTGGCCTCCGGGCTTGCTGAGCGGTGCGAAGTTCAGCTTGCCTATGCAATTGGCGTTCCTTTCCCTGTATCAATAATGATAGATACTTTTGACACCGGCAGTGTTCCCGATGAGAAAATCTCGGATGCGGTAAAAAGAGTTTTTGACTGTACTCCTGCAGGAATTGTAAAGACGCTTGATTTAAAAAGACCAATATATCAGCAGACTGCAGCATACGGACATTTCGGAAGGGACTGTTTCCCCTGGGAGCAGCTGAACATGGTGGATGCTTTGAAAAAAGCTGTCCGTTAACCGTTTTTTACGACCTATGATAGAGCTGCTTACAGAAGGGGAAATAGATTCAGTCTTCAGTATATTTAAATCGATTAATCCTGAACCGAAGACAGAACTCATTGCCCCCAATAATTTTACCCTTTTAGTTTCGGTTGTATTATCTGCCCAGACGACCGACAAGAGTGTTAATAAGGCAACTGCTCCACTGTACGCTCAGGCGGATACCCCTGAAAAAATTGTAGCCCTCGGTGAAGAGGGTTTAAGGAACTATATAAAAACAATCGGCTTGTACCGGGTAAAAGCAAGGCACGTTATTGAACTGTGCAGAATGCTGATAGAAAAATACAATTCAAAAGTTCCTTTGAATAGAGCTTCGCTTGAAAGCCTGCCCGGAGTCGGACGTAAAACGGCAAATGTCATACTGAATGTTCTTGCAGGCGAACTTACAATGCCTGTGGATACGCATCTGTTGCGGATTGCTCCGCGTATAGGTTTGTCGGACAAGACAACACCGAGGGAAATTGAAAATGAGCTTCTCTCTAAGATACCTCAACATTACTTAACTCACGCTCATCACTGGCTGGTACTGCACGGAAGGTATGTGTGTACAGCACGAAAACCATTGTGCAGCACCTGCAGTATATCATCATATTGTAAAAAGAACGGAGTGGAAAAGCATGAATGAATTAACAAAGATGTGGGAAAAGATAGTAGCATTTTTTTCTTTGAAAAATACGCTGCCCATTGTGGGGTATACAATAGGGTTTATAATAGCTTTTATTTTGTATGCTGTAATTAAAAAATATGTTCATGCAGTTACCGGAAAAAAATTCAGCAAGCAGACGCAGGCCGTTGCCGATAAAATTGTAAAGTATACGTTTTATACAATAATACTTTTTACGCTTCTTAATTTATTCGGAATAAAACTGACGACTCTTCTCGGCGCTGCAGGTATTGCAGGCGTCGCTATCGGTTTTGCAGCCCAAACTTCGTTCAGCAATATAATATCGGGTTTTTTTGTATTAAGCGAAAAGGCATTTAAAATTGGGGACTTTATAACCGTTGAAGGTTTATCAGGTAAGGTTGATTCTGTGGATCTTCTATCTGTAAAAATTATTACACCTGATAATCAGGTTGTCAGAATTCCCAATGAGACTATAATAAAATCCAATCTTGTGAATGCAACATACTTCCCTCAGCGCCGCATGACAGTACGGGTTCAAGTGGACTATAAAGAGGATTTAGATAAGGTTATGAAAATCCTTACCGCTGCTGCTTCCCTCTGTCCCTCTGCTTTAAAAGATCCCGTTCCTGTGGTTTTCTTTGATGAGTTCGGATCATCGGGAATAACTGCGGTGCTCGGCGTCTGGTTTAAAAACGAAAACTTTTTGGAGATAAAAAACGAACTGTACATAGGTATTAAAAAAATCTTCGATGAAGAGGGCATCAGTATTCCCTATACCCGGATAGTTGTACAGTATCCGGATAAGGAATAGAATTTATTTAGATATGAGACGGCTGTTGCATTCAACTGCAAGCTGTCTTAATTCCTGGGATGAGTTGCAGTGGAGTTTCTGTTTAATATGCTCTTTATGCGCATCGATGGTTTTAGTGCTTAAACTCAGTTTATTTGCGATTTCTATTGTTCCAAGTCCTTTGCCTATCATGTTGAAAATCTGAAGCTGCCTGTTCGACAGCGTATTAATACTGGCGCACCATTTATCAGTTTCTTTAACTGAAGTTCCTGAAATATATTCATAAAGATGCTCCCGCTCGTTTTCACTAAGCCAGATTTTCCCGGACAGTATTGTCTTTATTGCATCAATAACTTTATGAGGAGCCTCCTCCTTCATAATATAGCCCTGTGCTCCGGCTTTTAATGCTCTTTCGGCATAATACCGTTCATCAAACATGGAAAGAACAAGAACAAAGATTGAGGGGTTATCCTGTTTTATAATCTTAATTATTTCAAGACCATCCTCGTCGCCAAGGTTTAAATCAACAATAGCAAATTGCGGTTTTTTTTCTCTGATAACTGCTAAAGCTTCTTCTCCGTTTCTTGCTTCTCCGACAACAACAAACCCTTTTTCGCTTTCTATAAGCTGAAGTAACCCTTTGGAAAAAAGAGGATGATCTTCAATTAAAATGACTGTTGTTTCCACAAAGCCGCTCCTGAAAAATAAAATATACTCATTGTAAGGGAAATATACTTTTATGTAAATACTTAAAATCGTCTGTATTACTGATCTTTTATATGATATAATCAGCTGATGAGAATTGCATTATACGTCAGAAACCTTGATGAACAGTATCAGATTAGTGTATATAGAGGGGTGAGAACCCAGGCTGCATTGATGGGAATAGATCTGATCTGCATTCAAAATGAAACTATTGAGCAGGCAACACTTTCTCAAAAAAACCTTTTCCCTTCAATACGATTTTTGTCTGTTGACGGTGTTCTGCTTCTTTCCTCTGTTATTGTGCTGGATATTGAATTTGATCTTCCCGAGAGAATTATTAAAATGTTCAACAATATTCCCTGTGTTTCTATTGGTAAAAGACTGAATACATTTCCCTCTCTGCTCATAAGAAACCGCTATTCCATGGAGACAATTCTTAATCATCTAGTCCTCGATCACGGTTATAGAAAATTCTTATTCATGGGCGGACCTACAACTCATAGAGATAATATTATCAGGGAACATGTGTTTAACAAATCAATGCAGAAGTATCTGTATCAGTTTAAAGATATTGAATTCGAAATTGTGAACTGCGATTTTCTCGAGATGTCAGCCATTCAGGCTATGAAACTGTATATACGTTCTCATGAGGTAAATCCCGTGGATGTTGTTGTTACCGCAAATGACAGTATGGCTATTGGTGTTTTAAAATGCCTCAGATCAATAAATAATGCAGCATGGAAAAATTGTGCAGTGACAGGATTTGACGATATTCCGCAGGCTCAAATGGAAATTCCCCCCCTTACTACGGTTAAACAGCCTCTCGATTTACTTGGAGAAATGAGTGTTCAGACACTTCATGATTTTTACCGCAATGAATCTGTTCCACGGGTTCAATTAGTGAATACGGAGGTGGTTATACGTAATTCATGCGGGTGTAACCGTTTTATTCTTGAGGATTCCAATACAGATTCTTTTGAAGGATTAAATTCTTCAAGAGATTTTAAGGAAAAAATGCTTCAGATTTATACACGGGAAATAAAATCCGAAGAGTATCTTAAACATGTCAGTATTCTGGCACAGCAGCTCAATTCTGCCTATTCTGTTAGGGAACTGGTTTTCTGTCTGCAGGATTTTCTGGAGAAGATGGAAATATCTTTGTGTTATTTTTTTATGTATCCTCAAGCGCAGAATGTTGACACAAATAAGGCTTATCTTCTTTATGAGCGCTACGAGGGGACAGAAATTATTTCCGGCGACACACCCCGTTTACATGATCTTAAAGATTTTTTTGATTCTCTTTTTTCCAGAAAGCACACAAAACCTTTTTCACACTGTCTCCTTCATCTTACTGCAGGCGATGTTCCACTTGGAATTCTTGTCTACGAAGCTGATGACATTGTTCAGCCTCATATATGTAATGCCGCTCGTCTCATACAGAATGCAATAAGACTTATACAAGTCCTGGATAAGGAAAAGGACAGAGCCAAACAGCTTGAGGCCGAGGTGGCAAAAAGAACAAGCGATCTATTAAAAGCAAATAAAGAATTAAAAAAAGAGGCTGATAAGAGAATTGCGGTGGAAGCCGAAGTTTTAAAGATCAGCGAGATGGAAAGACTACGGTTTTCTTTGGATTTGCATGATGACATCTGCCAGCGTCTTGCCGGAATTTCCATGTTTTGTTCCAGTATGAAATCGGCAGGGGAGCCGGTGCTTAAGGACCTATCCTCAATGATCGATGAGACATTAACTAGAACTCGGCAGTATGCCCATGACTTTTTTCCCCTTGAGCTCGATACACTCGGTCTGCAGGAGGCTCTTGAAAGTCTATGCATGAACGTTCAAAAGCAAACAGGCTGTGTTTGTGAATATGTATGGAAAATTGATTCTGAAATTCAGCTTACTGTTGCACAGAAAATGAATATTTTCAGGATTATTCAGGAAGGCATGCAGAATGTTATAAAGCATTCAAAAGCTTCATATGTCAAACTCAGCGCCCTTTGTACTGCTGACACAGTTACTTTTTCCCTAGAAGATAACGGTACAGGAAAAATTGAAAAAAGCATTGCTCCAAACAGTAAGGCTCAAAAAAGACAGGCTCTCGGCAGCGGAATGGGCCTCAAATCTATGGAGTATAGGGCGCATCAAATTGATGCAGGCTATACATGGAAATCCGAGAGCGGAAAGGGAACAAGCATTAAAATAACTATTCCACTTAGAGAAACGACTCAATAATGCGGCGGTTTCTGATTCAAAAGCTCTTCGTTGTCGGTCATTTCCTTAATCTTTGCCTGAATTTTTCTGTTTTCTTTTTTCAACATGTCTATTTCCTTACCCTGCTCCACGGATACTTCCTGAAGCTGAATAATGAAATCCTCTAAAAAAGAGAGTTTTGTTTCTATTCTAATTATTCTCTCATCCAAATCCAATTCTCCCATGCAGTATTCCTTTAAAAAAACTGCCCGGCAGAGCTACTGCCGGGCAGTTTTTACTTTCTGAAAAAGATTTTTTTTAATGCTTTTTCAGAAGAGATTATTAGTCCTTATATAAAGAACGTTTTACATAATGCGTGTGAAGCAGGTGATGAGCTTTTTCGCTGTTCGGCTGACCGAAGTAATCCTTATAAATTTTAGTGATTAAGGGATTCTGATGTGAAGTTCTGATTTCACAATTCTTATCATCAGAATAGAGGGCTGCAGCTCTCTGCTTGCGGATTTCATCGGTAACACCGTAAGGCTGACCGCCGCCTGCGACACAACCGCCGCGGCATGCCATTACCTCAACGAAGTGGTACGGCGGTTCTTTGCCTTCATCACGTGCTTTACGGATTTCTGCCATAACAGGCTCAACACTTGAAAGCTGATGAATAATGCAGAGTCTTACTTTTGTTCCATTGAGATCAACTTCTGCAGTCTTCACGTTTTCGAGTCCGCGTGCTGCAGTGTAATCAAGGTTTCCAAGTTCTTTTCCGACAACAAGTTTGTATGCAGTTCTTACCGCCGCTTCCATAACACCGCCTGTGGCACCGAAAATTGTACCAGCTCCGGAGTATGGTCCGATCGGGCTGTCTGCCTGAGTTTCTTCAAGCTTAGCAAAATCAATTCCTGCAAGCCGTATAAGAGCTGCAAATTCTCTTGTTGTTAATACCTTGTCGACATCCTGTGCGCCGGAAGACTGCATTGTCTTATCTCTGCGTGCCTCATATGCTTTTGCAGTACAGGGCATTATGGATACAGAGTAAATCTTTTCCGGTTTTGCACCTATGATGTCAGCAAAATAGGTTTTTGTAATTGCACCCTGCATCTGCTGGGGACTCTTTGCTGTTGAAAGGTTGGGAAGGTAATCATGATAGTTCTTTTCTGCATAATCGACCCATCCAGGGCAGCAGCTGGTAAACATGGGAAGGGGACCGCCCTTTGTAAGACGTGTTACAAGTTCAGTTCCTTCTTCCATAATTGTAAGGTCAGCAGAGAAGTTTGTGTCGAAAACGTGCTTAAATCCAATCATGCGCAGTGCTGTGTAGATTTTCCCGGTACTAATTGCACCAACGGGAAGACCGAATTCCTCGCCGAGGGCTGCACGGACGGAAGGAGCAATTTGAACCGCAGACACAATTTCGGGGTTGGCAAGTTTTTCAAATATTTCTTCAAGCGGGTTGTGTGTGGTAATTGCTCCAACAGGGCAGTGAGCAGCGCACTGGCCGCATCGTACACAGGGGCTTTCTGCAAGGTTTGCACCTGCTACAGGACCGATAACGGTTTTATCGCCGCGTCCGGTGTATTCGAGAGCCCATACATTCTGCATGAGCTGGCATGCTTCAACGCAGCGGCCGCAGTTAATACACTTGTCGCGGTCAAAAACGATTACTTCGTATGAATCATCGACCGGCTGATCTTTTAAGATTTTTCTAAAGCGCGGTTTCTGGCGAAGACCGAAATCGGCAGCCATATTCTGAAGTTCGCACTGTCCGCTTCTATTGCATTGAAGACAATCAGCGGGGTGGTTTGAAAGGATCAGCTCGAGAACTGTTTTTCTTGCCTTGTTAATTTCAGGATCGTGAGTAATAAGCTTCATTCCCTCAGACACTGCAGTGCAGCATGCCCTGAGCATTTTCGGTGTTCCTGCCAGGCGTACAATGCAGATACCGCATGAAGCCCAGGCCGGAAGATCCGGATTGTAGCAAAGGCTTGGTATATTTATATTCAGCTTTTTTGCTGCGTTAAGAATGCTGGTTCCTTCTTCGACCTGAACATCCTTACCGTTTATGTTAACGTTTACCATTTCATAGTCTCCTTAGTGTTTAATGATCGCACCAAATTTGCAAGTTCTTTCGCATTCGCCGCATTTCAAGCACTTGCTCTGATCGATAACATGTTTTGCTTTCTTTTCACCCGTAATGCAGTCAGCAGGGCATTTTTTTGCACACATACCGCAGCCTATACATTTATCAGTAATTTCAAAGGTAATAAGTTTCTTGCACTTGCCGGCAGTACATTTTTTGTTAACAATGTGATCAACATATTCCTTTTCGAATTTCTTGATGGTTGAAAGAGTCGGATTCGGTGCAGACTGACCTAAGGCGCACAAAGAAGACTTCTGCATTGCAAAACCGATATCCTTGAGCTTCTGAAGATCTTCAAGATCTCCGTTGCCGCGGGAAATTTTATCAAGGATAGTATACATCTGACGTGTGCCGATACGGCAGGGTGAGCATTTACCGCATGATTCGTCAACGCAGAATTCCATATAGAACTTCGATACGTCGATAACGCAGTCGTCTTCATCCATAACGATCATACCGCCTGAACCCATCATTGATCCGAGTCTTGTAAGGGCACCGAAATCGATCGGGGTATCAAGACTTTCTTCGGTTATAATACCGCCTGATGGACCGCCGGTCTGAACTCCCTTGAATTTTTTACCGTTTTTAATGCCACCGCCGATTTCGAAAATGATTTCGCGGAGTGTCGTTCCCATTGGAACTTCAACAAGTCCTGAGTTTTGAACCTTACCGGTAAGAGCAAAAACCTTCGTTCCTTTTGAATCTTCAGTTCCGATTTTATTAAACCAGTCAGCACCTTTTGTAAGAATTACAGGAATATTTGCCCATGTTTCAACATTGTTGATGATGGTAGGTTTACCCCACAGACCGCACTGGGCAGGAAACGGGGGTTTCGGTGTCGGCATACCGCGAAGTCCTTCTATTGAGCGTAAAAGAGCTGTCTCTTCACCGCATACGAAGGCGCCAGCACCGAGACGGATTTCAATGTCAAAATCGAAACCTGAACCGAGTATGTTTTTACCAAGGAGGCCGTTTTCCTGAGCCTGAGCCATAGCAATCTTTAAGCGGTCAATAGCGAGCGGATACTCAGCACGGATGTAAATAAAACCCTTATTTGCTCCGATTGCTTTACCGCAAATTATCATAGCTTCAATAACTGAGTGGGGATCGCCTTCAATTGTCGAGCGGTCCATGTAGGCTCCGGGGTCGCCTTCGTCAGCATTACAGACAACATATTTAACGTCGCCTTTTGCCTTAAAGCCGGCTTCCCATTTAAGACCGGTGGGGAATCCTGCTCCTCCTCTTCCGCGGAGTCCTGATTTCTTGACTTCATTAATAATCTGTTCAGGGGTCATGTCAAAAAGAGCTTTTTCGAGGGCGAGGTAGCCGTCGCGGGCGATGTATTCAGTTATATCTTCAGGATTAATAACACCGCAGTTGCGAAGTACAATGCGGAGCTGTTTTTGATAGAATTGAATTTCTTCGACATCTTCAATACTTTTTTTGGCTTTATTGTATAAGAGCCTTGTAACTTCACGGCCTTTAACAATCTGTTCTCTAATAATATCTTTTGCATCTTCAGGTTTTACTTCGACATAGAAAGAATCTTCCGGAAGAACTTTAACAATCGGACCTTTTTCGCAGAATCCGAAACAGCCTGTTTTAACAATCTGAACCTTGTCTGAAACACCTGCTTCTTTAGCTTCTGCAATAAGATTTTTAAAAATTCCGTCTGCATTGCTGGATTCACATCCGGTTCCGCCGCAAACAAGAATATAATGGGTAAATGCCATGAGTGTCTCCTACTTATTGATAATATCGATCGAAGGACGGTCGAGAATTTGTTTATCCAGCAGCGTTTTGCCGATGATGTGTTTTTCAACAACTTCTTTTGCAATCTCTGCAGTTACATTTCCGTAAATAACTTTGGGCATATTGGGAACAATAACTTCCACAGTCGGCTCATTGGCACACATACCCATGCAGCCTGTCTGTCTTATAATTGCAGTTTCTGCAATTCCCTTATCCTTGAGCGCTTTAATGAAAGCATCGAGGGTATCTTTTGCTCCTGCTGCAATTCCGCAGGTTCCCATACCGACAATAATCTGTATGCTTTTACCTTCAGCCTCACGTCTCTTTATTTCACCCTGCATTTCACCGCGGAGTTTGCGCAATTCTTCTAGGGACATCTTTGCCATAGTGATTCTCCTAACTATACGCACACAGCGTATACTGTTCAGTAATAATCTGCAACGCAGATTCGCGGTCTTATTCGCCGCTTTGGTCTTCCTGGCTCTGCAGAAAATCGAGCAAAAGAGCCAAATCTCCTGCCGTTTCCAGACCGCCTAAGGCTTCGATCAAATCGCTCCGTAAAAAATCGTATTCATAAAATACGGTTTTTGTCTGTTTTTTACGGATGATCTGCATCTCATAGCCGCCAGGAAATGTAAGAATTTGACGGAAAAGTAAGGATACATCTCCCATGGGAGGTGTATCTATATTCATTAAATCAAAACGGGCCGATACAGTTGTTCCTTCGCCTTCCCTGGATTGAATATCCCAGGAGCCTCCGGTATCTGATGCCGTCTGTATAAGAAAGGGAATCCCCATTCCTATTTTCCGTTTTGGATGTTTTATTCCGTCGGTATAGAAAGGGTTGGCTGCTTTTTGTAGAATCTCAGGACTCATTCCCTTTCCGTTATCGCGAATATATACCGTCAAATCGTTGTCTGTTTCTAGTAGCTCCACTGTAACTTTTGTTGCCTGTGCTTCGATGGAATTCTGGGTTAAATCGGCAATTAAATCACAGAGATTGTAGTGCATAAAAAATTATGCGTTTTTGTATTTATTAAGAATATCGGCGATCTGATTTTTGGTCAGTTTGCCGTATACATCGCCGTTTACTGAAAGAACCGGTGCAAGTCCGCAGCATCCGATGCAGCGTACAGGTTCCACCGAAAACAATCCGTCTTCTGTCGTAATGTCTTCTTCGCCTAAACCAAGAAGAGATTTAGCTTCGTCAATAAGATCCTGTCCGCCTTTAAGGTAACAGGCTGTTCCTAAACAAACGCTTATTCTATTTTTGCCTGGTTTTGTTGTTTTAAAGAAGTGATAAAAGGACATAACACCGTATACCCTTGCCAAATGCGAATTAGTTCGCTGCGCAACAGCTTTTGCTGCTTCTTTGGAAATATAACCCTGCTCCTCTTGAACCTTATGAAGGATCATTATCAGGTTGCCTGGTTTCTGCTTCCAATCATTAATAAATGCTTCGAGTTCTTTTGAGAACCCTGCATTCTGTACGTCTGCCATGTAGACCCCCACGTCTAATCTATAAATAAAGTACCAATAGTATACTGTTTAATGAGAATAAATTCAACTGATTAAAATTTTATACAATGAAGGATCAGGTTTTTTACCAGCTTACATAGTACTCAGTCGTTCCAGACGATGACAGCAGTTTATGCAGGGATATGGTAAAAACGGCTTTTCTGCCTGAAGTTTTTACTGTTCCAAGCGATGTATCTGATAATGAGGCTTTTTTCACAGAAGACGGAGCGGTAAGCTCCACGATGAATACTGATTTTGCCAGTTCATTAGCCAGAGTATCCCCGTATACCATTGAAAGGAGAAACATATATTCATCGCTTGTCATCTGCTCTCCGGTAAATACGGGAGCCATAAGAAGATCCGCATAGGTTCTAGTCTCTTCAGGCATAAAATTCAGAGCTTCTGTAATAATTTCTGGACTGAATCGTATTACAGCGTCTTTTCCGGTATCGGTTGCTGTCACTTTTACCGAATCCTTTGCATAGGTCAGGGATTTATTGATGTTTTTGATGCCGGCCTTTATTTCAATTCCTGTCATTGAAGGGAAACGGATGGATTCAACTTCTAGACCCGAGGCGACAAGGCTTGCACGGACAGGTTCTTCCTTGTATAGCGGGGCATTATCCTCTAGACCCATGAGAGACCGGATGCTTCCTTCAATTGAAGAACTCAATGATGTTGAGAATTCCATCTTTGCCGAGTCATCCTGTGCAATCTCAATTTTTACCGAAGGTGCGCAGGATACCAGTGTGAAGAGAAGCAGAGATGCGCATACAGTTAACCAAATAAATTTTGCCTTATTCATATTTATTTCCTATGGGTTTAATTTTACCCGGAATCCAGTCATAAAAAGGAAACCGGAAGAAAACGATTCTATAAACGGAAGAGCGGAATTATCCGTCTCGTTAAATACAGTATATGAGAGATCTTGTATAAAACAAAGAGCAATAGACCCAAGTTTTAAAGATGGAGTCTGCCATGAAATACCAAGAACGCCGGGAAATATAGAGCCTTCAACAATTTTTCCTGTACCGGTGAGGCGGGGCTGTCCAATAGTGAATACAGGACCCGCATATACCCGGAGAAAATCAACGGGTGTCAGTGTTACAAGGAGGGGAATTTGAACAATACCCATTTTAGGGTCAATGCGCAGTTCCGCTGCGAAACCGGGCTGAATACTAAGCCCCGTATACATTGTATGGAGCTGTACTGATGCGCCCCGTATATTCCAATATACTTCTTCGGAGGTAAAGAAATTCCAGTTCATTACAGCCGATACATCAAACTTGACAGGCGCCGTCTTGAGAAAAGAGGATAATCCTGCATAAGAAGTTTTTGAAGAAGACTTTACGGATGAGGATGCATCAGACTTTTGCGGAAGGCTCCCTGTTTCTTTTATAATGGTCTCTTCTTCCTGTTCTGCCGGGTATTCCGGAGAGCTTAATACCTGCCCCGGACCGGCATAGGCATTTTTCCAGTAGGTTTCGGTGAGAGAGGAGACAATCACGCCGGTATTCGGACCGTCGCTTGCAGCGTGAATAAACTGGTTTTTCCCCATGTAAATTCCGACATGAGAAACTTTTGCATCGACAGTTTTAAAAAATACGAGATCTCCCGGTTCTTTTTTAGAATCAGGAATGATACGCGCAAATGAATAAAGATCAGTCACCGTTCTTGGAAGCTGGAGGGCGATAGATTCCAGAGCCGTTACATAAATAAGGCCGGAACAGTCTATTCCTTCTTTTGTAAGCCCCCCGTACTTGTAAGGGGTTCCAATAAACTGTTTGCTGTAGGCTACCCACTTTTCGCGCATTTCACCGGCATTTTGAGGCGACTCCTGGGATGAAAGTAAAAATCCTGTGAGCAGTATAAAAGCAATACAAAGCCCTTTTCTTCGAAGAACCATGGTGCAAATTATAAGCGAAAAATAATTATAGTGCAATATGAATAAATTTATGTAATTCTGTTAATCTTGTGCAACTTTCCCGGTCATAAATGGGTCAATACAATGATGGGGTTTAATCTTTTTTTCAAGGGGTTTGCATATGAAAAAAAATGAAAAAAATCTTCCATGGGCTTTTTTAGATGCATATAAAGGATCTATGTTTTCAGGTGTATGGCCTACTGTTCCGCAGATGTTCAGAATTTCAGCGGCCCGGTATCCTGACCGCGCCTGTTTTACCGATTTTGATCCTGAAAAACGCTCTGTAACCTACACCCAGGCTCTTGCCAATGTGGAAAATCTTGCTCAATGGATGCTTGAACAGAATATTACTAAAAATGACCGGATTGCTGTATCCGGAAAAAATTCTCCCGAATGGGCGACCGTATATTTGGCTGCACTTTTTGCAGGATGCATTATAGTACCGATTGATTACGGTCTGCACGAAAAAGAAGTTGAAAATCTTTTAAAAGCTTCCTCTCCGAAAATTTTCTTTGTGGATGAGGAAAAATTTACATATTTTGAAAATAATTCCAGCGGAGCAAAACTATTTTCACTCAGTAAGAACAAGGGAAATCTGTATGTGTATAATCTAAAGCCTTCAGCACATAAGGATTTTCCTGTAATTAACGAGGAAGAGACTGCTGCTATTCTTTTTACATCGGGAACAACCGGAATTCCAAAAGGCGTAATGCTTTCTCATAGAAATCTTGTTTCAGACTGTTACATTGCACAGACAAATCTTGATATTTTCCATACCGATGTCTTTTATGCGCTTCTTCCGATTCATCACTCATATACAATGCTTGCCGTATTCCTGGAAGCTGTGTCAGTCGGTGCGGAAATCGTATTCGGTAAAACAATGGCTGTTTCCCGCATGCTTAAGGAATTGAGAGAAGGTAAAATTACGATGCTTTTGGGTGTTCCTCTTCTATTCAACAAACTGCTTGCAGGAATTCTAAAAGGAATCAGGGAAAAAGGCTTTATCGTATATGCTATCATGAAGGCTCTTATGGGCGTGTCCTACCTTATAAAGAAACTATTTAAAGTTAATCCCGGAAAGAAAATGTTCAAAGCGGTGCTTGAAAAAGCGAGCATCAGTACACTCCGTATCGCAATATGCGGCGGCGGACCTCTTGCTCCGAGCGTTTTCAGGGTGTATCAGGAACTTGGTATAGATTTTATTCAGGGGTACGGGCTTACCGAAACGTCGCCGATTGTAGCGCTTAATCCTATTGATAATTTTAAAATTGCGAGTGTGGGTAAAAACTTTTTCCCGTATATGGAAATGAAAATACTGGATCCGAACGAGGACGGTATAGGCGAGGTTTTAATCAAAGGTCCCATGGTTATGCAGGGGTACTATAATCTTCCCGAAGAAACAAAAAAAGTATTTACCGATGACGGATGGTTTAAAACAGGCGATTTAGGCCGCCTTGATGCCGAGAATTATCTGTATCTGGCAGGAAGAGCAAAAAACATGATTGTTACCGAAGGCGGAAAAAATGTGTATCCGGAAGAAATAGAAAATGCATTCCAGCTTTTTACTGATATTGAACAGATCACTGTTAAGGGATACTTAATGGATAAATTGACAAAATCTGAAGGCATAGAAGCATTGATTTATCCTTCAGATGATCTGTATAAGAGACTCGGACTTATACGGGGGGCACAGGATTCCATAGACCCTGTATATACTACGATTCAGGAGACTGTTGATAAAGTGAATAAAGATCTTCAGCCGTATGCCCGCATCAGTAAAATAACCATATTGCTCGAAGCTCTCGAAATGACAACGACTAAGAAGGTTAAAAGAAACTTTGACCACGTTCAGGCTGTGGAATCAGCGTAAAACAGTCTTGACATGAACTGCTCATTTGAATGAAACTGTCGGACATGGATATACTCGAACAGGGTCTTGGAATGCTGGGGTTTGGACAGGCTGATATTATCCGTTGTAAACCGCTGTTGGAAAAATATACAAACGAACTTGAGCTGTTTAATTCCGCCTACGACTTAGTCGGAGCGGACAACCGGGAAGAAATAGTTGTCCGCCATCTATTAGATTCTTTGGCTCCTTTTTCTATACTTGGCTCATTGGCATCATCTCTGATAGAAAAGAGAGGGAGTTCTTCAATTTCTTTTGCTGATATAGGTTCGGGAGGAGGACTCCCGGGTATTCCTCTTGCAGTCTGTTTTCCTCAATATTCGTTTACTCTTTTAGAAAGAATGAGTAAACGCTGTGTGTTTTTGGAAAACTGCAGTGCCGTGCTCGGTTTAAAAAATGTTGCAGTTGATAATACCGAGGCGGAGCGTGCCGTTCCATCGCAATACGATATTGCCGTGTTTCGGGCGTTTCGTCCTCTTGATAAGAAAATGTTCAAGACAATTCTGAGACTTGTCCGTCCAGGCGGATACCTTGCGGCATATAAGGGGAAAAAGGAAAAAATCGAAGAGGAAATGGAAGCGATAAAAGATGTCTGCCCTGTGTGGAACGTCGAAAGTCTGAGCTCTCCTTTCCTTGACAATACGCAGCGCAATCTTGTAATAATTCCGAAAGATGCCTACATTTGAAGGTAGCCTGGTTCCATCTCGACAGCCTTAAGAATTTTCGACAGCTGATCTTTTTCAATGAGATCTATAGGTCTTCCTTCAATATACTTACGGGCCTCATCAGTAAAAACACCTGCGGTAAAGCAGATGCCTTTCCCCGCTTTTTCATCGCGTATTTTTCCATGAAAATCGCGGACAAAGAGTTCTCCGGTTGAGCCCGTTGTTCTGTAGAAACGGAACAAAACCATATCTTCCCATTTATCAGTCTCAATTTCGGTCATTACTTCGGTAAAATCGGAGGCAACATTAATATCAGTTATTTTTACGCGCGCCTTAGGGAAAAACGTTAAAACTATTTTTCTGCATAATGCAACGAAATCGCTGTTTCCCCCTATGAGGTAGGTTCTTAAATTGCCGTTTTGATTGAGCTCCTCGTAGCGGCTTACAAGATTGTTTACATCTTTGTATCCCGGTTTCAATGCCTGTATATCTTTTAAAAGATTTAATCCTTTTGAAATATCCGAAGTTTTCAGGTAGCACTGGGCAAGACGGTAGCGTATATCAACCTGGGTATCTTTCGGGCTGTCCATATGTTTTAATCCAATTTCAAAATCAATTATGGCCTTGTCTATCTGACCATTATTCGAATGGATAATTCCTGCATTGAGACAGGACTGTACGCCGTACACAGGATCGGGGCGGAGGTGCAGAAAAACTTTCAGAGCCTTTTCAATATTTCCGGTTTCATTTAGAGAATCCGCCATATAAAACAGATATTCTTTATTCTCGGGATTAGTGTCGAGCGTTCTTTTTAAATAGGGCAGCGCCTCTCTATATTTCTTGCTCTTGTACATGGCCAGGGCAAGAAACGAATATGTTTCTGCAACTTCATGATTAAGGGCTATTGCTTTTTTTAAGGCTGCAGCAGCTTTTTCAAATTCGTTATTCAGGCACAGCGCCTGTCCCAGATAAAAGTTCACTTCAAAATTGTCGGGGCGCTGCTGTCTTGCTATAAGAAGAGTCTTCAGCGCATCCTGATTTTTTGCAAGTTTTATGCAGCAAATACCAAGGCGTAAAGCCGCCTCAGATAAATCTATTTCCGGGTGCGCCGCTGCAACATTTACCAGCGTCTGGTACAGAGGAAATGCTTTCTCCCAGTTATTTTCCCGGTAAAACAAATCTGAAAGCTGTAAAAGACCCTGCGGGTTGTGCGGGTCGGTTTCGAGTTTTTTAGTTGCTTCGCGTATTATTACCTGTCTTCCCTTTTGTTTTCCGGGTTTTTTCACTTTCTTATTTGCCGATGTCAGCAGCATTAGAAGCACCAAAAAAACAAGGACGGCAAACACAGCAAGTATAATCGGATAAAACACTTCCATATATTGATATTATGACTTGCAAAGCCTCCTATGTCAAGAAATGATATACGAATTCATTCGTATTACGGGGCAACAATGCCGATACTGAATTGTACGGCGGCGCTCATATCATTGACAAAATTTCGAGTGCATACTAACATGGACGAAGGTGAAATTTATGGAAAATCAAACAATCGGCATCAAATTAGCTGACGGCTCATTTTATCCCATTTTATCTGAGGGATCAAAAGCTTCAATGGTTCTCGAGCTCACAACTGTCCGCGACGATCAGCAGACTGTTCAGCTGGATCTGTATAGATCCCCGGATGCTACCATGGAAAACGCTGAGTATGTGGATACTCTCTTAATTGAGAATCTGATTCCCCGTCCGCGTGAAGAACCGACATTTTCGCTGAAAATAGATCTGGATGAAAATAATACGCTGTCAGCTTCTATTGAAGACAAGGAATCCGGAGAAACGAGTTCCTTGACAGTATCTCTTCTAAACCTCGATGCAACCCGCCTTTCATCCACACCGGATTTTGCTCTTGCCGATGAGAACAGCAGTAAATTCGAATTTGGTGATCCTGCTGATATTCCTGATGAAAATAGCTCTGATGCTGCGGAATCAGATGGAGAAGAGACTGCAAAAAAAACTGATTACGGGATCGATTACCATTTTTCAGATGTTTCCATACTGGAAGATGTACCCCGGCAAAATAAAACCGCAATAGAACAGACCTCTGAATTCCAGGAGCATTCTGTCCCGGTGCAGGAAGAAGATGATTTTACAGCCTCTGCCGTGGAAGAAGAGGACTTTCCCGATTTTCAGGATATTGCTGTATCAGATGCCGGAACTGAAGAGGAAACAGTACACGAAGAAGATGATTCTGCGCTTTTTGATTTTGGCGAGGAATTCAAGGATGATTCTTTTGACGATTCCATACCGGCACCGTCATTTAGTTTTTCAGATTTATATGAAGAGGAAGATATGAATAAAGAAGAAAAAAATTCAAGGAAAATGCTTATACCGGTAATTATATGCATTCTTTGCGCAATAATATCAGTTGCAGCACTCGGTTTGATGTTTTTTTTCGGACCGGCGAGTTCCAAAGAGTCTGTTGCCGCAGTTACTGAACCTGTACCCGCAGTTGAACCCGTTCAACCCGATGTACCGCCGCCTGCTGTTGTGGAGTCTGTTGCACTTGAACCTGCATCTAGTGAAACTGAAATTATTGAACCTGCCGGTGAGGCTGCTCCTGAACCGCCCGCAGAAGAAGCTGCTGTAGTTAATGAGGTTGTTAAAATAGAAACTGAAGTTGTTGTTCCCGAAATACCTGAAGCACCGAAAGAGGAAGTAAAGGGTGTTTCATATAAAATCAGATGGGGAGACACCTTGTGGGATCTTTCTGATTCATACTATAAAAATCCCTGGCTCTATCCTAAAATTGCAAAGTTCAACGGTATAAAGAATCCTGATTTAATAATTTCAGGAACCTGGATTACAATACCGCCTAAATAATATACATGAATAAAATTTTCGTAAAACCTTTTCCTCCGGCTGCTGCGCTCTTATGCTTATGCGCGTTTTGCGCGTCTGCGTGCGGGCAAAAGGAGGATTTGCTGTCTCTTTATGCACAGACACTTCTTCCTAACACACTTTCAGAGACTCAGAAACTAAAAAACCTTACTCTGGCGGCGGAGTATTCTAATACCTATATAGCGCAGGATGCTGCGCTGAGTTCTCTTTCTTTTTCCGCAGATGAAAAGACTCTGAAAAGGGCGGAGAAATACGCCTTGAAATTCCCTTCAAATGAAAAAATTGTTACACGTTATGCACAGCTGTTGTTTGAAAACGGAAAATACAGCGAAGTTGTATCCCTTGCACAAAGCAGCAGCCGGTACCCTGATTTTAAAGATTCCGGTATCCGCTGTCTTGCTGTGCAAAGCGCGGCCTCTTTGGAAGATAACTCCTTCATTGAACAGGTATTGTACTGGTTTACTAAATACAGTATTGATGAAAGTCATACTGCTTTTTCTAAAACGGCGTTGTTTGAAATGCTTCCCCCGTATGTGAAATTTTTATGCAGACTGCGGATTTATGTATATGAACGGGATTACGGCAAGGCATATAGAAACGCAAAAGAACTCATCGCTTTTTGTTCGGAGAATAATGAGACACTACTGTATGAACGCTTTGTATTATCTGATATTGGCAAGGCTTTTCTCTACGGCTGGAATGATTATGAGAAAAGTGCTGTATATTTTGAAGATACAGGAAAGGTAAGCAGGGGTGTAATGGAAAATTATGTCTCTTATTTTGCGTATTTTTATGCCGGAAGATTGTATGAAAAAGCCTTAAAGCCGGAAAAAGCTCTTGAAATGTATGAACTTGCTTTTACAGGAGCACAGGGAGAGGACTATGATAATGCTCTTTGGTATTATTTAAGCTTAATGGAAAAGAGCTCGATTCAAAAAACTCTCCAGACAATACAAAAAACGGCTCCGCTCTGGCATGATCCGCTTTACTATAATGATTTGCTGGAAAAAATTTCTGTCCGTCTTCTTACAGAAAAAAAATGGATGGAGTATTACCGTTTGTATGAAATGCTCAGCAGTTATGCTGATTCTGAATCATTAGCCAGAATTTCGTATATATGCGCACGTCTCGTTGAGCTCGGATTTATTCCTCCCTCATCCTTGAAACAGGAAGGAACTGAAGCGAATACTGAAACGGTAAGAGACAGTTTTGTCAAAGAGCTCTACGAAAAAGCGTTTTACGGAAGTCACAGTTCTCTTTATTACAGGGTTTTATCTGCAGAAAGGCTTAATATTCCTATTGAAGACCCTGAAGACAGTTTGTTTTATAGAAAAGAAACCGGGAATTTTTTGGCGGATGAAGATGCCTGTGAGGCGCTGCTTTTTTATGCGGAAAACGGCTTGTTTTCTGAGTGTTATGAGCTTTATTCGGCCCATGCTGAAAACGTGCCGCTGGAAACTGTTTCTATGATAGCATCGTTAGCTGCCTCTTCCGGTACTTCTGATCCTTCCCTTTATCCGCTTTCTATCCGTATGATGTATACCGCTGTCTCCTCCGTGGATGCCCCTTTGACTGTAACTATGCTGAAGAATCTATATCCGCGGTTTTATGAGGAAAGTATACAAAATGCCTGCGACTCATACGGTTTGAGCGGGTATCTAATGTATGCACTGGTTCGCAGTGAAAGCCTTTTTGATAAAAATGTTGTTTCCTCTGCAGGAGCTGTCGGTTTATGCCAGCTTATGAAGCCTACTGCAGGCGATATTGCCCGGAAACTCTCAATTACAGAGTATGATTTAAAAGATGAGCGGATAAACACGGAATTCGGCGCCTTTTATCTGAAGGAACTTATAAGAAGACTTGACGGTTCTGTTATGAAAGCTCTGTTTTCATATAATGCCGGAATTACCCGTGTGCGTGAATGGCAAGGCAGTGACAGGTCTCTTCCTGTTGATTTATTTTTAGAAACACTGCCTTATGATGAAACACGTACTTACGGCAGAAAAATATTGTCTGCCGCGGCTTTTTACGGCTATTTATACTACGGCGTATCAACACACGGCATAGTACAAGCAATTATGAATTAAATCCGCTTCTTATTAAGCGCTCTTAAGACTTCTTCTATATTAACGTCTCCCGACGGCAGTGTTATTTTCTGTTCATCAACATCCAGCTCTGTCCAGCGCCTTCCGATGTGCTCAGGGTAATGCGCATCGGATGAGAAAACAACAGGGTACGAACGGGTTTCCAAAGGCGGATCCCGTTCGAGCCTGACAACCTCAACGGCATCCCAGTTGCCTTCTGTGATGCTTCCGAACTGACTTGTGAGTGAAAAAGAGCTGCGGTCGACATGGGCCGGAATACAGATCCCTTTGCGTCTGTGAACTTCACTGCAGAGATCTTCTATGGAAATATCAGCCGAAGTTATTAGATATTTCTCAACTTCGCCTAAAATATTTTCTTCTTCGTCGACAAAAACCTGATCGCCTGTTTTCTCAGGATTATTTAAGAAAGGGGGCAGAAGGCTGTAAATGAATTGTCCAAAATTCAAAGCCTCATCGAGGGATGAAAAAAGGCAGATCACATGAATTTCTTCAGCCGTTTGCGCTTCCATGCCGTAAAGACACAGGATGTTTTCTTTTCTGCAAAGTAAGGAAAATGCAGGGTTATTGAGACAGCTGTTATGATCAGTGAGTGCGGCAAGCCGTATGTTTTTTTCTTTGAGGACTGACACGATGAGGGACGGCGACATTGACAGAGATCCGCAAGGCGATAAACAGGAATGAAGATGTAAATCCGCCTTTAGTTTCATCGCTATTCCTGTGGTTTGTCATTGTTCAAGAGAGCGTACAGCCGCCCCGAGACGGTAAATTGATTTTCCTGTGTAACAAATACGGCAATATTCTCGTTTTTTGCAGAAGATATCATGTCTTCGGGAACAGGCCTGTTGTTGCAGACAATTATGGCCGGCGATTCTTTTAATACTGCCACCGCAACGGTGTTTTTATGAGCCTGAATTGTAATTAGAACCGATTCATCATCCGCATTGCCCATGACATCGCTCAGTAAATCTGAGGTGTATG
Organism: Spirochaetota bacterium; assembly: GCA_023398165.1. Classification (GTDB taxonomy): domain Bacteria; phylum Spirochaetota; class Spirochaetia; order Treponematales; family Treponemataceae; genus JAAZLA01. Next base: position 87,540 of record JAEWSQ010000021.1, on the reverse strand, counting down.
CTCCCTGTATTTCTCTATCGGTATAGATTGATTGAACTTCTTTCATGTTCAGTAAGGATGGAAGGTTTTTCAGCTTCATTTTTGCTCCCAATTTTCGCAGGCGGGCAGATTGAAAATAGCTCTAACTGTGGTTCCCGTTCCAACTTTTGATTTAATCATAAAATCATCCGACACCCGTTTTGTATTCGGCAGCCCCATGCCTGCCCCGAATCCAAGAGCACGTACTCTTTCTGTTGCTGTTGAGAATCCCTCGGTAAGTGCTTTTTCTATGTCCGGAATTCCAGGTCCTGTGTCTATGGCTTCTATTGTAAGCCGTTCCGGTGTTATGTAATAACGCATGATGCCGCCGTTTGAGTGTACTACCTGATTTATTTCGAGTTCGTAGCTTGCAATTCCGATTCTCCTCGTGAGAGCGGGCTCAATACCCATACCCTTGAGGATTTTTTTCACCTCAGTCGATGCCTGACCGGCCGTTTCGAAATTAAACGGCTCGGTTTTAAACTCGATTACGCGGTTCGGGAGGTTTTTTAAACTCTTTGCTTTTTGAAGAAGGCTTGACCGTGCTGTTGTTTTTCCGTCTTCCTGAACCATAGCCTGTGCATTCAGGGCTTCTGTCTCAAGCCGTTCAACTTCCTTGTTCATGGCTACAAGAAGAGCCGCTATCACGTCGGATGTGGTAACAATGCCGGTTAGTTCATTATCGGTATTCAGGACAGGAAAACGTCCGAATTTGTATTTGTTGAAATATGAGACAGCAAATGACAGGGGCATATTTTCCTGAAGAACGATAATGTTCCTTGTCATATGAATTTCGCACGGATCATCAATCCAGTTTTTATCGAAAGCATTTACAATGTCGTCCATGGAAATAATACCAATAAGAGTATTATTTTCTGTTATTGGAACACCTGTTATGTAGTTCTCCTTCATGGTACGCTGAATACTGCGCATCGTTGCACCCGGAGAGGCTGTCACCACATTTGTCGTCATAACATCTTTTATTTTAAGCTTAAAAAGCAGTTCGACCACCGCTTCGGGCGAAGAATCGGTATTTAATGGAATAGTCGGCATAGATGAAGTATAGCGTATTATTAAAAAAAAACACAGTCCTAAGCAATTTATGCTTACAGCAACCCTTGTGTTTACAGTACCTGCTCTTCAATAAAGCGGGCAAGCCCGTCTTCATTGTGGGAAAAGGATGTAACATGCCGGGAAATAGATTTTATACCGTCGAGTCCGTTACTCATACAGACACTGTGATATGCAAACCTCATCATTGATTCATCGTTCCAGCTGTCGCCGAATGCCATGGTCTCTTCTCTCGGAATAGAAAGAACGCCGCAAAGGTGCTCAAGAGCTTCCCCTTTTCCGCATGCAAGAGGCATAATTTCTAAAAAATAAGGTTTGCTGGTGAACATGACGCAGCGGCTGCCTATGACAGGAGCAAGTTTATTTTTCAAGGCGCTGACAACTTCAGGTTCTCCGGGTATAATCATTTTAGGATGCCCTTTTTTTAGGTATTCTTCGAAAGAAGGGGTTACCTGCACATTAAGCCCGCTGAGTTTTATATCGAGTTCCGTCCAGCTGTTCATCTGTTCTACGAAGATAGTGCTCTCGTTATACACTTCGGGAAAAAGACCGATTTTTTTTGCTTCGTTGTTTGCATAGCCGAGTACGGAAGGATCTACAAAACGCTCATATATAGGGAGTCTTGCGTGAAGATCAACAATGACTGCTCCGTTTTGCGATATTATGTATCTTCCCTCTTGAGTACCTGCTAGTTCAAGCCTCCTCACATAGGGGAGAATGGCGTTATCGGTTCTGCCTGATGCTATAACGATATAGATGCCCTTTTGAGCAGCCTTGCGCAGTACCGATACTGTGTAGTCCGATATGGATAAGTCTTCTTTCAGAAGTGTGTCGTCGAGGTCAACGGCGATAATTTTTATATTCTTCATAGAAACTTACCGGACAAAGATGAAGCAGATAACGGCAAGAGGGATGAGGTAGTAGGCAAACCACTCCAGTTTTCCCCTGCGGATAAGAGCGAGGAGAAATTTAAGGGCAAAGATTCCTACAATGAAGGCTGCAAGACAGCCCAGGAGGAGGGAAGCAGCGGAAACACTCTGAGCAACGGCATCAAGGTCTCCTAATTCGAGAACAAAGGCTGCAATAATAGCCGGTATTGAAAGAATAAAGGAAAAGTCTCCAGCTGTTTTTCTATCAATTCCGGAAGCAAGGGATGCTGATATAGTAATGCCGCTTCGGGAAATCCCCGGCAGTACGCCGATTCCCTGTGCGGCGCCTATGAATAAACCCTGAACGAGGTTTATCTCTTTAGAAGCTTTTTCTTCATTCTTTTTTGAGAGCCTTGAACCCGCAAATAAAAGGATTGCGGTAACAATGAATCCTGCGAAAACGACCTGAATGGGAAGATCCGGAATAATTTTTTTAAGGACGATGCCGAAAACGCCTGTAACAAAGGTCGCGGCAATGACTGCAAGAATCATCTTCAGTTTCGGTTTATCTTCTTCTGTGCTTTTACGGATAATCCATCTGAAGGCAGTACAGAGCAAATCCCAAATGAGCTTTCTGAAAACCAGAATTACGGCAAGGAGGGTAGCCGCATGAAGGCTTATATCAAAAAGAAGGGGAACATCGTCCAGTCCGAATAAATGCTGTACAAGTGTCAGGTGTCCTGAACTTGATACTGGTAAAAATTCTGCCACTCCCTGGAGAGCGCCTAATAAAACTGCTTGAATAATACTCATAAGCCGTACTGTATCATGCATGGAAGGGTGTTTCAAGACCTCTGGAAAATGTAATGTACAGACCCTGTGATTTTAGGGTATAGTTGCACTATGGAAACAAATAAAACAAGCGCTATTGAAACCTATAATGAAGATGATTACCGGAAAACCCTTGAAGAGGCAGCTGCTTCTTTTAAAAAACTATACAGTACTATTATCCGGCTTCGATCGCCTGGAGGCTGTCCGTGGGATATTAAAAAGACGCCTCTCACCATGAGATCCGATCTTATAGAGGAATGCTTCGAGGCAGTGGATGCCATCAGGGAGAATGATGATGTTCATGTGAAAGAGGAGCTGGGCGATGTTTTTCTTAACACGGCAATGATTTCATTTATGTATGAGCAGGATGGAGCCTTTACACTGGGCGGGGTGCTGAACGATATTAACGAAAAAATTATCAGGCGGCATCCTCATGTATTTCCCGAGTCTGAAGGAAAAATCCATGAAAATGGAAAAAAAGCGCAGACTGCCGAAGAGGTTGTAACCCAGTGGGATGCAATTAAACGGGGGCTTGAGGGCCGGTCGGGAGGAAGTGTGCTTGATGAGGTTTCTGCAGGGCTTCCCCCTCTCATGAAGGCCTATAAAATGCAGAAAAAAGCTGCAAAAAAAGGTTTTGACTGGGATAATCCGGAACCGGTAAAAGAGAAAGTTTATGAGGAACTTGAAGAACTGGAGACAGCAGTTAAACAATCTAGTAAAAACGCGGTCGAAGAGGAAGCAGGCGATGTCTTCTTTGCCCTTGTAAACTACGTCCGCCACCTTGGGGTAGATCCGGAGATAGCATTGGAAAGGGCAAACGCTAAATTCCGTAAAAGGTTCGGTTATGTTGAAAAACGAATGGAAGAAGAAGGGCTTACTAAAGAGAATGCAGGCCTTGAGGTTCTGGACAGGTTTTGGAATGAAGTAAAAGCTATGGACGAATGAGAATTTTTGAAGTATATTTTAAGAATAATATAATTTGGAGCAGTACTATGATAAAACCTCTTGTTTTTTCCCGCTATGAGGGAGAAGAACCGGAAGAAGAACAGAATGAAAAACCGGAACAGGCTGAAACCCCCTCGGATGCGTTAACTTCAAAATTCCTGAAAACACGCCAGATTCTTTTGACAGGAGAAGTAAATAAGGCTCTTGCAGAAAAAATTATCAGGCAGCTTCTCATACTGGAGTCGGATTCCAATGAACCAATACGGGTTTTCATTGATTCACCCGGAGGCGATGTTGATGCAGGTTATGCAATTTTTGACATGATCCGTTTCATTAATGCTCCTGTGTATACCATCGGTATGGGATTAGTTGCAAGCGCAGGCGCGCTTATTCTTCTTGCGTCCCCGAAAGAGCGGAGGATTGCGCTTCCGAACAGTCACTATCTCATTCATCAGCCTCTGAGCGGAATAAAGGGCGTTGCAACCGATATTGAGATTCATGCCGCAGAGATTGAAAAAGTCCGGGTCAAGATTAACAAGCTCATTTCCGAAGAAACAGGTACAAAACTTGAACAGGTTCAAAAAGATACCGACCGTGATTACTGGATGAATGCCGAAGAAGCTAAACAGTACGGTCTTATTGGAAAGATTTCTTTTTCAAGAAAAGACTTATAACTGAGACTTTGTTATGGAGTTTGAGTTATCGGATGAATTAATCAGTCAGATAATTTTCTCTATGGAAGATCAGAACGGTAAATACGTTTTAGATTCGAAAGCCGGTCTTTTATGTAAAAAAGAAGATATAGTTTCGGGTTGTAAAGCGGATTATTACGAACTGCCTGAGTGGAATTCTATATCGGGCTTTAAGATGATGGAACGCTTTGTATCCGTACTTCACAATCCTCTTGCCAGAGAGGAGCTGCGCTCTGTTCTTTTGTCCCGGAAAGGCGTTTTCAGAAATTTTAAAAACACCTTAAAAAGCTATCCTGAAGTGGAACGTTTGTGGTATTCATTCAAAGATGCAGAGATGAAGCAGCTCATAATCCGCTGGTATAATATTCACCGTGAATCCTGGGGGTTGGAAAAACTGGGCGAGGAAATTGAGGAATACGATTCTGTCGTTCAGGACGATTTCACATTCCGGATAGCTGGAACACAGGAAGATCAAAGTATGATACAATTGTGTGAAGAGGATTTTGCTCAGGAAATTCAGGAGAGGTGGCATGGAGAGCTGGGTGCGGCGCTTTCGTATTTATGGGATTCACACAGCTGTGATGATTCGGAAGAGTCAGGTTTCTCACTTGCTGCAGAAACTGTCAGCGGCGAGTTTGCAGGCTATGTTAAAATAATTCCTGTTATTCCAGGTTCTATGAAAACGGTAATACTGCCGTCTTTATATGTCGTTAAAAAATACCGGGGGCTCGGTTTAGGACGTCAGCTTTTAACCAGTTGTTTGTCGGAAATGTATGAGCGCGGTACCAGATGGGCAATAGTATCCAGTATAATAATGCCGGAACAATTCATACCGGTTCTACTTCAGAACGGTTTTTCCCAGGCGGGAACCGGATTTATAATTGATTTACTGGATATAAACTGATAGGTACATATCAGTATATTTTTTTTTAGGAGTTAATGCTGTGGCATTTAAATCAAGAGAATCCATCGATATGGAAAAGTTAGCATCATTTTTAAGGGATGCAGTTCAAAGAATTAAAACAGAGGAAGATCCTGTCGTATTGAACGAATTAAAGAAAGTTTTTAAGCAGAATGTGCCTCTTACTTTAAGAGCGTATGTTGCAGCCTATATGTTAAAATCCATGTCTGACAGTTCACTAAGGCCGGTAAAGAATTTTAAGAAAGCAAAGAGTTTTGAAGGACGCCCTCAGAAAACAGCGGAAAGAAGTCCGCGTTCTTCACGCGCAGCCGAGGCGGACGGTGAATCGGCACAAAAACAAAAGCGGAATACAATCGATGAAGCACTGGCCGAAACAATATTTTTCAGCATCGGCAGAAATAGACGGGTTTTCCACCGTGATTTGCTTGCCTTAATTACACAGGCAGTTGAACTTGAACGCGACCGCATTGGAGATATCCGTGTACTCGATAACTATTCTTTTGTTCAGGTTTTTGCAGAAGATGCCCAGAAAATAATCGACAAGCTAAACGGCTTTGAATACCGCGGAAGGAAACTGACCGTAAGTTTTTCCCGCAAGAGGGAAGAAGAAACGGCAGAAGACAATACGGAAGATGCTTCTTCGATGATGTCTTCTAATGAACAGGCAGACGATGTAAACCAGGAAGAAGTGTAAATCCCCGGATGAGTATTATTTGTTTGGCAGGCGGCTTGCTCGGGACAAACACATGCATAGTACCGCTTGAGGATAAACGCTGTTTTGTTATAGATCCTTCAGTAAAGGCGGATATAGTTGCAAAACGCATAGCCGATGAAGGATGGGATCTTGCTTTCATCGTTTTAACTCACGGGCATTATGACCATTTGGATTCGCTTATTCCGTTGAAAAAAATCTATCCTCAAGCACGGATCTTAATTCATGAACTCGATTCATGGGCTTTGGGAAAAGGATCGCTTGAAAAGCATAAAAATCTGCTTCATGAAAGCGGCATTGATGAGATGTATGCCGAATTGACTGAAGAGGGAATTTTTACAGATCTGCCGGAAGCTGATGCGTACCTTAGTGAAGGCGATGTATTTGAAAAGGATTGGAAAATACTTCATACGCCGGGACATTCGCCGGGTTCAATCTGTCTGTATAGTGAAACTCAAAAAACACTTATATGCGGCGACACCTTATTTTATATGGGGTGGGGCAGAACCGATTTTTATAACGGCGATGAAAACGCAATAATGCGCAGTCTTAAACGCCTGTGCCTTTTACCGTCTGATACAATGGTTTTCCCCGGTCACGGACGGTACGGCTTTACGTTGTCGCAAAATCCTATTTGCTGACAAACTGATAACGGCAAAAAAAACCGGAAAAACGGCATCGGTTTCCGGTTTTTTTTTATCTATTTTGTCTGGGCAAGCGCTTCAGAAATACTGAAGGCGTGATCCCCTATTTTTTCAACATCGCGCACAAGATCTATATATAACAATTCTGAACGTACATCCGCGCCGTCTTCAAGTCTTTTCCGCGCAATTTTTTTAAGATTTTTACGGAAGGAATCTATCTGTTCTTCGAGTACTTCCGCCATTTTCAACTGCTCATTTGAAAGATTTTTATTTATATTTTTCTTAATAAAATCAAGGAACTGCTGAACAAGTTCGCCGTAGGGTTCCAGCCGTTCCATGTCCTGTTCTGAGAACTTCATATTTTTCTCAATACTGCGTTTTAATAGAAGGGCAATGCTGTAGCATTCATCGGTTATGCTTTCAAGATCATCAACAATGCGCAGCATCATGGAACAATTATTTTTTGTTTTTTCAGTAATAGGAAGCTGAGAGCAGTTAACAAGGAATTTCGAAAGCTGTTCCTGCATCTGGTCGGCATAATCTTCCTGTTTAGAAAGGTTGTCAATGTTCTGGGATACATATGTTGCAGTTCTGTCAGTAAAACCCTTTTGTATTGTATTAAACATAGAAATAACAACGTCGGTCATATCTGATATTTCTTTTTCTGCCCGGATAATATACGCTTCGTAGCTTTCCTTCATTCCGGGCGGCACAAAATCCAGTTTGTAGGTGTCGGGAGTTTCCCCCTTTTTCGGTCTAATGATCTGCTCTGAAAGAAGTGAAAGCTGGTTAACAAAGGGCAAGAACAGTAAACTGTTTATAACATTAAATACCGTGTGAAGCATTGCAATATGTGTTGTTATGGAATCGTCAACGGAACCCGGGACAATTAGATCGATTAACGCAAGAAACGGTTTAAAGAAGATAATAGCTGCCACAGAACCTATGACGTTGAAAAGCACATGAATAAGAGCCGCGCGCCGTGCATTGACCTTAGTTCCTATAGAAGCAAGAACTGCATCTATTGTCGTTCCAATATTGCTGCCTAAAACCATTGCAGCGGCAAACTCCCAGGGAAGGAGCTTGTTATAGGACATTGTTAATATAATTGCAGTAGCAGCCGAAGATGAATGAATTATCATGGTTATAAGCAATCCTGCAAAAACCCCTGCAAGAATGCTCAGGTAGCCGTGACCGGTGAAAAACTGCAGAAACTCAACCTGTGAAGCATCGAGGGTCATAACATCGCCGAGCCAGTCGAGTCCTATAAACAAAAGGCCGAAACCCATGAGCGCCTCACCGAGGCCCTGTTTATTCAGTTTTTTGAATGATACGAGAATGTACCCGATGCCGAATACCGGTACTGCGAAAAGGACAATATTAAATTTGAAACCAAATAAGGAAACTATCCACGCAGTAATTGTTGTCCCTATGTTCGCACCGAATATTACACCGATTGACTGACTGAGGGTTAAAAGACCGGCGTTCACAAAGGATACTACCATGACAGTGGTAGCACTCGAAGATTGTATAATGCAGGTAATAAAAAGACCGGTCAGGAGGGCAAAAAAGCGGTTGCTCGTCATAAGTCCGAGAGCTTTATGCAGTGTTTTACCGGCGCTTTTCTGAATACCGTCGCTCATAAGCTTCATCCCGTATAGCAGGAACGCTAAACTTCCTATGAGCTGAAAAAATGTGGAAATAATGTTCATGATGGTACAATACCAGAACAGTGACAAGTATTCAAGGTCGATGAAGTTATTGGCATTACTCATGGTAATATGCTACTATAAGAAAGGTATGCATAGTCCAAATAGAATAATTGTTTTTCTTCTCTGTTTTTGTGTAGTAAGCTGCGGTAATAAAACATCTCTGGAAACCTCTGTCAGTGTTGTTGAAGAAGAAGTCTGTTCAGTACAGAGTTGGCAGAAAACAGACGATAGGGTTGCTGTTGTTTTCGGGTACGGATATACCGGAGAGCCTTTTTACAGCACTGTTCTGTCTTCCCTTGAAGCGTCATTCGGTCTTGACAGTTCCGGAGGTCTAATACTCCCGCTCTCGTTTCCTGATGATTTTAATTACGAGGGTAATACAGGGCGTATTTCCTCCCTGCCTGATATTTTAGCCGGTAAAAATGTTAAGGCTCTCATAGTTCTGGGTGCTCCAGAAAGCACTCACCGGGCTTTGGCGCTGATTCAGGACAAAGCCCTCGAGGACAGTTCTTTTGCGTTTCCTGTATTCTCTTTGTTCCCCCAGGACGACATACTCGGTATAGAAGCCGGTTCCAGTGTAGTTATTAATTTTGCTCCCTTTGGAAATGCCCAGGGATTGGGGGAGGAGTCGGGACTTCAGCATATGGATCTTATTCCTTACATTCTTACTCAGCTGATAAAAAATATACGGGAATTTACGCCGGGCGTATCTTCTTCCCGCATTCAGCGTTTCTTAAACTCAGCTCTGGGTTCGGCATGGCAGGTGGATGTTAATATTGATCCTGAAACATCGCTCCGGTCAAAAAATCATTTTTTACTATCATTACTTGAGGTTCCGCTTACCGATGAATCTCTGGTGAACGGTCTTATGCTTCTCTCAAAATGACCGGACAGGAATAAGAATATGAATGAACTTATACAGCAGCCTTCTTTTCTTATTGGTTCGACTGAGGATATAAGAAAGCTTGAAAAAAAGAAGAATGCTAAACTGCTTGTAATTTCAGACAGCCACGGTGATTATGATATTTTTTGCGACATCATAGAGGGTTTTGGAAGCGATGCCGATGCAATGGTTTTTTGCGGAGACGGCGTGTGCGATCTTGTCCGCTTTCTTGAGGAAGCTCATACTGATGCATCTTTGAAAAACTCTCTTCCTCCGGTGATTGCCTTTGTGAAAGGCAACGGCGACTCCGAGCGGTATTTCTTTGAGATTGAAAAAGAATCAGAAAACAGCAGATGCATACTATCGGCTCCGTACCGCATTGTGTTCGGCGCCGCAGGAAGAACTGTTATAGCAGTTCACGGCAACCGGCACGGCGTGGATGTGGGAACTGAAACACTCATGCATACCGCATCAGTACTCGATGCTGATATTGTGCTTTTCGGGCATACCCATATACCATTCTACACTGAAAATAATACAAGTCTTATTTTAAATCCCGGAAGCTGCTCGAGACCGCGGGGCGGCATGCCTCCCAGTATTGCATATATTACGTTCCCGGGACTTACGGACCGGTACTGTGTCGATTTTTTTGAAATACGACAGGGATTGTTCGGAAAGAGTTCTTTTCATCCTTTAAGGCTGCGACAGGGGTAGGCTCTGTTCAAAATCTGTAGCATCATGCATGAGAAATTCACCTTCTGCTTTTTCCGGGTCAATGTCGGGAAGTATTCTTTTTTCAGACAGCACGAGGCCGAATACCTCCCTTTCAAAGTCAGAAACGGGAACAGGTTTGGAAAAAACGTAGCCCTGAACCAGGTCACACTGTGCATTCCGTAGGAAATTAACCTGAACTACGCTTTCCACCCCTTCTGAGACGGTTTTCATATTCAGTTTACGGGCAAGATCAATAACTGAGGAAATAACAGCATTTCCTCTTTCGGGCGACTCTTCAGACTCCATAAAGAAACCCCGGTCGAGTTTTAAGGTGTCAACAGGAACGTTGCGCAGAAGATTAAGAGATGAGTAGCCGGAACCGAAGTCATCAATAGAACATGTATAACCCAAAGAATGAATCTTATTAATTATGGTTAGCAGCAGTCCCATGTTTTCGTAAACGATAGATTCAGTGAGTTCAAGTTCAATATACTTTGCCGGAACATTATATTGATTTCTTATTCTTTCGAGGTTATCAATAAAAAGAAGTGAATCAAGGTACGTTCTGGAAAGGTTAACAGAAATGGGAACAGGTTCAGCGCCTGTGTCCAGCCATGAGTGTATGAGCTTGCAGACTTTTTCAAAAACAAATAAATCAAGTTTTAAGATGAAGCCGTTTTTCTCGAAAAGCGATATAAAATCGGCGGGCATAATCATGCCTCGTTCAGGGTCCTGCCAGCGTACAAGAGCCTCGGCTCCTGCAACTCTGTTATTGTCAATATCGTATTTCGGCTGCAGATACACGGTAAACTGACCCGATTCCAGGGCTTTTGCCATCCTGTTCTCAATTTTTTTTTCTTCAATAAGCTTTGTGCGGTCGCATTCATTGAAAAAAGCGGAACGTAAAAACCTGGTTCTTCCGATTGTTTTCGCGCAGCATTGAAGAGCTACTTCGCAGCGGTCTATGTAGATAAATAATTCCTCTGTATCGCTCAGTATCTGGCTGATGCCGCAGGAAAAAGAAACGAAATATTTTTGTTCATGAATTTCATTGAAGGTATTGATCTGTACGGATAATTTTTCAAGCCGTTCCTGAATTTCCTGGTTGCTGCTGCATTCCATGAGAAGCAGAAAGCAGTCGGATTCAAAACGGCATACAAGCTCGTCATTTTTCTGCTGTTTTTCAATGCAGTTGTAAATGAACTCGAGAAATGCATCGCCTTTGGCGTGCCCGAATGTGTCGTTTAAAATCTTGAATTTATCAATATCAAAGAGAACGAGGACGTACTTATTTTGTTTATATGTTTTTACTATACGGGGAAACTGCACTTTGAACCAGTTGCAGTTCCATCCGTTTGTTACAGGATCTTTATAGGCCAGGGTTTGAAGCTTGTTTTTATAGGTAATCTGTGTTACCGAAAAAACGGTCAAAAACGACACAAGGGTAAGGACTATAATAACTGCACCCGCGATAGTGACTTCCACGAAAGAGGAACCCCGTTGTATCAGCTGAGTGTTATTGATTATAAGAGACTGGAGCTCTCTTATATAGGAAACACAGATGTAAATTGAAGTAAACGTTACTAAAAGCAGTATGCAGGCAGTAACATAAATATACCTTCTCTTGCTCTTCTTAAACGCGGTGTTAAGCACTGAAGCTTCCTTGAGATTAAATTTAACCCTTCCATCCGATAGTGTAACATGGAATATTTCAGTTTGCAAGAAAAAGTTATTGACAATACTCAATATCAGTACTATTATCTAATTGATATCAATATGATATCATATTGTATGGAGGAGATATGAAAGACGATTCGCAGGTTCTTGAAAAAAGAGCACCCTTTCTAAACGGGATGCTGATGCTTTGTGTAAGTTTTGCGCTTATAGCACTATGTATTGCCGGGACAATTTATTACGGGTGGAGGCTCGAGTCACATAAAGATTCACTTACTTCGGGAATTATGCTGGGATTAAGCATAGGGGTGCTCAGTATTATTGTACCCTTGATTCAGGCTGGATTACGGGTTTTACGTCCTAATGAAGCGCTTGTACTTACACTTTTCGGCTCATATTACGGTACTTTGAAAGGTCCCGGAATGTTCTTTGTAAATCCCTTTACAACAGCGGTGTATCCTCTTCATTCAGGAGCTTCTTCCGGTTCTACAAGCGACGATGGTAAAAATACCGTGAAAGCCGGTTCCCTGCAGGTTATTCAGTCTAAAAAGAAGATATCTCTAAAGGCTATGACGCTGAATAATGATAAGCAGAAGGTTAATGATTCCCTGGGCAACCCGATTGTTATTGGTATTGTTGTTGTATGGAAGGTTTCGAATACGGCAAAGGCTTTGTTCAGTGTTGATAATTATATAGAATTCCTTTCCATCCAGTGCGATTCCGCTTTGCGCAATATTGTACGCCTGTATCCTTATGACTGTCCGGATGAGGACGGTGAAAAGTCGCTGCGGGGCAGCAGTCTTGAAGTGGCAGAAAAATTGAAGGAGGAAATTCAGAGCAAGGTAACTATTGCCGGTCTTGAAATTATGGAAGCCCGTATTACTCATCTTTCCTATGCTCCCGAAATTGCGCCTGTCATGCTGCAGCGGCAGCAGGCTGTAGCAGTTGTTGCCGCCCGCCAGTACATTGTGGACAGTGCTGTGGGTATGGTCGAAATGGCGCTTGAAAAATTAAATGAAAAAAACATTGTCAATCTTGACGAGGAAAGAAAGGCTGCAATGGTAAGCAATCTTATGGTTGTTTTATGCGGCAATAAGGAAACCCAGCCCGTAGTGAATACAGGTTCTTTATACTGATTGTACACTTCAGAGGAAGCCTCATGGAAGAAAAAGAAAAAACAGATGATAAAAAACAGATTCTTCTCAGGGTGTCTTCCTCTCTTTGGAAGGAGCTTGCTTCCTGGGCTGAAGATGATTTCCGCTCTATTAACGGTCAGATTGAGTTTTTACTTACTGAGTGTGTGAGGGAGAGAAAAAAAAAGAATGACAAATTTTAAAATAGTGCAAGGTAAATAGATAAAAAAATATTGACACTGTGTATGTATCAGTGTATTATATACTTAGTACACTAGAATAAGGAAAACGGTTTTAAGGCATATAGTTTTCGTAATAACGATCCAGGAGGAAGTATGGCCATTATAAAAATGTCAGATGTACGCAAGGTATATCCGTTAGGCAAGGTGGAAGTTGAGGCTGTCAAAAAAGCTTCGTTTGAAATTGAGAAGGGAGACTTTGTTTCGATTGCAGGTCCTTCCGGTTCCGGTAAATCCACCATTTTGAATATGATAGGTTTAATTGACACCCCGACCGCCGGTACTATAGAAATTAACGGCATAGATGTGTATGAGGGCAGATTTTCTTCTGATAGTACCGATGAGAAAAAGAGAAAGAAAAACCAGAAAATAACCGTGAAAATTGATAACCGCATTACCGAGCTGCGCAGGACTCATCTCGGCTTTATTTTCCAGAATTTCAATCTCATTCCGGTTCTAAATGTTTTTGAAAATATTGAATTCCCCCTTCTTCTCGGAAAGGGAAAAATGAAGAAAAACGAAAAGGATGAATGGATTTCCTATCTTATTGAAAAGGTCGGTTTAACTGCATGGAAACATCATAAGCCGAATGAACTTTCAGGAGGCCAGAGACAGAGAGTTGCAATTGCACGCGCGCTGGTAACAAAGGCTCCTCTTATTCTTGCAGATGAACCTACCGCAAATCTGGACTCTAAAACAGGCGATCAAATTTTAAATCTCATGAAAGAAATAAACAAAGATCTTGAAACGACCTTTATCTTTTCCACTCACGATGCAAAAATCACCGCGATGGCAGATCACGTTATCAGACTTTTGGACGGCGAGATAGTGGAAAACCGCAAGACTGGAAACGGTCCGGAGGCCTAAGATGAATTCTGTAATACGTATAGCATTAGGCAACTTGTGGGAACACAAGTCAAAAACCATAATTCTTGGTTTCCTTATTTGCTTAGGTGTTATGCTCATAATTCTCGGAACCGGTTTTCTTGAATCGACAAGAAGAGGTCTTGAGAAGGATTTTAGAGCAAACTACTGCGGCGATGTTGTCATTCACGGACCCTCTCCGGAGAAGGGTCAGGTAACTCTGTTCGGGGTTACTGCAACAGTTACTGTGGGATCACTGCCGAAAACTCCCGCAATTCCCGACACAAAAGGGCTTTTGTCTCTTCTTGAGGATGTTGATGGTATAGCTCAAAAAACAACGGTAATATCAGGGCTGGGGCTTCTTAATTCCGAAGCGGTTCCTGAAGATTTTGAAGTTGATGAAGACCAGACTGCTAATTATCCGTACTTCTATTATTTTGCAGGAGATCCCAAAACCTATTTCGAGATGTTTTCAAAAATGAAAATTCTTGAAGGGGATTATCCTTCACAAACAGAACCGTCTGTGCTTATGGATATACGCTTGAAAAACAAATTTGAAAAGTATTATAAAATTCCCCTTGCTGTCGGTGATAAAGTTCTTGTGAGCGCTTTTGCCATTACCGGTTCTCAAACCCTGAGGGAAGTTTCCATAAGCGGTTTTTATGAACAGCCGGATCCTAATACCGCTATTCTTGAGTTATGCTACATGGATCCCAATACTGCCCGCGCTCTCTCAGATCTTACATACGGCTCGGTGTATGCGCGTGAACTTCCCGAGACTGTCGACACATCGTTAAGCTCGCTCTCTGAAGACGACTTATTCGCACTCGAGGCGGAAATTTTCGATGTTTCAGGCAATGCGGTACTTGAAGGCGGTTTGAAAGAATCTGATCTTGATGCAATACTCGGCGACACTTCTTTACGCGACAAGCTGAATCAAACGGATGACGGAGCATGGCACTATGTTGTTTTAAAGCTTAGTAATCCGTCTTCCGCTCCTATTGTTATTGCAAAATTGAATCAGCTCTTCGCAGAAAAAGGATTGAATCTTAAAGCTATCGACTGGAAGGCAGCCTCATATGATTTTGCTTCCACGACCGATATGCTGAGCGGTATTTTTACTATTCTTATAGTTCTTCTCGCTGTCGTTGTATTTATTGTTATTATGAATACTCTCATAGTTTCAACGATAGAGAGAACCGGTGAAATAGGAACGATGAGAGCTCTGGGAGCTGGAAGAGGCTTTATACGTAAGCTGTTCTTTGCAGAATCTATAAGCATAACGCTTCTTGCATCCATTGCAGGAACAGTACTCGCACTGATTCTGTCTGCCGTAATTAATGCAATAGGTTTTACAGTGACAAACAGCACGGCTAAACTTCTGCTCGGCGGCGGAAGCATCTCTTTGACGCCGACATTCTCTTCCATCATTGCAACAATACTTGTTATTTTAATCGGCAGTGCGGCAGCAAATATTTATCCGGTGAGTGTGGCGCTTAAAATAACACCGCTTAAAGCTATGAATCAGCAGTCGTAGAAAAAGGTTAAGGAGATATATATGAATACAGCTGGATTAGCATTCCGGAATTTGTCGCGGCAGAAAAAGCGGAGTTTTTTACTCGGCGGAGCTGTGGCTTTCGGATTTTTTATAGTAACAATAGTTGATTCTCTTGCCGCAGGTTCTATACGGAACTTTTCCGAACAGTTCGCTTTTCTTTTCGGCGGAAATGTTCTCGTAGGCGGTGCGGAGAAAAACGGGGAGAAAGTCTCATCGGTTACACGTGATGATCAAATGCTCCGTGAAGTTCTCGCGGAGTCGGGGATTAAATATCAATTTGACAGTAAGAGAACTATTACAAGTGCTACATTGATTTTCGAGGGGAATAAGAATCAGACGAATATTTTCGGATGCGACTTTGAGAAGGAAACGTATTTTGAAAAAATAATGACGCTTGTTGACGGTTCATGGGAAAATCTGGCGGATCCGAAGTCTGTCATTCTAAGTGAATCTGTCGTAAAGGCTTTAAACATGCAGGTAGGGGATAATCTGATTATTCAGTTGAGTACAATTTCGGGACAGGCCACATTTGGAGAATTTACGCTTGCCTCTGTCAGTAAAGATGTGAGCCTTATTGGATCAATCGCAGCTTACTGCCATATTCAGTACTTAAATGAAATCACAGGACTCGCTCCAGATGAATTCTATATTTACAGTATTATGCTCAATAATCAGGCCGAACAGGATAAAGCAGCACAGACGCTTGAAGCCCTAATAGCGCAAAGGGCACCTGTAACAAGCAGACTCGATGCCCTGAAAACGAATCCTGATAACCCGATCCGCGGACTCAACAAGCAGCTTGAAGACTCACAATGGGAAGGAACAAAATATATTGTGCAGACTTTTAATGATGAAGTACCGCAGATAAAACAGATTCTTTCAACAATACAGTACGTAAGCCTTGGAATTCTTGTCGGATTATTTTTAGTAATCATGATTGGTATTTCCAATACATACAAGATGGTAATATATGAGCGCATCAAGGAAATTGGAACCATGAGAGCCGTGGGAATGAGAAAAAAAGAAGCAGGAAGAATTTTTATGTGGGAGTCTGTTCTGCTTTCAGCGTTCGGTGCAGCAGCCGGTTTTATTGCCGCGGTTGCAGGTATGAGTATTCTCTCTCTCTTTACTTTTACCAGTCCTGAACTTACAATGTTTTTACAGAACGGGCACTGGACCTACATACTTTCCCCGTCTTCTGTTCTTATAAAGCTTGCGGTGATTATACTGCTGACGATGATCGCAGTTTCAGGTTCTGCGCGGAGTGCCGCAAAAATGAATCCTGCGGATGCGCTTCGTTCAGTAAAATAGCTAGTTTTTGTCTGCGGTGCAGACATCTTGCGATATTTTATGTTTGGAGAATATATGAAAAAAATTAGTGTTTTAGTTTTTTGTGTGCTCGTCTGCACTTTATCTCTTACGGCTCAGACAACGCCCGATCCGTATGAAATTCTTGATGCATTGGAAAAAGCATATGATTACAGCGGGCAGGATTATTCAGCGACTGTAACGCTGATAGTTGAAAAACCGAATTCACCGGCCGAACAGATGCAGTTCAAGCTTTTTCAGCGTGATGCACAAAAACAGTTTACCATAATTCAGCTGCTCCCGGAAGCGGATAAGGGTTCAGGTTATCTTCGCGACGGGGACAATATGTGGCTGTATGATCCTATTGGAAGAAAATTTTCACATCAATCGTTGAAGGAGAACATCGGGGATTCGGATGCCAAAACAACCGACATCGCCAAAGAATACTCCTACCGCGACGATTATGATGCTACCTCAATTGAAAGCGGAAAAGTCGGTTCATACGAAGTTTGGATAATAACACTAAAGGCAAAGACAGAACGACCTGCTTATGCCAAAGATGTATATTATGTGAGGAAAGATGTCTCTGTGCTTTTAAAACAGGAGAACTATAATCCCAATGACAAGTTAATGAGAACAGTATTGATGCCGAAATATGCTAAGATGGGTAATAAACTTGTTCCCACACAGACAATTATCCGCGATGAATTGAATAAGGGAGAACAGACACAGCAGATTGTTTCTGAAATATCCACAAGCCCGATTCCCGATAAAGTTTTTACCAAAGCCTATCTTGAAGGTCTTAACTGATGAAAAGTATGAACGAAGCATGTAAGCAGGCAGTACTGCTGCTGGTACTTTTTTTCTTCGCCTTTTCATTACCGGCTCAAAGTGACGATGAGCTTTTTACGGGATCTGATGATGAACTGTTTACCTCATCAGATGATGATCTTTTCGGCGATGATATGTTTTCCGAGGTACCTGTTGAAAATGAAAGCAGTGATACGAAAGGGGCGGTATCAGTCTCTGCATCTTCGCTAATTTTTGATGCAGGATCTGTACGGTTCGGAGGCTCTCTTAATTCAAGTCTTCAGTTCACAGCCGTTTTTATAGATCCATACAATAAGGATATTGTAAATGCCGCTTATATCGGCGATGCACTGAAAAACACGCTGCTCATGCCGTCTGCAGGAGTTGATCTTTTTTTTGATGCCCGCCCGAAAGATACACTGCGTTTATACGGAAAATTCACAATACAGTATCCTTTCGAAACGGAACTGCCGCTCGGAACTCTTACCATGGGAGCTCTGCCTTCTGTCTTTCTTCCTTCTTTTAAAGTTGCAGAACTTTTCACCGATTTTGAATATAAGGACAAAGTCTTTTTCCGTTTTGGAAAACACACTGTAAAGTGGGGTGTGGGATATTTCTTCAGCCCTGCTGATATTATCAATTTGAGTGAAATAGATCCTGAAAATCCTGAAGCGCAGAGGGAAGGACCGCTGTCACTGAGAGCTCAGATAATTATTCCGGGAACGCAGACAAACATATGGACATATATTTTACCGGATACAGCTACCTATAAGCTTATTGATACTGCGGCTGCTGTTAAAACCGAATTTGTTGCAGGCGTTTACGAAATGGGTTTCGGTTTATGGTATAAATACAACAGACCTCCCCATGCAGTTGCAACGGTAAGCGGATCTATTGCGGGGAAAGTTGGCGTTTTTGCAGAGGGTGTATTTGCATGGGGAAAAGAAACTGAATGGCTTACGCGTTCAGGTGATTCCGATGCCGGCAATGATATTGCTTTTAATGCAATGAGTCCTGTGTTTAAAGTAACTGCAGGCGCTAATTATTATTGGAAGCTTCCTAAACTTAATTTTGCAGCTCAGTATGCGTATGATGAAAGCCACACTGCAGCGGTATCAATTTCAAGGGCGGAGTTTATTTCTAAGAAGCTAAGTCTTTCCGGTTTCGGCATGATGGATTTAGCTAAGCTGACCGGAATGGGAAGCATCACTCTCGGCATAAGCTGTTTCGACGGCTTGTCTGTCAGTACAGGTCCATCGTTTACTTTCGGTACTGTCGAAAATCTTGGAGGACCTCAAAGTATCAGTTACAGTATTAATGTCCGCTTAGGCGGCGGAAGATTTTAATGTATGTGAATTACATACATGATGAAAAGGGGGTAAAAGTGTTATCACTTAGAGGTGTTACGAAAAAGTACGGTGATTTTTGTGCCGTCGATAAACTTGATTTTGATGCACCTGAGGGACAAATTGTCGGTCTTATAGGTCCGAACGGTGCAGGTAAATCTACAACCATCCGCATGATAATGAATATTCTAGAATGCGATGAGGGCGAGATTTCTCTTGACGGGAAAAAATTCACTGCCGATGATTCGAATATTATCGGGTATCTTCCTGAAGAAAGGGGATTGTATAAAAAACAGAAAGTTGTCGATGTTCTTTTGTATCTGGCCGAATTAAAGGGATGCTCAAAACAGGATGCTCTTCCGAAAATTGACTACTGGCTTAAAAGATTTGATCTGCTTGAGTGGAAGAATAAAAAGATAGACAGTCTTTCAAAAGGCATGGCTCAAAAAATACAGTTCATCTCGACGATCGTTCATGATCCGCAAATACTGTTTCTTGATGAACCCTTTTCGGGGCTTGATCCGGTAAGCGCTGATGAGCTTTTATCTATTATGAATGAATTAAAACAGTCCGGAAGAATCCTTCTGTTTTCAACTCATGTTATGGAACAGGCTGAAAAAATCTGCGATCAGATTATTATGCTGAATCACGGTAAAAAAATCCTCGACGGATCGATGCAGAAAATTAGAACTCAATATGGAAAGAACTCTATTACGATTGATTTTTCCGGTGATGCTTCTGCAATATCAGATCTGAGTGTGGTTGAATCCGTGCAGTTCAGCGGAAGTTCATGCACTGTCGTTCTTCATAACGGTTCTACGGTGAATGATTTATTTAAATCTCTTTCTTCTCTCATAACTCAGAATAAATTCTCACTGCGCAGTATTAAGGTTGATGAACCATCTCTTCACAGCATATTTGTAAAACTTGCAGGACACGGCGGAAATTTCGATGAGAAAAAAGAAGGGGAGGTATAAGATGAAATCAAAAACCTTAACAATCTTAAAGTATGAATTTAAAAAAATTGCGGGTACAAAGACCTTTGCCGTTACAACCATCCTGGGTCCTTTTCTGCTTGCAGCATTGATGTTCCTTCCAGCTCTTACTTCCGTTGATTCAACAGATAGAAGCGGAGAAGCCATTAACATGGGTATGTATATTTCAAATCCTGATAATGAGTTTGTTAAAGTAAATTCAGCAGCTCTTCAGACAGTTTTCGGACAAATGGGATGGAATATGCAGGTTGACACAAATAAAGATCCCCTTCATGAAAAAGCCTTGAACGGAGAGCTGGAAGGATATGTGAGCATTACTTCTGACAGCGTTTCCTATTATAGCAAGAATACGGGAGACATTTATGTAACCAATGTTATAGAAAATGTTGTATCAGAAATACAGATTGCACAAAGACTCTCAGAACGCGGTCTTGATGTTCAGGAAGTTAAGTCTCTGATGACGCCGTATAAACTGCCTATTTATAAAATATCAGCAGAGAACGGAGAAGCTCAGGAAAGCAACGGCATGACAGACTATTTAGTAGCTCTTCTTGTACCCATGTGCTTCGCAATGATGATCTATATGAGTGTTTTGCTATACGGGCAGATGATAGGCCGTTCAGTAGTAACCGAAAAAACGTCCAAGATTGTGGATGTTCTTTTATCCTCTGTTAAACCAATCCAGCTTATGATGGGAAAAATATTCGGGGTCGGACTTGCAGGACTCTTACAGTACGGAATATGGATTCTCTTTGCTGTTGCAGGACTTCAGATCGCAGTAATCGGATTTGATTTTGTAATACCCGTCCAACTTTCAGTAATGAACTTTGTATATCTTGGAATATTCTTTATTCTCGGCTATCTGCTTTTTGCATCCTGTTATGCAGCAATGGGTTCTGCATCTGAAGATGAACAGCATATGGGTCAGCTTTCAACTCCTTTCATTTTATTTTTGATTGCGCCGATTATTCTTATGACCGGTATGATTCAAAACCCGGATTCTGTGATGGCCATAATTTTTTCATTATTCCCATTAACTTCTCCTATGAGTATGCTTGCAATGGCAACAACAGGGCAGGTTCCGGTATGGAGAATAGTATTAAGTATAGTTCTTCTGATAGCCGCAATAATTCTTGTGATTAGACTAGCATCTAAAATATTTAAAACCGGTATTCTTATGACGGGAAAGAACTTTAAGTTTAAGGAAATACTTCGGTGGTTATAAGATAAAATCGCCATCCTTGGCGATTTTATCTTGGAGAGAATAACAAAGCAAAGCTTTGCAATTCTCTCACTACTCAGACTTAGTAATTTTCCATCCTTGGAAAATTACTAAGCGGGCAGAACCCTGTAAAATTGTTTACCGGGTTGATCCTTGGCGATTTTATCCTGGAGAGAATAACAAAGCAAAGCTTTGCAATTCTCTCACTACTCAGACTTAGTAATTTTCCATCCTTGGAAAATTACTAAGCGGGCGCATCCATGGTAATGCAGCCTTGGAGAGAATTAGAGGATCTGTTATACTTCGTGTATGAAAAGAAAAGCTCTTATTCTTTTAGCGGTCTTTTTACTGCTTTTATCCGGGTGCAGAAAAACTGATATAATACAGGCAGTTATAATAACTGAAGCTGTATATGAAAATAATGACGGCAAATCCCTTTCTGTTGTTTTCTATAAACTTTCCGATAGTTCCCTCCAGTTTGTAAAAGTTGATTATAATAATAAAACCTATACTCTGCCTCAGCTGGTTTCAGCATCGGGTGCCAGGTACTCTGATGAGTTCTCGATGGAATTCTGGATTAAGGGAAATACAGCGTATGTGACAACTGATTTTGGAAAAAATGAAAAGCGTGAAACATATACCGTCAAGTAGAGGTCTAAAGTGATTATTAATGCAAGTCAGAGAACTGATATTCCCTCGTTCTACAGCGAATGGTTTTATAACCGTGTTAGGGAAGGTTTCGTCTGCGTTCGCAATCCCTTTAATACTTCCTCTGTTGTGCGGTATAAAATTTCCCCCTCTGCTGTAGACGGAATTATTTTTACCACTAAAAATCCGCGTCCTATGATTAGCACTCTTTCTTGTATCAGCTCATATAACCCGTATTTTTTTGTAACCATAACACCATACGAAAGTGATATTGAACCGAATGTTCCTCATTATGCCGATGCTGCCTCTTCTCTTATTTCACTTTCTGCAATAGTTGGAAAAAATGCTCTCTGCTGGCGTTATGATCCGGTACTTATTACAGAAAAATATTCTATTTCATATCATATAAAAGTTTTTACAGAGCTCTGTAAAATTCTTGAAAATTCCGTTTCTTCATGTACACTGAGTTTTGTACAGCTCTATGATAAAACAAAAAGAAATTTTCCCGGCATACGGGAAGTACATATGGATGAAAAAATTGAGCTTTTAAGCCATATAGTTCCTGCGGCTTTAAAATACGGTATTAGAGTAAAGACATGCGCAGTTCCTGATGAGCTTACGATTGAAGGCTTACAGAAAGAAGGATGTATTACAAGAAGTGTGTTCGAATCATTTACCGGTATACGTGTGCCGAGGATGAGCGGTGGTGCTAAAAGAAAAAACTGTCTTTGTGATCTTCCGACCCGCGATATAGGAGAATACAACAGCTGCCTTCACGGCTGTCTTTACTGTTATGCAAATTATGATCACAAGCTTGTCAAAAAAAATTATGAACACCATGATCCGTCTTCACCGATTCTCATAGGAAGTATAAAAGGCTTGGAAATAAAGGATGCTGAACAGGAAAGTTATAAAGCGCAGCTCGGTTTGTTTTAAGATAATCTTTACAGGAGACTTCTTAATCTTTGGAATTCTTCGTTAGGAATTATTCCGCTGCCGTTAAGACTCAGTTTTTTTTTTAATCCTTTAACGAGATACATCTGCATCATGCCTTTATTCTTTGCATAAATATCCCCCCCGGTCTTCTATGTCAAAAAAATTGTTAACAAGATTTCCTAATGCCGTGGAAATATTTACACGGTTTTCAATACCGCTCGATTCCATGCGTGATGCAATATTTACGGTGTCTCCCCAAATATCGTAGACGAATTTTTTTTCGCCTACGATGCCTGCGGCAAGCGGACCGGTATGTATGCCGATCCTAATATTCAGATCTCCCTTTGACCGAACCATATCTATTATTTCAAGTGCTGCAAGAATAATATCGATAATATGCGTTTTATTCGGATTCGGAATACCGCCTGCGCACATATAGCTGTCGCCGATTGTTTTTAGTTTTTCGATCCCTCTGGTTTCGGTTATTCTGTCAAACTCAGAAAAATACATGTCGAGTTTTGAAACAAGTTCTTTAGGAGTCATTGTTTCACTCATTTTGGTAAAACCTACAAAATCGCTGAACATAACAGAAACAGATTCATATAATACAGGCTGAACCTTTCCTGTCTGTTTAAGCTCTTCTGCAACTTCTTTAGGGAGTATATTTAGTAAAAGCTTATCGGTTAACGCTTTTTCTGCTGTAAGATCTGCTTCGCTTTTCCGGATAATTTCCAGAAGGTGTTCAATTTTCCATGCCTTATCGCGCATCAGTGAAACAGCAACCCATACCATGGAGATAAAGAAAGCTGTAATACTGAAATTCGGATTTAAAGGTTTACCGGCAAAGTTAGCAATGCTGTTGAAAATGAGAAGCATTGCAAAAAGAATAATGAATGCATAAAAAACTGATACAAGGCGCATTTTTTTTGATTTATCAGTTTGGTGAGGAATCCACTTTGCCATTGAAACAAGACCTGTAACTGCAGAAACAACAAAGCCTGCAGTATACACAAAATAGTGAATATCAGATTGTCTCAATAAAGTATTATCAATGACGCTGACTTTATGAGCAAATAGAACGGAAAATGCAGGAACAAACATTCTTAGTAAACTGATTGTCACAATATAAACAGGGGGGAGCCAGATGAGCTGTTCAGCCTTTTTTGCTTTGTATCGCGGAACCGCTATATTCCGTGCAAAAAAATAAAAGGCTGCACTTGCAAGAGATCCGCATGTCATTTGGAGCGCAACCCACAGATATACCGGGACAGGAAAAAACATATAAATTCCGCCTGTTATATTCCATGCAACCATAAAAATCATCATTACTGCAAACCACCGATTGACTCTGTTTTGCCTGTCGTAATAGTAAACTAGTATACCCATGGCGAGCAGAAATGCCTGAAGATTTAAGGCAACTAGAAATCTGAGAGGAAGCGTGAATAACATAATTTTCTCCGGAAGTCGCAGGTTTTTTATATCTGATATATAGAGTATGGTATGAAACCGTTATTGTCAATCTAAACAAGTCTTCACATAAATGAAGCGTACACGTATACTGAATATCAGCTTGTTTGCATAGTGTAATAACGGTTCGGAGAGTTTTCTTGATGTGTGAGGTGGGACACCTGAGTAAACACTTGATGAAGTTAATGGAAAGCGCGATGAGCGTAAAAATAGATTTATTATGAATAGACTTTATATGCTAATTATTCTGACATTACTTACTTCAAGTATATACTCACAAGTAAATATGAAGAAAACCATTCCTGTAACAATACAAGATACCATAAAGTATTTAGAAAAAAGGAAATCAAAGTAATGCTTTATTCTGTTAAAACATCGCAGACACGCTTCGGCAAACAGAATTTGCATTATTGTCAGTAAACAGCCTTGAGCACAATTCTAGGTACACAAACCAAGTTTTGCAGGCAAAACTTGCATGCTTGTAAAAAAGTCATGTTCTTTCTTTGAGCTTTAGTATCTTCTTCGCCTCGTTATTATCAACAAGCAAACCGGAAATGACCTGCCGAATATTATACACTTTCCAGCGAAATAAAAAAAATAATTGATATTGACTTGTTTATGTATTAAAATAGTATCTAATACAGTAAGTCTTATATAAGAAAAGAGAGGGTTAATAAACCATGAAGCTCCAAAGTATGCGTTCGTTCTTTCTATGTATCTGCACAGTACTTATTCTGTGTATGTTTTACGGATGTCAAAAAGATGATCCGTCCGGAAACTCGTCACGTTCAGAGTTTTCTTCAGATAATGATATAGTATATGAGGACTATCATTTTTTAAATCCTGAAAAAATTTTTGAACTGGACTATACCCCCGAAAAACCGGAAAATCCTTCCAAACCCGTTACAATTAAGGATTCTTCACCTTCGGAAACAACAGGTACAGAAAATACTTCAGTTATTCCTGGAATCAGAAAACTGTCGGAATATAAAATTAAGTATGCTGATAAACGCCTGTCTGCAGATGAATTGATAAAAGCCTCTGAGCAGAATCAATCAAATGCTCAAAAAACAGTTCTGGAGGAGACGAAGTCGCTGCCGCCTTTTAAAATGCCGGTTTCAGACTCTTCCAAAACTGCTGCAGCACCCGGAAAGGCAGAAGTAAAAAAGGAAAGCGCTTCGGCCGTTTCTAATGCAAAGGAAAGTACAGAAGAGACTGTAATTCCGGCAGAAAACGGCCCTCTTGTTATAAAAGACTGGGGTCCCAAATATGAAGTTCCCGGTGAAGTATCGGATCCTCAGTTTTATGTGGAGTTTTCGCTTCCGGTAAAACCGCTTGCCTCTCTTGACGAACCTTCTTCCGAGTCTGATATTATGACACTCTCTCCGCCGTTGAAGGGTGTATTCCGCTGGTATGGAAGCCGTTACCTTTCATTCGAAGCTTCTGAGCAGGCAGACCCTTCTCAGGTATATACAATCACAGTGAGCAGTACCGTAAAATCTCTGGGAGGAAAATCTATTGAGGGAAATAGAATTTTTAATACAGAAGCTGCGGAACTTTCTATCGAGGGGTTTTCTCCCGGCCAAAACAAAACCGAAACTGTATACTATGACAGCAGTACCGGTCTTCCGGAAGAATATGCAAAGTATTTTTTAATACGTTTTAATTATCAAATGACTGAAGATGATGCTTCAAAGATATTATTTATAAAAGAGGATGGATATTCTTCGTCCCTTCCCTATACTGCAGCAGGAGACTTCAATGACGGTTATGCAAAAACATCTGCCGATAAAAAAAAGACAAATACGTTCTATGTGACAATTAATGAAAAACTTCATACTGATACGACAATCTATGTTAATCTAAAAAATGCAGACGGCAGTATTATATCCGGCACTTCTGCGGAAGAATCGTATTACACATTAAAACCCTTTGTTATTACAGACGACTACAAAGGAAATTCCAACAGTGAATCAAGAAATGAGTACATTATTGAATTTAACCAGAATATAAATGAAAAATCCGTCCTTAAAGCCGTCAGTGTTCCTGGTAAACGGTTTAATGCTTCCAACTTCTCTGTTGAAGGCAGCTGCCTTATAATCCATAACCTGGATCTCGATGTCGGAGAAACGTATACGGTAAAGATTTCTACTGCTTTAAGAAATACTGCAGGCTATAATCTTTCTGAAGGCGGCGTCTTTTCGATTACGGTACCTGAATATTCAGGGTATGCAAACTTTATTGATTCAGGCGCCCGCATGATGGAAGCTCAATTTCCTCATAAAATTCTTTTTGAATACATGAATGCTTTCTCCGGAAGCGCCTACGAAATACGGGCGGTTACCAATCCTCTCGACTGCAATTACTGGGACAGCGATTGGGAGGCCAACAGCAGCGGTGCAATAGAGCTTAATCTTGACGAGAGGAATACACGGCAGTTTGTGGAAATAGATCTTGACCCTTATCTCGATGACGGAAGAGGATTCGTCCGTTTCGATGCAGAAGTGTTGACACAGTATTATGATTACTACGGCGATCTGGAAACAAGCAATAACAGAAATGCGATGACCGTCCAGGTTACCGATCTCGGCGTCACAATGCGCCTCGGTATAAATAAGGCTGTTGTAATGGTTAGAAGTTTATCTACTGACAAACCTGTTGAAGGTGCCTCTGTGAGTTTATATGATACAGACGGCCGTTACCCTTCCGATTCGTGGTATGGAAAAACTGATAAAGACGGATTGGCAGTCCTTCCTCTTGATATCAATTATTTTCAATACCTCAGCGGCGAGGATTATTACAGTCAATCCTCGATCGCCGTTCTCGTGAAAAAAGATAACGATATGGCAACCTTCTATCCTAATAATCATAATTCATGGAATGAGGGTGTTTCGGTTCAGCCGATGGGCGGGGTTTTTAAGACTATTCAAAGAACATTCATGTTCTGCGACAGAGGGTTATATAAACCTGAAGAAACGGTAACGTTCAGAGGAATAGACCGTAATCAGGAAATGGGAAGCTTTGTACCCTATACCGGCGGTTATACGGTAAGACTCGTGAAGTATGACTGGTACGACAGAGTTACCTATGAGGAACAATACGGAGAGACATCGCCTTCAGGCGGTTTCTGGGGGTCTTTTACACTTCCTTCAGATCTTGATCCTGGTACGTATATGATAGAATATGAACGTGATGATAAAGACAGCCATACTGAAGAACTGTATTTTACCGTTGCATATTTTGAAAGGGTAAAGTATCAGGCATCGGTTGCCATCCCTGAAAAAGTATACTATTCAGGAGATACCATACTTGCTTCTATAGAAGCTTCCTACCTTGGCGGCGGAAAACTTTCAAATGCGGAGTATGATGCAAGCTGGTATTACGAGCCCTGGCCGTTTGAACCGGATAATGAGGCGCTGCGGAGCTACACATTCGGTATTAATAATAGAGACGAGGGAAGAGAATTTTACCAGAGCGGGTCGGGAGAGCTTTCAAATAACGGGACTGCAGAGCTGAAATGCGAGACATATTCCGAATTTGAGGGATCCGCGTATTTATATAAAGTCGAAGCAGAAATAACCGATGAAAGCAATCAGAATATTACAGCCTCTCAATCAGTTCTTGTCCATCCAGCCCAATTTTATCTCGGTATAGGAAAGCCGATGGGAGCTTCGGGTTTTGCCAAAAAAAATCAGAAACTTGATTTCCCGTATATTTTTATAAGTCCAGAGGGTGAAGAGGAAACTGAAAGCACTCTTTCAAAAAAGCTTTCAGGCCGTAAAAAACCTGAAGTGCTGATTGAACTCACGAGGGAATACTGGACTGTCAGTTATCAGAATAGTGTTAATCATTCGGTATACGCGCGCTACAGTAAAAATACTGAGATTGAGCTGAAACTAGAAAAGACGTTTGATGAAAAAGGCACCTTCTCAATCACACCAAAAAATTCAGGCTATTATACGCTGCGCGTTTCTACAGGTGATAGAAACAATAATACTGCCGTAACTGAATATTCATTTTATGTAACCGGAAGCGATTCGTACTGGTGGTCAGGCGATACCGATTCCCTGTCGCTTACCCCCGACCAGTCGCAGTACAACCCGGGTGATACAGCTCAGATTCTGCTTCAGAGTCCCCTCCCCGCAGGAACATATCTTATTACTGTTGAGCGTGAAGGAATATTTACCGAAGAAATACGGATGCTGGATTCTCCAAGTACTGTTATTGAAATTCCTATTGCGCGAAATTATGTTCCTGTTGTGTATGTCTCAATTTCATCGTATTCAGTTAGAGAAGGCGAGCCTGTTCATGAGTACGGAGAAACGGATCTTGGTAAACCCAAAGGATACTACGGGGTAACACCACTATTTATTAATCCCTATGTCCGCGCTTTTTCTGTTGATGTCGAGTGCGATAAAACATCATACCGTCCCGGCGACACTGCGACAATTACATTAACAGCTACAAAGGGAGGAAAACCCTTATCGGGAGCGGAACTTACCGTAATGGCAGTGGACAGGGGCGTCCTTGATTTAATTAATTATCATGTTCCGAATCCTATTGATTTTTTCTATGATGTGAATAATTTTCCGCTGCGTGTACGCGGAGGGGATTCCCGTGCTTTACTTATGGATCCTGTAACGTACAGTATTAAAAGTCTTCAGGGCGGCGATGAGGAGTCCAAAGAGGAAGAGAGAAAAGATTTCCGTCCCACGGCCTTTTTTGAACCTGCGCTCCTAACAGGCAAGGATGGTACGGTTACCTGTTCATTTGTCGTTCCGGATTCTCTAACCACTTTCAGAGTAACAGCCTTCGGAGTAAAAGATGAACTGCTGGCTCTTCAGGAAAATGAATTCAGGGTGCAGAATCCTGTTAACGTCCAGTCTGTACAGCCGCGGCGTCTTCGTGTGCGCGATACAGCCGAATGCGGAGTCTTAATAACAAATCTTCAATCTGAGCCGGTAGAAATTTCTGTG
Organism: Spirochaetota bacterium; assembly: GCA_023398165.1. Taxonomy (GTDB): domain Bacteria; phylum Spirochaetota; class Spirochaetia; order Treponematales; family Treponemataceae; genus JAAZLA01. The sequence continues at coordinate 58,351 of JAEWSQ010000021.1, read as the reverse complement.
AGCGCCGCGGTAAGAGCACCGCAAAAAAATACAAAGGGCGATGATGAAGCGGGTAAAATAACGGTTCCCGGTTCAGCATTTATTGACGGTCCCTCTTCTCATACCATAACTGTTGCAGGCGGTAATTCTTCGGTTGTCTACTTTGATGTAGGTGCTGAAAAACAGGGAACAGTAGAACTCGTATATACAATACAGTCTGATATCTTAAATGAGAAACTTGTGTCTTCCGTCATTATTGAAAAAACATATGTTATGGAAACAGTAGCGCTTACAGGTTCCACTTCGCCTGTGGAATCCGGGAAAACGTCAGTTACTGAAGGAATTATAATTCCCTCGTTTGCAGAAGACGGGGAAGGAAGTTTGAGTATTACACTCGATCCGACGAGGCTGGGTCTCTTAGCCTCTGCAGTGGATTATGTTTTTAAGTATCCTTACGGATGTTTAGAGCAGCAGTCTTCCCAGGTTCTGCCTCTCGTTCTTTTTGAAGACTACATAGATGTTTTCGGATTCAGCTCGGAAGTTTCGGATGTACATAAGTGCGTTTGCTCATTTTTCAAATCGTGGGAAAATGAGCAGCTGTCATCCGGCGGATTCCCGTACTGGCCCGGCGGTGATGAAGAAAATTATTACGTATCGCTGCGTATTGCCCATATCTATGCTATTGCACAGCGTAACGGATACTCAGAAATCGAACTTCCCATAAATATTGAGGATCTTACATCGTATTTATACAATGAATACGGCAGTTCATTATCAGATTACATGAAAGCATATTCATATTATGTTTTTACACTGCTTAATGATGACCGTTTGGACAACGAACTGCGGAACTTTACTGAACAAAGGAAAAAGGATCTTACCGTTACCGCTCTTGCAGGCATTGCGTGGTCTTTAAAGGATACAAAGGAAGCAAAAGACAATGCCCTCAAATGTGCGGACTATATACGTTCCTACATGAGACCCGTAACCCGCAGTGTCGATATTACACAGCCTGCAGCAAGCAGTTATAGAGGAATATTTTATAACCAGAGATCTGAGCAGCTTGCGCTTATTATGCAGCTGTTCGTACAGTTGAATCCTCAGGATGAAATGGTAGACAGGCTGCTCTTTTCACTTCTCAGCGAGCAGTCAAACGGATACTGGACGAATACTGCAGTCACCGCGCGTGTAATGGAATCTGTCGATGCATTAATAAAAATGAGAAAATTAAACTCTACAAATTTCACCGCTTCGGCTGATCTAAAAGGTACTTCTCTCCTAAGCAGTTCATTTAAAGGGCTTGGCGCAAAACCGGTTCAGATTGAAAAGAAGTTTCTGGAACAGCCTGTTTCCGGTCTGGCAAAAAATACTCTATTGCCTTTAAACTTTACTGTTGAGGGAACGGGAACTTTGTTTTATACAGCCCAGATGAAATATGCACTTCCAGATGAAATGCAGAGTTCACGCGATGAAGGTGTAGAGGTAAGTTTCCAAATAACAGATTCCGAAACTGGTGAAGTAATTAAAACCAATAAAACGGGTGTGTATACTATTACATTGGAAAGCGGAAAAACATATAACTATGAGCTTTCTTTAAATTCAACAAAGGACCGCACCTATCTTGCAGTACGCGCTCCGCTCCCCTCGGGAGCTGTTGCAGTGGATAATACCTTTGTTACAACCGGTACTCAGGATTTACCGGATGGCGATTATGACAGCTATAACAACTGGGTTTCAAATAAAACAATTTACGATAATGAAGTGCGCTATTTCTGGGATACATACTATAAAGGAAAAACGGTATTGAATTTTTCATTTCGTGCATCGAGAAGAGGTATATATCCTGTGACACCGGTACTTGCAGAATGTATGTATGAACCGGAAATTTTCGGGCGTTCTGACGGATATTTGTTTATTATTAAATGAAACTGATATATGACGGCTTCGGGAAAAAAGCAGTGATCTCCGGTATTGCTGCTTTTTTACCTGTCCTTATTTTACTAACAATTATATCCCGCTCGCCGTATGCTGCTCTTAATGAGTTTCTTAAACGCCCCTACAGCACCGCCTACTATGACAGTACGGGAAATCTTCTTCAGGTAACACCGCTTGCAGACGGAGTACGGCGCGAGTTTAAAAAGCTTGATGAAATTCCTCCTGATCTTGTTACAGTAATTATTGCTTCAGAGGACAGGCGTTTTTATGTTCATAACGGGGTGGATTATTTTTCTGCAGTCCGTGCATTATTCCAAAACACCTCAGAAATGAGAAGGGTAAGCGGTGCTTCAACAATAACCATGCAGCTTGCACGCCTTATAAGTCCGTCATCACGCAGGGGGTGGCCGGCAAAAATAAAGGATATTGCAGCGGCCTATGTACTGGAAACCAGACTTACAAAAAAGGAAATACTGGAACTGTATTTAAATAATCTTCCCTTCGGTTATAACGTTGAAGGCGTCAGTTCTGCCGCCAGATTTTATTTCGGCTGTGAACTTACTTCTCTTTCGAAAGGGCAGATGTGCTGTCTTTCTGTAATACCGCGCCGCCCTGTTTCATATAATCCGTCCGATAACCCCGATGCCTGTGCCGAAGCAGCTGTTCATATTTACAAAACCGCGTTTGGGAAAAGACTGCCTTCTGATGCAGAGAAAAGGGATGCTTCTTCCTTATCTTTGAAGGAATATATGTTAAGCTGTGCAAAGGAATCAAAACGGTATGAATGGCCGTTTTTAATGCCTCATTTTATAGAGGAAGTTGAAAAAAAAGCTTGCACCGGGGAATATACGGTCCGTCTTACTGTTCAAAGCGGTCTCCAAAAATTTGTTGAGTTTAAAATTCATGAAGCCTTAAAACAATCTTCATCATCACGTATAGAAAATGCGGCTGTGCTCGTTATAGAAAATGAGACGGCAGATGTTCTTTCATGGGCAGGCAGCAATGACTGGTTCGACATGGAGCATGGTGGACAGATCGACGGTGTTCTTGTACCGAATCAGCCGGGAAGCAGTATGAAGCCTTTTTTATATGCGCTCGCCCTCGAAACGAAGGCTGCCGGGGGTGAACCTCTTTTTGTTCCTGCACAGGTTCTCCCCGACATACCTCTGGAATTCGGCAGCAGTTCCCTTTATATTCCGCTTAACTTTAATAACCGCTATAATGGTCCTGTTTTGTTCAGAACTTCCCTAGCTTCAAGTTTGAATGTACCAGCTGTGTATGTTTTATCAAAAATCGGAGTAGACAATTATCTGCAGTTCCTTCTTAATGCAGGTTTTGAATCGCTTAGAACTGAGGGTAAGAAAGCAGACCTCGGCCTGGCGCTCGGTGCAGGGGAAGTAACACTTGCAGAACTTGTAACGGCGTTCAGTATATTTACGAGAGACGGAATGTATAAGAGTCTGAATTTTATATGCGGGAAAGAATCCGGGGAAAAAACGCGGCAGATTATAAAGACCGATACTGCCAGAATTATCTGCAGTATTCTTTCAGATAAAGCCGCGCGGGTTAAAGGTTTCGGCTATTCACAGGTTTTCGAGACGGAGTATCCTTCAATTTTTAAAACAGGGACGGCCAGCCAGTATCAGAATATTACAGCCCTGGGAGCAACAACTAAGTATACTGTGGGAGTGTGGATGGGAAATTTTTCAGGTAATACTGTCGTTGGAAAAACAGGAAGTTCTCTTCCTGCCTCCATTGCAAAGGCAGTGCTTGATTTTCTGAACGGAAATGAGACACAAAAATTTTCGGAACCTGTAAATTGGAAAAAAATTCCGGTTTGTCCTGTTTCGGGAATGTGTAAAGGACCCGATTGTCCGTCTTCAATAAGTGAATATGTACCCTCAAATTTTTATCCGTCCGAAACGGATATTTGTTCATGGCATAAAACTGATGCGGCGGGTACTACTTTAACCGTATATCCTCCAGAGTATCAGATATGGTTTAAGGAGGGGAAACGGAAAGGTGAATTGGATTATTCCGCATCCCCATTAAAAATAGCCACTCCTGCAGACGGCAGTCTTTTTTATTATGATCCTTCAAAAAAAGACAATCAAAAAATACTCGTTGAAGCAACAGGCGGCAGTACCGGGGATGAAGACGGTCTATTATCAGTTTTATATGACGGAAAAGTGTATACAGAAAACGGATCTGTTGTGGAAATTGCCCGTCCTTTTTCTTTTTATCTTCCGGTGGAAAAAGGCAGCCATTCTCTGGAAGTATTCTACGGTGATGAAACATATTCAATATCCTTCACTGTCCGTTGATTTTTTCAGTTGCAAAACTGAATCATCCTGTGCTATAATGCGACAATTTAGTATATGGAGGAATAATGAAGGATAATGCCATTCTAGGTCCTAATGACCGGCCAAAATTAGGCCGCTGGATTCCCTTAAGTTTTCAGCATGTGTTTGCGATGTTCGGAGCAACAGTTCTTGTTCCGCTGTTGACCGGATTAAGCCCGTCAACTGCTTTGTTTACTGCAGGAACAGGAACCCTGATTTACATTTTATGTACAGGTGCAAAGGTGCCGGCCTTTTTAGGCTCATCTTTTGCTTTTATACCGGCATTAATCGGTATTTCCCAGACATACGGCGCCGCCTATGCTTTGGGAGGTGCGATGTGTGCCGGTTTTTTTTATGCCGTAGTAGCAGGCATTATAAAGGTTGCAGGAAGTTCATGGCTCGATAAAGTACTGCCTCCGGTCGTAATAGGTTCGGTTATTATTGTTATAGGTATGAACCTTGCGCCCGTCGCAATGAAATCTGCTATGTATGACGGAACAGGTGCATACTCCCTCGTGTATTTATCAATCGCACTTGTAACACTCTCGATTGCAATTCTTTCAAGCATCTTTTTGAAGGGCTTTTTCAACACTATTGCAATTCTCATAGGACTCGTGGGCGGCTATCTGTTCACTCTTATAATGGGCTTCTTCTTCCCCGCCTATGCATTAATTGATTTCAGTATTGTTAACGAGGCACGCTGGTTCGGCCTTCCCTTCCTTCAGCTCGATGAAGCAGGCAAGTATTACTGGCTCGCTCCTAAATTTGCTTTTGCTCCGATTTTAACATTTATTATTGTATCGCTTGCAACAATCTGCGAACATCTGGGCGACACTCTGGTTACTTCCAAAGTAGTCGGAAAGGATTTTTACAAAGATCCCGGTCTTCACCGCACGCTTCTCGGCGACGGTCTTGCAACTTCCTGGGCAGCAATCTGGGGCGGACCTCCCAACACAACCTATGGTGAAAACATCGGTGTAATGGCAATTACTAAGGTATACAGCGTCTGGGTAATCGGAGGAGCTGCAGTTATTGCTGTTCTTCTTTCATTCATTCAGAAATTCGGCGCAGTTATTCAGACAATTCCCGGTCCTGTAATGGGCGGTATTTCGATGCTTCTGTACGGACTCATTGCTTCAAGCGGATTGCGCACAATCGTGGAAAGCGGTGTCGACTACAAAGATAAGAGAAACCTGACCATTTCTTCCGTAATTCTTGTTATTGGAATCGGCGGCGGAATTCTGCAGTTCAACATCGGTTCAAGCTTCACCTTCTCTCTAAGCGGTGTTGCCCTTGCCACTGTTGTTGGAATTATACTTAATCTTGCTATACCCAAGACGAAAGCAGAATAAAAAAAGTTTATAAACTGCAATACTAAGGCTCATGGTCAAAAAATTGCCCATGAGCCTTTATGTTATTGAATGGGATGTACCCTGCTGTTTGTAACGGATCTAAAATACATCACATGAGTTTGCCGTATTTTTGAAAGTTTCCGGAAGCAAAAAAATCACTCTGATGAAATGAGGGATATTCAGATTCTTCGATCAGGCACTGAAGACCGGGATTAATTTTTTTTGGACTTCCCTTGCTCTTTGCATTGCTCTTTTCAATTTTTTGCCTGCTTATTTCCATTCCTGTATTATCAATCCGGTTGCAGGTAAATTTCCATTCTTTTCCTTCAAGATTTTTGTATGAAAAACTTTCCCCCAAGGAAAAATCGGTCCAGGGTATGAATAAGTCCGTATACCAGAATTCGTCTTCTATGAAAGCTGCCGCTGAAGCATGGGACTGCCAGTTATAATCAAAAATTATCGGATTTTCAAGTATCATAGCTTCTATATAACCTGATATTTTACTGCTCCCGTCATATGTTTTTTTTGGTTCACTCATTGTGTATGAAACAGCATCTTTCCCTTCTTTTCCGGATCCGGCTCTGTAATCAAGATAGAATCCTCTACTGTTAATTTCCCAGCAGTAATACACGGCACTTCCGTGAGGCTGTACAAAAAACTCCAAGCAGTCGTCTTCAAAAATCTTTTCTTTATTGCGCGCGTGATCTGCAATAGTCATATTTTTAGGCACTTCGGCGCAGAAAGAAAGGGCTATGCCGTCTCTTCCGGCTGCAATAAATACTCCGGTAAAAAGAGAACGGGGTTTATATTTGGGCCACGGATACTCAAGTTCTATGCCTTCCAAATCATAGCTACAAAAAACATCACCGGGGTTTTGGGCAAGGTTTTCATCAATAAGCGGAATCGTAAATTCTATCATGATTGTATACTATGCTCTTTTTATGCAGTATGCAAGATAAAAAAAGCCCCGGGCAGGAAAGGAGTTGTTTAAATCCTCCGTCCCGGAGCTCACTATCAGTATAGCTGATACTTATTGTATCTACTCAGTACATCAGCCTATTACAGCCTTTACCTTTACTTCCTTTGAACTGTCTTTAGCAAGTACAAGAGTTCCTGTTACAGAGGCAGAATCGGATGAAAGAACAACCTTTCCTTCCGGATTATTGTTTGTAATATCAATGGTGTAGGTGCAGTCCCTATACTTTCTGGTAATCACGGCATTTTTAATGTGCGATGGAAGGCGCGGTTCAATTCTTAAACCTTTGTACTCGGGTCTTACACCGCAGATCCACTGTGAAAGTGCAACAAAGTTCCATGCAGCAGTTCCGGTGAGCCAGCTGTTTTTAGCCTCTCCGTGGCGTCTTGCGCCTTTTCCTGCAATCATCTGTGCATACACATAGGGTTCAAGGCGGTGAATTTCGCTTATATCTTCAAGATAGGATGGAGCAATCTTCTTGTAGTGTTCCCAGGCCTTTGCACTTCTGCCTGTTTTTACCTCGCCTATAATTACCCAGGGATTGTTATGGCAGAAAATACCCGCATTTTCTTTGTATCCCGGCGGATACGATGAAACTTCACCGAGTTCGATGTGGTAATCCTTATACGGCGGATCAAGAATAACGATGCCGTATTTTGTGTCGAGGTGTTTTTCAACGCTGTCGAGAGCCTTTGCAGGGTAGCCCTTGTCGGCGCCGATTTGAGCCATGGAACCGAATCCCTGTGTTTCAATAAAGATTTTTCCGTCTTCGCATTCCTTTGAACCGATCTTATGACCGAAGTCGTCGTATGCGCGGATGTACCAGTCGCCGTCCCAGCCTGTTTTACAGATCTGCTGAACCATTTTTGCAGCCTGTTCCTCGGCAAACTTTGCTTCTTCTTCATCTCCCATCATGCGGCACATTGCAGCATAATCGGGAGCAACATAGACGAACATCTGTGCGATCATGACAGATTCCGCATTTGTTCCGTCTTTGTTGGTGGATGTCTGGAAAGAATCGTTGGGGTCTGAGCTGAAACAGTTGAGGTTAAGACAGTCGTTCCAGTCGGCTCTTCCGATGAGGGGCAGCCCGTGAGGGCCTATGTGAGTAGTGATATAGCGGAAAGAGCGCTTTAAGTGCTCAAAAAGAGTTGCCTTATTTTTCTCGTTATTGTCGAAGGGAACCATTTCTTTGAGGAACTGCTCATCGCCTGTTTCCTTAATATAGCCGCCGACACCGAGGACTAACCACAAGGGGTCGTCATTGAAATTACTTCCAATATCGGCATTTCCGCGTTTCGTGAGAGGCTGGAACTGATGGTATGCGCTTCCGTCTTCAAACTGTGTTGAAGCGACATCGAACAATCGTTCGCGGACACGGGATTTGGGCATTGAGTGAACTACTCCGAGCATGTCCTGGCTTGTATCGCGGAATCCGATTCCGCGTCCGATTCCGCTTTCAAAGTAGGAAGCGGAGCGGGCGAAATTGTAGGTAACAACACACTGATACTGATTCCAGACAGCCATGCGGTCAAGTTTCTCGTCGCCTGTTTTCAGGGTGTACTTGCCGACCATTTCCGCCCAGAATTCTTTGAGTGCGGTAAAGGCTTTCTCTACTTTTTCCGGAGTGTCGTATTTATTCTGAACAGCAATTGCCTTTTCCTTATTGATAACGCGCATCGCAGGGTTTGTCTGCAGTAAACCTGCTTCTGCTTTGGAAGCCCATTTTTTATCGTTGTCGTTTTCAATGTAGCCGAGAATAAAAATATAAGTCTTTGATTCGCCGGGTTTTAATGAAACATTAATACGGTGGCTTGCAACAGGAGACCAGCCGTCGGCCACGAAGTTTGAACTCTTGTCTGCAAAAACAGCATCGGGATGATCGTAGTTGTTGTGAAGCCCCAGGAAGGTTTCTCTGTCGGTTTCAAAACCGTCGATCTTTGAATTTACATGGTAGAAAGCAAAGTGATTCCTTCTTTCGCGGTACTCGGTTTTGTGGTAAATAGTGCTTCCCAGTACTTCAACTTCACCGATTGAGAAATTCCTCTGGAAGTTTGTGTTGTCATCATGGGCATTGTACAGACACCATTCAATGTAAGAGTGGAGGGCAATATTTTTTTGTGCTTTACTTGTATTAGTAAGCGTGATTTTCTGGATCTCGGCATTGTCGCCGTTAGGAATCATATACAGAATATCAGCTTTAATACCGTTCTTTGAAGATGCTATTTTTGAGTATCCGAACCCATGGCGGCATTCATAACTGTCAAGTTCAACGCGCATCGGCTTCCATCCGGGATTCCAGACTTTCCCGCCGTCATTAATGAAAAAATAGCGTCCGTTGTTGTCGAGCGGAACATCATTATAGCGGTAGCGGGTTAGGCGGCGCAGGCGAGCGTCAGTATAGAAAGCGTAGCCTCCGGCTGTGTTGGAAATGAGTGAAAAGAATTTTTCATTACCCAGATAGTTAATCCACGGGTAAGGGGTTCGCGGAGTTTCAATAACGTACTCCCTGTTAACATCGTCAAAATGCCCGAATTTCATTGCATCCTCCTAGGTGATATTCCACCAGTATTGTATGATTTATGAAGATCATTCAAGGTTAGTTGAAACAACCAATTAACCACAGAATATCATATATTATTCCGGTTGTCAAATAATAACTAAGCGGTAAACACTGCGAAGCTGCGCAGGCCTCTTCAAGGAGTCTAAAAACTTATTTAATATCAGTCTTATACCAGAGGCTTATAGTATATACTGATATTACCGGATTTGCGATAAAGATACTTGTTTTTTTTTCTAACTATGGTATTGTTTGGTTAGTACTTTTGTTGTACAAACTAAGGGGATGGTATGGGTATATGTCTTCATAACGGGATTTTATTAAACGGTTTTTCTGTGATGGAAAATTGTGCTGTTCTTATAGAGGACGGTAAAGTATCAGATGTTTTCAGTCAAAAACGCTTTGAGCAGAAAAAGTTTCCTCCGTCGGTCAGGGTTGTCGATGTGGAAGGCGCGTATATTGCTCCAGGTTTTATAGATACTCATATTCACGGATTTGCAGGGCACGGTACAGACAATTGTTCTGTTGATTCAATGATCGCCATGTCGGAAGATTTAGCCCAGTACGGAGTAAGCGCCTTTAATCCGACGCTGTATCCTGCGGATGAAGAGACAATGACTTTTTCAATAAAGCAGATTGTAAAGGCAATGGGAAGAGAAAAAGGCGCAAAAATAATGGGAGTGCATCTTGAAGGACCGTTTATTTCGCCCGATAAACTTGGGGTTCAAAGACCTGAAACGGTAAGATCTGTGGATCTTGAGCTCATGGACCGGCTGTGGAAAGCCTCTGAGGGGCATATTATAAACATGACTGTGGCTCCTGAGATTAAGGGCATGAGAGAACTGGCCTTGTACTGTATAAAGAAAGGAATTATTGCACAAGCAGGTCATACGAATGCGCAGTACGAGCATATGGTGGAAGGGATGCAGGCGGGAATCCTTCATTCGACGCATCTTTTCAACGCAATGAGCCAGATGCATCACCGGAATCCGGGTGCTGTGGGGGCTGTGCTTATTCATTCAGAGATGTCCTGCGAGGTGATTGCCGACGGTATTCATGTGCATCCCGACTTATTAAAGCTGGTTGCCCGCGATAAGCCTATTGATAAAATTGTTCTCGTCACTGACGCTTTGACTCCCACGGAACAAAACACCTCTCCCCTTTATGCAAACGGGGAAGAGGTTGTCTTTTCAGAAGGATGTTTTCACCGGGTAAAGGATGCTGTAATAGCAGGTTCCGGTCTTACTATGATTAAAGGCATTAAAAATCTTGCCGGGTATGGATTTCCTGTCGAAGAAGCGGTAAAATGTGCTTCATCGAATCCCGCCAGAGTGATGAGGTATGCACAAAAAGGAGTAATAATTCCCGGTGCCGACGGCGACGTGACAGTATTCGATAAACACTTCAATGTTCTCATTTCAATTATTCAGGGAAAAATTGTGAAGAATATTGTATAATGTCGGTTCGTAACTCTTTGAGGAGGATTTTTCATGAGAGTAATTGTAAGACCGGATTATGATTCATGCTCGGTATGGGCAGCAAATCATATTGCAAAGCGCATTAATGATGCGTCTCCAACAGCAAAAAAGCCCTTTGTCCTTGGGCTTCCTACAGGAGGGACACCTCTCGGCACGTACAGGGAACTTATTGCTTTGAATAAAGCGGGAAAGGTGTCGTTCGAGCATGTTGTTAGCTTCAACATGGACGAATATGTAGGGCTGCCGTCTGATCATCCCCAGAGTTACCACCGTTTTATGAAGGATAATTTTTTCAGCCATATTAATATAAAAAAGGAGAATGTTCATATTCTTAACGGAATGGCTCAGGATCTTGAAGCTGAATGCGCTGCCTACGAAAAAGCCATAGCCGCTTCAGGCGGAATCAAACTGTTTCTGGGCGGCGTCGGTGTGGACGGACACATTGCTTTTAACGAGCCTGGCTCCTCTCTGGCTTCACGCACCAGGGTAAAAACATTGACCCGCGATACAATTCTTGTAAATTCACGGTTTTTCGGCGGCGATATTTCACAGGTGCCCACGACTGCACTGACTGTCGGTGTGGGTACTATTACCGATTCCGCAGAAGTTCTAATACTGATTACCGGACACAGCAAGGCGCGCGCGCTCTGTCACGCCGTTGAAGAGGGTATAAGCCAGATGTGGACAATCAGCTGTCTTCAGATGCATCCGAAAGCGATTATTGTCTGCGATGATGATGCTACCGATGAATTAAAAGTCGGTACTTTGAAATATTTTAAAGATATTGAATCTCCGAATATGGACAATTCCCTCTAATAATTTTTTTTTAAAATATCCGGCTTTATTGTGAAAAAGAGCGGTATCTGTACTTTTTTATTCTTGCTTTCATTATGAAGCCGTGGTATCATCCTTAAAATATGAAATCAATTAACTCTCCTTCTGATATTAATGTTTCACGAATTCTAAGGCTTATATGGCAAAAAAGCGGAATAAGCCGGGTAGAAATAGCATCAGAGCTGGGTATTGATAAATCCACTGTTACAAAAATCGTATCTTCTCTTGAAGAAATTGGGCTGGTATCCCAGCTGGCGCAGGGGGATCCGGGACCATTAGGCGGCAGAAAACCCATCTTTTTACAAATTTCTCCCTCATTTGCGTGCATCGGCGGCGTCGAAATTAACCCGGGGCGGTATGTTTGCTGTATTCTAAACATGCATGGAACAGTCCTTTTCCAGCATCAGGAGGCAATTCAGCCGGGAGTTTATGAGAAAGATAACTACTATGGAATCTTTACCCGCGCATTTGAGATGATAGCTTCTGAAGCGGAAAAAATGGGTATTCCCCTGATCGGTATAGGAGTAGGTTTTCCCGCTCTTGTTAATTCAGATGAAGGATTGATAATTCAATCTGTTCCCCTGATGATTAATAAGGAATTCCCTTTTGCACAGGAAATGTCTAAAATTATTGATATTCCGGTTATTATTGAAAATGATGCGAGATGCTGCTGTTACGGCGAACAGCTTCTTTCTGAAACCCGTAACATAAAAAACATGCTCTTTGTATTAACCGAATACCGTGTCCTGCAGCCGACCGAAGCATCCAAAAAAAATCTTTCTGTAGGGCTCGGCATTGTGGTTAATGGCAGAATTCTAAAAGGCCCTGAGTGTTCGGCGGGCGAGTTTAGAAGTATTTTGTGGAATGAGGGCAACAACGGACAGTTTTTGTCGGGAGAGGACAGCCTCGAAAGCATAGATAACGACGTTATACAGTCGGTTTTTTTCGAGCTGGCACAGCACGTTGCCTTTATAGTAAACACATTGAATTTGGAACAGGTATATATAGGCGGTATAGACAGAATGTATGCGGAAAAACTTATGACTCTTATTCATGAGCGCATCAGATATCAGTGGCCGTACAGAATTGAGCGTAAATATACCGTTTCACTTGCATCTTTGGAAACCTTATCGGTAGCGTACGGGGCTGCAGCAATGTTCTTAGAGCAGATGTTTGCACTTCCGAGTCTTTCATCACGGTCAGGTACAGGCCGTTCCGTACTTAAAACCTTTTCTGATCTTAAGAAAGGTGACTAATTGAATAATCAGCTAAATATTACTATCTTCCCATACTAAAAATAAATAACTCTTTAACTAATAAATTCCGGAAAAAAATGTAAAAAAACATCAAATAAACCTTTACAGATTGTTCGTTTGGTGTTATCCTGTTGTTGGTTGAAGGAACCAATTAACCAAGGCTATTTCCCGCCGAAAAGCGGGTTAAGCATATTTTAATTGTTACTCTTATGAAAGGGGGAAAAGAATGAAACTTTCAAAGAAAGTAGTATTAGTTAGTCTTTTTGCTGTTTTGGCATTGGGACTGGTTTTTGCAGGCGGCGGAAAAGACACTGCAAAATCAAAAGAGGTAGTTCTCAAGGTTATGGGTTACGGTGATAACTCAAATTCTGAAGGACAGAACTTCGTTCGTATCGTATCAGCTTTTGAAGCAGCTAATCCTGGTGTAAAAGTTGACTATGAAATGCTTTATGATGAAGCATATCATAACAAAGTAAAAGCCCGTCTTGCTGCAGGTGATGTACCTCACATTGCATACATGGGCTCAGATGCACGCTGGGGCGGTCCCTGGCAGGAAGCAGGTGTTCAGATTGATCTAAACAAGTATATTGACACCAGTCTTTTTGACTTGAACACTATCCCTGCAGACACAAAAGACGGACAGCGTGTATACCTTCCTCTCGGAACATCAAACCTCTGCACAGTAGTATTTGCCAACACAAAGCTTCTTAAAGAACTCGGCTTTGCAATGCCCAAAACCTATGCAGACATGGTAGCTATGGTTCCTGCTGCAAAAGCAAAAGGCATTGAAGTTTTCTCAACACACGGTGCTGACGGATGGGCATGGGGTTCATGCGTTATGTCATGTTTCCTTGCACGCACAACAGGTATGAAGGATTTCCCGGAACAGGCTAAAGCCGGTACTGTAAAATTCACTGATCCTGCTGCAGTTGCCGCTCTTGATTTCTTAGCAACAATGGTAAAAGACGGCGTACTTTCTGCTAACTCTGTAATGATCGACTCAGGTACCGGTCTTTCCAACTACAGCAATGGAAAAGCTATTTTCTACATGACCGGTCAGTGGGATGCAGGAAACATTTCTCCTGAAACACAGGAAGTAACGTCTCTTATCGCTTTCCCCTCTATTCCCGGCGAAAAAGGTAATGCAGGTTCAGTTGCTGCTGCTAAACAGTCTGGTTATGGTATGACAAAAGCTGCTGAAAAAGACGGTGTAACCGATGCAGCTATGAAATTCCTTAACTACTTCTACGGTGCAGAAGAAACAATTCAGCGTGTACGCGACGGTGCTATCGTAGCTCCCGTTATTAAAGTTGCTCTTCCTTCTGATCTTCCTGCAATTGTTAAAGCAAAAGCTGCTTTCGGCGGTTCCGGTATGATCGAGACACAGGTTATTGACTCTTATGTAACCGGTGCTCCGAACGATGCTCTTAACGCCGGTATGCAGGAAATTGTTGCTGGAAAAACAACCGGCAGCGCTCTTGCAGCAAAAGTTGAAGAATTACTTCGCAAGTAATAAGACATAATACATAAGTATTTGTCAAAGCAGAAAGGGGGTTTTGGTATATCGATGGTGTTATACGATTGATGTACTGTAAAAATCCCCTTTTTGTGTCTAAACAGGAGTGTGCTTTGAAGAAACGCGACACAAGAGATTTCTTAACATTTTTAGGTTTTATTCTTCCGGGCTTTATTATTTACATTTTCATTGTAGCATATCCGATTTTTTATTCTATTCTGCTAAGTTTTTCAGACTATAACCCGAACATCGGGGGTAAGTGGAATTTTATGGGATTAACTCATTACAAGACTATGTTTAATGACCCGGATTTTTGGCATGCCTTTAAGAACAACATGATAGTTGTTGCCGTATCAATTTTCGGACAAATACCGATAGGTTTTATTCTGGCATTTATTCTTTATAGGAAGCAGGTAAAAGGGGCTAACTTCTTCCAGTCGATGGTTTTTCTTCCGCAGTTTTTATCGATGATCGTTATCGGTATTATGTGGAGAATGCTTTTTATGGTAGACGGACCCGTTGCACGTATTATGCAGTCATTGTCGAATGATCCTTCACGGCAGTTTACTATGATGCTCTCGCCGAAAACTGCGATGATCCCGGTAGGTATTGCACTCATTTGGGTTTATACCGGTTTTTATATGATTATCTTCCTTGCAAATTTACAGAAAATTAATGACAGTATGATAGAAGCTGCAAAAATAGACGGTGCATCCGAACCTCAAATTTTCGTGCGGATAATTATTCCGCTTCTTGCAGGAACAATACTGACTTCATCAGTTCTTGCCATTGCAGGTTCTCTTAAAGGTTTTAACTTAATATTTGCAATTACCACAGAAGGTATTACCCGCTTAAATGCAGAGGTATTGCCGCTGTTAATGTACCGTACCGCATTCCAGGATTATTCCAATTCAATGCGGTTTGCATATGGTGCTACGATTTCCAATACCGTTGTTCTTATCAGTATAATAATGATTCTCTTCAGTAATTTTATTGGAAAGAAACTCGGCACTCATGAGGAGTACTAATATGCCAGATACAGAAAAAATTGTAACTACCGGTTTTTTTGGAAAGTATCTCTCCAAACCGCTGTCATATTTTATTTTTATTTTATGGTCGATTGTAACTATAGCGCCGCTGGTGTGGATGGGCTACTCATCTTTTAAAACAAATGAGGAATTGAATTTAAATATTTATTCTTTACCAAAGGCAATGTTTGATAATAAAAATGATGAGTTTGAAGTGATTCAGCCCCAGCTGAACATTGTGTATCCTGATAAGCTAATTAAAAAATATAATTTTACTCCTTCACAATATGATATTATCAACTCAAAAATTATTATCCTTGAATCTAAGACAATTGCTCCGGGAAAAAGAACAAAAATTCATTTTATTGACCGCGAAGATTTGCCTGAAAATTTGAAAGGTCTTAAGAAGGGCGATACAGTTGTTCTCAATCAGCTTCCGTCAAATTATCAGGCTTCAATAAGCTGGAATACAATATGGTGGAACTATACATCGGCTTGGACCCGCGGAACACTCGGCGCAAAATTCCTTAACAGTGTTCTGTACACGGTTGTCTCTACTTTCTTTATTGTGCTGTTCGGGCTAATGATAGGCTACGGAGTAAGCAAATTTAAATATGCTAAAATTGCAACAATTGTTTCGGGATTAATCGGACTAGGCTACCTGCTTGATATTAATCAGGTAATTATTCCCTTGTTCCTTCTGCTTACAAAATTAAAACTGACAGATAAGCATGTCGGTATTATTCTTGTATATGTGGCATTCGGTCTTCCAATGGCCGTAATGCTTGCATCGCAGTTTATTCGCGGGCTGCCGAACAGTCTCGTTGAGTCTGCATATATTGACGGTGCAACACCCATGCGCTCATTTATAAGTATTATTGTACCGATGACAATTCCAGTTATTATTACAATAAGCATAATGACCGGTCTCGGTATTTGGAATGAATTCCTTCTTGTATTGGTTATGGCAAGTAAGGAAGTAACTAAATCGCTGCCCGTCGGGGTGTATTCATTCTCAAGCCGTACAGGTATTCAGCTCGGCTGGCAGATTGCAGCTCTAATTATAGCGACTCTTCCTGTACTGGTCGTATATTTCTTATTCCAGAAGAATCTATCAGAAGGTGTTGCAGGCGGAGCTCTTAAAGAGTAATTTTTATTAACTGTATTCAAAGTAAAAAAGCTGTCCGCAATATGCGGACAGCTTTTTTTTCTCTAGTAAGTTCCCCGTAAATTATACAGTGTTAATTCTTTTTTAAACCTGCTGAAAGATACTTTACTATTTTCAGGAGTGAAAATAATTTTCATTTTTTTTGAAGGCAGAAGCGTAAAAAGATTGTCGGAGAAAATACCCTTACATGAACCTGAATCAAGCGAAACAAAAAACGCGGGATTTTTACATGAAAGCTGTATTTCAAAAACCTTTCCCTCCTTTGTTTCTTTTTCAATTACTTCTGCTGATATTTCAGGATCCAACAGTTCACAGTGTTTGAACAGTGAGGGAAACACTGTCGCATTTGAAGTGATGAGTGAAGATGTTAATGAGCCTGTTATTGCGTAGGTATTTTTTTCAGAAGGAAGAGTCTCGAAAGTGCAGCTGTACATAAGCGTCGAAGAATCTGAGGCGAGCTGTTTTTCCAGTACTATATCGTTATCAATTTTTTTCCCGTCAAAGCCGGTGAAAGAGAGTGTAAGCAAAGCATCAATAGTGTTCTGCGTATCATTAAGGCCGTAAGCATAGAGCGTACTGTCTTTTATATAAAGACTTAATGCAGCGGGAGCAAAAAACTTTGCTGCATCGTAATGAAGCAGTTTCCATTTTCCCATGTATTCGATGGAAGACCAGGAGGCAACCGGACAGTTATCATTCAGCTGCCAGATAATCGAGCCCAAGCAGTAGGGGCGGAGACTTCTCCAGTAATCTATGGCAGTTCTCATCGCGAGCGACTGCTGAACCTGGCTTAAATACAGCATGTCTTTAATAGACTTCGGGAACCGGAAATACCGGGCAAAGTTTTCTATAATAACAGCATTTCCGCACGGTGACCTTTGGTGAAATTCCATTACAGGGCTTGTAAGATTCATTTCCTCTTCGGAGGCATATGTTTTAACTGTTGAGTATGAAGGAAAAGACTGATACCCGAATTCGGAAACAAAACGCGGCTTGATCGAGTAATAGGCATCAAATGATTTTTTCCCGTGCCATACATCCCAATAGTGCATGTCGCCCTTTGAGTCCTCTTTCCAGTTATCTTCAAAATTATCAGGTCCGGCACAGGGTGAACTCGGCCACCACATCCGTTCCGGATCATTTTTCTTTACTTCATCGCCGACAACACCTTCATACAATCTGTCGTAATCACGCAGGTAAAGATCCCGGTTCCTTTTCGATTCGCTGTACCAGTTTAAAGCTCCAAGGTTTTCATTGTTACCGCACCACAGCGCTATTGACGGATGATCTTTTAATCTGAGCACCTGATGCTGAACCTCGCTGCGAACAGAATCAAGGAATTTTTTATTAGTAGGATAGAGGCCGCATGCAAACATAAAATCATGCCATATAAGTATGCCCTTACGGTCGCAGATTTCATAGAAACAGTCTTTTTCGTACATTCCGCCTCCCCATACGCGGACGGTATTCATGTTTGCTTTGACAAGAGAATCAAGAAGATGTTCATAGCGCTCCGGAGTGTGGCGGGACGGAAGAGCATCGAGGGGAATCCAGTTGGAACCTTTGGAAAAAATGGTTCTTCCATTGACTTTAAAATACAGACTCAAACCGTCTTTGTCCTTTTTACTCACTGTCTCGAGAGTTCTGAAAGCAATTTTTTTTTCAAGTGAGGAATCTGCAGCCTTCACGCAAAGCTGATACATCGTATTTTCTGTAAATGAAGGTCTGCCGGTTTTCATAATAGCTTCATCATCTTCCGGTCTGCATCCTGACGGGTACCATAATTCCGGATTTTTCACAGACATTGTTAGATTGATGCGGTTTTCTCCTGTATGAACTTTGACCTGTGTTTCCGTTTGTAAAGGCGCAATGGAAGACCCGGAAAGTGATGCTGAGCAGGTAACGGCGCAGTCTGTCAGTGCTGTATAATGAGCTGTCAGTTCAACAAGCCACTCGTCTTTCATTTTCGTTGTTTTTGTTTCAACATAATCAAGAAGACCTTTTACAGTCTGAACAAGTTCAATTGAGGAGTAAATGCCAGATACCATAAGACACGGCCCCCAGTCCCATCCTGAATGACACTGAGGCTTGCGTGAAAAGTTTCTGTTCGGTGAAAATACATCATAGCTTGAGCAGGGTACAGGGTAGGGGTACACTGATGCTTCCTTAACTGCATGTTTTTCAGCAGAGTCAAAAACTAGAGTTATAGTATTTTTCCCCTCCTTAATAATAGTACTTATATTAAAGCGCCATTTTTTAAAGTAGTTATCGCAGAAGCCGACTTCGGTGTTGTTTACTAAAACATGAACATAGGTGTCTGCGGTATCCAGTACAATAAACTGCTGACCCTGTATGAAATTTTTTTTAACTGTAATCTCTTTTTCGCATATCCAGTCAGTTTTTCCGACCCACTGAATTGCAAGTTCATTTTTCCCGTAATAAGGATCCGGTATAATATTCTGTGAAATTAATGCAGAATGAATATCGCCTGGGAACTGAACGGTTACATTCTTTTTTCCCGGCAGCAGTGTATTATCTGACGGTTTTAACGTCCACGATCCGCTGAGCTGATGCTTTATCATTATGTCCTTCCTTATTTTAAGAATATCATGTTAACCGCCCTTTTTCAATATAAGGAATATGTGCGGAAGGAAAGAGCCGCGCTTGAATTGTACTTTCCTGATTTCGTATCATACGTGAATGACGCCGATGCATTTAAATTTTTATATGAAAATTTAGTTTGAATACCGTAGAGCGCCAAAACCGGGCCGCTTAAAAAATCAAATGTTACTCCTGCAGAAATAGTAAGAGGCGTTTTACCCTTTGAAGTAAACTCAACACTCGAGTATGTGCTTGTTCTTTTTTCTTCTTCGCTATTAAGGGGAACATGTGAAAAGGAAACTTTCTGCAAGTAAGTTAAGGGGATGGGAGAAAACTTATTAAACGATAAACTCACAGTAACATCAAGTAAAGCGCACGTATCTTTTCCTATAAATGAGGGGGAAAATACATTATCAGCACCGCATTGTACTTCCAGTGAATAAAAAGAACTTGCTAATTCTGCAGCAGCTTTTACGGCTTTTACATTCTCTTCTGAGGGAGGCAATGACGGAGTATATTTTTTTTGATAATCGCCTGTAAGCCCAAGAGAAAGTTTCGTTGTGTTTTTTTTATTGAGAGGAATCTGAATGCGGGGATTTAAAGAAAAGTGGAGAACGGTCCGCACCTTGCTGCTGCCGAGCGTTATAAAATCATAATCGCATATAAAAGCTTTTCCTCCGATGAAAATCTTCCCTTTCTTGACAGTTATAGTTGAACGTGCTTCGCCGAGGCAGGAATACTTCCACCTGCTTTCACTTATTTCACTCATCGCTGATAATACTGACAGGTTTAAAAATGGAAAACGCAGAACGGCTGCATTGGTAAAGAAAAAGTATCTGCCGTCTTCCGAGTATGGATACGGACTGTACCATGAAGATGATTGAGCGCTTTTCCGGAGGTAGCTAAAAGCAGTGAACGATGTTGAAGCGGAAAACGGAGTGAGTGTTAAGGGCAGAGTTAATGAAAGAGATTCTGTGCTTTCATTGTACAGACCGTTTAGATCGATAGCTGAATAAAAAAACGTAATGGAAGGAGAAAAAGAAGATGAAAATGGAATAGAAAATTCGGCAAGCGCGAGGGGTTTCATAGAAGAGGACTGAAGACCGGGCAAAGACGGAATAGGTTTAATGCTGTTTAAAGGGTTTGTATGAAGCACTCTGCTTTGCACAGCGAAATCAGGATTCCGTGCAAACGATGCAATCCCGTCAATTCCTGCAGTCCCGAAAAATAAGGAAAGATTCGGTATTAAAGTGCTTTTAATAAACCAGTTTTTAATGTGAGTGTAGTCTTTTGTCGAAACAGTATAGACAGAGGCAGTAAAAAAATTATGTTCAATCGAAAAACCGTTCCGTAAAATACTTAAGTCTTCAAGCGAGCATTTTACGGTTGCTGAGGTATCCTGTGCCGTAATGCAGTATGTAAAACCCAGTAAAAATAAAAAAGATAGTATATGCTTCATATACTATCTTTATAGAATGTACAGCCCTCTTTTTAGCACATTGAGGTTATTTTTTCGGTGCGGAAGAGTTTGTTATATATGTTTTTGCAGAACTTAACTTGTCAACAAGGGCAATTCTATTCTGCCAGTATTCTGCTTCGGTTTTTGTAGAATACGGACCGACTCTAACTCTGTAGTACATAACGCTGTCTGCATCGGTAAAGGTAAAAATTTCACTGTTAATTTTTTCTGATGCCAGCTGAGTTTTAAGATCCTCAGCATTTTTCTTGCTTGTAAAAGAAGCCGCCTGAATCCAGTATTTATCGCTGACAGCTTTCACTGCTGCCGATGCTTTTACTGAATCTGTTTTTGCAGAAGAAGTTTTTGCCGGTGTGTTTACTTGAGAAGAGGTCTGTTTCAGTGTAGAAGATGACTGCTTGACGGCACCCTGCTCAGCATCCGTTTTTACCTGACTGCCGCCGGCATTGTTCTGAACTAGTGTGTTTATGGGGGAGTCCTGTGTGTGTACGGCGGAAGGAGAACCGCTTACTCTTGTGATGTCGTTCAAATCAATAGCAGTTGTCTGGCCCGATATTACCGTCGTCTGTCCTGAGTACACGTTGAGCGACTGAACCGAATTTGGAATCTGTTCGTCACCGGACTGCATACCGGTCTGGGAAAGAGGAGTTGTTCCCGGATTAGGCTGTAAAGGATCAAGACCCGGGGCAGTATTATTCAGTGTGTTTTGCTCCGGCTGAACAGCTGCAAGATTGAGCGGTTCCTGGGAAACCCAGGTTGAATCCAGATTTTCAATTGATGTCATAGAAGCATCTGCATTTTGTGAAGGAGAATACAAAAGAAGAGCCGCTCCCACTACTACGAGTAAAAAGGCACCAACAGCACCGACTATCCATAAAACTCTATTTTGTTCCATCGCTGTATCCTTGCGAACAAAGATTATCCTGCAGTATCTTCAGGATCTTATTCTTCAATGAATTTCGGGAACCTAAGTTCCTTACTATATACATATCGGCATTCACTGAACGATATTTAGCAAAGATATGCTTTTGTGCGTAAAATCTTTTAAAAATCTGCATAAAAGGCATGGAATCCCGCCGTAAAACTCTAAAAAATCTAACGATGAGCGGGGAAGTAATGTATAAAATAAAGGAACACCGCGAAATGACCGGTGTTTTATATAAAACTGTGGCATTAATAACTATGGACTGTTCCGGATGCGCATCGATTGCCTCATTGAGAATTCTGTCAACTTCGGGGTGTACTATGCCTTCCTGCTTTCCTAATAGCTCTCTATCTGAAAAAACTATACTTCCAAGATTCCTGCGGTTTACTGAGCCGTCATCGTTTAGAAGTTTTATATGCCTCATATCAGCTTCTTTTGAAAATGTCTTAACAATTTCTTCTTTTTTATTTTCAACGGCCGTATGAACAAGGGTATCCGCATCAAAGCACAAAAAACCTTCCTTCTCTAAAATATCTGACGCGGCGTTTTTACCCGCAGCCATGGGGCCGGTGAGCGCAATAATAAGCCTTTTAGTACAGAGCCCCGTCAATGAAATTCACCCCATCTCTTGCCTGATTCAACAGATACTTTAAGCGGTACGGAAAGTCTTATAACGCCTTCCATCTCTTTTTGTATAAGGGAACTAACTTCTTTTGTCTGTTCCTCTGTGCATTCAACGATGAGTTCGTCGTGAACCTGAAGAAGCAGGCGCGCATCGGGATAGTTCTTTTTGAGGGCTGCACTAACGGCTATCATCGCTTTTTTAACAATGTCTGCAGCTGAACCCTGAATGGGAGTATTTACCGCAATGCGTTCAGCTCCGGATTTTTCCGTCTTATTTTTGCTGTTGATAGCCTGAATGTAGCGTCTTCTTCCCATTATGGTTTCCACGTAGCCGTACTGTTCAGCAAAGGCAACTGTCTTTTGAATAAAACTTTGAATACCGGAATATGTCTGGAAATAGGAATCAATAAACTGAGCCGCTCTCGCACGTGGAATGCCGAGTTCGTTCGAAAGCCGGAAAGCACTCATACCGTACATGACGCCGAAGTTGATAGTTTTAGAAGTACGCCTCATGTCTCCTGTCACCTGATCAGGGGGAACGTTGAATATTAGTGAGGCAGTTGCTTTATGAACGTCCTGTCCCTCATTGAACGCTTTGCACAGGTTTACATCCTGCGAAAGGTGGGCAAGAAGAACAAGTTCTATCTGAGAATAATCGGCCGAAACCAGGTTGAATCCTTTTTCGGGTGTAAAAGCGTTTCGTATTCTCCTGCCTTCCTCGTCCCTCACGGGTATATTCTGTAAATTCGGATCCCTGCTTGAAAGCCGGCCTGTGGCAGTTCCCGTCTGAATAAAACTTGTATGTACACGCCCTGTTTTGTCGGCGAGTTTCGGGAGTGTTTCCACATAGGTGGACAGCAGCTTTGACAGCTGGCGGAACTGCAGGATTTTTGCAGGAACGGGATCGGCTGATGCAAGCTCCTCCAAAACCGAGGTGTCGGTCGAGTAGCCTGTTTTTGTCTTTTTTGAAAAAGGAAGTTTACGTTCCTCGAAAAGTACTTCCTGCAGCTGCTTTGTGGATGCAATATTAAATTCATGCCCCACGAGCGAGTAAATATCAGTTTGAATGCCTGCTATGTGAGCCGATAACTCAACACCGTAGTCATTTAACTCTTTTTCTTCTATATGAATACCCTGAATTTCCATCTCGGCGAGGATCGGCAGTACCGGCATTTCCAGTGTGCAGAAAAGATCCTTGAGCCTGTTTTTTTCAAGTTTCGGTTTTAAAATCTGCCACAGCTGCCAGGTAAGGTCCGCATCTTCCGAAGCGTATTGAACGGCCGCATCTAAAGGGACGTCAATAAACGTTTTTCCCTTCGGCACAATCTGTGAAAAACTTGTTGTAGAGAGACCAAGCTTTGCCTCTGAGAGGGCTTCGAGTGAAAAAGAGGACCGGTCGGGACTCAACAGCCATGCTGCAATCATGGTGTCCAAAATCCTGCAGGTAAAAGGTTTTGCCATTCCGTTTGAGCGCAAAACCTCGTAATCGAATTTACCGTTATGCATGATGAGCGTTACCGAACTGTCGTAAAAAAGCCGTTCAAGTTCTTTTAACGCTTCTTTTTTCGATATAAGAGAGCCGCTCATCAGGGAATCTTGCGTTAGAAGCGGAATATAAAAACCGGTACCGCTGTGCATCGAAAGAGAAAATCCTGCGAGCTGTGCATTCATGGTGTCGAGGCTGTCGGTTTCGCAGTCAAAAGCAGCAATTTTCTCTTCCCTCTCAGAATTTTTAATTGCATCAATGAGCTCTGTAAGTTCATTCAGCTGATAAATACCCTTATATACGCCTTCATTTTTTTTAAGACTGATATTGTCATCTTCGTCAGGATAGCTGATATCAGATTGCGATGTGAATAGAGGAATATCTTCTGCTTCCTTTTTTGTCACCACGCCCGGCACTCCTGATTGTTTTGCAAGTTCAGGGTCGCCTGAGAGGGAGGCATACTGTTTGGCGACTGCAGGCACACCGTAACGGAAGAGGAGGCGGGCTGCGCTTGCATAATCCAGGGATGTAGTTTCATAATCTTCAAGTTTTTGAGGAAGCGGAACATCATAGCGCAGGGCTATGAGCGATTTTGAAAAAAGAGCAATATCCTTTCCTTCCTGTATTTTTTTCCCTATTGCACCGCTTATTTCACCGGCATGAGAGAGAATACCGTCAAGATTTCCATACTGTGTAAGAAGTTTTAATGCCGTTTTATCGCCGACTCCGCTTATGCCGGGAACATTGTCCGAGCTGTCGCCTGTGAGCGAAAGAAGATCGAGCATCAGTTCCGGTCCCACACCCCATTCAGCTTTAACGCCGTCAGCGTCAACTTCCATCCATCCGCCTGTTTTATCCGGTTTCAATATAGTAGTGGTGCTGCTTACCAGCTGCATCAAATCCTTGTCGCCGCTTAAAATTTTACACGGTCTGTTTTCTTCAAGACAGTGCCGGCTCAGGCTTGCAATAATATCGTCAGCTTCGAATCCGTCATTCCTGAGAACCGGTATACCGAGAGCTGTAAGTATTTCTTCTATAACGGGTACCTGCGCATGCAGGTCTTCCGGTGTTTTCTGCCGTGTCGCCTTATATTCGCTGTACATTTCGTGGCGGAATGTTTTTCCCCTCGAATCGAAAGCCGCCGCAGCAAAGGATATGCGGTATTTCTGTATGGCTGATAAGAGGTTTCTAAAAAAACCGAAAACGGCGGAAACGTTTTCCCCTTTTTCGTTAACAAGGGGCCTGTTTATAAATGCATAATACGACCGGTAAATAAGGCCGTATGAGTCTAGAATATATATTGTGTTGTCTTTCATTACATCTCCACGTCTATTATACTGGCTGTCGGAGTGTTTTGCGAGTAGATGCTGCGTGTTTTTGCGTAAGGATTCATTCTGGGATCCTGGATTTTTTTTATCTGGTTCCGAACTTCAACTATTTTTGTTTTTAATAATTCACGGTTTTTTTCATTCTGTTTTAACACTTCGTCTCTTAGTGCTGTCAAATCTGCTTTAAGTACAGGGATCTGATCATCATCCCCGTTCACGCTGTCTTTATATAGTTTTTCGAGGGGAAGCGTTACTTTCTGAAGTGTTGAAATATTGGTAATAATCTGGTGTTCAAGCTCCGCATGTGCTGCTATTGCGTCTTCATTACTATCTTCAATACCCTGAGCCTGTTTCTCAAGAACGGCAAGATATTCCCTGAATTTAGCTCTCTGCTGTTCAAGGAGTTTCCTGTACCGTTTGAGGATGGCTACACGTTCATTAAATTCTTCATTGGACAGATTTTCTTCCATAAGGCAGTCCTAGCCGCTTATACTTACAGCAGGATTCATGTCTGATGCGCGGGTTGCCGTCATAGAGTCCGCCTGAACCCAGGCTCCCCGCAGCTCATCCATTTTATCTCTTACAAAAGCAATTTTCTGCCTGTTATGGTGTAGATTCGCATCTAAAAGTTCTTTATTAAAGAAAACATAGAGGGCTAGGAGGTTTTGAGCAAGCTCTCCTCCCTCATTTAGATTTAAGGAAACCATCAGTTCGGTAATTATTTCCTGGGTTTTCAGTATATTGGCGTTTAGTTTATCAATATTTGACGGATTGACCTTCGTGTCGCCTGAAAAGCGGGTAAGCGCAAGGGAAAGCTGTTTAACTGCCTCGTCGTAGAGCATTACGATCAGTTTGCCCTGTGTTGCTGTTTTTACGCTGGTCTGTTTATATGCGGTAAATGCCTGGGTGTATGCCATAAAAAATCCTCCCGTGTAGTCTTTGTACAAGTATCGGTATGTGAAATCCTAACATTAATGAAAAAAAGGATTAAATCAAAAAATTTTACTCGACTAAACCTTTTTTTTTCCGTATATTTTAGTATAGCAATGATGCATGGAGGATTTAGTGAGCGACAGCGGTAATAAAAATAATAAAAATGAAAAAGATCCTTTTGACTTTTTCAAATTATCATCAGAACCTCCTAAAAAAGGCGATCCTAAAGGAAAGCTGCCTAAAGTTCCCTTTTGGGCAATACTTCTGGGCATTTTAGTTATTACAACCCTAATAAATGTCTTTTTTATGACCCGTACTGATTCTACCATAGATTTCACACAATTTAAACAGCTGATTAACAATGGACAGATTGTTGAGGTGGAACTTGGTGAGAATTATTTTACAGGCTACGGTCCCGGTGAAAAGACAGAAGTTTCACCTTCTCTTTTTTCAACGCAAGCACAGGGAAGGGCAGTTTACAAAACCGCGGCAATCTGGACAGAAGGCTTTTTGGAATTTCTTGATCAAAAAGGAGTTGTGTACAAGGCTCAAGTGACACAGCGTAATTTTATTCTTGAGTTCTTTCTACAGTGGATACTGCCGTTCGGTTTTATCTTTCTCATGTGGCGTCTTTTATTCAAAAAAATGGGCGGCGGGCTTGGCGGAAGCATTTTCTCCGCAGGACAGGCAAAAGCAGCAGCAGTTGAAGAAGGTCAGGTTAAAACCCGGTTTATAGATGTAGCAGGAGTGGATGAAGCAAAAGAGGAACTTGTCGAAGTAGTAGACTTTTTAAAATCGCCTAAAAAATATACAGATATTGGCGGTAAAATTCCTAAGGGTGTTCTTTTGGTAGGACCCCCCGGAACAGGAAAAACCCTTCTTGCACGTGCTGTAGCGGGCGAAGCGGGAGTTCCCTTTTTCCGCATTTCAGGATCAGACTTTGTCGAAATGTTCGTCGGAGTCGGTGCCAGCCGCGTACGAGACTTATTTAAACAGGCGCGCGACAAGGCTCCGTGTATCGTGTTCATTGATGAGCTCGATGCCATCGGAAAAAGCCGTGTAAACAACATAGGCGGAAACGACGAGCGTGAACAGACTCTTAATCAGCTCCTCGTGGAAATGGATGGTTTTGACAATTCTAACGGTTTGATTCTCCTTGCCGCTACCAACAGACCTGATGTATTAGATCCTGCGCTTCTGCGCCCCGGACGGTTTGACCGTCAGGTAGTGGTTGACCGGCCCGATGTTGTAGGACGCGAGGCTATCTTAAAGATTCATGCAAAGAACGTTAAACTTGGAAGCGACGTTAATTTAGCTTCTATTGCACGGACGACATCCGGTTTTGCAGGAGCGGATCTGGCAAATATCGTAAACGAAGCTGCCCTTCTTGCCGTACGCGGCGGGCGCAAGCTTGTTTCCATGCAGGACTTTGATGAAGCTGTGGAAAAAGCAATTGCCGGTCTTCAGAAAAAAAGCCGTGTAATTAAAGAAAACGAGCGCAAGATTGTTGCCTACCACGAGACAGGCCACGCGCTCACTGCAGCCTTTACAGAAGGTGCAGACAAAGTACATAAAATATCAATAATACCGCGCGGTATTGCAGCACTGGGCTACACTCTGCAGATGCCCGAGGAAGACCGCTATCTGAAGACTCAGAAAGAACTTTTGGGAGAGGTAGATGTGCTCTTAGGCGGCCGTGTTGCAGAAAAACTCCAGTTCGGCGAGGTTTCAACAGGAGCGGGCAATGACCTTCAGCGTGCGACCGATATTCTCCGCCGCATGATAACCGATTACGGAATGAGCGAAAAATTCCAAAACGTTGTACTTTCACAGCGCGGAGGCGGATACGGCTTTGGAGCCGGCGAACCCCAGCTCGTTAGAGAGTATTCCGAGACGACACAGACGTACATAGATGCAGAGCTTGCACGCCTGATGGCAGAGCGGTATGAGTATGTTACAAAACTGCTTGCATCGAAACGGCAGGTCATGGACTATATAGCACAGCGTCTTCTTGAAAAAGAGACAATTGAAGCTGCCGAGTTCAAAGACATAATTACTGCGGAAAAAAATCTTGGAATTACCGAAGGGGTTTCTGCTGCTGATACGGATGAACCAAAAGCGTAAACCTCATCTTATGCACAAACTACAAAAGCCTGATACTGCCGGATATGTGCCGGTAGAATATCAGGCTTTTTTTTACAAGTACGCTGTATGTCTTCTCTTTTCTCATACCTATGAATCAGCTGTCGATAATCCTTGCTAAATGAAAAAACCAGTATTATACTTAGCAAGGAATCTATGGAGACTATGATAAAGAGCGTCTGACAAAGCGCCGCACTTTATCATCTAAAGTTTACGAATTTTTTATAGGAGGTTTTTATGAACAGAAGGGCAACGGCATCTATTAACGGCTTATTTCTATTAATCACGCTGGCTGTTAACGCTTTAGGAGCTTTCGGGGTAATCAATGGACTATCTCAAAAAGAGATTTCCGACAGGTATCTAACATTAATCACGCCAAGTCCTTCAACGTTCAGCATTTGGAGTCTTCTTTATCTTTTACTAATCACATCAATTATTGTGATGATAGTAAAAAAAGATGATTCGTATTACCAAAAAGCAATAGACAGCATAACACCGCTTTTTAGAATTACCTGCATCCTAAATATTGCATGGATTGTTGCCTTTTCTTTTGTCCTCGTGGAGTTATCAGTATTGTTTATTATTGCGTTTGTTGTTACATTAGCTCTTCTTTGCATCAAGTTAAAAGAAGATCAAACAGGGAAACGGTTTCTGCTCCCCTTAACATTCGGATTGTATACAGGCTGGCTTTTTATTGCAACAGTCGTGAATATTTCGGCAGCACTGGTAAAATTGGAATGGAACGGTTTTGGATTAGCGGTAGAAACATGGGCAATCATAACACTCATTATTGCCGTAGTCCTTGTATTCGCGGTGAACCTGAAAATCCGCAATGCAGCATTCCCGCTTCCTATAGCCTGGGCCTTCTTTGGAATTTTTCAGTTTTTGAAATCTCCCGGCGGGTTTAACGGTCAATTTCCAAATCTTCAAACTGTTTCCCTTATTGGTATGGCGGTTTTGCTGGTACTTACAGTCTTTGTATTTATACAAAATCGTTTTACCGTCTTTCCTGCTAAATCAGTTCAATAGGGAGAAGCGATAAGAATATGAGGCCGTCTACACAAGACGGCTTTTTTTGTGTATAATTAACCCCATGAAAGTAGCAGTTATTGGTTCGGGCGGCAGAGAGCACGCCATTTGCTGGGCTTTGGCTAAAAGCCCCCTTGTTACGCAGATTGTCTGTATTCCCGGAAACGGCGGTACAGCTCATGAGAATAAGTGTATTAACATAAACCCGTCTGACTGCGAGTTTGCAGAAGGTTTACAGGGCATCGATGCCATGGTGCAGACTGCAGTCTATGAAAAAGTTGATATGGCAGTCATAGGACCCGAGGATCCGCTTGTTGCGGGCATTTCCTCACAGATGTGGGAATGCGGTATTCCCGTTGTAGGCCCGAAAACAAAGGGTGCTGCGCTTGAGGGGAGTAAAGATCTTTCAAAAATCTTTATGAAAAAATACGGTATTTCCTGTGCAAAAAGTGAAACCTTTGCAAAAACCGAGGATGCACATTCGTATATTGATAATACAGGCGCTCCCATCGTCGTTAAGGCTGACGGTCTTGCCGCCGGCAAGGGTGTTGTGGTTGCCGCCGATGTTAAAACCGCTCATGAGGCTGTAGACAGTTTCATGAAAGATAAAACACTGGGGGAAGCAGGTTCGGTTGTTGTTATTGAAGAGTATCTTCAGGGCGTTGAAATATCAGTATTGGCGGCGGTGAGCGTTACAGAAGAGACTGCAGCTTCCGGAAAGGCATGTATTAAACCTTTTGTTCCGGCAAGAGACCACAAGAGACTCCTCGACGGCGCAAAGGGACCGAATACCGGAGGAATGGGCGCAGTTGCACCGGTAAGCGATGTTACGGAAAGAGATTTGGAATTATTCAATAAAAATATACTTGAGCCGACTTTAAAAGGCATGATTGCCGAAAACATGGATTACCGGGGTTTTATTTTCTTCGGTCTGATGCTCACAAAAGACGGTCCGAAGCTTCTTGAATACAATGTGCGCTTAGGAGACCCGGAAACTCAGGCTGTCCTTCCCCTCATGAATTTTGACTTTGCGCTTATGTGCCGCTCTATTATTGACGGAACATTGGCGGATTTCAACTTCAGCTGGAAAAAGGGTTTTGTCTGCGCACCGGTGGCTGTTTCAGGCGGATATCCGCAGTCATATAAAAAGGGCTATGAAATTACTATAGATACTGATGCTGTCTCAAAAGAAGGTGCTAAGGTATTTATTGCAGGTGCCGTAGATGAGAAGGGAGTATTAAAAACTTCCGGGGGGCGTGTTTTGTGCGCTTCGAGTTTTGGTTCAACGTTTGAAAAAGCATGGGCTTCTTCCTACAAGGCATTGGAATCGGTTCACTTTAAAGATATGTTTTATAGAAACGATATTGGCTTACCCGGCGCTGCAGAGTCGGGCAGCTTATAACAAGTGTTTTTATAGTACTGATAATTACCTATTTGAATTATGGGTATTATCAGTATAGTTGTGCAAAAAGAAAAGCGGGACGATTGTGTGCTACATTATGGAAGGTTTGCTTTTCCATGATCACAGCCGTCCCGCTTGCTTTTTAAAGTAGTAAGTATCAGTTTTCTGAAAAAAATCCCATTTCCCTTATTTTTCTGTTTCTGTATTTTACAAGTACTGCCGGGGTTCTTTTCATCAAATCTTTTAGGTCTGCCGCGATTCTTGCTTTAAGAGCGTCTGCTGCCGCTTTGGGATCTGTGTGGGCGCCGTCTGCGGGTTCCTTTATGACTCCGTTGATTACTTTAAGGGCGAGTACTTCGCGGCTGGTTATTTTCATCATAACGGCTGCATCTTTTGCACGTGAAGAATCGCGCAGAAGTATTGAGGCACAGCCTTCGGGCGATATTACCGAGTAAATGGCATTTTCCATCATGTAAATTTTATCTCCCACTCCGATTCCCAATGCTCCGCCAGAGCCGCCTTCACCGATTATTATGCATATAACAGGTGTCTTCAGTTGACTGAACTCTCTAAGGTTTACCGCTATTGCCTCTCCGATGCCTCGCTCTTCCGCTCCGAGTCCGGGGTACGCTCCCTGTGTATCTATAAACGTAATAATAGGCCGGTGAAATTTCTCAGCCTGCTTTGCAAGCCGGAGTGCTTTTCTGTATCCTTCAGGATTTGCCATTCCCCCGTTTCTGTCAATCGTTTCTTTTAAATTTCTTCCCTTTTGATTGCCTATTACGGTAACAGGAATTCCGTCTATGAAGCCGATGCCGCCGACCATGGCAAGATCATCGCCGAAGTGACGGTCTCCGTGCAGTTCCACAAAATCGTCAACAATCATCTCTATATAGTCAAGCGTTCTGGGCCTTTCGCTGTGGCGGGCAAGTTCGACGCTTTTCCAAATCTTTGAAACGGCATCTGCACTGTTTTGAAGTTTTTTAGTAATGCCTTCAAGTTCGCCTGATATATCGAGCCCTTTTTCTTTAGCTATTTTTTCAAGCTGACTAAGAATATCATTCTGCTCAGTTTTTTTCATATTCCCTCCGGTATTAATTACTGCAGTTATGAGCTTTGATCATCTTTGCGAAAAAAGCCTTCTGCTCATGGCGCGGAACGATGCAGTCGACAAATCCTTTCTGCATCTGGAATTCAGCTTTTTGAAAACCTTCCGGTAGTTTTTGGCGTATGGTGCCTTCGATAACACGGGGTCCGGCAAAACCGATGAGCGCTCCGGGTTCTGCACAGGTAAGATCGCCGAGCATTGCAAAGCTTGCCGTCACACCGCCCGTGGTCGGATCGCACAGCATTATAAAGAAGGGGAGTCCTGCTCTGTCCAATTCCGCTGCCGCGCTCGATGTTTTTGCCATCTGCATGAGTGAAAAAAGACCTTCCTGCATGCGTGCTCCGCCTGAGGTCGCGTAAACAATAACAGGCAATCCTTCTTTTGCTCCCTGCAGTAATATGCGCGATATTTTTTCGCCTACAACAGAGCCCATGGAACCGCCCATGAAATCAAACGACATGATGCCTATAAGAACTCTATGTCCTTCAATTTTTGCACGTCCGGTAATAACTGCTTCTTTCATTGATGTCTTTGCCTCAGCGGCAATCAATTTTTCCTCATAACCGTCCATATCAATCGGATTTTTACTTTTTAAGTTTTTATATAATTCCTCGAAACTGTTTTCATCGGTAAGATAGTGTAATCTTTCCATGGGACCCATTCTCATATGACAGCCGCATTCCGGGCAGACCATAAGATTTTTACTGAAAACATCTTTTTCGTGAGTTACTTTGCAGTGAGGACATTCAATCATACTCATAATGACTCCTGTTCTGTATTATACAGAGGGGAATAATTCGGAGTATAAACTTGTACCGAATTGTCCGCTCTGAAATTTAACTGATGTTAAAATCTTTTTTTGTTCCTCTATGTTGGTAGGAACTCCATCTATAACAAGTTCATTAAGCGCTCTCATCATTTTTTTCAGAGCCCTGCTTCTGTCAGCGTCATGTACTATCAGTTTTGCAATCATGGAATCATAATGAGGCAGAACCTTGTAGCCGTTGTATAAAAAACTGTCAAATCTAACGCCTAAACCGCCGGGTACTTCAAGTCTTTGTACTGTTCCCGGAGCCCGTGCGTTTATTCTTGTTTCAATAGACCATCCATTGAGTTCGACTTTTTCACAGTTTGTTTCCATGGGAAGTCCTGCGCATACTAGGATCTGTTCCCGCACTATATCGGCTCCGCTTACAAATTCAGAGACAGGATGTTCCACCTGAATGCGGGCATTAACTTCCATGAAATAAAACTCTTCGCCGGTCACAAGAAATTCTATGGTTCCTGCTCCGCGGTACTTGAGCGACGAGAAGAGTTTAACGGCGCCTTCTGTCATCTTAGCTCTCATAGCATTAGTTACAGAAGGCGAGGGGCTTTCCTCTATAAGTTTCTGATGGTTTTTCTGCACAGAGCAGTCCCTCTCTCCGAGAACCGCAACATTCCCTTTCCCGTCCGCTACAATCTGCAGCTCCACGTGCCGGGGATTAATCATGTATTTTTCAATATAAACTGTACCGTCTGCAAAATTCGCTTCCGCCTCGCGTGAAGCAATCTTCAGGTTTTCTGCAAGATCTTCATTTTTATAGACAATGCGCATACCCTTGCCGCCGCCGCCGGAGGCTGCCTTAATGATTACGGGAAAGCCGCATTTTGCCGCCACAGAAACAGCTTCTTTTTCAGTCTTCACTGCTCCGTCGCTTCCCGGTGTTATGGGAAGTCCGGCCTTAATTGCAGTGGCGCGCGCCTGAACCTTGTCGCCGAGCATGTCGATTATTCCAGAAGACGGGCCTATCCATATGAGTCCTGCTTTTTCCACGCTTGCTGCAAACTTTGCATTTTCGGATAAAAATCCCACGCCGGGGTGTATTGCCTGGCATCCAGTCTGAAGTGCAACAGTGATGAGGGCACCGGCATTTAAATAACTCTTCGCGGAAGGTGCAGGTCCTATGCAGACGGCTCTGTCGGCCAGTTTAACATGGAGGTTGTCTTTGTCTGCACTTGAAAAGACGGCTACAGTTTCAATGTCCATTTCTTTACAGGTGCGTATTATCCGGACCGCTATTTCTCCGCGGTTTGCAACCAATATTCGTTTAATCATAGTGTTCCTGTTATAATTTTTTCACTTTAAATAGGTTTTGTTCAAATTCAACAAGATCGCCGTTTACTGCACAAATTTCTTCCACAACACAGTCAAATTCCGCTTCGAGGGTATTCATCATTTT
Source organism: Spirochaetota bacterium (assembly GCA_023398165.1). Taxonomy (GTDB): domain Bacteria; phylum Spirochaetota; class Spirochaetia; order Treponematales; family Treponemataceae; genus JAAZLA01. The sequence goes on along the minus strand of JAEWSQ010000021.1, from coordinate 24,650 downwards.
CATTGCTTCCAGAATACACAAGGGCTGTCCCTTTTTAACCGTCTTTCCTTTTTCGACATAAGCCGGAGAATCTGGCGAGGGTGAGCGGTAAAAAGTTCCGACTATGGGGCTTTTTATAAAGAGTTCTTCTGTTGAAGGAGCCGGTTCGGTTTGAGCAGTCTTCTTTGATGAAGGCGCTGTGACTGTGTCTTGTGCAATCTGCTGATAAACGGGTCTATCCTGAGCGGCATGGTATGGGGCGGGAGAAGCAGGCAAGGCTGAGCAGTTTTTGCTGAAACTAATTTTTATTCCCTCTTTTTCAATGGAAAGCTCTTTCACAGAACTTGCATCGAATTTTTCCAATAATGTAATAATAAAATTGTCGTTCATAGTGTCCTCTGTTTTTTCAGGCTTTACTCATATGCGAAAAGCCTTATTAAATAGTATCGAAGCGGGCAATATCCGCCTCGTAATCAACGCCTGCGATGTCGAATCCGCTTGCAGCGAGAAAATCATGGCGGTAGCCTTCAAGATCCGTCATCACGCTGATATTTGATTCATTCACAAGCGGCATAATTCTATCTACTTCTTTTTGAATTTTTTCGTCCATTTCCCAATCGTCGATGCGGATTCTGTTTTCTTCATCAACAGGAATTGACGCATTGATGTCAGGAGATGCAATGTACAGCCGTTCGCCGAAGAGACGGTTAATCTGTTCAATGCAGCCTTCGTGTGTTCCCTCTTTTTTCATGACTTTAAACAGGACCGATAAATACAATGGAATAATCGGAATAACCGCGCTGGCCCTCGTCACAAGTCCCTTATTAACAGAGACATAGGCCTTCCCGTTATAGGAACTCATTTTTTTTGTTAAAACACCGGCGGTGTTTTCCAGGTGTTCCTTGGCCTTTCCAATGGTGCCCTGGCGGTAGATTGCCTGTGAAACTTCAGGACCTACATATGAGTAAGCTACCGTGATGCATCCGTTTGAAAGAACTCCTGAGCTGCTTAACTGGTCAATCCAGCGCTCCCAGTCCTCACCTCCCATAACTTTTACAGTCTGAGCGGCTTCGTCTTCTGTCGCAGGCTCTGCGCTGATTTCTTTCATAGTCCCGGTCATAGCATCGATGGTGGTGCCGGTATAGATCTTGCCGAAGGGTTTTAAAACTGATTTATACATCACTCCTGTTTCGGGATCTGTTCTTACGGGGCTTGCAAGGCTGTATACGACAAGATCGAAGGTAATTTTATTGTCTTTTGCAGCTTTTATAACATCTGCTTTTACAGGATCGGAAAAAGCATCTCCGTTAAAACTGATAGAGAGGAGACCTGCTTTTGCTGCCTCTGCATCAAAGGCAAGGTTATTATACCAGCCGGGAGTTCCGCCCTTTGTTTCTGTTCCTTCTTTTTCAAAAGAAACACCGACAGTCCCTGCTCCATAACCGAAGGCTGCTGTTATGCGGCTTGCTAGTCCGTAGCCGTTTGAGCAGCCTAGTACTAGAACATTTTTAATCGGGCGGTGAGTTCCGCTTTTTGCTTTGTATTGAGCACAGGCTTTTTTTGTTATTTCAATCTGATCCAATACTGACTTTTTACATCCTGCCGGATGTGCATTAAGACAGATATTGCTTCGAATCATCGGTTTTATTATCATTTTGTTCTCCTAAGTATTCTAACCTTTTTCCGGTATCAGTTTGCAGACCCTACCAGACACATCCATTCGGCTTCTGCAGCAACATCTTCACCGATGTATGCTTTACCGGACTGCTTAATCATTTTTGCAGATACACGCAAATTGGTAATAACAAGTTTTACTTTGTCGCCGGGGCGTACCTGTTTGCGTAATTTTACTTTATCAACCGTTGCAAGAAAAAAGAGAGAGTCTTGTGCAAATGTTTTTTGCCAGCTCAGCGCCGCGCCTCCGGCCTGCGCCATGGTTTCCACAAGAATAACGCCGGGAACAACGGGGTATTGGGGAAAGTGGCCTTTGAAGAAAAACTCGTCAGCGGTAAAAGTGTGATAGCTCACAGAGCCCTCTTTGTCAGCGCTTTCTATTTCATCAACGAAAATAAACGGTTTACGGTGCGGAATTAATGATTCAATATCTTTTGTTACACTCATTTTGATGCCTTCTTAAACACGACAACGCCGTTATGACCGCCGAAACCGAGCGAGCCTGATGCTGCACAGGAAATACCGCCTGATTTTGATGCATCAATACCTTTGTTCGGTACATAGTCCAAATCGCAGCCCTGCTCAAGGTCGGGATTCTCAAGATTTATGGTAGGAGGATAAAACCCTTGTTCAATTGCTTTTACTGTGATGATAGCCTCAATTGCGCCGGCTGCACCAAGACAGTGACCGGTCATGCTCTTTGTAGAAGAAACTTTCATTTTGTAAGCATGATCGCCGAATGCCATCTTTATCATCTTTGTCTCAGACGGATCATTTATGGGAGTGGAAGTTCCATGCGCATTGTAGTACTGAACATCTTCAGGTTTTATTCCCGCATCCCTGATCGCTGCTTTCATAGCGAGCGAGCCTCCGATTCCTGAGGGATCAGGACTCGTTATGTGGTATGCATCCGACGATCCGCCGTAGCCTGCAAATTCGCAGTATATTTTTGCTCCGCGATTAACAGCGTGTTCGTATTCTTCGAGAATTAAGATGCCGGAGCCTTCACCCATAACAAAACCTTCTCTCTTTACATCGAAAGGACGGCTTGCCTTTTCCGGAGTATCATTAAAAGACGTGGGAAGTGTTTTTAATACCTGGAATCCGCCTATGCCGAACCCTGTAATAGTTGACTCTGTACCGCCGGCGATGCACATATCCATTCTTCCGCATCTGATCTGATCGAGGGCAAGCCCTAATGCATCGGTGCCGGAGGCGCATGCCGTTGCAAGGGAAAGTGACGTTCCATTAAGTCCGTAAATCATGCTGATATTTCCCGGAGCCTCATTTGGAATAAGCATGGGTATGGTAAGCGGCGGAATGCGGGCATTGCCTGCATCAAAATATTTCTTTATTGATGCTTCCATTACTTCAAAGGCGCCGATTCCGTTTCCAAGGATTGCTCCTGTTCTTTCTTTATCAATGGTTTCTTTCGTAAGCCCTGCATCCTCAAGAGCCTGCGCAGTTGCAGCAACTGCAAACTGAGTAAAGCGCCCCATTTTGCGGGCTTCTTTTTTCTCCATCCACATGGACGGATCAAAATTTTTTACTTCACCGGCTATTTTACATTCATAATCGGCGGTATCAAACAAGGTGATACGTCCTATACCGCTTTTTCCCTCTTTAATGCCTGCCCATGTTTCGGCAAGCGTGTTTCCAAGCGGGGTAACCGCGCCTAATCCTGTAACAACTACTCTTCTCATGTTATGCTCCCATACCGCCGTCAACGCCAAGGACTTGAGCGGTTATATATGTTGAAAGATCTGATGCTAAAAATACGCACGTGTCGGCAATATCTTTTACCTGTCCTGCTCTTTTCATTGGAATAGATTCGAGCCAGACTTTACGGGCTTCCTCAGAAATGGCATGCGTCATTTCGGTCTCAATGTAGCCCGGAGCAACTACGTTTGCACGGATTCCGCGGCCGCCTACTTCTTTAGCAAGGCTTTTTGTGTAGCCTATTAAGCCTGCTTTACTTGCCGCATAATTAACCTGTCCGCCCTGCCCGTGAATACCGACAATGCTCGACATATTGATAATTGAACCGCTTCTTTTCTTGATCATGTCTGATGAAATAATCTGGCAAATAACGAAGACGCTCGTCAGGTTTACGTTAATAACGTCATTCCAGTCCTGCATTTTCATGCGGAAGGAAAGGCCGTCGCGGGTTATTCCTGCATTATTTACAAGAATATCGAAACCTCCCGATTGAGAGAGTGCTTCTTTAATAACGGATGAGAGCTGTTCTGCATTCCCGCAGTCAGCATAAATTTCTGTGAATTTTGTACCTTTCTCGGCAGCACTAGATTCGAGTTCTTCTTTCGATGCAGAAGGTTTTGTGCACAAGCCCCAAACTTCCGCACCTTCTTCAAGGTACCGTTTGACAATTTCTTTACCGATTCCGCGTGATGAACCGGTAACTAAAGCTTTCTTTTTTTCTAAAAGCATCATAACCCTCACTGTATAATAGAATTAAGCTGTTCCAGTGTTCCGCATGAGACACAGGGTGCCTTTTCAGCATAGCCGGAATCCCGCCATAAACCGCTTAGTACCGTGCCCGGTCCGGTTTCGATTATTTGATTTTTATCATCTTTTTGCAGTATTTCATTGATTTCTTTTTCTTCGGCTGTCCATAAGACGGGGTGGGTAAAATGTTTTACGGCAAGCTGTTTTGCCTCTTCGCCGATGGTAACTTTCTTACCGGTAACATTAGATAATAGAGTAATTTCCGGATCCTTGAATGCAACGGTATTCAATACCTGTTCGAATTCCTGAGAAGCTTTCTTCATAAGGGGTGAGTGAAACGGCCCTGCAACCTGAAGCCGTATAACTCTTTTTGCTCCTTTTTCCTTGCATACTTTTTCGCAAAGTTCCAGTCCTTCCGCTGTTCCCGAAACGACAGTCTGTCTAGGACTGTTCATGTTTACCGGGAATGCAATACCGTCAGCTTTGGAATACGGGGAAAGAGCTTCAACCACCTGTTCCGGTGTGAGACCTATAACCGCGCACATACCGGGGGTTCTTTCCGTCCCGTCGCCCATCCTGCCTGCCTGTTTTATTTCATCGCAGGCTTTCTGCATTATAAGACCGCGCTGTTTTACAACTCTTATTGTATCTTCAAATGAAAGAACTCCGGCAGTATGTAAAGCGGCAAATTCTCCGAGACTGAAGCCTGCGCAAACCGAAGGAGTAATCCCTCTTGACCTCAGAGCTTTGGAGACTGCCAGTGAAGCAACTGTAATAGACAGCTGACTTCTGTCGCTGCGGGCTAGTTCTGCTGCTTCAATATCCCACAGCCACTTGAAAAGAGGTTCCCCCGATATTGCTTCTGCGTCGGTTACAACCTTCATTGCTTCGCTTATGGCCATACAGATATCCTTCATCATGCCGGGAAACTGCGCCCCCTGTCCGGGAAATAAAAAAACCGTGCTCATTAATTCTCCTCAGTAGTATATGTAAAGAGTACTGTAGCTGTACTCAAGTCAATATCAGTTTATAAGCACCGATGTATAAACCATTTACCAGCGCATTACACAACCTGCATAGGTGAGTCCCGCTCCAAAGGCAGCCGAAACAACGGTCATTCCCTTTCTCAACTGTCCTCTTTCTTCCATATCCACGAGTGTTATGGGAATGGAAGCTGAAGACGTATTGCCGTACTGTTCCATATTAAAAATAAACTTATCTATTTTAAATCCGAGCCTCTTTGCTGAAGCTTTTAGTATACGTTCATTTGCCTGATGACATACAAAGTAGTCAACATCCTGTTCACAAAGATGTTCTTTTTCCATTAAATCTTTAATCATCTTTGTCATTATGCCGACAGCAAAGTCGTACACTGCATGGCCGTCCATAGTCAGCTTTCCGTCAAACTTGTTGTAAAGGTACTTGCTTCCGGAGCCTTGTGCTCCGAGAATAAAGGATCCCAATCCGCTTCTTCCATCATCGCCCGTATTCTCAAGAAGAATGGCTCCTGCAGCGTCTCCGAAAAGTACACAGGTGGAACGATCCGACCAGTCTGTAATTTTCGATAAAATCTCTGATCCGCAGACAAGAGCGTATTTCCAGTTATGGCGGATCATTAATCCGGCCGCACAGTCAAGACTGTAAATAAAACCGGAACACGCTGCTGACAGATCAAAACAGGCTGCTTTCTGTGCCTCGAGGGCTTCCTGAATAAGGCAGGCATTCGACGGAAACCCGTTAAAGTCGGGTGTTGCTGTCGAACAGATAATCACATCTATTTCAGAAGCCGGGATTCCTGCTTTATCAAGCGCATTTTTACATGCCTGTATTCCAAGATAAGAGCCTGTCTCTTGTGCAGATGCCAGGTACCGCGCTCCTATGCCGGTATGGGAGCGGATCCATTCATCTGTTGTTTCTATCTTTTTTGAAAGATCATCGTTTGTGCACTGTTGTGCGGGGAGAGCCTTGCCGGCTGCACAGATATTAATCGACATCATTTCTCCTTATTTATACAATATGACAAAAAATGCCTAATTGTCAATAGTAAAAGGTCTTTTGAGAAAATACTTTTACAAAATTAACAACTTTTCGATTACTGTCATAATGTCAGTGAGGTTGTAGTATAATATAGACAGGAAAAAAATGGTTTGGTTGCAAAAAAAGGTAAAGAAATTAAAAAAGTGAAAACTGAACAGGTGATTCAGAAAAATACGGTTTAGTAAAATCCTGTACTATATCGCTCATCTTGAAGATAATATTGCATTTACGGCATTCAGATTCAAAAGCGTCAAATACCCGTCTGTTATTCGGGATAATGCATTCATATGAGGTTCCGTAATCGCGGATATAACGGTTTTTCATGCCCGGAAAGAGTATTTCAGCCTTCTCTAAGAAGTAGTCCCTTTGATTCCGGCGCAGGGTAACGCCGAAACCTCTTTGCGGACTGGGAAAAATGAAGGTAACTCCCGCATCACGTGCCCTTTGCACAATTGAAACAACATTTTGAATGGTATCATTAATATAGGGTAAAAGAGGCATGAGAAGTATTCCTGTGTAGATGCCTGCTTTTGAAAACTCATAAAGGGCTTTAAACCGTTCGGACGTAGGGGATGCAAACGGCTCAATTTTCTTACCGAGGTCATCATCACTGCATGTTACGGTGAATTTCATCATAGAGGGAGAGTGTTTTTTTATTTCCGTGAACAGATCAATATCGCGTATTGCAAGAGCTGATTTTGAGGAAAGCCCTATGCCGAAGCGGTAGGAATTAATTAGTTCCAATGCTTTTCTTGTCAGCAGTTCGTTTTTCTCAAACGGATTATAACTGTCGCTCATTGCCCCGACTCCGATGATTCCCCTTCTGCTTTTCTGCAGCTGCTGCTCAAGAATTGAAAGGGCATTTTCTTTTGCCCTCACCGTGTCAAAGTTTTCAACATGATAGCAATCGCTTCTGCTGTCGCAGTAAATGCAGCCGTGGGAACAGCCGCGGTATAAATTCATAGTGTAGTTATAGCCGAACCACCGGTTTTTTTCGCTGTAGGATGAAAGTATTGTTTTTGTTTTAACATACTGCATTAGACGAGATCTTCCTGCATAAATGCATATAAAAGATTATGCTTCATCGGGGTATGAATATATAGTTCGATGAAATGCAGAAACGCGCTCCTGCTTATATTTTTACCGCCGAAACGTGCTATATTATCAGTGTAAATTTGAGAATCAATGAGTTTACCGCCGGATTTTTCAAAGGCTTTAACAAAGCGCACGAAGGCAGCTTTTGCTGCTTCCGGAACATGGGTAAACATTGATTCCCCGAAGAAGATGCTTCCCATGAGAACTCCGTAAAATCCTCCTGCAAGCTTTCCGTCCTGCCATGTTTCAAACGAGTGTGCATACCCCAGGCGGTGGAATTCACAGTAGGCTTCTATTACATCCTCCCCGATCCAAGTGCCGGCCTGACCGTTGCGGGGAGTTGCGGAGCAGTTCCGTATGACAGTCTCAAAACAGGTATCTGAAGTGAATGTGAAGGCCTCAGGATCATTGCAGGCAGCTTTTTTATCATTCTGTCTGATAAACCGGTCAAGACGGGAGGGAACATGAAGTTTATCGGGAAAAAGAACAAAGCGCGGATCGGGAGACCACCAGATAACCGGTTCATCCTGATTATACCAGGGAAAGATACCCTGAAGATAGGCAGAACGGAGCATCCCCGGAGAAAGATTTCCATTACAGCAGACTGTGCCGCCTTCACTTTCTTCGGGATCGGGGAACTCAAAATAGTAATCTATTGGAATATACGGAAAATCATCATCATCTTTTCTTTGACTTACTTTTTTCGACTTCATACCGCATTGTAACACAATTATTGTCTATATCACAGAAGGCTTTTCCGCCGTGTTCCAGAACGCCGAACAGCACCTCATCCACAAGCTTTTCCGATATCTGTATATCTATTGTCCTTGCAATGTTTCTAGCTCCGAATTCATGGGAGTATCCTTCTTTTGCAAGGAAGGCAAGGCACTCGCCGCTTACTTCAAGCTCAACATTCTTTGCCGCAAGGCGTCCCGAAAGCTTCTTAACCTCGTTTTTGGTTATTGATACTATAATTTCAGGATCAAGATTGTTAAACGGTATAACTGCATCGAGGCGGTTGCGGAATTCGGGGGTAAAAAGTTTTTCAACAGCATCATGAATTGCGCTCGACGAATGCTTTCTTTCTCCAAAACCAATCATAGATTTACTTATATCGCGCGCTCCGGCATTGCTTGTCATTATCAGTATGCAGTTTCTGAAATCAGCCTTTCTACCCTGGTTGTCGGTGAGGGATGCGTAATCCATAATCTGAAGGAGGAGATTAAAAATATCGGGGTGGGCTTTTTCTATTTCATCAAGAAGAATAACAGCATTGGGTTCCTTGCGTACCGCATCGGTTAAAAGCCCTCCCTCTTCAAACCCAACGTATCCCGGGGGGGATCCTATGAGACGGCTCACCGTATGTTTTTCCTGATACTCGCTCATGTCGTAGCGGAGAAGGGGAATGCCGAGGCTTTGTGAAAGCGTCTTTGCTAGTTCAGTTTTTCCCACTCCCGTAGGTCCTGCAAAAAGAAAGTTTGCTACCGGTTTGTCCTGCTCGCGGAATCCTGCACGGGATCTTTTTACCGCCTTTACGACGGCATTAATTGCTTCATCCTGGCCGAATATAGAATCGTGCAGCGCCGCACTTAGATTCTTTAATCTGTCCTTCTCGCTGAACGATACTGACCGTTCCGGTATGCGGGCAATTTTGGAAACAACTTTTTCAATGAGCGCTGTCTTTACAATAGCGCCTTCTTCCGGATGAATGCGCAGGTAGGAGCCCGCTTCATCTATAACATCAATCGCTTTATCCGGCAGTCTCCTGTCGCTAATATAGAGCTTTGCAAGTTCTACAGCACTGCGCAGCGCATCATCGGTGTAGGAAACCTTGTGGTGCTCCTCGTAACGGCTCTTTAATCCCTGCAGTATGGCAACTGTGTCATTTTCTGTGGGCTCTGTAATATCTATTTTTTGAAACCGGCGGGCAAGCGCACGGTCTTTTTCAAAGTACTTGGAATACTCCTCATACGTTGTTGACCCTATACATCTCAGTTTTCCCTGTGAGAGAACCGGTTTGAGCAGATTGGATGCATCAAGGCTTCCGCTTGCTCCCGATCCGGCGCCGACTATGGTGTGAATTTCATCAATAAAAAGAATTGTATTTTCTTTTTTTACCAGTTCTTCAGTAATTCTCTTAATTCTCTCTTCAAATTCCCCGCGGAATTTTGTTCCTGCGATGAGTGAACCCATATCCAGACTCAATACGGTAAAATCTTTTAAAAATTCGGGTACAGTTCCCTGTATAATCCGCTGGGCAAGCCCTTCGGTTATGGCAGTCTTACCGACCCCTGCGTCTCCCACATGAATGGGATTATTTTTCGTCCGTCTGCACAAAACCTGTACGGTTCTTTCAATTTCGTTTTCCCTCCCGACAAGAATGTCGAGCTCCCCGTCTTTAGCAGCCTGGGTGAGGTTGCGGGTAAAGCGTTCCAGTAAGGGTTTCTTATCGTCTTTTCTTTTTAAAGGCTTCTGACTTTGGCTGCCGGGATTTCCCGTTTTGAGCCCCTCTTCCCAGCGGCTCTGATCGCTGTACTGCGAGGATTCAATTTTGTCTATAAGACTCTGAAGTTCTGTATCTTCGTCGCTGTACTGAGGCGGATAACTAATAACTTCAAGAAGTCTCAATCTGGAAACACCCGAGCGTTTCAGAAAATAACTGCAGTGGTTTTCATTTTCATCGAGAAGACTTACGAGAAAATCTGAGAATTCAACATCTTTTTTTTCAGCTGCGGCGCAGTTAAAAAAAGTTCTATCCATGACAGAGGTAAACCCTATGGTCTGAATAGGATCTCCCGATTTTACTATCGGTATGTGTTTATCTAAAAAATCGACAGTACTTTCGTAAATATAATCTATGTCGGCACCGCATGCATTAAGCATGGATTTTACCTGATCAAATTCAAGAGAAGCCTTCAATACATGCTCAGGAGTTATAAATTCATGATGAGATTCACGGGCATCTGCCAATGCTTTATTCAGTATTTCCTGTAATTGTGCATTAATTCTCACACCGCCTCCAGTTCACAGCGCAGAGGGAATCCCTGTGCGCGGGCATCATTAACAGTCAGGGCAACGCGGGTTGCAGCAATATCATACGGATACACTCCCACCACCGCGGATTGGGAACGATGAACTGTTTCCATAATAATGAAAGCCTCCGGCCGGCTTTTATGAAACCTGTTTATAAGAACCTCCACCACAAATTCCTTTGTCGTGTAATCATCATTGAACAATACCACTTTATAGCTCTTAGGCTCTTCAATGTCGGTTTCAACATAAAAGGAACTTTCCTTGGAGTCTTCCAGCTTCCAGCTCATCGATTACCTTCATTCCACAGTAGATTATAGCACAGCAAAAATGAATGACAATTTTTACTAAATTGAATTCACTGTGCTTTGTTTAAAATACGAAAATTTTACAAATTATTCAACAAAAAATCATATTTATCAGTTTGAAAGCGTGTTTTTATTGCTTTTTTCTTAAAAATACACGAAACTTAGCTGTATGAAAGAAATTATTTCGTGGAATGTTAACGGCATTCGTGCTGTGGAAAAGAAAAGCTTTATTCCATGGCTGCTATCTTCCAATGCCGATGTTGTCTGTATTCAGGAAACCAAGGCAAATCCTTCACAGTTATCTGATGAGCTCATGAATCCCCGCCTTTCTGTAGACAACGCCCTTATTTCCTATAAGTCATTCTGGTCTTCTGCAAAAAAGGCAGGCTACTCCGGCACCGCACTGTATACTAAAACCGAGCCGGATGAAGTTCTTCTCATGGGAATCAGCGAGTTTGACGATGAAGGGAGAACGCTGGCAGCGGTATTCGGTTCGACAGTTGTTATAAGCGCATATTTCCCCAACAGTCAGGAAGCCGGTGCGCGGCTTGCATACAAATTGGATTACTGCAGTGCGATGCTTGAGTTCTGCAACAGCTTTGTTTCCAGAGGAATAGATGTAATTCTGTGCGGCGACTACAATATTGCCCACAAACCCATAGATCTTGCAAACCCCAAGGCTAATGAGGGAAATCCGGGCTATCTTCCTGAAGAAAGATCGTGGATGGATGCGTTCACCAGTTCCGGCTACTGTGATGTCTTTAGAAAATTTAATTCAGAACCACGGCAATACACTTGGTGGTCGTACCGGTTTAAAGCCCGGGAAAAAAACATAGGGTGGCGCATAGATTATCAGTGTGTTAATGACGCATTTGTGCCGAAGATTGCTTCTTCCGTAATCATGGCCGAAGTTACGGGATCAGATCACTGTCCTGTAAAAATTTCTGCGGAGTTTTAAAATGGCTGTACGGAAAAAGCAAAGTCCGGTCTTTATTGACGCCCCTGTTTCCCTGTTGTTTTCATTCTCTTCGCTTATTATCCTGCTGCTTTCGCGCGATTTGTTTCCCTCTCTGTCTCAATTCTTTTCATCCCCTTGTGCACAGGGGTACGAAGGATCTTTTGTCTGGTATAAGCCACTGGAGTATGCAAGGCTGCTTTTCCATGTATTAGGCGGTAATTCCTGGTCTGTCTTCGCTTCAGATCTTGCTTTCATACTCTTATTGGGACCTCAGCTGGAAACGAGGTATGGTTCAATTGTCATTTTTCTCATGATGTCCGTGACAGCTCTCGTTTCGGGTATATTAAATGCAGCTTTTTCATCTACTGTACTCACCGGCGGTACCGGGATCGCATTTATGATGATACTTTTAGCCTCATTTACTTCTCTTGACGGATCTTCCATTCCCATGTCTTTTTTGTTTGCTGCATTTCTCTTTCTTTTCAGGGAATTATATTATGCAATCGATACTTCTTCTCTTGCTAATTTTGCTCATCTTGCAGGAGGTCTTGCAGGAAGCGCTATAGGTTTTACGGCAAAAGCACCGCAGAGATCAGGAAGAAAGACGCAAGCTTCCTCGCGGAAAACACCTGTGAACAGCTCAAAAAAAGCCGCTCCAAATAGTTCTGATGCAGAAAAATAGACTTTAACAAGACAGATTCCTTCCAAAAGGTCCGGCTGTACTACAGTTTAAGCTGTTTGGTTATCGCCTTGGGAATATCGGTAAGCGGTGTAATTTCGCAGTGTCCGCCCAGAGCTATGGCTTCTTTGGGCATGCCGAAGACGATACACGATGCTTCGTCCTGGGCAATGGTATATCCGCCTGAATCCTTGATTTTTTTTAAACCGGAAGCTCCGTCTCTTCCCATGCCGGTCATGAGAACCGCGATGCAGTTCTTACCGATTTTTTCCGCCGCAGAGTCAAATAAAATATCCACTGCAGGGCGTTGTCCGTGGAGCCGCGGTCCGTTTTTTATGCGGATAATTCTGTTTGCTCCGGAAGTTGCCACCTGCATATGATAGCCGCCCGGAGCAATATATACTGTTGCAGGCATTACAAGTTCTCCGTCCTCCGCTTCTTTCACATGAACCTGGCACAGGGTGTCAAGCCTGTTTGCGAACGAAGCGGTAAAGTGTTCAGGCATATGAATCACTGCAAGAGTGGGAGGAAAGTCGGGAGTGAATTTTGTAAAAATTTCCTCCATTGCTATAGTGCCTCCGGTTGAGGCGCCTACTACAAGCAGTTTATGGGTTGTACTTATTTGCGACAGGGCAGAGCGCGTAAAGGGTTTTTTATTGTTTACCTCTATTGAAGACTGCAGGCGCTCCGATGCGGATGCAAGTCTTGTTTTTGAAACCGATGCCGCTTCAACAATTTTTTCAGCAAGTTCTTCGGAAATTTCCTCCACAGAGTACGGACCGCCGGATTTACTGACAATATCGACCGCTCCGCGTTCAAGGGCTTCAAGAGCCGCCTGATTCTGCCCTTCTGTAAGAGAGCTTACAATGATGACCGGAAGAGGTTTATACTTCATTAAATATTTAAGAAAGGTAAGTCCGTCCATGCGCGGCATTTCAATATCGAGAGTTATTACATCAATTTCCTGCGATTCAATTTTGTTTCTGGCTATAAAAGGATCGGGTGCGCTTCCGACAACTTCTATAGCCGGATGCTCTGATAAGCGGCGGGTGAGTATATCGCGGACAATGGCAGAATCATCAACAATCAGCACCTTTATCTTTTTCATAATTGTACTCCTCGCATAGAGTCGTTATAGTTTCCTGTATACAGAATTAGCTTCTCTGCGGAGTGAAGGCGGAAAAGAGAATAACGTTTCTGTATGTCCAATATACAATTTTCCGCCGGAGCGTAAGTTTTTGGCAAGCATGGCGAGTGTTTTTTGCCGCGATGCATCATCAAAGTATATGAATACATTTCTGCAGAAGATATAGTCAAAAGGCTGATCAAAAGAAAGATCGTCCATAAGATTCAGTCTTTTTATGCATATATGTTTACGCAGTTCGCTGCGGATTTTGAAAACGCCTTCACTTTCCTTGGTAAAGTATTTTAATTTCTGATACTTAGTTGTTTTAATAAACCGGTTATCATGATAAATGCCTTCGTTAAATTCCTCTAGGACTGAGCGGTCAAGATCGGAGGCGAGGATTTTGAAATTGGAAATACCCTCATCGAGAAGTGACATGGCAATACTGTAGGGTTCCTCTCCTGTTGAGGAGGCTGCACACCATATAGTTACGCTCGATCCCCCTTTTTGCTTAACATCCTCTACGAGATGGGTAAAATGTTCGGCTTCCCGGAAAAAGTAGGTATGGTTTGTCGTTATGTATTTTATTAGGAGTTCTCTGCTTCCAGGACTGCCTTTTTCCAGTTCAGAAAAAAAATCCTCCGCTGTTTCGTATTTTTCGTTAATGAGGAGTTTATGAATTTTCGGTTCAATACTCCCGATCTTACTGTCGGAAATATGAATGCCGAATTCCCGGTATACGAGTTCACGTATCTCATTAATCCGGCTTTTCTTAATACTAAACATTCTTAATACCTTTATTGCTCCGATTTCTTAAAATCCTCGTCATCTTCAAAACTAATAAGGTGTTTTTCTGTTTGTTTTACTATCTGCTCCTTTTTTACCTCATTTTTCTTGGGTTTAGGTTCATTGTTTTGAATAAGAACGGTTTTACCCGGTGATTTATTAGCTTGTTCTGTTTGTTTGATCCTGTTTTTATCAGTTTTTGGGGTACTGTCTATAGGATCTTTTTTAAAAGAAGTATTGTGAGAGGCAGAAACGCTTTCTTGAACAGTCTGAGTTTTACGGGATCCCATAATAACCGTGTTTAAATTCTGTACAGTGGAATTAATAAGGAGTACTTGACTGTTCATCTCTTCTGCTGCACTGGCTGTTTCCTCTGCCTGGGAGGCATTAGCCTGTACAACAGTATCAAACTGCATCATTGCAGAACCAACTTGACCGATCCCCTCATCCTGTTGAGCAGATGCGCTTTCAACTTCCCTGTTCATTTCAAAAACCTGTTTGGAATTCTGCATCATGCTTGAAAAAAGTTCTTCCATCTCTCTTGATAATGAAAGCCCGCTTTCAACATTTTTGATAGTTTCTTTAATCATCGCGGCAGTTTCTTTTGCAGACTCAGACGATCGTGTTGCAAGGTTTTTTACCTCATCGGCAACAACCGCAAAACCCAGTCCTGCTTCTCCGGCGCGGGCTGCTTCAACTGCCGCATTTAAGGCAAGCATGTTTGTCTGGAATGCAATACTGTCTATGACATCGATTACTGCATGTATTTCCTCGGTAGATTTAGAAATGTTTTCCATTGCTTTGACCATTGCAGACATCTTTTCGAAGCCCTGAGTGCTTGAAGTCTGCGCCTTCTCTGAGAGAATACTTGCCTGCCGTGCATTGGCAACATTCTGTTTTACCATCGAAGAAAGCTCTTCCAGAGAAGCTGTTGTTTCTTCAATGCCTGCAGCCTGTTCCTGTGCTCCGTTTGCTATCGATTGAGAAGAATCCGCAAGCTGAGCGCTTGAAACTGCAATTTGAGAAGTGCTGTCCCGTAAGTTAAGTACAATTTTTTTTACCGGTTTTGTTATACTTGCGGTAATCGTTACAGAAAGTCCGATGGAAAAAGCGAGCCCTAGACCGAGAAGAACATACACAAGCACTAAAGACTGCAGAGCATTGCTGTGCACATCATCGTATTCAATCTGGGCTGCATATATATTTCCCTCTAGAATCTCATTCACAAGCGGAAGAATTGAATTTACGCGTATTGGAGTAATAACATTTGAAGCATATTCATACAAACCCTTATATCCTGTATCTTTGGCATTCTCCGTAAGCTGGTCGAGCAGAGTGTAATAAGAAGTGCAGTATTCTTCCAGTTCAAGAATCATTTTTTTGTCTTCTTCAGAAAAAATGGTTTTTTGATATTCCTTAAAAAAACTGTCAAGATTTTTCTTCTTATCCTGAATTGCCTTGTAATACGTGTTAATTTTTTGTACGTTGCCCTGATTTAAAATAATCTGAAGGGCTGTAGATCCTGTGTCGTTTATTTCGGCCTTAATTTCTGCTGCATTGAGTACACCAAGCAGATTATTGTTGTAAATAAAATCCACACCGTCAGAACCTCTTTTAACTGCGGCGTTAGCGATTAAGATAATGACAACGGCAATAATTTCCAATAATACTGCCAATAGTAATATTTTAGATCCGATACCTGTTGTTTTTTTCATATAACTCCCTCCGGTTTCTCTCTTATTTTTCTTTATCTTTTGGTACAATTTCCTTTACTGTGGACAATTCATCTGAATTCAGGATTTTTAAAACATCAAGAATAATCTTCATGCCGTCATCGGTATTTGCAATACCGCGAATGTATTCCGCCCGTATGCGTGCATTAATGTAGGGTATTTGAGATATTTTATCCTCAGGAATGCTTATAACCTCCTGAATAGTATCGACAATAATACCCATGAGCATCGGTTCGCCTGCGAAATTCACCTCGACAATAATAATGCCTGTGTGTTTGGTATATGCAATTTCTTCAAGGCCGAATTTAAGCCTGAGATCAATAATGGGTATTATTTGACCGCGAAGATTAATTACGCCTTTAATATACTCGGCTGTACGCGGCAGAGGTGTTATTGCTGTCATTCCCAACAGCTCCTTAACCTTGAGAATGTCTATGCAGTAATGCTCGCTGTCTACTTCAAAACTCAGGTATCGTTCACCGATAACCAGTTTTCTTCTGTTGGATTCCATTCGAACCTCCTTGGTATGTTCTCAAACTAAACTGCAAGACGTTTTACGACATCGAGCAGCTTATCCGCTTCGCATGGTTTAACTATCCATCCGTTTGCGCCTGCGCTTTTTGCCTGAGCCCTGAATTCGTCCTTTGTTTCCGTGGTCAGCATAATAACAGGTGTTTTTTCGTGGCGGGGCAGCTTGCGTATATTTTCAAGCAGTGTTAAACCGTCCATATTGGGCATGTTTACATCGAGTAAAAACAGTGCAATATCGCCGGAATCAGGAATTGCCTTAAGAGCGTTAACTCCGTCATCGGCCTCGCAAACTTCAAAATCTGAAATAAGTGCATTTTTAATTACATTGCGGATTGTCGAAGAATCATCCACAATCATTATTTTTTTCATACTTCCTCCTATAATACAACAGACAGATACACTGTATACGGTCTGCTGAAAATCGTTTTAAAACAATTCAATAGAATTTGTATTCATTGCCAGATCTATTGAAATACCCGGGACTTTTTTCTTTACTCCGCGCTCAAGCGCTTTAAGTTCTCTTTCTGTCGTAAGCCGTTTTCTAACCTGCTGCGCTATTTCTTTTGCTTCAGTTTCGAGCCCTGAGCTGTTATTGTCTACCGGCTTGCTGTCGCTCTGTTTCCGGTATACATCGCAAACCGAACCTGCAAAATCTTCAAGCACCATCTTTAAATTACCAATTTCCTGGCTTGTAATTTCATGAAGCTGAACAACGGGAGATATGGTATCCATGCTTGTTGATAGAGAAGAAATAATATCATTCACGCTGGTATATAGATGATCAAAATCGTCAAAATAATGATGCATAACGGCAATAAATTCCGACAAACCTTCTTTACGCGTCGACAATACAGAATAAATAGATTCGCTGTTCTGATCCATCCCGGTTTTAATACTGTCAAAAATATCCTGGGTTTCTTTTAGGGTCTTCCATATGAGATCAAGGTGGGAATCGGTGCTTGCAGAAAGGTTTTTAATTTCTGTTGCAATAACACGGAAGCCGCTGCCTGCTTTACCTGCACGGGCTGCCTCTATGGACGCATTAAATGAGAGAATTCGTATTTTATCTGAAACTTCCGTTATATTGTGTGCAATTTCACCGATTTTCTCATTAACGGTTTTCAGCTGGGCAACCTTAGTTCCGATGGCGCCGAAAACATCTCGTACGTTGCTGTCGAGCGTGGTCATATCTGACTGGAGCATATCGCTTTCATCAGAAACTTTCTGGAGCATTCTGTGGTTTTTTACCTCATCCTCGTACTGTTTAACGTTCGACAAAAACGAGGCAATGTTCTTTTTTATCTGGAGAAGCTCTTCCGAAAGGGGATCGGTGGTTGAGCTCAGATTATGCGATATGGAATCGCATAATTCGGATAGAAGAGGGGCGAATAAAAAGGCCCGCACCGCCATAACAAAAAATTCCGTACAGGAAGCATCTTCTTTTAGTTTTTGCCGGGCAATCTCATTTTCAAGCGCGGCAATTCTTGCATCTTTTTCCCTCAGAACCTGTGCAGCATCGGCGGAAGACAGATTCTTTTCTTCCGTTTTTTCTTTTGCCTGCCGGTCCACTATCAGCAGAAGAACCTGCGGTGCGAGAATACACACAAAAACCGCTAAAGCTTTGGCAATAGAAGGTATGGGAAGAGGAAGAAGGATAAGTAAAACACTTAAAAGAGCGCCTGCCAATGAAAGATAAAGATTCCGGTACATTACGGTTTTTTGCATTTTGCACTCCTACGATGCAGAGTTCGGGATTTTGGTTTTAATCTCATCGATGCCCATCTGAATAAATTGATCGACATCGAGTACTAAACCGATTGTTCCGCCTGATAATACTGTACCTGAGCTTATGCCTTTCATGTCTCTAAAGCGCGCTCCAAGTGTTTTTATTACAATTTCGTTTTTAGACAAAATCTCATCGGACATAATCGCAAATTTTTCACGGTTGGAGTTTTCCACTATTGTCGCCATGTTTCCGGATCCTGCACCTGGTATTTCAAAAACAGATGCAAGGCTGATCATGGGAATAATTTCGCCGCGAAGGTCGAGAACTGATGTTCCGTCTCTAATTCTGCTTATATTCGCGTCTTTAACCTTCAGCGATTCCATAATTACTGCAATAGGAATAATGAACATATTTGGTCCGGTCTTCACTATCATTCCGTCAATAATAGCTGTGCTTAAGGGGAATATTAAATCAAATGTGGTACCCTGTCCCGGAGTGCTGAATGTGTCAATTCTTCCTTTAGCCTTGAGAACCATCTGTTTAATAATATCCATGCCCACACCGCGGCCGGAAAGCAGATCCGCCTTGTCTTTTGTTGAAAAACCGGGAAGAAAGATAATATTGAATATAGCGGCATCGGTCATGGAACTGACAGATTCTTCTGTAATGATTCCTTTTTCAACGGCTTTCTTAATAATTCTTTCTTTATCGAGCCCCTTACCGTCATCGCTAACAGAGATTACAATGTTGTTTCCTCTTCGTTCTGCTGATATTTTCACGGTTCCCTGCGCCGGTTTCCCCGCTGCAAGGCGGACTTCTTCTTCTTCAATACCGTGATCCAGTGAATTTCTAACCAGATGCATGAGAGGCTCTTCAAGAGATTCAATGAGAAGTCTGTCAATTTCCAAATCATCACCAATAAATTCAGCATTAATGGGTTTATTTAATTTTGTAGAAATATCGCGGATAATGCGCTTAACTGTTACGAAAAGAATTTTAACGCTTTCCGTTCTAAGCTGCATGCTCGAATGCTGCAGCGTCTTACTTATTTTCCGCACTTCAGCAAGACCGGGCACGTCATTATGTATTTGCCCGAGGGAAATAAGAAGTTCTCCAATCATGTCCACAAGGTAATTAACTTTCGATGTTCTGACCTTTATGATGGCATCGTTGCGTTCCTGCTTCTGCTTTGTCTCATGATCAGAAAAAACTGCTTCTTTTTCTTCCTTTACCTGCTGCTTCTGCATGGAAAGTATTTCTTTAATATCATTTTGATCCGCATATTTATTTTCGACCGCTATTTCTCCAAATCTTTTTTCAAAGCCGGTGACAGCCTGCTGTTTAATTATTTCCCTCTGCTCTTTTTCGGTTATGAGCCCCTTTTGGGTCATGATGGAACCGATTGAAGGACGGACAGAATCTGTCAGGTGGGTTAGTGAGTCAATGTAGCTGTCTAAAATGGTCTTACTCTCGATTACCACATCGTGGTTTTCAAGTTCCTGTACCATGTCTTTTGCAAAATCAAGACCGCGCAGCAGGTAGTCAATTACCACGCTGTCTGTCTTCATTTTCTCCGAACGGAGAAGATCGAGAAGGTTTTCAATATTGTGTGTGAGAAAGCCTAAGGAAGCTAGTTTTAAAAAACCGCATTCGCCTTTAATGGTATGGAAGACACGGAACAATTCCTTAATAAACTCAAGGTTTTCAAGATCGCTTTCCAGCATCAGTATAAGTTCTTCCGCCCTCGAAAAACGGTCTTTGCAGTCGCTTATAAAACCCGCAAGCTGCTCGTTGTCTGCTATGTATTCCTGGGCAGGAGAAGAAGCAGCCTGCGCTTTTTCTGTCTCTTCCGATTTTTCAGGTCGGCTGTGGTCACGAATCCAGTCCAGCGCTCTATTTTTCTTCCACTCGGGAAGATCTTCGCCGGTTTCCAGTGTTTCTGTAAAAAAATCTATAGACTGCGAAATATCTTTCGTGAATGAATCGTGTTCAGTTTTTAATTCTTCCGCACAAAGGTACAGCATGACATCAGAAAGTTTGGAAAGAACTTGATCGCTTTGGGATGCAGGGGAAATCTTTTCCATATTCTGCATGATATCTGATAATGCAATAACATCTCCGCTTTCGAAATTCAATATCTGTTCAGAAATTGCTTGAAGTAAATTCTGCAGGTTCTGTTTGTCTTTCTTGGTCATGAGTAACCCCTTTCCGTCGGTTCAAAGTAAAAACCATGTATCATGGTAACACTGAAATTTTACCCTGTCAATGAATCCCGTTTTTCATTTACAGTTTTTCTTCAAGAAAAAAGCACCCTGCTTTACTGAAAGCAAATCAGAAAACAAGGTGCTTTTATTTCATAGTATAAGGATGTATTCAGCTTACTTTGCTTTGTAATCCTCATCGTCTTCAAAGGATATCAGATGGCTTTCCTCCGGTATCTCTTTTTTTACAGTAACTGCCTTAGCCGGAGCCTTAGTCTTCGACTCGTTTCCACTGGTTTTTTGTACAGCCGGAGCTTTTTTTGCCGGAGCAGAAATAGTGGAAGCTTTCTCTTTTTCTTTACCGGTTACTACGCTGTACAGGCTGGATACGATCTCTTCTATAGCAACGACCTGTCCGTTCATTTCCTCAGCCGCGCTTGCAGTTTCTTCCGCACCGGAAGCATTGGCCTGTACTACAGTATCGAACTGAATCATTGCAGTACTAACCTGGTTGATTCCTTCGTCCTGCTGCCGCGATGCACTTTCAACTTCCTTGTTCATTTCCATTACTTTCTTGGAATTGGAGAGCATGTCTTTGAAGAGCATTTCCATTTCTTTTGAAAGTTTCGTACCTTCATCCACATTTCGAAGTGTTTCTTTAATCATGGCGGCTGTTTCTTTTGCAGATCCGGATGAACGGTTTGCAAGATTCTTTACTTCGTCGGCAACAACTGCGAATCCGAGTCCTGCTTCTCCTGCTCGTGCGGCTTCGACTGCAGCATTGAGTGCAAGCATATTTGTCTGGAATGCTATGTCGTCGATTACATCAATAACGGTATGAATCTCTTCCGTCGATTTTGTTATACTCTCCATAGCTTTAATCATGAGCTGCATTTTTTCATAGCCCTCGGCACTTGAACTGCTTGCCTTTTCAGACAGAAGACTCGCCTCGCGTGCATTTGCAAGGTTCTGCTTTACCATCGATGCAAGCTCTTCAAGGGAGGCGCTTGTTTCTTCTATGCCGGCAGCCTGTTCCTGTGCGCCGTTCGCAATATCCTGAGAGGATTCAGACAGCTGTCCGCTTGAGACGGATATTTGATGAGTACTGTCGCTTAAGTTGCTGACAATACGGTTCACCGGTTTAGTAATACTGCGGGTTATGGTAACTGCGAGCGTAATGGAAAGCAGGAGCCCGCCTGCGAGTAAAGAGAAAACAAGGATTAAAGAATTCTGCGAAGTCTTCTTTGTCAGCAGATAACTTTCCTCAGCTGTTTTAATGCTGCGGTCAACCAGCTCATTCACTGATGGAATTATACTGTTAGTCCGGATAGGGGTCATTGTGGAAATTGCATACGTATAGGTGTCAAGGGCTTTGGGATCCTTGGCCTTTGCTATTACTTCACCTCCGAAGGTAAAGTAGTCAATCACAAATTTCCGGATATCTACAATAGCATTTTTGGCAGTATCGGTTGATGCTGTTTTTTCAAATTCTGCGGCCAGAGATAAGAATGTGTTATAATTCTTTTCCAGGTTTTTTGAGTAGCGGTCAATTGCATCGATCTTTTTATCGTTAATAATAATATTCAGAGTAGCGCCCGCGGCATCGTTGAGTTCCGATTTAATGTCGATTGCATACCGTACACCTAAAAGATCTCTTGTGTACATTGCCTCAAGAGCTTTTGAAGCATTGTTGATTGTTACTGTTGCAACAAGAATTATACTCACTGCAATAACTTCTAAAACCAGGGCCATCGCCATAATCTTAAAACCGATTCCTCTTTGTTTCATAAAAAACCTCCGTGAAGGGACACGTGTCCCTGCGTTTGTTAACACTCTATCCTCCGAAACCGACAGAGTATTATCCTCCGGTACTAAAAATGCGGCCTTTTTAATTTATCCTGATTTTTTTTATAAGAATTGCGTTTTTATAAAGAAATCAGCGATATAAATCAATTTTTATCGATTTATCTAATATCTCTAATCTCTCTTTATTACAAAATAACATTGTTTGTAATGTATGTCAAGGAAAATTAAATTGATTTTACATAAAAATAGTGTGATATAGTCACAAAACACATTTTTTCGTGAAATTGAACGAAAAAAAAAACTGATGCATACAAATCTGCATCAGTTTTTTTTATTTATGTCATACCTAAAATGTCCGGATAATAAAATTTACTCGAAACTTACCTGGCTCTCATGCTTGTCGAAAAAGTCTATGCGAGGTTCGAGAAATTTGAAGGTATGGGTTTCAGGATTTTTCATGAAGAACGGAAGCGGCTCAAAAATGTGATCCCAGCTCCAAAAGTCTTCATCGAGTCCGAGATATTCTCTTATTTTTTCAGATCCCGCAGGTGCTATAGGGTGAAGGAGGGCTGTACAGGTTCTCAGGTAATGATAGGCGTTTATAAGAACCGGTTTTACCGCTTCGGCGTCTCCGACTTCACAGGTTTTCATTGCGGAGGCCCAGTACTTGCTGGCATTCCTGATGAGCGTGTCGAGAAGCATCATTACCGTATGGAACTCGTGACTGTGCATGAGCTTTTCGTATTCAACAACAGCATTATTGCACTCCTCAAGAACGGCAGCATCAATAGAACCGGCGGGAAGTCTTCCTTCAAAGTACTTCTGGCTTGTGTAAAAACAGGACCGTGCGAGGCGGTTCATAACGTTGCTCAGTAACATTCCTTCCTTTAGAACAGGATCTGACTCCTTCGGATTGGCATCGGGATTAAAGGGTTTGGGACTGAAATTGATGGAACGTATGCTTAAGCCGAGTGCAAAAAAGTGCGCGCGCAGCTGATCGGGTGTGTAATGATTTAGAAGATCAGACGCCATAATCGGAGGAATGTCGCCCGATGACGATGCTTTTTTCTTAAACTGCAGGAGGTGTTTATTTGCAATGAGCTCGGTAGGCTGCAGCTGTCCGTCGGGAGGGAAGACAGAAGGGTTTTTCCCCTGAAGTCCCATGAAAATGGCTTCCTGTGCAAGGCTGTAGAAGTAAATATTGTCTTCTCCTATGAACTGATACACCTTTGCATCTTTTGAACACCAGTATTTTTTCCATTCAGTATCATCTTTCCCGATTTTTTCAAGATAAGCCTTCGTAAAGGAAACAGGCGCCCACAATGACTCGGGCCATACCCAGAAGGTCAATCCTTCAACACCGTCGATGACCGGAGCTTTAATACTCCATTCAACGTTCCCGGTGAGTCTGAAGGGGGTTAGTGTTTTACCGGCGCGGAAGCGGATGCCCTTCTCTGAGAGAATTGCACAGGCACTGTCGCGTTCTTTAAGCGTTGCAAACTCCAGAGGAAGCGCCTTGCTCGGATCTTCGCGCAGAACATGAGGAGGAAGGGACGGACGAATATCAGCCAGTTCCGCTTCATACTCCTGTTTTACGTAAATAACAGGGAGTGCTAAAAATTCTTTAATTGTCGAAGTTATAAACGGACGAACAGCAGGATTTGATTCAAGATCCTTTATCCATTCGTCAAATTCTTCTTTGAATGACGGCAGATCTATATACCAGTTTGTCACGTCGCGCATTTCGGGAATTTCACCGGTGAGAACGCTTTTCGGCGCAATAAGATCCTTGGGTTCATAAGGGTGTCCAAGTTCGCATTCATCGGCGTAGGCTTTTTCAGATTTACAGCCGGGGATCGGGCAGCGGCCGATGACCTGACGACCGTTAAGAAATACATTCATTTTAGGATCATAAAATTGAGGAGAGCTCATTTTTTTTAGCCATCCGTTTTTATACAGCGTCTGTAAAACTTCAGAGCTCATTTCTTTGTGAATCTCTGCAGCCCGGTCAAGACCGGAAGCGGCAAAAAGATTGTTTGAAACATAATAGCTTTCAAGTTCAGCTTTTTGGGAATTATGGTTTTGACGGACAAAGTCCTCTATACTGCCTGAAAATTTGCCTTCTTTTACCGCCCGTCTGTGGTATTCGACGATCGGAGAACCGTAGCAGTCGGTTCCGGAAACAAACACGACATTTTCGCTTCCAATGCGGTCGCGGAGAAAACGGGTGAAAATATCAGCAGGAATAAAAACTCCTCCAATATGTCCCAGGTGCAGTTTTTTATTGCCGTAGGGCATACCGCCGGTGACCACTGCTTTTTTAGGGAAAACCGGACGTCCGTTTTGTATGTTTGACATATTAACTCCAATGTATTCTATGTAATACGCTTTTTTAGTATGAATAGCGTGTATTTTACCGCAAAACAGGAAGCATTACAAGGTAAAGAAAAAATGAACCACAGGTCCTTCGGACACGCAGTCGCCTTCGGCGACACAGAGCACACCGCTTTAGGGC
>JAEWSQ010000020.1 GCA_023398165.1 Spirochaetota bacterium | reverse complement strand
TGAAACAGCCGGAGAAAAAACGCAAAAAAAACAGAGAAAACAAACCTCTGATTTATTGCAGTATGTGTAATGCAATTGCACATACTGCTTTCTTTTTAGCTACCTGTCAAGTTTTATTGGATAGTTAGCCGTCAAAACTTCAATTTTTTGAACTGTTCTTTTGGTCTGTGCGGACATTGGTTTAGCCATTTGTAGCTCAATTTGCGGCCATTCATGCTTTTCTGCGAATTCTGATAATACTGGATGCCTGAAAGAGCTTAAAAGGAAACTACCCTCTATCTTCTCAAGAACTTCAAGTAAACGTCTAAAGTCTTCTGCTGAATATCCATCGTAATGCCCCTGATCAGTGTCAGGATATGGCGGATCACAATAAAAAAAAGTGTTCTTTGAATCCCGACTCTTAATTATTTTTAAAGCATCATAACATTCGATTTGCACATTCTGCAATCTAATTGAAATTGCCTCTGTGAAGGATTCTCTTTTTGAAGCTACTTTCTTTGTAGTCTGACCTTGAGCATCGTAACCCCATCCAGCACCCCATTTTGCTCCGAATGAAACATTTGAAATAATCCATACTGCCCAAGCCCGCTTTATTCGATCAAACATATCAGGGTTTTGATTCACTACACTAGCATGTTTATGTAGTTGTCTACTGTGCAAGGAAATTGAGACTTGTTGTGCAAGTAATGAAAAATCATTTTGTAGTACTTCATAGAAATTTATCAACTCGCCATTTGTATCATTGATTATTTCTGACTTTGATGGTTCTTTTTGAAAAAAGACCGCTCCTCCACCAACAAATGGTTCACAATATATCTCATGTTCTGGTATGAGATTAATGATTTTACTGGCAAGTTGTTGCTTGCCACCGTAGTAAGTAATTGGGGTTTTCATAGATTCTCCTAAATATTTTTTATTTAGGCTTAACCTAGAGACATAATATACCGATTATCTAGTAGCTCGTGCACGAGTCAGGTAGAAGCAGGAATACTGTAAGTGCTGAAGACACTTGTCCGTGGGTAGCAGCCCACGGGTTTCTGCCTTTATTTACGACTCAATTAACTGATCTCTTAAAATTCTTTTTTTATCTTCTAACTCTTTTATTTTATTAATATCATCAGAAGTAGATGATCCTGCAAGAATAGACATGATCGGCCGTATTGCCTGTCTTTCTATAATATCAATTTCAGTCTGTAATTTTATCTTTCTCCTGGTTTGATAGTCTGTTTTTGTGATAAGTTTTAATTCCAATAATTCCTCATCACTCAAATCAATTATTTGTTCATTCAAAATTTTTTTGCCTATTGGAATTGGTATAATTCCGTTTAGTATTTTCTCGCTTTCTGACATATTTTTTTGAAATTCCCATTTATCATTTAAAAATATAACAGAAAAACCTTCTTTATCTTTTGGTGGTTTCTGAGTGGTAGAATTCGGAGGAAAAACATATTCCCTTTTAATAGGATCTTTCTGAGCATTTTGTGTTCCTATAAATCGTCCAGAATCATCAAATAAATAAATTTCCATAAATAACCTCTATATTACTCGTATAATAAAATTTGTTCCAACAATTTTTCCTCTTGTTGTTTCCCCAAACCTTGCACCGTTTGTATATTCGTATCCATAAGGATTGCTATAAAAATTATCTAAACCAAAAGCGAATCCCCCTGCGAGTCTACTTATGTTCCATGCCTCCTGCTCATTGTTAGAACCTGTATTCCGAGGCATTGGATGAGAGTGATTTTCAATTCTATCATCAGCAAATATTCCAACGTTTTTTACATCGTGAGTTGTTACACCGCTTGATCGGGAACCAGCACCGTAAGGGCTTGCCTCTCGAAAATCTGGAATATTGAACGTAGTAGATCCATTCCCAGCACCCCAAGTGGTACCTATTCTAGAGTATAAAATCGAATAGTCAGATCTTGATATAGCAGAGGCATCGCAAAACATCCAGCCATCCAGTGCAACAGAACACGGCCAGATTATTACATTTCCTATTGGCACAAATTTATTGAAGAAAGCATTTATACCCAGCAAGAGTTGATTTTGATCCGTATTATTTGGGGTAAGTCCAGCACCTATAATAAGGCTGTTCAGATTGTCTAGTATCAAGTTTATCGTCTCTGCTGGTATGTAAGAGGGTGGAACAAGCGGATTTGAAAAATCTCCATTGGTAAATTTCCCCTCTGCATTCACACCCGGCCAAACAACTGGTTCACCAAATATTTCCAATTCTTGATTATTAGGATACAATCCCGCCATATATAGCCTCCTTATTATAAATAAAATATATTATTGCAGCAGATATTGTTTTCTTTACCGCTGATTCAATATCAAATCTTCTCCAGAGTGGTGTATATTCTGGGATTGAAACGAAAAATACATAAGAGCTCTCCGCAGAACCAAGACGCGATTGACCAAATCTTGCGGATACAAATTTGCCTCGTGAATAAGGATTTTCAGATGTTATAGCAAGTTTTGAAATAGATGCAATTTCTTCTAGATTTTCGTGGGTTTTGTCTTCGACACGATAAAGGAAGTATAAAATACTATTCGCTAGGGATTTTTTTGTATAAAACTCTTCAAGTTTCGTTTTATCAAAATTACCCGATGAAGATACTATATTAACGAATTTAACAGAGAAAGCGGCTTGAGACACGCATCTCGTCTGCCCAAATTTTGCCTTTCCAAGAAGAGAAATTGAAAAAGGGGATTTTTCTTGAATTGATACATTATAAAGGGTCTCACAAATTAAGATATAATTCTGCTGATTAAAAAGTAATTCCTTTCTTTCTGAAAGTGGTAGTGTTTTATTTGAGTCGTTAAGTAAGACACGTTCCCAATCTTCAATAGTTTCCTCGCAAGTAGTGGGATATGATTCTTTTACCAATTGTAAAAGACGTTCTCTAAAAATAAGCAAGTTATCAGCTTTTACGTCGCATATTTTATTCAGATCGCTATCTTCATTAGAAAAAACATTCTCCCAGTATGCTCCCTGTGGGAATAGTTTTTTTATTGTTTTTTTATATACTGCTTTTTCTGGAAGTATTAAATCCATGAAACAGCTCCTAGTACAGGAAGCTCAACTCCAGTGCAAGTAAAAACTCCGCCGGATAAAGTGACAGTTGCATCAGAAAGAATAATTCCATCAACTATTACAGATCTCAACAGCTCCTGTGTAAAGGTTTTTCCGGGTTCGGCCTTAGCTTGTAAATATGTTTTTAAGGTTAGTAGCACAAAATTTCTGTTATTTTCTGTGTCTTCTTCAGTAAGTAAATGGATTGAAGGATTTATTGCTTTAAGATCAGGGGTTGCCACTGTAAAAGGAATTCGAGGTGCTACAGACTCTATATATTCTTTAACAGCATTAATACCTTCTACCTGTGTTACTCCTTCCATCTGATTACCACCAATAACAAGGACAAGAAGTGAGCCGAAAATTCCAAAGTTTGTTTGTTCAAATGCTTTTGTAACTTCAGGGCTTGAGTCAACTGCCCATGCTGCGAAGTCTCCTTTTTTTCCGTTTCTAGTAGTATTTCTTAAATAGGCAAGAACTCTTTCAAGATACTCTTCGTCTGTTTCAAAGTCCACACCTCCGCCGATACCATTTTCATCTACAAGGATAGTTGCATCTGCCCCCGAAGGAATTGCAGACGAAATAGTCAATTTGTCTCCGGCTAATAAGTTTGATTCTGAACCAGCTTCTTCTGCAAAAAGCTGAATTAAATAGGAACCAGAGTCACCTATAGTATAAGCCATTTTTGTGTAGTATCTCTTACCGGCAATAGATGTAAAAACAATACCTATCGGTATTGCACAGCCCGAAACACCTGTTTGTAATGCATATCCGCTTGCATAGGAGGCCGTAAGTGGTTTTACTCTGTCTGACCAATGTGCCCGTAGATATTCACCTGAAGCTGTATCCGGGAAAATCTGTTCAGCATAAAAATCTATATCTCCGAGTAACTGATGTTCTATTCCTGCATCGACAGCAGAGAGAAATTTTAATATGTTATATCGTGGAGTTTTATCTATTGGGGATAGTTTACTTACAAAAGAGTTCCATGTGCGATCCCGAATATTTACAAAGCTTTCTCTATTCAGCGGCATCCCACATCTCCTCTATATACAAAGGCTTCTGACCAGATTTCTTTACGGTCACTTTCCAGTTAATCCGATTTTTACCCATTTGTTTTGTTTCACAATCAATGGTATCTGCCAACCCGTCGGTAATAATCCACTGTATGCTGTCAAGTATCATTTGTCTTACAGTACCCGCTGTTTGACTCGTTACCTTTCCTGTCTGTCGTAATATCCAAAGCTCGGAACCAAATTCAGGATAGGCAAACCATCTTCCTTTATCTGTTCCAACACTCATGAGAACTAGTTCTCTAATGTCTTTCCAGTTCTCAATATTACCCAGTTCCATGCGACACCTTGTTCGACTCTATGGCCGAAAAATTTTCTTTATTTACAGCCGCTGAAATAACAGCTATCATATTTGCTTTAAAAGTAGCCCCTCCATCCATCGGAGCTACGGCCGCCGTATTTATTGCGTTCATAATTGCATCGAGCCGGACAGTCATTTTATCAAGCTGAGTTTTAAGTTCCGCAGCAATTACAACGCCACCGTTGTCTGTCCCATTTAATGCAAGCGTTCCGTCTTTTCGACAAATAACAAAACCACCGCCTGAAGGTGCATATATGGCCATATCCCCATCATCAAGAGCCGGCGCATTTTCTACCGATTCAACGGGAAGAATTTTTACAGCATCAAGAGAACCGTTCGCGCACAACACGGTAACAGCACCTTTCTCTGACTTTGCGATGAACCCATGAGGAAACGATTCATGGGTTTTGTCTATTGTTCGTCCGTAAGTTGTAGTTACTTGGATGGTTCCGTCATCGTTTCGCTTTGAAAAGTTTGCAGGCATAAAAACATTGCGAAGTTTTGCCGCTAGTATTTTTAGGCCTTCCATTTGTTACCTGTATGCGTCCTTATTCACCAGTTCGATATCAGTTGTCATGCTGTCTTTATCAGCCTTAAAGTCAACTGCCGATATGAGCATATTACCTTTTTTTGCTGATGAGGGAAGTTTAACAGGGATTAAAAAATTACATTCCCAGAAGACTTCTTTTTGGTAAGTATCGCCGAGGGCTTTTATTTGTTCATTAGTGAGTCCCCAGCCGGAGACAGTAACAGTCGTTCTATTTTCACGACGGCGGAGCATTTCTGTTTTCGCACGCCGGTTAAGCTTTTCTTGGTCAAGAATAAAATCAGAAAGATTAATCGTAAGAATTCGATTATTTGGACAGGTTGTATCTATTGCCTTACCTTCTTTTCCACATGCTTTAACTATGTATTCATGAAACTGTTCGGCACCGTTCTCTGAATTGCGGACACTCTTTACGTTTTTACCTTCTTCAAGATAAAAACCTTCTCTTCTTACGCCTGATGCAGGTTTCCATAAATATAAATTTCCAATTTGATTTGAACATAAAATATAGCCTTGAGCATCGGCTTCGTTCAATAATTTTGACCACGGTGATTCATTTTCCCAGGAGAATTGAGTTACAGCAGTCGTACCGTTTTCTGTTGATGGATAATGCATTACATCAATCTTGAATTTTTGGCCAATTTGTTTAGCTACAGTAAGCAGATCCGGAGAACCGGATATTGTATCTGACCACTGACTGTCAATTATGTCCCGTGCGGGAGAACGGCCAAGGACGGTAAGTGTTTTTTTAGAAGCATCGGTACTATCTGCGACTTCATCAATTTTCACTGTGGTTATAGGGCGGCTGCTTCCGTTATCGGTCAGGTATTTATTTTTTACTCGTACTTGCAGGGTATCGTGTTTATGTACTTTGTCTCTTTCTGACAATGGAATTTCAACTTCAACTGAATGGCAAATTTCATCAAGTGATTTCCGGCCGTGAACCATTGTCCAAGAAAGAGGCTTTGTAACTCCGGAGGTATTAGTACAAAGTATATATACTTCAGACATAGGTTACCTTACCGACAAGATTGAAAGAGTCCGGTATCGTATTTAAGGTTCTTAATTTTACATCATCACAGGACAATGTATGAGACAGAACAAGAAGAGGAATTGGTGTAACAATACTCCGTGAAAGTTCAACAGAAAGATTTTCTTGGATCATTGTTTGTGAAAGCGTTAAACGTAAATTATCAACAGCTGTAAAAACCTCAGGTGTTTCAAGCGTAAGGCTCTGTTCGAGTTTTTCAAATTGTTTCCACAATTCCGTCGCTTTTTGATACGTTATTTTCTGATACGTTGATTTTTCACCTATTAGCTTTGAAAACAGAGCGGCAGAGGCGTAATAAGAAAGTATCCTTGAAAAGTTAACCATAGTTTGCTTAGTATGTATTTGAGAAGCTGTAATAGCAGCGTCGGTTATTGTAACTTTTTTTACGGACAGAAACATGGTAAGGGCATTTTTAGTATTATTTGTACGCATAAAATATGCAACAGTTTCTTCGGCTGCATTCTTTATTTCTGCAAGTCCTGTAATTATTCCAGCGACTGCATTAAAAGCCGCCTGTGCTAATAGAGCTGGTGTTCTTACTCCCTGTGCAATAAGATTACTTATTTGTGAGATTTTTGATACCATTTCATTCAACTTACTTTTAGCTCCCTGTACTCGGCCGGTTATTTGTGTAAGGGTTTCTGTCAATTGACTAAAGCCTGTAACAAGCATGTCATTATCACAATTTACGCTCAGTGTTTCACTAAACTCCGCAATGGATACCGTTTCCAATTCTTCGAGAATAGCATCAATATTTTGAGTTTGTATAATAGTTTGTGCGTGCTGTAATCTATTTGTATCTGACCATCCTACCCGTACAAAATCTAGTGACAATTGGCATTGGCCGTTCGCTGTTGTTTCCTGCACATCCCATGTACTTACAACAACGGCAAATCTCCCCCACAATGGAAGTTCAAGATAACCAGGAGTATCATCATTTGTTTTTATTTGTAAGGAAGTAATCAGTTCATTTCTAAAGGCTATATAGTTTTCTCCGATAACACGGCCACGAATCATAATCTGTTGTACTTTTTCATTCAGTGAATTATTTGACCAGTATCCAAAAAAAGGGAATTCAGCAGTATCTACCGACTGACCTCCATTAATACCAAGGCTGTCCAGTATAAAGGATACCGGTTTTTTATCTGGAGCCTGATAACTTGACAGGCGGGGAGTATCATTTTCTGTTGCACGGTACGCTTCTCTCCATTTTTCACTAAACGGCTGTGGAAGGCTTGAATCGTACTGCTCGTTGGTTACTTGTGTTTTCAAAGAATTAATCTGCATTAGTAACTCCGAGCTTCTTGGACACTGCCAGTATTAAATTTCATGAAGGTATTATTTTGAGTTATTTTTGGAATTGCGGTAATTCTGTCTTCGGAAATTTTAATATCAAGCTGCATATTTGCATTTCCAGAAAAAGTTTTCCCTTCCCATTGCTTGTCTTGTGTCGTTTGTAACTCTTTGGGTAAAGCATTTTCATGGACAACAGCCTCGCCTATTTTTTCACCAATAAGGCGTCCTCCTTTTCCTCCAAAATACCCTATAAGGCCACCTGCTAAAGCTCCTAAAGCAGTACCTACAACAGGAACCACAGACCCTATTGCTGCTCCAGCCGCTGCTCCTGCTGCCGCTCCTCCGATTGAACCAACAGCTGAGCCGATTGCACCACCAGTCGCTTTTCCTTTTTCTTTTTTTGTCATATCACTACTTTGTATTTCTGATAGTTCCCCAATCATTTGTGGTACAGCTACTAATGCAGCTCCGAGAGCACCTGCTCCTGCTGCTTTACCTAATGCAACTTTTGAAACGCCTAGCATAGTTCCGGCTGCTTTACCGGTTGGTGTTTTAGATACTTTACTTATTTTTTTTGCTGTTGATCTTGAAGAAGTTTTTGTTTTCCCCGTAACAGTTGTTTTTTTCCCGTTGGTAGTTTTTACTCTTGCTTTTGTTCCAGAAGCACCTGTTTCACCAGTAGTCTTTTGGGAGGCTCCAATAGATGGTAAGGGTGATGCTCCAGCTTGCCCGCCCCAGTTTGTAACATAGACAGGCATTCCGTTTCCAGATTGCGCGGCATCTATTGAAAGTTTCCCGGATTTTATATTTCTCCAATTTGATATAAAACTTATTACACCAGCACCAATTTTTACAGCTGCAATTGCACCAAGACCTGCAGCTATGCCTGTAAAAACACGTTTATATGAATCAGGATTCTCTGAAAGCTTGTTCAATACACTTGTGATTTTTTCTAATGGTTTTGTCAAATTACTGTCTGCAAATTTCTGAAATGCAGTTGTTAGTCCTGTTATATTGCTTTTTAATGTGCTCGCACGAGAGGCTGCATCGGCTTGAATTGTATTACCATCTCCAAGCATGTCATTGAACTTTCTAAGGCTTTCAACAGTACCGGTTCTTTTATACTCACCAATGGCATAATTGAAAGCTCTCATTGCTTCCGAGTCAAAAACCTGCCCTAGAACATCAATACTTCCCTCGGAATTGAGAATAACATCCTGCATTATATCGGTGATTGATCTGAAGTTTCCTTCCTGATCCCGAACGGCGACACCAAGCTGTTGTAATTTTGAAACTTTATCCGGGCTTGTGAGTGTACGCATGACAGCTTCAAAAGCCGTCGCTGCCTGTTCAGAAGAACCGGTACCCATGCGGATTACTTGTAAAGCCGCGCCCATTTCAATGAGTGCACTTGTTCCGCTTCTACCGGTTGCTGTATATGCTGATATCGTTCTCGGTCCGAGTGATGCGAGGTTTTGGAGAGTAAAGGCACCAGCTTTACCCTGTAGTGTCAACGTATCAATTGCTGTGCTTGCATCAACTGCTGATAATCCCATTTTTTGGAATTCTGCATACAAGCCACCAATATCTTCGCCGCTTGCTCCCGTTGCTCTTATTGCCTGCGCCATTGATTTAAGGTTGCTGGTAGCAAAAGCCATATCACCGGTACGTTCTATTACAGAATCAAGGGCATCAGTAAGAGAACCGGTATTTAGTTTTATATCCGGAGCGGAAGCGATGTCGTATATTTGCTGTTTTAGTTTGGTTATTTCTTCGGCCGAAGAGTTTGATTGAACACCAAGCGCATTCATTCGGTCGTCAAGATCAATGATTTCTTTGGTTGCAGCTCCAAGCGAGAGTGAGACACCAAGGGCTGCAGCTGCTGTACCTAAGCCAGAAAAGGCTTTGTCAACTTTTTGAACAGCGGAGACTGCACCAGAAGCGAAATTTTGTATTCCGCTACCGGCGCTTTTAACTCCCTGAGAAAGAATGTCTTTAAGTGTAAGTGTTACAGTTGTTTTTGGCTGGCTCATTTTTTTCTCAATCTGTCCGTTCTTTCATGCCAAAATAAAAGCTGATCCCAGATGAATCCTTCCAGTGTTTCGTATCTCATACCCGGTAACACAGCCAGTATATCCACCATAAGATCAGCTATTCGATTACGGAGTTCTTCTACTGTTCTGCACCCGGAGTCTCCGCTTTCTCCGGTGCGTTCTGAGGGTCTTCCTCTTTTACTTCTTTTTCATTGATGCCGAAAAATCGAAGCCATATTTTCTGCAGCTCAACCCGGATGATTGCCCAGTCGTCGATGTCGATGTTTTCAAGAATTTTCTCGGGCTCTCCAGAAAGAGCTGAAAGCAGTTTGATATCAGCTTCCACTGAATCGGTACGGCAATCATCAGTCCGCATTACATCCCGTACCAAAGGACGATCTTTCAGCTTCAATTCGGCGATTGTTCTTTGCCCGCTTGTAGCAGGATATTTTAATTGAATTACCATCTCTCACCCCTTACAATTTCTGGCTTTTTGCCGAGTTGAATGTTACTTCATATTCGCCGTCGCCAAGTTCGGGTGTGTCCATGCACCATGCATTGGGCATAACGTGCTGATCCCCGTCACTAAGAATAATGGTGAGGGTGTCATCAGACAAAGAAGCTACCGATTGCGGATCAATAGTCGAGTTGAGTTTGACTTTGAGTTCTGCAGGAACGGGAACTTCGGTGTATCCTGTGTTCTCAGCAACCTCAGCATTTTGTGTTTCCCTCTTGAATCCAGAAGGACGGAACGTGCCGCCTTTTTCCTTGAGGGGGAGTTCTCCCAAAATTCCCGAAACTACTCTTTTAACCTTTTTAAGATTCATGGTTTCTCCTTATTTGAACTGGTTTAAACCGGCACCAATATAAAACTGGCCGATAAGAACCGGCTGGTGCTGGTACTCTAAGCGTGTTTTGCTTCCGGCTTTGATGGAAACAATGAGGGATGCTTTGTAGGAATCAAAATCCTGACACCACTGTTTTTCTTTGATGAATGTGCCCAAATACAGTTCAGCAAGAAATGATTTCCAAATACTCGCTGTCATAACTTTTGCACCTGGTCCGAAATTCTCGTTTGTGCTTGCGAGCTTCCATGTTTTAAACCGTTTTCGTGCTGCACTGTTAATATACGAGCGGACTGCAGAGACTGTTTCTACTACCTGAATATCAAGATAGCTTGTGTCTCTTTCACCGTCTGAATTAAGCGTATAACTGGTAGGTACACGCTCGACAAGAACAGTTCCGGTACTGTCAAGCCGGTATGTACAGACTCCTGCCTGTAAAAGGGCTTGCCTGTCATCAAATGGAAGTTCAACACCTGTAAGGCCTGCAAGTTCAATATCGGATGTGTTTGCTGCAGGATCGTCGGCTAATCGGCGGCACAGCATTGCGCACCAAACCGCCGCCCATACACAGGGTAACTGGGTTGATATTCCGCGCGGCACCAGAATGATATGAGGAGAGTTTGCATCCTGTGCTTTTTTAAGCATTGTTCCTTCGGTTGATGCATCTCCTACCTCTCCCGTAAGAGCAATAAAACAGCGGCCGTCAATCTGGCGGGTTGCGCTATAGCGGGATGTGAGCTCGGCGGAAAGGAGAGCAATGTTATCAGCATCGCTAAACTCGCTCATGATGTACTGGAATTTTGTTTCACCCATTGCAGCAATGGCAGAAGTGAGATCTACGGTACCGGTTGCAGCAACTGCAGCACTTGGAGTAATGGTTACACCGCTTGCATTTGAAGTGATGATCACCGAAATATCGTTTTCTGTAATTCCTTTTATTCCAGAGATCACTTTAAATTTTGTCGGGTCTTCGCCGTCAATTTCTGCATCAACAGGACAGTTATCTATGCTGTTTATACCGGCAACAATTCCGGCAGCAATTGCAGCGGGAGCTTCACTTTCAGCTGCTCCTGATTCGCCCGTTTGCCCGCAGATATCAAATCCGATTGTACCAGCCTTATTATTTAAGGCAGATACCGTAAACACCTTACTCCACTTAGTTCCAGCTGATGGTTCTGCAACCGGGAGCACTGTTAATTCCTCGATGGTGTTTTTTGCAAGAAATTTTTCGGTCATTATTGCAGCAGGACTGCCGTTTCCGAATTGCAGTTTAGCTTTAGCTGCAGAACGTATTTGCACGGGTACTAACGCCTGTGCTGTTCCTGATGCTTTCATAGTCGCAATGATGAGCGCACGTTTGACTTCGCTCGATGCGCCTGCCAAAGAATTGTCAATTTCCTGATACTGTCCCGGAACAAGAAGTACGTCAGGTATTTGTGTAAAGGTCATGGTATTACCTCCAGATTTGTTATTCCTTCTACTGTCCGGTTACCTACCACGGCAATAGAATCCGTCCCTTCAAAATATTCAAGAGAATCGGGTAAAAGAATTCCGCCCTCTCCTGTGGTTGCATCAATCATGGTGCCTCTTAGTTTTACATCCCATCCCACAGCCCACAGCGTTATGTTCAGCTCATCAAGGGATGATGTGTACAAATTTTCTGCTTGTATATTTTCTACATCATACGAGTAATCGGTATTAAAGCTTCTTATAACGGGTATTAAAAGAGAAATAATATTCAATGCTCCATCGCCGAGTGTATCCTTATTAGTTGCTCTATAAAGTACCCATGAAGCAAAATGGACAGTCGAATTATCTTTTTCTGCATCAGTTATTTTTAATAATGTTGTAAAAACGGCAGGTGTTTTTATTGCAAGTCTTTTTATTTCCTGTTCATTAAACCGTCCGCTATGCGCCTCAATAGTAATGCGATAATTATTAATGCTATCTTTAATATGAGAAACTGCATCATTACGAACATCTGTCCAGGTTATAACACTCATGCGCTTAATCTCTCCTCTATGAAAGCATCAACAATAGCTTCCAGTTCTCTTTCGTCTTCAAGCCCTATACCAAGGTATTGCCGTTTGGGAATTTTCTTTTTTTCAAATCCAAAGTTATGAACAGCCGCATATTCCTTTGTCGCTCCAACAGTCACCTTCCATGACTCAACTTGGCTTTCTATTGTGTCTCGCAAGTCTCCTGAAACCACGAGCTGTGGTTCAGCACCGGGAAATCTTTTTGAAAGATAAGCACGGTATTTTTCGCTGAGTTCTTCCCATTCATTGCCTTCCGGGTCAACCTTTGTGTCAAATCTTTCTTGTGTTTGTGCTTCAAGTTCAACACCAAGACTGGTAAGGAGTTTTTCTCTTTCACTAGGTTTTAATGCGAGTCCTGAAAGTTTAGAGGCGAGGCTGACAACTTCTTTTACATTGATTTCAACCGCTGCACTTGCCATTACTGCAGCCTGCCTTTTTTGAAAAACCGGCTGTCATCAATCCCTTCCTCATCGTCAGGGTAGACAATTGAACTTTCCTGAATGCCCGGACCAGAGAGGCCGCCTTTATATTCTTTGTCAATTTTTGAGAGAAGCTTTACGCTTGCATCGTACTTTGCCTGATCATCTTCACTCGAACCTACTTTTCCGACCAACCGGAGAAGGGCAATATCTGCACAGACGCTTTCAAGAGCCGCTTGAAACTGCGCTGGTACTGGGCGGGAAATCTCACCGTCATTACCTAAAAGCCATGGTAATTGAGCGACGATTATTCCGGTTGCCTGTTGAAGAGCTATCGTAATACGTGCAGTATCGAGTGTCTCCCCGTCAGACGATAAGGGAAGTGTATTCGCTGTCGTACAGGCTTCAAGTTCCAGTGCAGTAATCAAGGGTTCCATACACTACGCCTTTTGCTCAATCCACGGATCTGCTAACAACCGTAAAACATCTTCTTCCGGTACGTTGTAGCCTTCAAAGTTTTTTGTCAGGCGTAAACCGCATCGGAAGTAAAAGAGACTTTTTGTTGTATGCCTCAGAGTGAGAGACACTTTAGAAGGAGCCGTTTGTTCAGGCTCCGGAGGAGCATTTTCCAATGCAGTTAAATCAGATGTGAGCTTCTCAAGTTTTGTACTTGCAGCAGCTACATCATTCGTTGCCTTTTCAATAGCATCCTTCTTTCCGCTTTTTTCTGCTGTTAAAAGAGCTGCCTTTTTTTCTTCCAGAACCGTATTTTGGTTCTGTATCGCTTTGGACAACCCTTCCTTTTTCTTTTCCAGTTTTTCTTTTTCTGTCATTTAATGATTCCCTTATCATACAGAAAGCAGGGCTATACAGCCCCGCTTTATAGCTTTTACGCGCTGATGGTGATTACAGCAGTGAGTACGTCCGACGTAATCATGCCGCTCTTGAGAGCAATTGCCTTGATGGTCTTTGTTGCAGAAACAGTGATTGCACCAGTGTAGGCAGTAGAGGCTGCTGTCGGGGTAGTACCGTCATCGGTGTAGTAAATTGAGGCACCCGATGTAGCACAGGAAAGAGTAACAGACTGAGCTGTTGCATAGGTTCCCGTTGAGACATTCGATGTCGGAGCTGCAACTATTGCGCGTCCGTCAAGCCATGGGCTTACGATCAATTCTACTTTTTTGTAGTTTTTGTTTGATTCGCCGCCCGAGAGGTTTTGCTTGTCGAGAATATCCTCAGCTGCAGAACGGAGACTTGCGGGTACGACAAGGTGTGTCGGAACTAGACCCATAGGGTCTCCGCCGTCACGGGTAAACTCACACATTTTAAGGAAAGCTGCCTCAAAATTTGCAGCGTTGAGTGTTTCCCTGCTGGCAACAGCCATCTGCCACAACCCGTATCCGAACGCTCCACGATGCCTAATTCCGTACAGATACTGGTCTTTCATAAAGACGGTATCATTCTGGGTAGAGGTAATTTCATCAAACTGCGGTTTAACTCTTTCCTGTATGATGAAAGGTTTTAATGGTTTTGCGAGACAAACAATATACCACGGAGAGCCAAGCGCAGAGACAGAGCCCTGTATGTTTGAGACAGACTGTACGGTTCCTGTTCCGTCTGTGTTTGGATACACCGGATGATCGGTGTCAAAAAAGTTTTGACCATCAAAACACAAATTCTTATTCCCTTCCGAGAGTAATTTAGCAGTCTTTCTGGAATAGAAATCCGAGGCTTCCTGTCCCATTGAAGAGGCAAGCACACGGTACTGACCGAGGTTGTCGTCTTCGATATCGGCACGGGCAACTCCAAGGGTCGCTTCGTTTAAGCCGTTAAAGATTTCGTATGCAAATTCCTTGAGGTCTTTGATTACGCGATCCCCCGCCCATCCCCTCATTTGCGGAAAACTGCCAAGCCAGCCGTATGTATTAGAACTTGTACTTGACTGAATTATTGTTGCAAGTTTTTTCCAATCTGCATTTGCAACAGCTGCATCGAAAGTGGTCTGAAATTCTCCGCGCAGTGTTGTTCTAAGCGCGTTCAGTATTTCTGCTTTAATAATCATTTAGCACCTGCCTTTTTCATGTCCAGGTACTCTTTTTCTGTGTACCCCATTGACTCCATGACCTGCCGATCGTCGGCATTCAGCTCAACTTTTTCGCCGGGATCTGATGGAGGGGTTCCATCGGGAACTCCGGAAGCCGGAATAATTTCCGGTGTTGTGGTCATGATCTTATTAAACTGATCAAGACCTGCCTGTGTCGAACACAGAGCAAGATACTCCGCTTTTGATGCAGGAGCTATCTTGCGGTCGGTGACGGCTTTTTCAACAGCGGCTAGTGCATTTTTTTCAAGCTGTGCAGTGTTTAAGTCTGCAAGTTTCTTTTCTGCGGTTTCAGCCCGTGTCTGCATTGCATTCAAATCTGCACGCGGTGCATAGACTGCAAGATCAACCGTCTGCGGTTTTGCCGCATTAAGCTGTAGCTGGGTGTTTCTTGCGTTGATTGCCGCCAGAACCTCTTCTTTTGTGGCAGTCTCCGGCAAGCCAAGAGCAGCACACAATTCTTTATCCATATTCATCTCCTTTGCCGGCATTTCCGGCGACTGGGAATTTAAAGCAGGGAGTTTTAAGTTTGGGCGGTTAGTAAGAGCAGCCCGCAATATTTGCGTGATTTCTTTTTTTTCGTTTGACAGAAAAGCAGGTGAAATAAAACGATATTTCCGCTGTGATATTGCTTCTTGTCCGGCAGCATTCCAATTTACATCAGCCCAAACTGAACCATCGGTTTCTTTTTGGAAATTTTTGAACCAGCCGACAGCAGGAGATTCTTCTCCTTTTGGAGCTTTAAGATCGGTTGAGTGATTAATATCAATAGTCAATTCATCATCAGCGGGCTCCGAAGCTTTAATGAGTTTTTCAATATCTCCAATAGTCCATTTTCGGCCGTCGATTCCTTCTATGGTTTTTCCCGGAGGAAGAATGGGGATGCGAGAGGGCACAACACCTTGCGTTGTGTTGAGAGATAAAAAAAAGCTGCTGATATTGTTCATATCAACAGCTTAGTGTTTTGGAAGACGTATCTTGTGGTAATGATTGTTAGAATTTAAAAGTCAAACTGCCTTTGTATTTTGTCCTGTCCTGCCTGATGCCATAATCTGTACATTTGTGTAAACGAGAACCCGTATTCCCGGCA
Source organism: Spirochaetota bacterium (assembly GCA_023398165.1). Lineage (GTDB taxonomy): Bacteria > Spirochaetota > Spirochaetia > Treponematales > Treponemataceae > JAAZLA01. The sequence continues at coordinate 18,324 of JAEWSQ010000020.1, read as the reverse complement.
CAGCTCTCTCATCGTTTCGGTAGTCCCGTCGTATCGTTCTTTTACTTCACGGGCAATTTCACGGCGGAACGCACGACGTTCCATAGGAATATATACCTGCACACCGCCGAACTTGAGCATCAGTTCATCCAGAATTATATTTCCAAAATGCTCCCCTACTGCGTCAGAAAGGATTCCCTGTAAACTTATTGCAATCTCTGAGTTTTCCAGTTTATGTCGGGGAAGATAAATCTGCTGGCCGCCGTAATACGCACAAATTGAGCGTATACCGCTTATAGCAATCTCCTCTTCCCCTGTTTTATAGGAACAGAGCACTATCATTTCTTTTACCAAATCAAGGTTTTCTTCCAAAATAAATTTCTCCGTATTTCTTTATCATTTTACTTATGCAGTTTTTGGTATAGTCCTGCATACGTTTCTCTGTATAATCCGTTCTGATGCATTATCTCTTTGATGAAAATGACAGCCTTGTTTTGTTCCATGATTAATCGTGAACCGGCATGTTTCCTTTTCTGTGCACGTATTACATGTCGTTTCGATTCGCAAAAAAGGTACTATTTTCATGCTGCAGGCTCCGGCCGGTCGGGATTAAAACCGGATTTACTCATCATGTCCCTCAGCGCAAGTATTACCTTTCGTGCAGACTTAACATCCAAGAATCTAAGATGCTCAACACCAGTAAGCCGCTTGATGAATGTGTTTAATGCTTTTTCCGTTTTTATTCTTGCACAAACTTCCCACATTCCTTTGATATATTCTATTTGCTCAAGGTTTGCGGCTCCAACATCGCCTTCTTTTACCGGCATTTTTTTTACGGTAAATCCCAGTGTTTTTAGTGCTTTAAGAGCTTCTCTTAACTCTTTTTCGGTCATACCAGTACAGCTTGATTTTCCAGTAGCACCGTCAAGCACCGCCCGGTAATCGCTGTCTGATAATCCCAGTTTTGACCGCGCAATATGGATCAGCTGAATATATTTTGATTTTGATGTTTTATAAGACATACGTCCTCCTTGGTCTTGTGTAAATTTGCCCGTAAACCCGCTACGGAGTACTCCGTAGCGGGGTCATTTGCATTATCCGATACTTTTCTCGGCTCGTTCTTTTTGCGCTGGTGTGAGCTTGAATTGTTTCATGTGGCACGCCATTGCATAAGTAACAAAACTTTCAATTCTGCCAAATTTTTTTTCTGAAACGTATGCCTCAATCTCTCCATAATTATCAACAGGTACCTCAATGATTTTTCGATCCGTATCTTGACCTGTTCTTTTTCTTAGCTCCTTAACTGCCAAGTGCCTCACCAGTGCAGGTACTCCTGAAAATCCTTCATGACGAGCCTTTTCATCCAATTCTTTCCATACTCTTTCATCGATCGTAATTGTTGTTTTTATACCACCCATATAAATCCTCCTATAACGAATTGACAACTTCTGCGTCTACTACATCTGCCCCTAATTCCACACAGGCGTTCATGGCTTTCCGACACCAGTTATTAATAAGCAGGGGATACGCTACCGAGTAGACAATCCCTTGATGTGTCTGCCGTCGTAATTTTGCAGATAAAGCTTCACATCCGTCATCGCTTATAATGTCGCCTCTTTTTTTACCAAGGCGTCCAAACTTGATATCGAGATACGTAGCTATATCTTCTCCGGTTCCCATCGGTTCAAGCTCCAGAATTTCCATACGACGGATCACTTCGCGGGCTTCCCAGTTTTTTGATTCGTCAAGTTTTGCCTTCATTTCGACTTGTCCTATAAGAACGATTGCAAGCAGCTTTTTGAAACCGTCTTCGAGTTCCCAAAACCTCTTGAGGTATTTTAATGTCGGAATCAGAATGTCATGAGCCTCTTCAATCATGAGTACATGGCTGTATCCTGAACGGCTTGAATTGGTAAGGATGCGTTCTATTTGACGGGCTTTTGCTTCAAGAGTGCGGCGGGGCTGTTCGCTCGAGCAATCCTGTATTATGGCATCGCAGATACTGCCGGTTGTAAGACGGGCTTTGTCTATAATGCGCGGTGTAATAATTCTCACCTTTTGTCCTTCTGCAATCATGCGGTCAATTGCATACCGTCGGATTGTTGTTTTGCCGCTTCCACTTTCTCCTAGAAGGGCTACCATGCCGCCGACTTTTGCCGTCTGGTATAAAAACTCTGCGACAAATCTTGTATCCTCAGTGAGATACACGTCATCAGATTTTTGCACATCTCCGGTAAAGGGATCTTGGGTAAGGCGGAATTTTTTGTAGGCTTGTAATGTTAGCATCTGTTTTTTCCTTTTTGGCTTTATGCCATTTTGATATCGCCGGTATTGCCGTCGTATTCGTGTACTAAATCATCAATGCGGTTAACCGGAACTCCTTCGGGATACTCGGCTCTCAACATACTGATGAAACCTTCCGGGATGTACCCGGCTCGTGCTTTGAATCGTTTTGCAGCTTCCACTGCCGACACCAGAATTTCATGGACTTCGACCGTTGAGGCAGACACCTTGATTTGCTTTCCTGTCTGCTGCTGTGCAAAACGGTTTTCAGGATTTATGTAACTGTGTGCAGATAACCCTGTACCGTTTGTCACTTTTGTAAACGGTACAGAGCCTTTTTTACTAGAATCGCCCAGTGCAAGATCTGCAAGTTCCACCGCTGTTTTTTCCCTCTGTGTGTCAGGATTGCGTTTGTAATTTTCACCGAACACCGGAGCTCCAAGATCAAACCCTGCTTCGTCAAACTCGATGGGTTCTATTTCATGTGAAACAATTTCACCATTAACGGTATAACTCACGACCACAAGCGGTTTTACATCCACGAGGATCGGTTGGACATTTACATCCATTCCGACTAGAATGCCGGGAAGACCTGAAAGACTGTAGCGCATCGGAATTTTTGTTTTGGGATGCACTATACTGAATGCAAGATCTCCGCCAAGTTTACGGGTCTGTACACCGGTGGTAAAAATTAAACGGCAGATATCTTCATCGGGAAGCTCTCGAAGCTGATTTTCTTGTATTCGTTCCCAGAGTTCTGTCCGGCTTGCAATTTTTCTTCCTGCTCGTGTTATCCTCGTGTCCTGCGATTCAAGCAGGTTCGCATTATAGGCAGCACACCAGCGTTCAACCGCTTCATTGAGCTCTTCAATCGAGTGTACCGGCTCAAGTTTAAGGCGGCTTTCAAATTGTGTTTCCACAAGATTATTTCCGCACTCAACCTGTCCTTTCGCTCTCGGGTTTCCAGGAAGATGAGGGATCGTTTTTACCCGCAGCGCACCCAGTGCTTTCGTTACCGCCCGGGATGTATTAGCTGATCCGCAATCCCATACCAGTACATCCGGTACTCCGTGAAACGAATACACCGGATGGTTTTTTTGCCCCCACGCATACAAAAGAAAATCCCACATGTTTTCTGCTGTTTCACCAGCTGATGCATAATACCGGACACAGATCGAACCGGAGTAATGATCGGTAAGTACGTACCGCCAGCATTTTACTTTTTCTGCAAGAAACGATTTATTTTTATATTCCTCATCGTCTCCAACTATTTTTTGTTTTCCGCCCGGAGCGTAATATAAAAGAGCGACTGACGGATCTGCCTGATGGACATGGTTCGGATACAGCGTTCTCATTCTCTGGTGAGGTGTCGGCACTTTTGCCTCTTCTGCACACAAGGAAGCCTCCCTGAGCAATTCCCGTAATCGGGAATCATTCACCTGTAAGTCTATGCCGTTTTGTATAAGAATTGATCGGGCAACATTGACAGGCATCGTTACCTTGCCGTTTTTACGAATGCTGTTTCTCACAATGGAAGCAACCATTTTTAGTTGATCCGGCGTAACTGTCGTACTCCCCGCATCGGTCCTTTTTTTACGGCTCGACTCCCAACCCGCCTCATGTAAAACGCGGTATGCTTTCTGCGTTTTGAATGCAAACATTCGGCACATTTCTGCAATAATGGAACGCCTTTCGCTTGCAGTTGCTGCTTCGGTCATTTGTTTTACATAAGTTTCGTACATGCTCTTACTCCGTATCCAGATTTATTTCTTTGTTTTTTTCCTTGTCTGTTGCAATGTGAAGATTGTCGTACAGTTCAACAAACTCCTCGTATCCTGTGGCAAGAGAAGCAACGTAGGTGTTATACCGCTCAGAGAAGGCCATAATCTGCTCGTATTTAATGCCGTCCAATTCCTGAATTTCATCGAGAACGCGGATAGCGAGACGGATAGAAGAATCTGCAGAACAAACCTGCTCCCAGAACTTTTTTTGAATTTCTTCAATACGGGCTCCAGCAAGATCGGCTTTGGTCGGGGGCTGCTGGTAACGTAGCTGCTGCTCCATTTCGTTCAGCTTGCTGTTCTTTGTGTCAATTACCGATTCCTGCGCCTCGCGCTCTTTCTTACGCTCGTCCTTTTCCTTACGGAGCGCAGTTTTAAGCTCGCGTACCGTCATTCGCTCTATGGCATCAAGACTTCCTACGCCTTCCACTTCGCCACCTTCGTCAAGTTTTTTTATACTGTCGTCATCAAGAACCGTAAGAACTTGGATTTTTGTAGAACCCAAATTCCCGAACGTTCGGGAATTTCCAAATTTTCGGGCGGCAGCCATCGCATAGTTTGCAGAAGTATGGGCAAGCCCTAACTGTTCAATCGCAGCCATAAAGTTGCCATGCTCTTCGTGGGATTTAATCAGAACAAGCTGTTTCCCAAGACCAATCATTCCGCTTGCCATTTGCTCTTGATAAATCTGTGCCTTTTCAAGACATATATGGAGATTATAGGTTTCCCCTTCGTTTAAAAAGCACTCATCAATTTCACGTATAGATAAATCTGCTTCCTCTCTTTTTTTGGCCATCAACTCCATGGCTTTTACGTCGTCAATATTATCAGTTGAACTCTTTCTCATACCATTCTCCTATTGCATAGCTGCTGCATATCGAGCTTCTTCCTCTGTGAGTAAAAGCTTTGCTTTTTGATAGGACTTCATGAGATGCCCTGCAATTGATCCAAAATCAGGAGAAAGCCGCCATTTGGCTGAGCTATCCCTGATTACCCACTTATATTGCTCAAATACTGCCAGATCGCGGCAGATGTTTGCCTCGCTCGTTCCTGTTAATCCTGCAAGTTCTTTGTTTGAAAGACCCGAAACGTGATGCTTAAACAAAAGATCGGTGATTATAAAAATCCTCTCCTGACTTGATACTTTTTCGCCTGTTTTCATGTGTTATCCTTCATGTGTATTGCCAGTGTTTTTAGTGCCAGTCCCAATCTAACGAGAATTGCACATCCGATTGTTTCCCCAAAATCCTTAATGTCGATCGCACGGCGGTATAGAAATCCCTGCATACCGTTTCCTATAAAGCCGCTACATCAAGCGGAATCTGCACATATTGCCCCTGTTCAGTACGTTCGTAAAAACGCATATAGGTTTTGCTGTCAATGACGCTGATGCTCTCGGTAATTGCGTCCATTGCCGCTTTCCATTCGGGATCTGCAATATTCAAGCGGCGAAGTCCAAGAACACGGGTAGTACTGATGTTTCCCTGTTTGTCTACTTGGAAGGCATCATCCACAAGAACTTTAATTTCCGGCCGGCTTCCCTGTGACCACCGCTTGATGCAGTTATCGATCAGGTGTTTTGCCACCTGTAATTTTTCGTTAAAACTGATCGTGTCGTTTACTGCAATCTTTACCTGGTGTTTGCCGTCAAAACTGGTGAGCGTAATATTTCCTCTCTCTCCTCCCATTTTGATGCCGTGCTGTTCTGATGAAAGGGAAAGAAAAGTTTTTACGTCATTCCAAATTTCACCCTTAAAAGCGCGAAGCATTTCTCTCATACTGAATGTCTTTGTCATGATTGCCTTTACGGTTTGATCCCGTAGGAGGTCAATTTCTCGTACCATGCAGGTTGGTACCTGCCGGCCTTTACTGTCCAACATAAATTCTTCTGTCATGTGCTTTTCTCCTCTTTATCCTTACATTCTTTGCAGATATAACCGCTCCCTTTTTCGGTAAACGAAAAAGAGTCGGCAAGCGACTTATACAGCGAAGCCGTCGGCTTTACACCGGTTTTAAGTTCCACGGTCAGTTTCTTTTTACAATTTTCACAGACAAGTGATATTTTCATGCGGCACTCATTCTTGCATCAATCAATAATTGCTCGAAATCTTTATAGCCGAGTGCTTCGGCCAATGCGACGCGTACTGTTGGCGAATTCTTGCGTGCATTTAAAAAGTGTGATACGATACCTCTAGAGCAGCATGCTTTATCTGCAATTGAGGCTTGCGTTATATGACGCAGATTCAACTGGTACTGGATCCAGCACCCATCTTGTGTGGTGATTTTTTCCAACATGTACCTCCTGTACGAAATAAGTTTGTTTGCCATTACATAGCTCCTTTCCCGTTTTACGGGTTTGTTTTTAGGAAGGATAAACTGGTATTTTGTCCTTCCTGTTTTTTAGGGCTAAAGGTATATAAATATACGCCCGATACTCATATTATTATGCTATATCGGCATAAAGTCAAGCGGTATTAAAATAATTAAGGGGTTTTTTGTGATTTTTTCAGAAAAAGATATTGGATCAAGACTAAAAGAAATAAGGAAAGAACTTCGTTTTCAGAATCAAGAAGAATTTGCAAGTATTCTTGGAATTACACAAACACAGATTTCTAAATATGAGAGTGGAACAAATAGTCTACCGGATACTGTGAGAGCAAAAATTTATGAACTAGGTTATAGCCTTGATTGGCTTTTGTCTGGTGAAGGTGAAATGCTCCGATCACAAAAACCACAAGCAGACAATGTATTTAAAATTCCACTATTAACAAAAGAACAGACGATGCACTTTGACATTATACGGGATACGAAGGCTCATACCGGAAACTACCCGGAGACTCTAATAGTTCCGGTATCAGAATCCATCCGGGAATACTCAACCGATCTCAGGGCAATTCGTGTTTTTAATAACAGGATGGCACCGCTTTTATCTGCCGGAAATATTGCCATTTTTGAAGCAAGCGGCTGGAATGATGACGGCATTTATGTGTATTTCATGAGCGATGATCTGCACATATCGCATGTAGTGTGGGACGGGCGGGCGTTCATACTAACCAAGGAATTTAAACCGGAAGAACCCATTCCATACGATGAAACGTCGTTTTATTGTATAGGGCGTGTAAGGGCGGTTTTAAAAGAAATATAGGGAAGGAAAGGAGAGAGGGAGAGAGATGTTATTACTTATCGGAAGTTGCCTGTTTGGGCTTGTTTTTGTGCTTCTTGGTGTCTGGATGTTGAAGGCAAAAAGACTCGCAGAGACTTTACCCAATGTAAAAGTATTTGCGATTATTGAATTTATTGGTGGTGGGCTATTCTTGGTTGGAGGAATAATTGCCATTATTCTTTCCATACCAGAAATAAAAGAGACTACAACCACACCTCAAGAATTAATAGCGGAAAAAGAATCCGTAGCATTAAAGTGGACAATTTCCTCAAGCAGTTACCCGGGAACAATTGATATAGAGTTATTACAATCCGTACTTGATTGGTTTTCGACGAATTGTTATGGAATTACAAATTATTCTGAAAGTATTGATTCGGCTGTTGTTACAATCAGACGACACGAACCAAGTCAATTTTTAATTTATAGGCAAGAAGAATATAGCTGGATGACCGAAATTGAAATAAACTTAACAATAAATCGAGATTCCAATTTAATGATTGGCGAATATCTTATTGCAGGTCATACACTTTATTATTTCCTTGGTGGCGGAAGCTCTCCCGGGATTGAAACGATGAAAGATGAGTCTGCCATTTTTTTAGGTATAGACGAAGCAAACATTGCCAAAGGAACTAATCTTCATATTCCGATAGAAGGATTTGAAGCGATAGATAATCTAATACTCGAATAAAGAAGAGTTGTATTCGAGAAATGATCCGGTCGGGTATGGGCGGGGGAAGAAGGAGAAGAGGTGTTTCATGAAAGAAGAATTAACAATTACATTTTACAAAATACATAAATGCGGATACTATATTGATAATAAAAACCAGTTTGGAAATTTAGCAAAGGCACTTGTGGATTTAGGTAGCTGGGTAAAAACGACACCCCAGTTTATTGATACCGCATTATTTGATCCAGATACAGATCAAGATGTCCTAGCCTCTTTACGTAAAACGTACTTTTACAAACAAGTACAAAAAAATCAAAATTTACTTCTTGTATTATGGAATGAACTGCCAGATGTCAAAGGAGAGGTAGCCACTCTCAGCAAAGAAAAGAAAACTGATGATGACACAGAATGCAAAATTACAACACTTCCGGAGGATTCAATTCCAGGAACCGCTTCCTATTTCTGGTTTCTTCCAGAGATTGGATATTACGCTACTATATGTAAAAAAAATCGTGGGTCAAATAATGATGAAATGAAATTATACCTGCAGCGTTTTTTGGCGATAAAATCTTCGTTTTGTGTTACAGAACAGGTAGATGGCGAAATAAGAATCATGGGATATAAAAAAGAAGACGACGAAGACTTAAATCCAGAAACAGCACCTTTGTTTCAATCTTCAAGAGCGTCCAGAAAAGGGCAAATTGAATATATTACAGAAAATAGGACGAGGATAAGAAAGATTGTAAGAAAGCAAGGGATAGACAGTAATACCCCAGTGAGATTACCTTTTATGAAAAAGATTCTCAAATATTTTGGAATAAAAAACCCAGTTATTCCAAAAGATAAAATTAACACATATTATGAGGTTTCCTATACCCCAACTGAGGTACAGTTAACCGAGCTAATTGAAGCATGGAAAGCAAATGACTTGACTGATTATGATGATACAGGTTTTGTCTTTCATGGTGATGCAGGAAAAATGCACTGGTTAAGCGGTGAAATATCAAGAGTTAAAAAGGAATTTGATGTAGCTTACCACGATAAAGAAGTGATAGAACCACTTGATTTATTAACAAAACTGAACGAGAATAAATCAGAGTTAATAGGAGTTTTAGATTTGTAATGAAGAAATGTATAATTCCAATATTGATATCTTTTTTCATTTTAACAGCTGGTACTGTTTCCTTTTTCTTTGCAAGGGCAATTCCTGTATCCACTTCCATATCTTTTCTTGAAAGTCTTACACTTCTTTCGTCAATCATTCTCGGAGTTATGGGTGTGTGGCTTTCATTGATCTGGAATGAGAAAACAAAATCAAGATCAGAGAACATCAAATATGTAAAGAATTCAATGATCTTTTCATCTCTAATTGTCTTTTATACTATTTCGATAAAATTAATTTATCCGGTTCTTATTCAGATTCCGAAACTATTTGATCCTCGCATTGTAAAAATACTTCGTATTGTTTGTTATTTTTCATCATGGATATCGACGTTACTTGTTTTTATTTCTCTTTTATATGTAATTTTCTCGTTTGATTTTTTTACCTTCGATGATCTTCAAAAAGAAGCAGACGAAGCACATCAGAAAAAGCTCGACCAACAAACTTCGATTACCCAAAAGTATAAAAAGAAAGAGTAAGTTTTCATTAATTTCGTAATTTTACTACCCAAGGCAATACAAGAAGGCAAAGAGTTGTCCCAAGCCATATAATAACTAGAAGAGTATTTGCAAATACCTCGGCTGCTCCGGCTTCTTTCATTTCGATTTTTACACCGAACGCAAGACAAATACCGAGTATAAAGCATATACATCTCATAATTATTTCAAGAACTCTCATATTATTTCCTGTGTAATCTTTCGATCATTTTCATGGGATTAAAGTTTTCATGTGCGTAGACATAAGAAAAGCCTATCAGTAAACAAACATGCTTTTCTTTTGTTGATAGTGTTTGAAATAAATCACTAGCTTCTTTTTTTGTGATTATTTCTTTGTGTAAAATATTTTCTCTGATGGCAGCAAGGTATTCTCTTTTCTGTTTGCTTACATACGCGTAGCGTTCTTTTTTTGTCGTAAACTTTATTTTCTTTATATTCCGCTTGATTGCATTTGAGAAACATACGCTGTCACAAAACCATGTGCTTGACTGGTCTTCTCTGTTTACTGTTATTTTAACTCCACAATTTTCCGCTATTTCTTTGCTGCAATATCCGCATTTCTCTTTCATCTGTTTTTCCTTCTCTTTTCAGTAATACCGTGTTTCTCTGTTCATCGATCCGCCGGAAAGATCCAGCTCGTCTTTTATGGTAACAGGACTCGGCTTGTCGTCGCCATCCAAAATTGTCATGATTTCTTTTGGACTAAATCCCGCTTTTTGCGCTAGTAACAGTAAAGAGGCAGCTGAAATCTGGAGACCGGTATAACTCATATTGTTTACTGCTTTTTGCACCTGTAGCGGTGTAAGCTTTTCTGTACCATACATAAAGGACTGTGTACAACCGTTTTTCCAGATCATGACTGCCTCCGTCTTTCACATTCACTTGCCTGTTGAAGAAGTAATTTTCTTTGAAAAAGCCGGATCAAAAATCTTTACTGCAATAGCGCATACAATAATCAGTACGCATACGGTGAAGATAACCGGCTTAGCAATAACAAATCCGGGTGCGCACGTTAAGACGATCAGCATAAAGGCTGAAAGCAGAATGACACACCAGCAGAGAAATGCAATGACCAGTTTATATACATCTTTCATAATCCCTCCTTCCTGTATTACAGGTTAATTTTTATTTTTCTACTTAAAATGATTTACAGGTTTAAAGAGGGCGGAGGGAACAGACTAAACCCTCCGCCCAATGAAGGTGGCGAAAAACTTTCAAGCCTTCGGATATCTAAACTATAGAGGTTATTTGTGACGGGATTGAAGTAACGGTGTTAAAAAGAAAAAACCGCTGAATTGTACAGCGGTTTAGTACATCAAGATTTTATTTATGCAAACTGAAGCTCTTTATAATTAGTAATCAAGTGATATCCTTGTATAAATAATACAGAATCATCAAGTTCTTTTAATCTTTGAATTTCAGCTTTAGAACAGAGAGATAAATCAGCTGAATATGTGTTTTCTCCATCAGGTTTGAGGTTTTTTAAGTCTTCTTTTGTAAAACACATTATTTCCCTCCTATCAGTATTTCAACGACTTCTTTTGCTGTATTTCTTGGATTGCCATTCATGTATTCGGCAACAGATTCCGCTACAAACTCGCCAATGTCCTTTAATCCATAGTAGCTCAAGTACTCTTTTGCCTTTATCATTCCACTAGTATCATTCATCGACCAGCCTTTTTTGTCAAGGCATAAGGCTGCTATTTTATTCCTTAAAAGTTGTATTTTCTCTCTTTTATCAATATTAGTATCAAGAAAAAAATGTTGAATAGCATGCCCTGCTTCATGACGTATTGTATGTGCTGCATTATCACTTGACCAAAACCCATATTCAAGCTGCATTACTGCTTGTTTTTTCATCGTGGTTAAGGATGCTTTTGTCTTTACTTCTTTCATAAAAATGGCTTTCATTCCAGGTGAATACATGGCATACCAGCTTGCTTTTTTTGGATAATATCTGATTTCTTGTATTCCGACATTCCCAAATGCAGCATAGATGTTTGTTATTTCTTCATTAACCATATTTGCAACCGAAAGGTTAAAGTTCTCAAATTCAGCAGTCTTTAAACCTAGTTTTTTTAATGCATAAGTTTTTGCTTCATTTATTGTTTTTGCAATTTGAAATTCAGATGCTTCAACATGTTCATATTGCTTGATTGCTTTTGCTGTTTCTTTTATTTTATCACCGAGAACCTGTTCTACTTGTTTATCTCTTGGAAGACTGGGATTCCATGCAAAGCCCGGAGAAACACCTTCAGGTACTCTTTCTAGAATACCCTTACGTTCATTGACAAAGCTTTTATACTTGTCAGGCGGTGGTGTCGTTTTAACATTGATAGTCCCACCTCCTGAACCATCAACTTTTTTTGCAGTAGGAATTCCCTCTTGTTCATATTTCAGTTTTCTAGCTTCGGTACAAGCTCTGGTAAAGCACTTGCATCCCCAACCGTTCGGAGGCAGATGCGTTGCCCACCATGGATCAGTTTTTTTCAAAATCAAACCATTCCATCTCAGATGTTCTTCTCGATGGTTTACACTCGACCCGGTTCGGTAAAGAAGATACGGGTGAGCATCACTTGCCATTGTCCGGTCAAACTGTCCTTTTTGATATGCACTTCTCAAGTTTGTCCGGTAAATGGTTTTAAGGCGGCGGTCGCTTCCCAGCTGTGCATGAACAGTTTCCCCGGTGAGCGGATCAATCATGTCCTGTTTTCCCCACCATCCTTTTTTAATAAGTGTCGTTTTTATATTTTTTTTGAAGGACTCAAATGTCTGTCCATCCTTTATCGCTTTCTCTACTGCTCCTTGAAGGTCTGTTAACACATCAAGCTGCATTGCTTTTGCAACGGTAAAACTCGCTGCGTGTTCTTCGTTCCATACATCCTTGTATGAAAAAGAGGGCTTCAATTTTTTCTGTTGAATATACTTGAGGGCTTTATCAGGTATCATCTTGGGATAATCACTCATTCCTCGTCCTTATCAAAATTACTATCACCATAAGATCGAGCCTTAAAAAAGGCAACAGCCATGAGTTCTGCAATTCTATCAGGCTTCCAGCCTATAATAAGTTTTGTAAGTTCCTTTTTAAATTCAGAAAATGATGTTGCCCTTTCTGCTGCTTGTTCTATGACTTCTGCTATTTCCTGTGAAATTTCGGTGTAATCATCAGATGACTCTTCAAGTAATTCATCCACAATACCGGTATCAGCTTGAATAGCATTCAATTCAACCCTCGATGATGAATTCAGTTCATTAGTACCCTTAGCAGGAGTTGGAATACCTCCAATTACTGCATCTTGTTTATCCGGGTTTCTCATTCCTATAAGGTTACGCACCTCATCCGCTGGAACTGTAAGACCAAGTGGTCCGAGTTTTTCAACAGCATTAATGACCTGATCAATATTTTTTTCATCAGGTTTGTATAATTCCAAAACAGGGTATTCTTCCTGTTGACCAAAATTCATGTCAATATAAGGAATAACAAGCTGAGTATTCAAGGCATCGTTTACTTGAGCAACGTCGGCATCGGCTATGTCATCCCGAATTTCCTCATGCGTTTGGCTTTGTGCTCTGCTCGATCCCTCATCGGTAGTCATTGTCTGGCCAAGTACGAGTTTTGAAATTTGTTTATCAACCCATGTTGCAAGTTTTTGATACGCTTCAGATGTATCTCCCGTGGATTTGGTTTCAACAATTTCGAGAATAGCAGATTCAGGAATTACAGCTCCAAAATCCGCGCCAATATTTGCAACAGCCCTTTTAAGCGTCTTTATATCATCAGGTGTCGCCTTTGATCCGTATTTTCCAATCCTTATTGGAAAACCATACCGATCAATAAAGGCCGCCCAGCTGGTTACATTATAGTTTTTAAGCATCCAATAAAACAAAGCAGGGAAAGCAAGACCGGAAACAATCGGTAACCCGCTTATGAGATGCGGTTCATAAATTATAAATTGCCTCTTATTCAGCGGGTAGAGCTCATTTCCAAGTTCAGAACGAAGCATTAACTTTGTTCCTGTTTCTTTATTGTATTGAAACCATCTTTGATCTCTAAACTTGTATTCTTTTGGTTTCCAGATTCCGCTAGTATCCCAGATAATTTCATTCACTGAAAACCCTTTTGCATTTCCGTCAAGCATATCCCGGACAAGGGATCTAAGTTTTGCGGTTTTATTGTTTAGTATATCTCTCTCGACGGCCTTTGCAATTTTGATTTCCTTTTCAGAGTCGCCTGTTGCGGTTACTTTTATGTCGAGACCGCATACTGCATCTTTTCTCGTGGATATAACAGACCGGTAATGAGGGTCTTTTAATTCCATATCCTGTGCAAGTTCCAGATACGTCGCAGGACATTCACCGGATCGAACATCCCGGAGAATCGAAGCAAGCCGTTCAGGAGTAAGAGAAAACAACACAGAAAAATCTGCCCATGGTGTTCGGTTAGTATTTACGACTGCATACGCAATTTCACTTGTAGTATTTTTATTTTCATTAGCATCTTCTAATCGTTCTGCCATGGATCACTCCTTTGTGTTCGATATCGGTTTCCTATTTGTACTGCTTCATACGTCATTGGCTGATATGGAGACCCTGATAATTCAGACGCGGCAAAAACGGCCATTACCTTTGCAATACATGCATCCCCATGCCGTTTAGTTTTTCCTTTCCCGGTTCTCTCTGTAATAAGAGGAACACCTTGATGCAGCTGAACAACCTTGAAATCGTCTTTTATAAAAAGGTCATCAGGTACGTTTGTTGTTCTATCTTCAAATGCTGTTTTAAGTTTTGGCATATTTTCTGCATACCACTTTCTTGACAGCATCACTTGGAAAATTCTTCCCGGCCATTCTTGCGCTGCTTTTTCTGCGATCATCTGTCCGTTTCCCCTGCTGTCAAAAGCTCCTCCGTCAAAATTTTTCAGTGCATTTCCGCATAATTCGACCATTTGCCATTGCTGTTCAAACGGAATATTTCGTAATTCAATTACACATAGTGTTTTCGTTCCTTTCCCTTTAGACAGTTCCTCATCAAACCATAAAGTGGTAAGGTCTCCAGAACGTGCAAAGTCTTCACCCAATACAACAGGATTTTCTGATTTTTGGAGTGTATTCTCTACCTGTTTGAACCAGCTCTTGCAGACAAGTTCACGTTTCCATTTTTTCTCAAATGTGAAAGCATCAGATTCTGCAAATCTAAAAACAGGTATAGTATTTTCGGCACAACTTTGTACCAGTGCAGAAGGGAAATAACGGGAACCGCTTGATGAGGGTATGCAGTATAATTCCTCTTCTGCTGCCTCTCCATAATCTTCTTCAATTTTTTTAAGCCATGCATTTTCTTTTTCTTCAGTCCAATTTTCCTTTTTTATGTCACAAATTCGCTTGTATAAGCCATCATTGAGAGCATCGGAAATTGTAGTACGATGCAGCGTGTAGTTTTTTTTACCTTCATGTATTTCGGTTATTAAGTCATTAAAAGGATTATCATCTCCGTTATGAGTAGACAAAACTGATACAGAACCGCCCCACATAAGAAGTGCCATTGCTGCTTTTAACAATTCCCGTAAATCATCACAGAAGGCTGCTTCATCAATAATGACATGACCCTGCTTTGATCGGAGAGATCGAGGAACAGAGGGAAGCCCCCATACCTCAAATCCTGAATCGAATCTGATTTTATAAACAGTTATGTCTTTATCTTCATCCTGAAGAACAACCTCTTCAATATCGCCACAGACAATATTCAAGATTTTAGCCCAGAAGGCACAATCATTAACAAACTGCTGAGTCATTTCTTTTGAATAAGAAAGATAAAAGGAACTCATTCCTCCAGCTGCTTTTCCCAATGATGCAAATACTGCTGCTACTAAAGCTTCAACATAAGATGCACCAATACGTCGGGATTTTTCCCAGACTTTTACCGATGATGTATCAGCAAGCCATTTTTTTTGATATGGAAGAAGAATGTCTTTGGTAAGGGCTTCTTCTAATGTCATTCTGTTATACCAAATACTTCAGACAGAATTGTTTTCATGGCTTCTTTAGAAACACCTTTTTTCTTTGCAACCGTTTCAACCTTTGCTGCAGTTTCTTTAAGAATCTCTGCTCGTATTTGAGCCGATCGTTCAGCATTTAATTTTTCTGCCTGTTCAAGGTCTTTTAGACCGCGTGAAACCTTGTAAATTATCTCGGTGACAGTTTCCGGTTTTATAGATTTAGATTCTTTTAGTTCATCAAGTTCTGAAATTAAGTCAAATGCAACAAGGCGGATTTGCTCATTTACCACTTTACCAAGTCGATTTCCCGCATCCCCATATTTATCAAGATATGCATTTGATATATCTTTAGCCTGTTGATTTTTTTCTGCAAATCTCTTCATTCTCTGTGAATACCGGTTCAAGGAACTTTTTGAAAGAAGCGGTTCTCCAGCATCAGAATTGATAGCATCTACTATTTCAGCCTGAGTTACGGAGGGATTATTGAGCATCTCGATTAATTTTTTTCGCAATTCTTCAGGTAGGCGGTCTATCGAACTTTTCTGTCCCATTACTCCTCCAATGGAGGATCAATACCCTCTGCGCGTATAAAACCCTTTGCGACTTCGATTCCCGGTTTAAGTATCTTTACAATCACTAACGGTGATTTTCCAAGTCGATTCGTTGAAACATAACCCCTCTGTTCGAGCCAGTTAATTTGTTCATTTACGTCTGATGTTCCAACAGAATGTCCGTATTCACGAAGCAATCGCTGAATCATCTCATTGGACAAACTATGCCCTGCATCTTTTTCAAGACCCTGTAAAATTATAATTCGTTGATTTGTTGAAAAAATTGTATCCATGAAATTATCCTTTTGGTGTATGCTGTATGAACCAATTTTGTATTGCTTGAAGAATTGGCCTCATTCCTTTCAGTTCGCCTTCTATGTTTCCCATACGAGTTTGTACGCTTGTCATAAAATTGTTTTCAAGATAATCAACTCTTTTTTCGAGTTTTTCATAATCTTTTTCTCGAGTACATTTTTCTGCAATAATTGTCTCTTTTACAGATGCTTTAAAAGCATTATTTTCATCTTCCTGTTTCTTTTTCCAATACGAGAACACTGTAAAAGATAGTGCTAATACTGACACAAAAGTACCAATCGCAGTAAGTGCAATCTTTAATATTTCCATGATTCCCCTTCTCCTATTTTACTTACTGTACTAAAAAATAGAAAAACCGGTATTTTAACCGGTTTTAGAAAAGAATTATAAAACAATTACAATAAGTGATCCTATAAACCCAGAAATAAGTCCTATCAAGAAAGAAATCGGAATAGACCAGAAGGAAACATTAAACATGTTTTTACTTTTTTCTTCTTCGAGTTCAATTTCCAATCTTGCTTTCTCGAACATCAGTTTCTCATTATCCGGAGCATATTCAAGAAGGCCTTGCTTATAGCCATCCTTATATGCCTCATCAATTTTTGTAAGAGCTTCCTCTTCCATGATGGAAAGGAGTTCAATAACCTCTTCACCGGTATAATTATTTTCTAAGTCTATCCCGTACTCTTTGTCTAAATTCGTTTTGATGTCCTTCGATTCTGATCTTATGTAAATCGGGATCAGGAGAATTAGCAACAAGATCATCAGGTGTCGTTTTTTCAAGTTTTTCCTCCGCTTCTTTTTTTATTTGATCCGGTGTTTTCTCTATTTCTATTCTCTGTTGTTTTTTCTCAACATAAAACACGAAAAACACTGCCGTAAAAAAACCGGATATTACCCCTGCAATTATTTTAAGTACCTGCTTCAGACCCTGTTTCATTTGATTTCTCCAGATTGAATTTTTTTAGTATAGTTTCAAAAAAAGTAACCGACAGAGTAAAAATTACTGCTGCGTAAAATGGTGCTTGTAATAAGGTATAAAACTTCCCAAGTGCAAGTAAACCAGAAAATACAAGAGATAACGTCAAAGGAAAAAAAACCTTTTTTCCCTTTAAGATATTTTTCTTGTCTGCCTTTTTTAGAATCTCTGTAAGAAAAACAACCAATACTATTGCCAATAAAACACATGGCAACAGTAAATCCGTCAATGTGAAATTCATGCTAAAACCTCCCAGCTTTATGATTTTATACGTCTTTAACCCAATTTTTTAACAGCTCATAATGAGGTAAATCCCATTTCCATTGGTTCCCTTTCCCAGCAAAGCACCAATCAAGTCCGTTTTTTTCAGCGATTAAGCCAATCGATTCCCATACCTCAAACGGAGCGTTCCACCAGATTCCGCCATCCTTTGAGACTGGTACAATATCAACAGCACCGCCGCCAATGTGCCTTGATTTTAATGTCTGAGTAATTACGTTCTTATTCTCTTTTTCGGTAATGGGATAGAGTCCTTCTTTTAATCGTAATTCATTTACTTTTTTAAGAGGTTCCCTTCCTTGCGCATAATAGGCATTCTGGACACCCTGTGATCTAGTAGTTTCAAAAACGACTGCATCAATATTGGTTTTTTTTAACTCCATCATTGTTGCTTTAGTTCTTTTCGCCATTTCTGGTGTCAGTGAGTCAATATCCCTGCAAATACTCATTTATAACCTCTTACCAATAGTAAACGCTTTATTGCTTTGGTTTATAATGTAGCGTTTGTTAAAAGATTTTCCTTTTAAAACACAAAAAGAGAGGCCTTTTTACCTCTCCTTTTTTTACACATAGTGCAATCTCTTTACAAATAATATCCCGATAAATCTCGCTTTTTCCCATAAATTCCCGTCTTTTCTCCGTCATAACTCATTCTTTTCTCTGGCTTTATCAA
>JAEWSQ010000012.1 GCA_023398165.1 Spirochaetota bacterium | reverse complement strand
GTCAGTGCCGGTGTCAGTATCAGTGTCAGTCCCGCCGGGTGCATTTCCTTTGCCGCCTGCCCCGCCCGAGTTTCCGGGGTTACTCTCGTCATACCCGTCTATATCATTGCCGTGCCCGTTATCGTGGTCGGTACCCGTGTCAGTGCCGGTGTCAGTGTCGGTGACAGTGTCCGTGCCGGTATCGGTGTCAGTATCCATATCGGTGTCCGTATCCGTCTCAGTATCGTTGTCAGTGTCAGTATCCGTATCGGTGCCGGTATCAGTATCAGTGCCCGTATCGGTGTCAGTATCAGAGTCAGTACCGGTATCGGTGCCGGTATCAGTGTCGGTGTCCGTGTCAGTGTCGGTGACAGTGTCCGATACTGTGACGGTTGAAAGCTTTCCAGTAGTATTGTTCTTCTCAGTATATGTCCCGGCAGTATTATCAGTCAAAGGCTTTGCATCATTTAGAATAGTTACAGGAGAGGAAGCAGCAGAGGTATTTTCATTTCCGGCCTCAGTTTCAAAAGAACCAAAATTCCCTTTATTATCCGGCAACCCGCTACCTGTCTTCGCAGACGATGTATGTTCTTGAAAAGGAATTTCTTCCTCCCCTTTTGGAATAAAAATTTTTCCGTTTTCTTTTTCTGCTTCAGATTCCAGAACACCTGCTGTTTTTTTATCCGGTAAAGTTTTCCCCACTTCACCAATACTATTTGAGGAGACCGTAGTATACTCTTTTGCATCAAGATTCTGTTTTGAATTATCTGCCGCATTCTCAAATTCAAACTCTGAATTCTCCCTGCTTATTTGTCTTTCGTCTTTATACTCTTTACTCATAAAAAGCCTCCTCAACGGCTGTTATTTCATGAGTGCTCTATTTCTCATGAAATGCTTCACGTGCGGATGAGAAAATCGGTTTTAAAAGATACTGCATCAATGTTTTCTTTCCAGTAATAAACTCAACATCCACAACCATTCCGGGGAGCAATAACAGCTGTTCTCCGTCTATCAGCTCTCTGCTCTCTATAGTAATCATTCCTGAGTAATAGGTATAACCGCCCGCCGTTTTAAATGTTGATACTGATAATTCTGTAAGCTTTCCTATAAACGCTCCGTACTGGTCGGACGGATATGCTGATATTTTTAACCGTGCCGCTGTTCCGTATGATACAGATGCGATGCTCTTCGGGTCTATTCTGGCAAGAACTTTATTATTCAAGCCGGCCGGTAAAATCTCCATCATGGTGGCTCCGGGGGAAACAACCATTCCTGCAGCTGTGTATAGCAATCCATGTACAACACCGTCTGTCGGCGTTACCACCTCATGACGGTCAGATACCAGCGATCCGCGTTTAACCTGCGCTTCGTAATAAGCAATCTGCTCATTTACTCCCGCATATTCATCCTGTACGCCGGAAATCATGGTAATTTCCTGATTCCGGAAACTGTCATCCAGTTCCTGCTTTGTCTGCTCAGTTTTCAATATGCTTGACTCAAGAATTATTTCCTTTTCACGCAGACTCTCGAGTGTGCGCATTTTCGACAGCAGGTCACTCTTTGAAAGGGACCCTTTGTTGTACATTGTGTTTGCCAGTTCGCTATCCTGCTCTGCAAGATCTATCTGCCTGTTGATTGAATCCTGCTGTTCTTTTAGCTGTACTATCTGCAGATCCAGCTGTTTTATCTGATTTGCCCACGTCTTTTTCAATTGTTGATATTTATCTGTATACGTTTTGTATAAGGCTGTCTGATCCTTCACGAAAACAGAAGCCTCAGGAGCTGTTTTTGAGTAATCAGGATTTCTTTTTTCCAAGATTGCGGACAATCTTTCATTCTGCGCATACAGTGACAGCAGCTTCGATAAGGCCTGTTCGCGTACTGCATCTGTGTCACGGGAATCAAGACGCATAAGTACATCACCCGATTTAACAATACTGCCTTCCTTTACAAGAAGTTCTGTAATTACGCCGCCTATGGGATGCTGAATTTTTACTACTTCTTCAGACGAAACTACTTCACCGACAGCGGTTTCCACTTCTTCAATCCTAACCAATGAAGCCCATATAATAAACAGCACAACAACTGCGCATAAAAAGATCAGAATTCCCCATAAGAATGGAGGGCTTTCGCTTTCATCAAGCAGAATTGAGCGGTCCAGCAGCTGCTTGAGATATTTATATTTTGTCGGCTTCTTTTTATCTGTATTTTTCACGGCTGTATCTCCTTGTTTACTTCAACACTTGTTCTGCCTGATACAAAGCGTACTCTTGTAGCTGCATGCTGCGCAAAAACCGGATTATTGGAAACAATGATTACAATTGCTCCGGAACGCGCTGTCTCCCGGACTGCGGACATAAGCTTAGGAATATAGATTTCCTCATTCACGAAGAACGGGTCGTCAATTATGTAGATAAAGGCTTCATGCGTTAAAACACGCGATATTGATATGAGCTGGGCCAGATCATTATTAAGCATTATTTCCTCTGTTATTTCAGAGCTGAAATCCAGTCCATGCTGTTCCATTTCCTGAGAGAGACCGGTTTTTTGAGCTATAGAAAGCATCTTCTCATAATTTTCAGGATTATTTCCCGTAATGAACTTTTGAACCGGTTCATAAAAAAGCACTGGATCAGATGGAGCAAACATAATCTTCTGCCTCAGTTTTTGTATATCCATCTGATGAATTGTATATTTACCGAGAAGTATTCTGCCCGATTGCGGCTTATATAAAGCCATAATCAGTTTGACCGCGGTCGTCCGCCCGGAGCCGGGCATACCGGTAAATACATGAACCCTCCCGGCTTCCAGAGTAAAGTTAGCCATATATAAAGCCGGCGCGCCTTCGCTGCCGTACCTGAACGAAACATCATTAAATGTAATATTTCCCGAAAGTATTTGAGCCGCTATAGAAAAAGTAACCGGCCGTATTTCCTGAGGGATAGCCATAAAGCGCTGAAGCTGGTGTATGCTGTTCAGTACAGAATCTGTCTGACTGAGTACAATAAATGAAGAACGCAGAATGCCCAAAATACGGCGGACAATCATAAGGGAGGGAATCAGGACTGCTGTTTCCACATTTTTCTGAAGTACCGCATACACCATTGCGTTTATCGTAAGTAAATTAAAAATAGAAACAAATAATGAACTCACAGAGGCTATTGATGATGAAAGCTGTGATTCTTCATACACACTCTGTGTTGCCTTACGTGAAACAGCATCAAATTTTCCTGACCACTGTTCCATCATTCCTGCTGTTTGAACATCGAGGAATCCGTCAAGAAGCGTGGACACACTATCCATTCTATCTGCCTGAGCCGATGCGGATATGCTCTGTTTTCTTTTGACGCCGGGATATATTAAAAACAGCGCAATTAAGAATACTATTAAACCGCCGACCGGTATTATTGCTATCATGCCGACTTTTACGACAAGCCATATAATCATGAAAATAATGAATACCAGATCCAGCAGTGTTGAAAAAGATTTTCCTGTAATATAGTTTCCAATATTCTGCAAATCTCTGAGTCTTCGTATCTGGGATTCTATAGATGCGCTTTCAGTATATGAAACTTGAAACGCGAGGAGGCGCCTGAATACTTCAAGCCCTATTACTCTATTCATTCTTTGTCCTATATAACCCAAAACAGAAGAGCGCAGATACTTCAATCCTGAATCAGCAAGAACGAAAATCAGTACTCCGCTGAAAACCCTGATCAACGCTTCCGTGTTCTGAAAAACAGCCATTTGCCTGTACAGAACCAGTATTAAAAACGGGTTGAACATTGACAGGATTCCAAGAAATACAGAAAGAAGAGCAATAATGAAAAAGTATTTTTTAAAACGGGGCATAAAGAAATTAAGCCAGTCGGGCCGCGATGAAAAGATGCTGTCTCCGTTTTCATCCATTGCAGAAAATGTTAAGATTGTTCCCTTAAAGGTATTTGAATCCAGCGGGAAATAACGCTGTTCCTCTCCGTCATACGCAAGCAGTTTATTATTTGAGTAATTTAAGAGGCAATACGGTTTGTTTTCTCCTGTTATAAAAATACAGGGAAAAAGTTTCTCATTTAATCCGGAAAACTTTATCTTTGCACTTCTGCTTATAAACCCAAGAGAAGCCATTATATTTTTAAAATCTGATACTGTTTCGATTTCCACATATCCGTTTATATACTCTTCAAGCAGCTCCGTATCACCTTTCCAGCTGAGCGAATTTAATAAAGTGAAAAGACAATTACTCTAGGCATTTTTATTCATCTTCTGCTTCCCTTTTAAAACACCAGGAACCGAAAGTATCTATGTCGGTAAAATTTGTGTGGGTAAGCCACCACTTTAAGATAGTCTCCCGTATTACCGTTCTGGAGTAGACCGATGAAGATAAAAACCTTTGTAAAAAGGCATGAAGATTTTCAAGCAGTATACGGTGTTCATCATAATGGCGGGGTGAAAAATTCTCTACAGCAGCAGGAAATATTTTTTCTTCTTCGCTAAAATGATAGCCGGCAAAATCGATTATTTCCATGAATAATCTGCTTATCTCATCCGCGGTTTCACCGGAATTCATTTTCTGAAAAAGCTGCATTACCTTGCGTATATATTCCTGATGCTGATTATCGATCGGAGCTATTCCTGTTTTTCTAAGAAGAAAAATAATTTCCTCATCCTGCATTTTCTCCATGGCAAGTGTGCGCCAGCGGCCTTTTCTGAATGATTCATAATCTACAGTGTTTATATGCGTAACAAATGAAGTAAAAAAAGAATGAATAATACTTTTTTCCGCCTTTTCAGGATCTGTTGTTCTGTAATACAGTATTCCGTCCTGTATTTGTGAAAGCAGAACCTTGTGAGCTTCCTTATGAGTTTCAATAGTATCCATGGAATACTTTTCCATCACAGATTCTTCATTAGTACAGTGATTCCAAAATATTCTATAAAATTCCTCCAGATACACTCTGAATTTTTTATAGTCTTTCCCGATTGTATCTAAAAGCGCCAGCAGTTTTATGCAGATCTGCCTGTGCTCCAGATCCATACTGTCCATACCCATGGACCGAATAAGATCATAAAGCTGATTCCAGGAGGAAACTCCGGATATATATGCATCAAGACTTGATTTGTGGAAAACATTTTTATCATCGATGTTCATATGATTAAACAGCGGCTCAAAGATAAGCCGTGCAGTATCAAAAGTACACGTATACTCGCCGGATAAATAATACTGAACATCTTTCTCTATCTTCATGTAAATGGCTAAATGCCGCTCTTTATGTTCATTCAGCGCATCTTTATTAAAAATCTCAATCATTTTTTCTTCACGTGCAATATGAAATTTAATAAACCGTAAAAATTTTTCGAGTATGGCTTTCTGCTCATTAATTGCATCTATGGTAATTTCTTGTGAAAGACGGGAGGCAAGAAGATTTAGAGAAACAATAAATTCTGCTATAGTCTTATGATCATGATCTACAATATCTATTCCAGTTTCATCGATCATAGAATCAACATCAGCCCATCCGCGCGAAGAATCAAACATCCACTTCATCCACAAGGTTTGGTTCATATAATCAAACCTCCTTTCCCGCCCGGTACGGCAAGTGAGGCAAGAAGAGGATTATCAGTGTGAAGAAGGATTGTTGTTATTCCCCTGAGCCGGCTGAACAGCGTATACATTATCTCAATCTGATTCTAATCCAGATCAGTATCAGCCTTATCCCAGATGATTACACGAGGTCTTATTGAAAGAGAGCGGATAATGCAGATCAGCTGCAGGTCAGAACGGGAAAGTCCCGCCGGTTTATTTTTCTGTATTTTAGTTTCGAAACCGAGCGGAAGCCGGGAAACCGTTGCATCAAAAGAGAAAAAACCTGCAACATCAAGAGCTGCGTACACTTTTTCAGAATCAAACGCCGAAATATTTTCAAGGATT
The DNA here is from genome assembly GCA_023398165.1 of Spirochaetota bacterium. GTDB lineage: Bacteria > Spirochaetota > Spirochaetia > Treponematales > Treponemataceae > JAAZLA01. Next base: position 340,666 of record JAEWSQ010000012.1, on the reverse strand, counting down.
GTTCCAGGCATTACCGAGTTCTTATCTGAAATATACGCGACTGTTCCGGTATTTGCAGTAAACAGCCATTCCGAAGAGGGGTAGGCGTCCACAAATATCTGTCCGCTTTCTGGAAGAATAATACCTGCGGCCATTTTACAGACAGCAGAAGCTCTCATATGCTGCGCATAGGTACCGGAAGAAGTATTAATAAGTGCGGTTTCGCCAGACTGCAGAGTAAATGACAGCTCACCTTCTTCCTCCGGACGGCCGCACTGTGAGGATTGTACCCTCGAAAATTCCAGACGCCCCGAAATAGAAACAGGAAGCGCCTGCCTGTATTTTGCACTGCCGGGGGTTTCATAAAACAACTGCTGAAGATCGTTTACAGACCGTGTAATTTCAGATGCGGACAAAACCGCTTTACTTATATCGCGTGCAATAAGCTCCACCCGTATGGAAAAAAATAAACAGGCCGAAACACTGCCGACAGTAAGAATCCCGGAAGAAACAAGAACACCTCCGAAGCATATAATACCGAACACGACCGCATGGGAGAAAATGTTTTCCATCAGCTGCATAGTGTTATAAAACTCCAGCTGCCGACTCCGTGCATACTGCGAATCAGACTGAATAGAATCAAAGCCCTTCACAATGTAAGGCTCAAATGACTGCGCCTTAATGAAATTTATTCGGGAAAGTGCATACGAAAGATAATCAAATTTTGTTTTCTCACTTTCTCCTTTACCGGATGCCTTATCGCTGACGGTTTTTTTTAAAGATTAATGAAATTACTATTTCAAGAACAAAAAACAGTAGAGGAACTACTACAAGGTACTTTCCAATGAACATGATAACGGCCAGATACACAAAAACAAACGGGGTTTGAACAAGAACGGGAATCAATTTCATAACAACAAGATTCACTGTTGTGGTCAGACTCCGGAATCCTTCCAAATACCATTCCTTACCGTGCTCCTTGATTTTACACGAGTCAGAATAAAGAAGGTGATCAATCAGCAGACTGTCTCTTTTACGCACAAAACGGAGGGGCCGTCCATGACCCTATTTTATTCTGTCCGTGTTCGAGCACCGCAGAAATACACAATGCAATGGAACAGCCGAGAGTCAGCCATAAAAGAGTTGAATAAGAGCTGTATTCAATAACCCTATCGTAAATTTGGAGTATTGTAAGAGGGAATGCAAAGGTAAGAATAACGATTACAGCTGTCAGCAGAAGAAGCTGAAGAAGCAGCCTGCGGGAAAGTGCATTTGTCAGTAAAAAAACAAAAATGTTGATTTTTTTCATATAAGCATCCTTCGCCTTCAATATGCAGTATTTCCAAATGCACCGCAATAAAACGCCTTTTCCGCATGTGCATATAAAAGATTGAGAAGCAAAATAGTATAATCACGCTTATAAGCATCACGGCTGGAATACGCGCTGAACATTTCAGTCATGGTACTGCTTCCGCTTTCAAATTTATCTTTTGCAATCTCCCCCATGACGGCGCCCCCTTCTTTTATCTCCTTCAGGTAGACTGCCTGTTTGGTAAGAGTTTCTATCTCTGCATCCTTAAGCTGTATTTGATTTTCAATAGTGTGCAGGGTATTTTTAAGGCGTTCGGAATAGTATGATGCCGTATCTTTAGAAGATTTCACATTTTGCACCGACTGCGGATCATACCCCAGGGACAGACGTACACCGGCAGAGATGGTTAACGAAGTAATATCGGGCGGAGAAATAGAACCCGATGTGAATACTCTTGGATGTGGAAATAGCAGCCGGTACTCGAGAATTTTTCTGTAAACTTGAGCGCGGGCCTCTTCATTTTCTGCAAGAACAAGAGCCGGAGCCTTTTGATAATCGCATACTAGGCCGGCAATAAAATATTCAAGGCCGGCGTTTTCTGGAATTTCATCAAAAAATTCTTTTACCTTAAGTTCTTCAGCGGCAGCGGTAAAGCGTGCCTACTCAAGATTCTGCAAGGCAATTGTTCTATGCAGCGAAGTACAAAGCTCCTCTTCACGGTTACCGAGAGCAATGCATGCGCTTTGTTCTGCACGGATATTTTCCTGCTCGTAAAACTCAAGATTGACTAATGCCTTATAATACGATATTAGAGAACCAATTATGGTAAAAACAGAAGTATTCAATGCAGATTTATCCGACTCAGTTTTGAATTCCTCTACCAGCTCATCGAGAGATCTGTTTTTTTTCAGTGCAGTGAACTGCGGCAAAGAAAGAACAATCTCGGCACTAATTGGAAACTTCATACCGGTAAGGGAGGAAGATGAAGAAACCGGCAAACCAGCTCCGCCCTGAACAGAACCTGATACTGAAAGACCGTTAACCCCGTAAGAAGCGATCATAGCACTTATGTCTGCTTCATTTTTTGCCAAAGCCTCAGCAAATTCTCCTCTTTCACGTGCTGCAGAATAGAGAGAATCGGGAAAATTTGACTGAGCATTTACAGAGATGATTAAAACAAAGGCAGACAGGGTAAAGAAATATAGTTTCTTCATGATATATCCCCCGTATGCATAATCATATGCCAGGCTATGTAAGATGTCAATTAATTTATTTGTAACTAAATTACAGTTATTGGAGATATGGGATATTTTAGAAAATTATAGATCTTATATTACTGTTAGAAAATTGCATTCCTTCCGCGGCATATGAAATCAGCCTCGTATCTGTCTATTTCGCCCATATTAACGGTCAATGCCCGTTAATATATATTTCCCTTTTCATAGAAAACCTTACGGACAAACAGAGTATCAGTAAGTACCGTACATTTATGCCGCAGAATGTAAAATTACTATAGAGAGTCTTCGTCATAAAAATTTCCTTTCATTTGTGTTTCGATTAAGTACTATTTAAAAATATTGAGCAGCCCAGACTCCATACCCTACATCTTTTGGCTGCGTACTATACATTCCTTCTGGGCATATATAGGCTTCGGATTTTGTATATTCAGATGATGACCAATAAACACCAGGGAGCACGCTTCCAGCAAAAGCACCTCTATTTAGGTACATACAGTCAAGCTCATCCTTTGAGGGAAGAAACCAGTCAGAATAAAGATCATTACTGTACTCGGAGCATATTTTCGCTGCATAGCTGCCGAGACCATTTTGTGCAACGATCCTTTCGGTGTTCGATTTGCCTGTTCCTAATGCCGTTCCTGTTTCTCCAACTAAGGTATTCTTATATGCAGAGAGAGCCCAACTTAACGAAGAACTTAATCGTGTTATTGAGCCAATAAGCCCGTGAGTTTCTCCTTCAACATACCCCGGATCTTTGGGTGTAAATACATACGCAATTTTTCCGCCATTATATGCTGTTCCAATAACAGCCTTATACACAATTACCGTTTTAGGCGAACCTGAAAGTATATAGCCCGAAGGGTTCGCTATACTAACTTCAATCGACTCTCCATTGGCAACAGTAATATTTGAAACTGCAAGACTTCTCGTTGTCCCGGTTCCGCTTAAGGCTCCCTTAGCTGCACCTGTTAGGGTTATATTGTCTACAGTTAAGGTAACAGGATCTACATCAAAGCTAAGGTCAAGCTTGCTCGTGTCTGAAGTACCGCTTGCCCCGTTAACCTGTGTAACACCATTTAAAGTAACGACAATTACCCACTTGGCAAATACTTCTTTATTACCCGTTGAACCTGCAGGAATTGATGTTACCGCGGCACCTGTGAAAGAGGGATTATCGTACCAGTTAAAAAATGAATAACCAGCTTTCGTTGGGGAAGACAAAACTATTTCAGGGCTTTCTACTGTATAACTTGCAGGATTTCCTGCGGCATTGGTGCCGCCGTCAAGGTTGTACGTAATTGTGTATACGATTAGCACCCATTTTGCAAAAAGATTTTTATTCCCTGTCGAACCAGCGGGAATTGAGGTAATCTTTCCTCCTGAAAATCCCGAATTGCCGTACCACCCGTCGAAGGTATACCCGGCTCTAGCGGGGTTCATGAGCGTAATCCCTGTATTATCATCAGTATAATAAGCGGGGTTTAACGGATCATTTATACCGCCGTTAAGTGTATAATTTATTGTGTATTCTGTAAGCCATCTGGCATAAAGCGCTCTATTACCCGTAGAACCAGCTGTAATTGTTATGACTGCATTTCCTGAAAAGGAGGCATTGTCAAACCAGCCCATGAAAACGTATCCTGATCTCGAAGGATCTGCAAAGGTAATAAGCGGAGTTTCTACAGTATATGTTACGGGATTAGAAGCATCATTACTGCCGTCGTTTAAAGTATATGAAATTGTATACACTACAATAGTCCATTTTGCATACAGAACCTTGTCGCCGCTTGAACCCTTGGAAATACCCGTTACCTCTGATCCTGAAAAAGCTGCGTTGTCAAACCAGCCGGTAAAAGCATACCCGTTTCTGGAGGGATTTTTGAGTGTAATATCGTCCGTTAAAACAGTATAATTTGAAGGATTACTTACATCATTTGTTCCGCCGTTCAAAATATAGGAGACTGTATAAGCACCTTCTATCCACCTGGCATAAAGCGTAATATCAGCTGATACGGTACCATTTGCAAAATCCCACGCGGTTAAGCATTCCTTTTCGCAGTACCAGCCGTCAAAACCATACCCTGTTCGGGAGGGGCTTACAGGCTGCGGTATAAAAGAGCCGAGTGCAGCAATTAATGATTCGACTGTACTGCCTCCCTGACTGTCAAACATTACAGTAAAACTTGTTTTCTTCCATTTGGCAAAGAGTGTTATATCAGCTGATACGGTATCTTTCGTAAAATCCCATACGGTAATAGCTTCTTTTTCGCAGTACCAGCCCTCAAAACTATAGTCTTTTCGTGACGGGTTTTCGGGTTTGGTCACAAGAGAGCCGTCTAAGACCGTTACAGGATCGATCGTGCTCCCGCCCTGACTGTCGAAGGTAACCGTGAATTTTGTATTAGAAATAACAGTAATAGAGCAGGATGCGCTGAATAAGGAGTCTTCTGTTGTCACGGTAATATCTGTCTTCCCAGCTGATATTGCGGTCACTAATCCTGTGTCCGAGACTGCTGCTACTTCTTCCGAAGAGCTTACCCACGTAAGTTTTTTGTTTGTTGCATTAGCAGGGGCAATAATAGCGGAAAGCTGAACAGTATCTGCAGGATTTAGAGAGGCTTCTTTTTTGTCGAGAGTGACGCCTGTCACAGAAATTTTATTTTTTGAATCGAAGGGATTATCGTAAGCACCGAACATATTGGAGCATGACGAGAAAAAAACAATAAAAAAGAAAACACTTAGTGTCCACGCTGCTTTTCTCATTGCACTGCCTCTGCTGATTTTTCTGTATTATCCTCTGCCTCAGGTTCCTGAGATAAACTCTGTATTTCTTTATCAATATTCGTTATGTTCTGCCGGACTGTTTTATCAAAAGGAGGCAAAAAGTATGTTAACAAAGCTCCTATTCCGCTTGTACCGAACACTATGAGAGAGCCGCTGCATACACGTGAATAAATTTCAGTATCTATTCTCTTTGCGTCTACCGTTTCTGTAATTACTGATGCTTCATATTCTTTCATGCTGGAACTTCCAATCAGATATATTAACCCTGAAACTACCGCAGCACAGACCCCGACACCCCCTAGCACAAGAGCAGCTTTATTTTTACGCTCAGCTGTTGCCAGCATCCTTTCCTGTTCTGCCTTTTGAACAAGCAGCTCATTTATGCGGGCAAAAGAGACCTGACGGGCAGCATCCTCTTCACTTGCAGGAGAGTCCTCAGCACTAATTTCGATTTCTTTCGGTATAAAGCAGTACTCATCCAGAAGCGTCATGCCGGTCTGGAGAACCTGCTTTGAATCCGATGCGTCTTTAGCATCAGTTGCAATTGTTCCATATAATAAACGAATATCCTGTCCCTTTTGAGCTAAATTTTTTACAAGACTTTCAGTGAAGGGAGTTGAGCGCGTTTCATCCCTGGTAAAAATTTCATACGGCAGGGTACCGAAAGAATAAACACCGCTCATATCCTTTGTTTCCGGAGGAATTCTGAGCTCTTTTGGAACTTCGTCCTCCTCAAGAAAACTGGTATAACTTACAGTGTCTAGAAACATAAAAGAACGCTTACAGCCTGTTCTTGCAAGTCTTGTGCTTATATCAGATAAAGAAATCGTGTTTTGTACAATATCTTCTTCAGAGTTTGCAATAGTGTTTGCAGGGAGCATATAACCATCAACCAATGTCTGATACGTATATCCTGAAAAATACAGCAGGCAGGTATCGCTTTCCGATGCAGTTTTAGTAAAATTCTGAAGGATGTCAATCATCGAAGTAAGATCAAGATCGGTATAAAACAATACCGTAAATCCAAGACTTTCAAGGGCATTTTTCATTTCCAGAGCATTTACAGCAGAAGATAATAAAGGCTCTTCATATGCACTATTGCCGATAACAAGTGCGGTACGGGATTCTGTTTGAGTTTCTTCTGCCGAGGAAAGTGTACAATAAAAAAGAAAGGCAAAGGCGAGAAAAACTGCTTTTATACGTTTTTTTCTCTCAATCATACATGAACCTTTCGAAAAGATCTGTTGAGCGTTTTTACTTTTCGATATGTATACTATAGCGCAAAGCTGTTATTTTTAAAGAGCAGCCTGTATGTACTAAAGAACTTTTCTCTTACTAAACAGCGTAAAATACTGAGCTTTATATCAGTTTTACTATGTAAATAAGCATTATGAAGAGAAAGGAAAAATCCCCTACTCTCTTTTTCGTATCGCAGGCTCCAATTCTTCTGTCCAAAATCGGTCTTCTATTTTTTTCATTCCGGCGGTGTGCCCTATTTTCCTGTCCTTTCTCACTTTTTCGCCATGAAAATCACTGCCTGCAGTTATAAAGTAGCCGATTTTTTTACCAAGCTCCTCGAGTCTTATGCATTCCCCGACCCGCGCCCCCGGATGCCATGCCTCCAAACCCTGTATGCCCCGCTCAAATAAATCCGTAAGTACTGGTTCGAGTTTCCCCCATGAAACATACAGCGACATCGGATGAGCAAGTACGGGTATTCCGCCGCAGTCAAGTACAGCCTTTACAGCCTCGTCAAGATTCAAGCCCTGGCGCCCGACATAATAGGGTCTTCCTTTCCCCAAAAATTTGTCAAAAGCCTGCTGTACTGTTTTAGCAAACTTATTTTTAACTAAAAAATCTGCTATATGCGGTCGCCCTAGACTTTTTGTGTCATAATATTCTGATAATGCTTCAAAACTGATATTAATTCCATCGTTTTTCATCGTTTCTAGTATCTGCTTATTACGGTCGATTCTGCTGTGCTGAAGATCCTGAAGAAGTTTCGCAAGCGATGGTGAAATAGTCTGCAGAGACAGTCCAAGCAGGTGAAACTCCCCGGTCGGCCATGCAATATTGAGTTCAACGCCGGGAACAAACGTAATTCCGGCAGAACGGCAGGCATTATCAGCTTCGCTCAGACCGTCAACCGTATCGTGATCGGTAAGTGCCAGTACCCGGATTCCCTTTTCTGCAGCATAACGGACAAGTGAAGCAGGAGTTAAAGACCCGTCGGATGCAGCAGAGTGAGAGTGTAAATCTATCATAAAAAAACAATAGCATATTTTCAGTTTTTGTGTTATAATTTTGAAGTATATTCAACTGATAATGCATGTTTTTAAAAGTTGAGAGGAACAAAAGATGCCTAAGGCAATGCAATACACAAAAGGTTCTATTATTTATTTCTCGGGCGATAAAGACGAACGCATCTTTATTTTGCAAAAGGGAAATGTTATATTGACCAGCACCGATATTGAAACGGGAGTTCCTGTAACAGAGCATATTAAAGAAGGCGAGTTTTTCGGTGTAAAATCTGCATTAGGTCATTTTCCCCGCGAAGAAACAGCAACAGTTGTGACAGAATCATTGACAATAGCCCTTACCGTTCAGGAATTTGAGAAAATGTTCAGCGGCAATAAGCAGGTTATCTTAAAAATGCTTAAGGTATTTTCAAACCAGCTTCGCGCAATACATAAAAAAACAGAATCAATATTGAACAGCCATGAAGAAGTTAATCAGCAGTCCGGAATGGTTTCTGTTGCTCAAAGTTTTTTTGAGGAAGAAGAGTATAAGTCCTGCTGTGATGTATGTATAAAATTTTTAACACGCTTCCCCACTTCCATACATAAAGATACTATTGCAAAGCTCTATACCGATGCAAAGAAACGTCTCGACATGCAGACCACAAGGGCACGGCATCATGACCCGGTTGCAGCATCCACGGCTGCATCGGTACAGGGAGCACTTAAACAGTTTTCCCTTCCTGCATTCAGCAGGTTTGCCAAAAAATTTGAAAACGATTCCGTTATTATTGCAGAATATGAACCCGGAGACTGTTTTTACCTCATACAGTCGGGCAGGGTTCAGCTTGTTAAATGCGTAAAGGGTGCTAAAAAAAATCTGGACATCCTGATGCCGGGTGAATTCTTCGGAGAAATGGCTATTCTTGAAAACTCGCCCCGTTCTGCGACCTGCGTAGCCATAGATACTGTCGAAGTTCTAGAATTCAATAAAGAGAACTTTGAAATTCTCATAACAGGCAATCCCCAGATTGCACTTATTCTATTAAAACTGTTCTGCAAACGCATATACGATCAGAAAAGACGCTTCAAAATTCTTGTAATACAGGATATTCAGGCGCGCATCTGCGATGTATTCCTCATGTTTGACGAAATGAATCCCTCCCCGAATACTGTCGACCGTTCGCGGCGGTTTAACTTAACCATACAGGATGTATCACACTGGGCAGGACTTCCCGTGGATGTTGTACGGGACGAAATCGGCAAATTTGTGGAAAAACGAAAAATAGAAGTCTATGACACCCACATAATTGTACCGAATATTGTCGACTTTAAACGTCTTGTCGATGCCCGCTGCCAGCAGCGCCACTAATTCTTGACCTTTCTCTTTTTTTTCCCTATACTTTCATCATCTTTTATGCCAACTTAGCTCACCTGGCAGAGCAGCACCCTCGTAACGTGCAGGTAATCGGTTCAAGTCCGATAGTTGGCTGATAATCCAAAATTTACTAACAGGCATCGGACTTGATCGTGAAGCTCCGCCGAGTGAATACGAGGAAAAGCGTGCATGGATGCACGCGAAAGGAGCTGAACGCGGCCTGTAAGGAGTTCGCACGATGCGAACGACTGAAAGGCAAGTCCGATAGTTGGCTATAATCATTTTTTATCAAACAAAATAGTTACTATTATCTTCTCTTTTTTCTATATACCGTGTATAATTTTTGCTATAAAGTTATAAATGTGTTATTATTAATAGTAATTATACTTGCCTTAATAAGAGAGTTATCGGTATTTTAAAAAAGGATCTCCGGATGAGTAAGAAAAAGCAAAAGGTAAGATTTCCGATCAGTGTTAAGCTTATTACCATAGTCAGTATTCTGGTAGTCACCGCGCTCGGAATAATAACCGGATTAGTTTCGTATATTATTTCAAACGACACACAGGTAACACAGGAAAGCTACAACTTAACTATAAATACAAGAAGCGCTAGCGAGGCTTTCAATAAGGTCAACTCTGTCCGGTCAAACACCTTTCTTTTGCTCGATATGCTTAACAGTCTTGGCAACACAGAGGGAATAGGACGGCAGACTATCAATTTGTTTTTTGAACGCAATTCTGATATTGCCGCAATCCTCATACCAGGTGAAAAGGAACTGATTAATACCCGGTTTTTTTTGTCAAACGAACTCGATGCAGCTCTTATATCTGAATTTCTTGCTAATGAACAGGATGCCATCGCCCGCTCTGCAGAAGGAGAAACACTTGCAGTCAATGCGGCTCCTGTTTTCCAGATCCCGCTCATTGCTCTTTTTTATCCGTACGAGGAAACAGGCCGCAGTCAGTCTGTCATCATGCTTTTCTCCGCAGATTCCCTTACTGAAAGTTTTGGTTCCTCATCAGTAAATACTTCTTTTCTCATAAATCACAACGACGACATTCTTCTCCATTCCGATTATTCTCTTGTTGCAGCCGGTGCTTCTATGGCTTCTTTACCCATCGTAACCCAGATGAGAAGCAGTACCGATGAATCGAGACAGCTTCTGTTTACCGACGACAAAGGGGTGGAATACTTCGGCGCATACACAAAACTGAGCGTCGGCGACATGGCTGTGATCACAACAATACCAACCAGTGTTGTTTTCGAAGCTGTTCAGGCAACCACAAGGCGCAATATTTACCTTACCATAGGTGTTCTTTTTACAGCAATTTTATTTATTTGGTTCTGGTCAAAAACAATAAGCTCTCCGGTTAAAAGACTTGCAGAAGCCGCACACCAGATAGAAGAGGGTAAATACGATATTTCATTGAAAAAAACTACAAATGATGAACTGGGAATTTTAACTGAAAGTTTCGTAAGCATGGGTAAAGGTCTTGCAGAACGGGAAAGACTTAAAGACACTTTCGGAAGGTTCATTAATAAAGATATTGCAGAAAAAGCCATGAAAGGCGAGCTGACCCTCGGCGGTGAAACGAAGATCTGTACCATTTTCTTCTCCGACATCCGCGGGTTTACTGCTATGTCTGAATCCCTTGAACCTCATGAGGTTGTTGAATTTCTCAATGACTACATGACACGCATGGTCCGCTGCGTAAATGAAACCGGCGGTGTTGTAGATAAATACATCGGGGATGCTATTATGGCCGTATGGGGCACGCCGGTTTCCACGGGAAATTCCATAACCGATGCGTATAATTGTGTAAAAGCTGCGCTTATGATGAGAAGCGCACTGATGGAATTTAACAAGGGCAGAGGCGGACCCCGAAAACCCATTCTAAAAATAGGATGCGGAATAAACACCGGATCTGTCGTTGCAGGTCAGATCGGATCCAGTGAAAGAATGGAGTATACCGTCATTGGAGATGCGGTAAACTTTGCTTCCCGTACCGAAGCTTTAAATAAACCTATGGGTACCGATATTCTTATTACCGAAAACACCTATAATCTTATTAAAGATTTTGTACTTGTTGAACAAATGCCGTCTGTCACCGTAAAGGGAAAAGCAGAACCGGTTAAAATGTATGCTGTTGTTAATATTCCTAAAGCAACAGATATTCAGGGCGCGGGAATTACCGGACCTAAATCATTGGCAGAAGTCCGTACAATGCTTGGAATTCCAGCTCCTGAACTCGATAAGGTAGACACAGATGCAGAAGAGAAAAAGTACAAGTTCGAAGCTAAGTGATTTTCTCACTACCATAATCTGCTGCACCGGTATTGCAATAAGCGTGTATCTTTTCTGGAAAGATTTTAACCAGTCGCTTATCCGGCAGTCGGAAGAACCTATAGCTACAATAACATTTAAATATAAATCCGCGCAGCGTAAATTTATAGACAGGATTATTTGGGACCGTTTAAAAAACAAGTCCCCGGTGTATAACGGCGACACCATCCGAACCGCAGCTCTTTCAGAAGCAACAGTAACTTTTATTGACGGCAGCGAAATGGCGCTGCACGAAAATACACTGGCACAAATTTTTTATGATGCGGAAGGAGAGGGAGCGGCTGTCTCATTCAGCGAAGGCAATATTAGTGTGAATACCGCTGCGACATCAAAGTCTGTTTCAATCTCTTCAGGCGGTACGCAGATGAAGGTTGAAGCAGGGTCCTCGCTGACGGCAGGACTGGGTGCATCTTCTTCCGGTGAAGAAGCAAATCCCTTAAGAGTTCAGGTAATGAGCGGGAATGCCCTTGTTTCAACGACTGAAGGAGAACAGGTAATAAGTGAAGGCTCTGCAATACAGATGGATGAAAGCGGGAAACCGGTAATCATGCCCGGTGTTGTCCTAACACAACCCTCAAAGAACACAATGATACTGAATCACAGCGGGAAGGCTAAAGAGGTTCTTTTTTCATGGAATACGGTAAATGTTCCGGCGAACACATATATACATCTTGAAACTTCTTCCGACAAAAATTTTACCTCCATTTATGATGCTCTCGATATTACAAAAAAATCCAGCGTTACTCTTTCTATACCCAACGGAACCTGCTATTGGCGCATCTATCCAATTCTTGGTGAAGACTTCGATACGGGGATTACAGGGGATTCCGGAAAGATAACCATGCTCGATGCTCCTTCCCCATCTTTGATTGCTCCTTCAGATAAAAATCCCATGATCTACAGAAAGAAGCTGCCCACTATACGCTTTGTATGGAAAGGCAACGATTGGGCTTCTTCATATCAGGTGGAAATAGCTGATAATGAAGCTATGTCAAATCCTCTTGTGGCGCAGAAAACCAGCCAGACATCGCTCATGCTTAACACCCTCGAAAAAGGAAGGTACTACTGGAGAGTAACTCCGTACTATTCGGTCAATAATACCGGATTTACTTCTCCTTCAAAAATTTCTTCGTTCAATATTGAACAAAGCGGCGATCTTAGTGCTCCTCAGCCTGCACTCCCTGCCGACAATGGTTTTGTAAATTCGCTGGGACTTAACAATTCTGTGTACTTCTCCTGGAAAAAAGAGAATGAAGCGCAGAATTATACGTTCACGTTATCGCAAAACAGCGACCTGTCTTCTCCTCTTCTCTCATCTACCGTCGCAGAAAACTATATAAACCTTAACACGCTCGAATATCAGCTTAAAACAGGAAAATGGTATTGGGCCGTACTGCAGACTGATATTGAAGGCAACAATTCACAGCTTTCCGCTGTGCGCAGTTTTATTGCAACCGAAGGGGAAATTGTACAGCGCTCTGTGTTCCCGCCCGACAGATATACCATCGCATCAAACCTGATTGCAGATACCATCTTTTCATGGAAAACAAATATTTCGTTTGTCACCAGATTCCAAATTGCTGATAACGCAGCATTTACCAACCCGGTGTACGATGAACCCGTTTCCGCACTATCTGCTCAAAACAAGTATTTGACGCCTGGAACATGGTACTGGAGAATCAAGGCCGACATTTCAACCGATACCGAACTAGCGACACCCGCAAAAGAATTCTATGTTGTTCAATCTTTGCCAAAACCGCTTACCGAAGGACCATATTCCGGACAGAAAGTTGTTATTAAAAAAGACGGTTCTGTAAATTTCTCCTGGAAGAAAGTTGCCAATGCAGATTATTATCAGTTTAAATTATATGATTCCGCAGAAGCAGAGAATCTGCTTTTTGAAAATACCTATGTTACCAATACTGCGGTAAGTGTGCCGATGGGTCTGCAAAACGAAGGGGCTTACACATGGACTGTACAGGCATTTGCAGAAGAAAGCCTCGTATCCACAAGACGAACCGGATTAATAACACGGGATTCCTTTATTCTCAGAATTCTTAAACCCATTACACAAATGAATCCTGCAAACGGCACACGTCTTGACGGTCTCAAAGCGCTCCGGACTCCGGTTAATTTCAGCTGGGCTTCCCGGGATGAGGTTTCTTCAGTGCGGGTAGTTGTCAGTAAAACTAAAAATCCTCTGACATCCCCGGCCGCTTCTATTATCTATGATTCCAGGGATCTGAAAAACACTTTCAGCCTGACCCGCTTAAAAGAAGGAACATATTACTGGACGGTACAGGGTGTATCGTATGATTCGCTGGATATTACGTGTGAAGATACCTATTCTTTCACAATACTGCCCGTTCCTCTTCTTGCTGCCCCTCAGGTTGTAAGTCCTGCTTCAGGAACAACTTTCGGACCGGAACAGATACGTAAAGATCCAAAAATAGTTCTCACATGGGCTAAAAATCCGCAGGCGACGGGATACTATTTTACCCTGTCAAAAGACGGTACTGTTATTTCACAAACTGATATAATAATGCAGACTTCCTTTATCATTGATGACATATCGCTGCTCGACAATGGAAAATATGTATGGGAAGTTGAGGCTGTTTCCCAGGCCTCAGACGGATATTTTGAACAAAGAGGTAAAAAGCTTTCCTCCTCTTTTACAATCAATGTTCCAAAAATCGGCTCTCCGGTTATTAAGGATCCGGGTACAATGTATGGCAGATAAAAAATTTATACACATTTTATTTCTATTGTTTCTCTTCCCTGCATTGATTCTTTCCCAGGAGGCCGTCTCTGAAAAAGCAGAATCAGAGGATCAAAATTATTTTTTAACAAAGACAGAAACCGGTGAAGATGTTTTCATACAAAAACTTGAATGGCAGTTTCAGGAATATGTTCTCCGGTATGAAGTCGAACTGGAAAAAAAGAATAATGATGCTTTTGAAAAAATAGATCTCATTAAAACTGATAATACTTTTATTGAAGTAAGCCTGACTCACGGGGAGTACCGGTACCGGATCCATGTGTATAACCTGCTGGATAAACTCGACTCCACCTCTGACTGGATAAGTTTTGTAATTCTAAAAGCGGAACGTCCCGAAATTTCTTCTTTTTCTCCAAGAAATTTTTACCTCGATGAAACAGAGGACATTGCGGTTACCGTAAACGGTATAAACTTAAAATCAGATGCCTTGTACTACTTTCTGCCTGAAGACGGTACTCTTTTAGGACAGGTAAATGCACAGCTGCTTGAGATTAATACAGATCTTACCCGCGTCCGCATAAATGTTAACTCCGACTCTTTTAATGAAGGCCGTTATACGCTGCATGTTAAAAACCCGGGAGGATTGGAAGCTGAACTTGCGGGTCTTCAGGTGCAGTATCAGGATCCGAGCGATGTCTATGTCTGTGCAGGCTGGTCGCCTGGTATAATCATTTCCCCTCTTTTTCAGGAGATAGGAGGCAAGACAGGCCACCTTCTTTCATTCAGCGGAAGAGTCAGCCCCATATTCATAAAAACAAACTTCGGCTACTTTGGACTTGAAGCATACGGAAATCTCCTATACTTCAATAACGGTCAGGAGGACTATACGATTACAGGATTTTTCTCAAATGCAACAATTTCCGCATTGTATCAGTATCCAATAATTAAGAAGAAACTTTTAATTACAGGAAAACTTGGAGCAGGTGCCGCCTTTGCCCATAACATTGAATATATTTATCCGAATAATGCAGCATACCCTGCAATTTCTACTATGTTTATTAATACAACGACAGGTTTCTTTGTTAACTACATGATCACAGAAAACCTTTTTGCCTCTGCCGGTGTTGATTACCTCTTGGTGTTCGGAACCCCATTGCAGGTTGGAGACCCGCTTCCCAGCCTACTCTATCCGCATATCAGTATGGGCTGGAAATTTTAGACCCGTGTTTCATAAACCACTTACCCAGCGCTTTTTTGGCTGAATTAAATGCGGCGGGAACAGCCTCAATATCAGATTCTGAATGTAGAGTAATAATCTCAAAGTCAGCAATCTCCTGTACATCATCCGGTTTTAAAGATTTAATTTCTTTTACAGGAAAAGGGACGCAATAGAAAAAGTCGCAGGTATTATACGTAATCTGTTTATAGGTGTAGGTATTGGGGAAGGAACCGATATATTCAAGAACGCCGGGCTTTATTCCGGTTTCCTCAATACATTCTCTGATGCATGCATCTTCTGCAGTTTCGCCTGCATCTATGAAGCCACCCGGAAGCGAAAACAATCCTTTACCAGGATCCCTGCCCCGCTTAATGCATAATACTGAATTACCGTCATATAAAATTACAGAGGCGGAACAGGCGACATTAAAATAAAGATCAAAACTGCAGCTGGAACAAACCCAGTGTTTCTCATCTTTAAATGTTATAGTTTTTTTTCCGCAGGAAGGACAAGTATTAATCGGATTACTCATTTCGCCAGTATAGTAAATATCAGCATAAAAAAAAAGACAGTACCGTGTAAAATACCGGTACTGTCATAGAGTACATATAAAGGTCTTGAGGAGTTAACCTTCTATACGTTTTTCGAATAATATGCAGGTGCCTGAAAATAAGAGAATACTCAAAACTGCAAGTATTGCCGCAGGCGGCCAGGCTGAAGCTACCGTATTTATTTCATAATCCCTAAAAACAAAAGCCATTAGTCTGACGGTAAGATCAAACATGAAATATACAAGAATCAAAGAAAGAATGCGGGGAAACTGTTTATGCCTGATAATTGAAGCAAATAATGTTAATGAAAAACTGAATACCATCATAATAAAAACTGCAGCTATGAGTGCCATCGGAATAATCTGAATGGTATCTGTAAAATGCTCAACAAAAACGACAGAATATAATTCCCCTAAACGTGCAAAAAAGCCGGTTTTATCGGGACTAAAAATATAGTTGTCAAAGGAAACTGCACCTGAGTTTTCTGCTGAAACAATAATAGATATCCAGAAAAGCATGACAACCGCATACCCGATTAATTCGCCTAGAATTACAAGAAACCGCCCGCCTATAAGTTGCCAGCTTTTTTTCGGAACAGTGAGCATTAAATATTTCGTATCTTTGAATACCATGTTCTTAATTGTAGTAATTACCGATGTTAAGGAATACACGGGAACACCCAAATACACCGCGGTAAAAGCGATGCTCAGCCAGTATTTTAAAATGGAACTGTTGCTTTCAAAAAGTCTGGTTCCCTGTTTACTAATGATTACGCTTAGGCTTACAAGACTTATAATTCCGCAAAGCATTAGCGCCGTTTTATACCGAGCCTTCCACTGCTGCCGTATTACTGCTTTCATATACTCCTCCCTTACACTTTATCTGCAAACATTTTAATATACAGCTGATCTATAGACATAGCATGTTCGCTTCTAAGATCCTCAGCACTGCCCTGCAGAATAATTTCACCCTCATTAATCATACAAATATCATCAAAAATTGTTTCAACATCATGAACAAGATGAGTACTTATGATTATTGAAGAATCCTCAGAATAGGTCTTTATGATTGTAGAAACAATTCTTTCCCTGGCAACCGGGTCAACTCCTCCCAATGGTTCATCAAGAAGGAAAAGCCGGGCTTTTCGTGAAAACACAAGAGAAAGATTCAGTTTTTCGATCATTCCCTTTGACATGGACCGCACTTTTTGAGAGCGGTTGAGCTTCATGAAATCCAGGAGTTCATAACATTTGTCCTTGTCAAAGTCGGAGAAAAAGTCTTTATAAAAATCGATTGCGTCCGCTGCCTTCATCCATGAAAACAACGGATTAACATCGGGTAAAAATGATACGATATTCTTTGTTTCAACGCCGATCTTTTTTCCATTAATCAGTACTTCACCGGAAGCAGGATGCTGAACACCGGCAAGGATCTTCAATAGAGTGGTTTTACCGCTGCCGTTGGGTCCCATAAGTCCCAGAATACGGCCCTGCTCAAGTGAAAAAGTAACATTGCTTAATGCAGTTTTTGAGCCGTAATTTTTTGTAACATCAGTAATATCTAAAAGTGCACTCATTATTTACCGCCCTCTTTAGTTATGGCATTTGCCAAAAGTTTTAAAATCTCCTCATCAGAGAATCCTGTTTCCCTCATATCCCTGATAAACCGTGCTACCATACTCGCAGAAAATTCCGAGCGGATTGCTTCCATCATGTTTTCTTCTCCTGATATAAAAGTTCCCATACCTCGTTTGGTTTCGGTTATTTTTTCACGTTCCAGTTCCTGATACGATCTTGAAATCGTATTCGGATTAACCTTGAGCTCTTCTGCAAGTTCGCGTACAGAAGGAATCTTGTCGCCCGATTTCAGTAAACCCTGAATGATGCGCTTCTTAATAAGAACAACTATCTGCAGATAAATTGGTACATTATCATCAAACTCCATATCGTAACCTCCTTTTTTCTGTTCTAGTGTACTATTAGTATAATACACTAGAACAGTTATGTCAAGAGAAAATTATCTTCATTACTGTTTTTTTAACAGAAGACAGGTTTTTGAAGGAATTTTTATAGATCCGTTGTATAGAACAGTACTTCCGTTGTACAGGTTCATATATGATCCGAAAATACCATGAAATGCTCCGTATCCGTCTTTCTTCACATGAATTGTACTGTCAGTACTGCTGATATTGATGCAGAAAACTATTTCCTCCCGACTTTCATTTCCCTGTACAAATACTCTTTTAAAAACAAGCTGCTCATTTAAAGTGCATACATTTTCATAGCTTCCCGAATTCAAAGCCTTTTCTGTCCTGTACAGATACGAAAGCTGCGATATCCAGGAGGAAAGAGAATCCCATGAAGGACCGGCCAATGCAGGACGTAAAGCTTTGTCACCATCTTCTTTTCTTCCTTCTATACCCCATTCGCTTCCGTAATACAAACAGGGAACACCGGGAGACGCAAAAAGAAGGGCATACAGCTGATACATTTCTGACTTATCTTTGAGTATAGAGGAAAGACGGCTTACATCGTGATTATCAGCAAATGATATTAGTCTTTTTCCCTTATAAAGCCCTGCACCGTCGCCGTTCACTCCGAACTGCCTGTTTAAAGAGTAGGATATTTCGAAAAGATTTTTATCATTAAAACTTGAATAAAGCCCCTTATATACTTCATAATTCGTACAAGACTGCAATCCGGCACCTAATAGCTTCTGGTAGTCTCCATGAATAATTTCACCTGCAAGAACAAAATCATGATCAGAGGCGGTAATTGAACGATATTTGTCGTTGCAAAAATCAGAAAGGCTGCGTAAAAAACTTTCAGGAAGACTGTATGCAACATCCAGCCGCAGACCGTCTATGTGAAAAAGCCGTATCCATTTTTCAACAGCAGCGAAAAGATGATCAACAACAGTAGGATTAGTAAGATTTAGTTTTACTAAATCATAACAGCCCTCCCATCCCTCATACCAGAACCCGTCATTTCTGTCCGAGTTCCTGGACCAATCTATAAAAAACCAGTCACAATACTGAGAATCCCTTTTATTTTTCTGAACATCCCGGAAGGCCCAAAAGCCGCGTCCTGTATGATTAAAAACACCGTCCAATACAACCCTTATATTGTTTTCATGCAGTACACAGCAGAGATGCGCAAAGTCCTCGTTCGAACCCAGGCGGCTGTCGATTGTATAATAATCCCTCGTGTCATACCCGTGACGGTCCGACTGGAATACAGGAGTAAAATATACTGCGGAAACACCAAGCTTCTTCAAGTGCTCTATCCATACCAATAAATTCCCAATTCTGTTTACCGGTTTTGCCGCGCCGTTCCACACAGACCAGTCCCAGCTGTTCTCTTCCGGAGAGCCGGTAACTCCCAAAGAATAAAACTCATACCACACCGATGAATCAAACCACATATTATCTCCTTGTTGTCACGTCTTATTAATAGAACGAACGTTCGTTCTATTAATAGTTTAAAAAAAAACATGCTCTTTTGAGAGCACGATTTTTTTTAAATTTTATGCGAAAATTCCATGCATAAATTGCTTTACAATAATACCCGCATCCTTATCGCTTAAATCTGCTTTATCAAGAATCCATAATCCAATCCATGAATTTATTACCGCTAGAAAGGAAACTGCCAGATATCTTTCCTTCATATATAAGTTTCCATGTGCATTCGACATATTTGCAAATAATTTCTCTAGAAACACATACTGTTTTTCATAGTAAGCTGATGCAATTGATGCTGCTGCAGAAGAAGAAGGGGCATAGGTATGAGAAAGAAGCAGTGAGTAAAAAATTTTATATTCCTGCGAAAACGTAAAATAAATCCTTACAATCTCTTTTAAAACAGGATAAACATCTTTCTCATATTCTTTCGTGTTTGGAATATATACAGCCTTACTTTCTAACCGCTCAAAAAGAATTGATATGTGAGTAGTCCAAATCTCTCTATAAATCCGTTCTTTACTTTCATAATAATTGTATATAGAGGAAACAGGCATAATCAATTCCTTGCAAAGATCTCTTATGCTTATACCGTCATACCCTTTAGAAGAAAATAATTCTAATGCTGTATTCATTATCAGCTGCTGTTTTTCTTCAAATTTTTCTACATTTCGAATTCTGCTCATATCTATTTATAGAACGAACGTTCGTTCTATGTCAAGAACTCTTCCCTGCACTACTAATCCCAAATATCAGGTAATATTATTTAATAAAATACAGAAAACTGTATATTTATTCATCTTTACCGGTACTTCTATTGAATAATTGATTTTTTTGACTATAATAAGCCTTGGTGAACGTATCACCCTATAACAAAGGAGTTATCGTATGCAGGAAATTTTACAATTATTACAGGATAATGCACGCATATCAATTGATGATATTGCCGCAATGACAAAAAAATCTGCCGAGCAGGTTAAGCAAATTATACAGAAACTTGAAGATGATGGAATAATTGTAAAGTACGCCGCCATCGTTAATCCCGACAAAGTATTGGAAAGCAGAGACCGGGTGAGGGCGGTTATTGAAATTCAGGTAACCCCGGAGAGGGAACACGGTTTCGATGCTATTGCCGAGCGAATTTACCGCTTCCCGGAAGTAAAGTCTTTAAATTTAATGTCCGGCGGATATGATCTTCAGGTTATTATTGAAGGCGAGTCTTTAAAGGATGTTGCCTTCTTTGTCGCCCGGAAACTTTCAACCATTAATGGTGTTAAGAGTACAAAAACCCACTTTGTCTTAAAAACATATAAAGAAAACGATGTTATTTATGTCGATGAGAAACGCGACCGCCGTGAAGGAGTCACTGCATGATTAATACGCGTAAAGACAGGTTTTCTGAAAAAATTGTAACAACACCTCCTTCAGGAATCCGTAAATTTTTTGAACTGATAATCGGCCGTGACGATATTATATCTCTCGGTGTCGGGGAACCGGATTTTTCAACACCATGGGTGATGAGGGAAGAGGCCTTTTACCATCTTGAAAAAGGGCACACCTCATATACATCTAATTGGGGATTACTGGAACTGAGACAGGGAATTGCTCAATATCTTGAAAAATACAATCTTTCGTATGATCCGGCCAAAGAAATACTCATTACCATCGGAGTTTCCGAAGCTGTTGATGCAGTCCTCCGTGCCGTATTAAATCCCGGAGATGAAATTATCATTTGCGAACCCTGTTATGTTTCGTATCAGCCGCTTGCTGCCTTATGCGAAACAAAATTAATTCACTTTGATACATCAAAAACAGGATTCTACCCCACCGCAGAAGAACTGGCAAAGGTTATTACACCTAAAACAAAGGCCTTAATGCTCTGCTCGCCCAGTAATCCTACAGGACGCATGATTCCAGCCTCCGAGCTTGAAAAAATCGCAGAACTGGTAAAAAAACATGAGATTTGGGTTCTGTCCGATGAAGTCTACTCTGAACTGGTTTATGATGATAATAAGCACTGTTCCATAGGTTCATTCCCGGGAATGAAACCGTACACTATAGTATTAAATGGTTTTTCAAAAGCCTTTGCAATGACCGGATGGAGAATCGGGTACCTTTGCTGCCCGACAGATCTCATGCAGCAGGTATATAAACTGCATCAATATTCTACTATCTGTGCTCCGATTATGAGCCAGTATGCTGCCGCAGAAGGCTTACGGAGCGGAAAAGAAGAAGTCGAAAAGATGAGGATTTCGTATCAGCAGAGAAGAAACCTCATGAATAAGGCTTTCATAGAAATGGGACTCCCTGTAACAGAACCTGACGGGGCTTTTTATATTTTTCCGGATATCCGCTCAACAGGTCTAACATCAGATGAATTTGCCACAAAGCTCATTGAGGAGTACAAGGTTGCAGTCGTTCCCGGCTCGGTTTTCGGAGCCGGAGGGGAAGGCTTTATCCGGTGCTGTTATGCAACTGATATTGGAAAGCTAAAAATTGCCCTGGACCGGATAGCTAAAATGGTTGCAGCAATTAAAAAGTAGAAAATTCTTTATAATATAAACTATATAGTAACAGGAAAAGCGTATGATTAAGATAGCTACAATAGCGGGGTCTGACGCATCAGGTGGTGCGGGACTCGAAGCAGACTTAAAAACATTTGAGGAATACGGCTTATACGGCATGACCGCCGTAACTTTAATTGCAACAATGGATCCGGATAATAACTGGAATCACGGTGTTTTCCCGATTGCGGAAAACGTCCTGGATGAACAGCTGAAAACCATTTTTAAAGGAATCGGAGTAAACGCCGTTAAAACCGGCATGCTCGGAACTGAGTATGCCGTGAATCTCTCAAGCAGGTATATCAGCAGTTACGGTATTAAAAACTATGTCCTCGACCCGGTTATGGTATGTAAGGGTGCAGGGGAAGCGCTACATCCAGAGCTTAATGCTTTGGTAAAAACAAAACTTCTTCCTCTGGCAAGAGTTGTAACTCCGAATTTATTCGAGGCGGGACAGTTGTCAGGAATTACTGATATTACCACTATTGATGCTATGGAAGAGGCTGCCAAAAAAATTCATTCCCTGGGAGCCGGGTCTGTATATATTAAAGGCGGTTCAAAACTTTCTGAATCTCATACAAGAAAGGAAGCAGTTGATATTTTCTTCGACGGCTCTTCTATGATGCATCTATCTTCCCCGCTCCTTTCAACTTCATGGACACACGGTGCAGGCTGCACTACAGCGGCTGCAATAGCTTCCGGACTTGCACGAGGGTTGAGTACCAAGGACGCGGTAATCCTTGCCAAAAAATTTATAAACAAGAGTCTTGATAACTCCTTCCCTTTGAATAAATGGATCGGTCCCGGAAATCCTTCCGGTTGGAGAGCTGACACAGGTTTATTTGTATAGCCCGGAAATGACAATCCTTGAAGCGGTAAATATCAGTTATAAATATCCCCATGCCCGGGAAAATGCGGTACATAAGCTTTCTTTTTCAATTGAAAAAGGTTCATATACAGCTGTTCTCGGGCCGAACGGTTCCGGGAAAAGCACGCTTGCACGCTTACTCGCCGGGATTATTGAAGTTCAAGACGGTTTCATAACGTATTCACCGGAACATCCCATGCCGGACCCCAAAACAGCCGGCTATGAAAATCTCAGGAAACATCCTCTGGAATCTGTTCCCTGGGGTATAGTTTTTCAATCTCCCAAGCATCAGATAATTGCGGGTAAAGTTATTCGTGATGCCGCTTTCGGACCGGGAAATCTCGGTTTTCCCCGTACCGCTGCAGAGTTAAAGGCTGATAAAGAGCTTACTGCAACATCTCTTTCTCATAAAAGAGACGCCAATACTCTCGCGCTTTCTCTAGGTCAGACGCAAAAGCTGGCATTATCTGGCGTTTTAGCTATGAATCCTGAGGTCTTAATTCTTGATGAAGCAGTATCTATGATTGATCCCGGCTGCAGAAAAGAAATTCTTGATTACATTGATTCCCTGCATACACTGGGTAAGACTATTATTAGTGTGACGCATGATAAAGATGAAGCCCTCCGTTCAGACAGAATTCTTGTTATGAATAAAGGTTCTATCTTATTCTCCGGCACTCCGTCTGAATTTCTTTCAGCCTCACAGGTTCAGCAGGATATTTTCGGCACCGGTACGATCGGGAAAAGAAAATCTGCCCGAAGATCCGCCGGTGAAACCGCAATTCTTCTTGATGCCGTCTCATTTTCATATAATACAAAAACTTTTTTCAATTCTGTATCGTTGTCTTTTGCAAAAGGAAGCCTGACTGCTGTAATGGGCGAATCAGGATCCGGGAAATCGACCATGTTTGAACTGATAACTGGCCTTCTAAAACCTTCGGAAGGTTCTGTCTCCCTAGGGGGAGCTGCAAGCCTTGCTCTGCAGGACAGTGAAGCAGCTCTTTTTGAGGAATTTGCCGTCGATGACGCCGCTTTCGGGCCGGGAAATAAAGGAATTAAGGGAAAAGAGCTGCTTGATAAGGTTCAAAATGCTATGAACACCGCAGGTTTGGACTATGAAACATACAAAAACAAAAGAACCTTCTCTCTTTCCGGCGGAGAAAAAAGAAAGCTTGCCCTTGCAGGAATAATTGCCCTTGATGAAGACATTATGCTTTTTGATGAACCGACCGCCGGACTTGATCCAAAAAGCAGATTGAATATCCTTACCGCGCTGCAAAACCTCGCAGACAAGGGTAAAACAATTGTTTTTTCAACACACCGCAGCGATGAAGCGCTTGCCGCCGACAGAATTATTACCCTCCATGATGGCAGTGTGATCGATGACAGCAGTCCCTTTTCTCCCGCCCGGACTGATAATTTAAAGCACAATTCACCAGGAGAAGCTGGAATACTTGCAAAAATAAGAAACAGTATACAGGGCGATTTTGAGAAAAAAAACAGCCCCGTTCACAAAGCTCATCCGGCTGTACAATTTCTACTTTTCTTTTCTCTTTTTTCTCTCAGCATTATTCTGCAGAGTATCCCGGTTTTATCAGGAGTTGCAGGGCTTTGTATACTGTACAGCGCTGCAGCCCTGTATCCAGTAAAAAAATTGATCAGAAGAATTATGAGTGTTATGCCGTGGATTGCCGTTTTTTTTGTCTTTCAGCTGTTGTTTTTCGGAACTGGTTCACAGGACACTGTCTTGTGGAGATGGGGTTTTATTTCCATTACAGAAACAAAACTTTTTCTTACGGTACGTACAATTCTGCATTTTCTAGGTGCAGTAATTACCTTTTCCGTATATTTTTACAGTACAGAAGAAAGCAGCATCATCGACGGCTTAGCATCTGTATTAAAACCCCTTTCCTTCATCGGCTTTCCGGTACGGCATATTTGTCTTTTAATACTTCTTGTACTGCGCTTTATTCCTCTGCTTCTAGATGAAACAGCGAACATACTCAAGACGCAGATTATCAGGGGGGGCATCAAAAAACAGAAAGGATTTCTTAAAACAATCAGAGCCTTTATTCCGCTGCTTACACCTTTAATACTCCAAACCCTTAAACGTGCGGAAACTTTGACAGAAGCCATAACCGCTCGCTACTACCATTAATCCCGGCTGGAGGCGCGTTTCGCGCTGTTCCCGCAGCGGTCTAGTACACAAAAAGCAATTCTTTTACCTTCTGTCGAGAAGAGCGTGAAACACTCTTCTCGCAACGGTCGAGTAAACGAACGATAAGTTCTTTCGTTTACTCGACCGTAACGCTCTTAGCCAGATTTCTCGGTTTATCCGGATCATTACCGCGCTGTACCGCGCAGTAATAGGCAAACAGCTGGGAAGGAATAACCGAAAGAATAGGAGTTAAAGCATCATCGGTCTCCGGTATAATAAATATCTCATCTGCAGTGCCTGTAAAGTAACCGCTTTTATCCTGCGTAATAACAAGAGAAGCCGCACCGCGCGAAGCTACTTCCTTTATATTTGAAGCATTTTTATCGAACAAAGATTTTTGTGTGGCCAGACAGACAACCAGAGTACTATGATCAACAAGTGCAATAGGTCCGTGTTTTAATTCTCCGGAAGCAAAAGCTTCAGAATGGGTATAACTGATTTCCTTTAGCTTTAAAGCACTTTCAAGACTTACCGCATAATCGAAAAGCCGCCCCATAAAGAAAACCTTTGTTTTATTGAACTGACGGGAAGCAAACTTTTGAATTACCTCTTTTTCTTTTACTATTTCTTCCGCTTTCTTCGGTATGAGCGTTAACTCTCTAAGAATTCTCTGGATTTCAGATTCACTCATGCTTTTTCTAAGCTGTGCCATTTTTAATGCCAGAAGATACAGACACATCAGCTGGGTTGTAAAAGCCTTAGTCGAAGCAACAGCTATTTCAGGACCTGCCCAGGTGTATAATACAGCATCGGCTTCACGGGAAAGTGTAGAACCGACAGCATTGGTTATTGCAAGTATTTTAGCACCGTGACTTTTTGCCAGACGGACTGCCGCGAGAGTGTCGGCTGTTTCCCCGGACTGGCTTACCACAATGAATACATCATTTTTCTTAAAAACAGGATTTCTGTAGCGGTATTCGGAAGCTACATCCGCTTCAACAGGAATGCGCGCAAAGTGCTCGAATGCATATTTCCCGACAACTCCCGCATGATACGCAGTACCGCATGCCGATATTACCACTCTCTCTGCATCCGCCCATGAAGAATCTAGCTTTATTTCATCAAAATTAATGTCGTACTTTCCGTCTTTTTCTATAAGTCTCAATCTCATTGTGTCGGTTAAGGCTTTAGGCTGCTCATGAATTTCTTTAAGCATAAAGTGTTCATAACCGCCCTTTTCAGCCGACTCTATATCCCAGTCTACATGAAAAGGATTGCGGATAATTCTTTCCCCTAGCTCAGTAAAAAGATCCACATGATCACGGTATAGAATTGCTATTTCTCTGTCTTCAAGAAAATACACCTCCCTGGTGTGTTCAAGAAGAGCAGGCACATCGGAAGCTATAAAGTTTTCCGTCTGTCCCAGTCCTACCACAAGAGGACTATCTTTTCTCACTGCAATTATTCTGTCCGGAAAATCTTTACAGACAACGCCGAGTGCATACGAGCCTTCCAGGCGGTGAAGCGTATCCTGTACTGCCTGAAAAATATCACCTTTATAATAGTAATTTAACAGATGTGCAATAACTTCTGTATCAGTCTCGCTCTTGAAAACTATGCCATGAGACTGAAGCCATTCTTTTAATTTGGCATAATTCTCAATAATCCCGTTATGTACAACAGCAATATGGCCTGACACATCCGTGTGAGGATGCGAATTGCAGTCTGAAGGCTCTCCGTGAGTTGCCCAGCGGGTATGTCCAATACCCATTGAACCTTCAATAATCTCATCAGCGATCTTTCTTTCAAGCATCTTGAGAGCGCCCTTAGCTTTACGTATAATGATTTCATCCTTATCAAGGACTGCAATACCTGCTGAATCATAGCCACGATATTCAAGCTTTTTTAAGGCTTGTATTAATAAAGGCGTAGCCTGCTTACACCCTACATAACCAACAATTCCACACATATGAGCTCCCTTTTTCCCCCGGTAAACATTTACCGTTATTCTATATTTTATTTGATTTAATGGTCAATACTATGTATAATTGACTACAAAAACAAAAATCTATATTCTAAACAACTGGAGGATGTTATGGGATACACAGAAAAAGAGGTGCTCCAGTTTGTTGCACAAAATGATGTCAAATTTATTAAATTAACGTTTACCGACATTTTCGGTAATGCAAAAAATATTTCAATAATGCCCGATGAGCTTCCCCGTTCCTTTACTCACGGCATTCCCTTTGATGCTTCTGAGGTAAAAGGGTTTATGAATACCTGTGAATCTGATCTTTTCCTCGTTCCGGATCCCAATACACTTGCAGTTCTTCCCTGGAGACCCCAGCATGGAAGAGTTGTCCGCTTTTACTGCAGCATTCATAATCCTGACGGAACCCCTTTTGAAGGAGACAGCCGCAATCTTTTAAAAAAGACCGTTCAGGAGCTTTCGAAAGAGGGCATCAGCTGTAAAATAGGAACAGAATGCGAGTTTTATCTTTTTGAACTCGATGAGAAAGGAAACCCTACGCTCATACCCCACGATAACGCTTCATACTGTGACACAGCACCCCTCGACAAAGGTGAAAATGTCAGGAGAGATATTTGTCTGACTCTTGAAGAAATGGGAATCAAACCTGAAACGTCTCACCATGAAACAGGACCCGGACAGCATGAAATAGATTTTAAATGCAGCGAATCTTTAGAAGCAGCTGATAATCTTTCCACATTCAAGATGGTTGTAAAAACAATAGCTGCCCGTAACGGTCTTCATGCTTCCTTTCACCCGAAACCGTTGTATTCAGATAATGATACATCAAGTCTTACACAAAGCGGCAGCGGGCTGCACATAAATATTGCGCTTTATAAAGATGGTAAGAATATTTTGGAGCATGAGCACGATAAAAACGTAATGAATCCTACGGCAGCTTCCTTCATCGCCGGAGTTTTGTTTAGAATCAGAGAGATAACTGCATTTTTAAATCCAATTGAAGATTCATACAAAAGGCTCGGCTCTTTTGAGGCTCCTCTCTATATAAGCTGGTCAAAACAGAACCGTTCACAGCTTATACGGCTCCCTGCTTCCTATGAAGATAACTACCGTTTTGAACTGAGATCTCCAGACCCGATGTGCAATCAATATATTGCTTTATCGCTCATACTTAAAGCAGGTGCGGAGGGAATAGCAGAACAAAGAAAACTTCCTCTCCAGTGCAATATAGATTTTGCTGTTGATAAATGCCCTGATTCTATAGAACGGCTCCCTCAGACATTGGATGAGGCAAAAAAGATGGCATCTGTAAGCGCTTTCGTAAAAAAATCTCTGCCTTCAAAGATTTTATCTGTACTATTACAGCAGGAGTATTCCTGATACATGGACAGTATTCTTTTAGCATCAAATACCAGTACGACTCTTTATTTGCTGAGCAGTCTTTTTCAGTATCAGCAGTTTGAAAAAATAAGCACTGCCTCAAACGGCGGCGAATGCCGAAGAATGCTCTTAGACAATGAATACGATTTATTAATAATTGATTCGCCGCTTTCTGACGAGTTCGGATCCGATCTTGCACTCCATGCTGCAGAAAAATCTGATACAGGAATAATCCTATTATGCCCAAGTGAAAAATTTTATGATGTATGCGGACAAGTAGAGGATGCCGGTATTTTTACAATTTCAAAGCCTGCAAATCCTGATTTTTTGTATCAGGGTGTAAGGCTTCTTTCTGCAGCACGCAAAAGAGTATTAAAGCTTCAAAATGAAAACTTAAAACTGCAGAATAAAATTGAAGAAATGAGGCTTGTGGATCGTGCCAAATGCATTTTAATACAATACTTAAATATGACTGAAAATCAGGCCCATAAGTACGTGGAAAAACAGGCAATGGATTTCAGGCAAAGCAGAACCGTCATCGCAAAAAAAATTCTTCAAACTTACGAAATGTAGCAGTTCATTCCGCTTCCAGGTATATCAGCTTGCCCTGAAAATCTCCCCATGCATTATGAATTACTAATCCGCAGTTCATTAACATTGAACCCGACATCGTCTTACCTTCGTACAGTTTCATGTTGTCCTTGCTGTTGGAACCTTCCATCTGTATGCGGTAAGAAAGCTCAGGCTTTAATCCCTGCAGTTTTAGCACTCTGCTTTTTTGAGCCGGTTTGTTTAATACCTGTACGCAGGTAACAAGAGCTTTCCGGCCGTTTTTTGAGCTCACCTGCCATGCGTCGAAATCATTGTTTTCGCGGTATGAGGCAAGCCTGTAATAATCACCGGAACGAACAAGATCATTATACTTGTGATAAAGAGAAACCTGATTCTTAATAAGATCTTTATCATCCTGTGAAAGTTTAGTAATATCGAGCTCGTACCCGAATGTTCCTGCAAGTGCAACATATCCGCGTGTATCAAAGGGAGTGACCCTTCCAATAGCATGATTAGGGCATACGCTCACATGGGCACCCATTGAAGAAAGCGGGTATAGTAAAGAAGTTCCTTCCTGAATCATAAGCCGTTCAACTGCATCGGTATCGTCGGAGCACCAGATTTGGGGGCTGTAATAAAGCATTCCGGGGTCGAAACGGGCTCCTCCGCTGGAACAGTTTTCTAAAAGAAGATCCGGGAATTCTGTTATGAGGCGTTCCTGCATAGCATAAACTCCCAGGACATACCGGTGCATCAGCTCCCCCTGACTATTGCTGTCAAGGCAGACGCTTCCAATATCGCACAAGGGTCTGTTCATATCCCACTTAACATATTCAATATTTGCACTCTTTAATACCTTTCTAATACTTTCATAGGTATACTCGATAACATCTTTTCGTGAAAAATCGAGCACATACTGATTCCTGGCAAGTCCGGGCTCCCTTGAGGGAATTGCGATTGCCCAGTCAGGATGGGCTCTGTATAAATCTGAATCAGGAGAAATCATTTCCGGTTCAAACCAGATGCCGAATTTTAATCCAAGTTTGTTAACTTCACTTACAAGATAATTAAGACCGCCGGCAAGCTTTTCTTCATTTACAATCCAGTCGCCAAGGGCTGCATTATCGTTGTTTCTTTTTCCAAACCATCCGTCATCCATAACGAGCATCTCGATTCCGTTTTCTGCAGCTTCTTTAGCAATAGACAGGAGTTTATCAGTATTAAAATCGAAATAGGTTGCTTCCCAGTTATTGATGAGTATTGGTCTTTTTTTATCAGCATACCTGCCCCGTATAAGATGACTGCGGTATAAATCATGAAAACATCTGGTCATACCGCCCAAACCGCTGCTTGAGTACACGAGCACCGCCTCAGGGGAAGTAAAACTTTCACCGCTGTGAAGATTCCAGCAAAAATCGGTCTGGTTAATACCTATTAAAACACGTGCAGAATTAAATTGATTTACCGATACTCCGGCATAAAAATTTCCGGAATATACAAAATTAAAGCCGTAAACATTTCCTGTTGTTTGATTAGTAGATGAATTTACCAGAGCCAGGAAAGGATGTTCCTGATGACTGCTTTCGCCTCTCATAGAAGAAACCGATGATGAACCGAATCCTATCTTCCTGCGCTGTATATGACGCTCGCGGGCCCACGAACCATGGAGCGTTATCATTTCATAGTCGTCATTATCCATATCAAGGCAGCATGACATGCATTTTGTAAGCTGTAGTGTTTCCTTAGAAATATTTGTAACGGTAACGCTTCTCATAATTGCATCGCTGTCCTCGAAAATAGAATAACGAAGTACAACTTCCACGCCTGCAGCCTTATCTTCACACACAAGTTCAAGCGTTTGAGCCTTTGAAGTTCCTGGAAATACCGAAGGAAGACCGGGCAGTGCATTTTTACCGTCAAAAATTCTATGACTCTTATATGTAACATATACGGCACTGTGTCCGCTTTTTGTCTTGATCTGTATTGCACTTTCACGGAAATCTCCCGTACCATGCCCCGCATATTCATTGGGATAGCAGTCCAGAAAAGAAAGAGTATCTCTCTTGAAAACTGAGGGAATATAGGGGTATTCATTAATGCGCCCCAAATACTGAAGGTCAGAATCGTTATCCTGTATCTTTTTTCCATAGTATAAGTGAGAAACATAGTGATCAGTATCTATTAAACCTATTGCATACGTGGTGTTGTCAGTATCAATTTTAAAAACACCTGTTTTTTCAAAGAACGTAATACCCATTACAAACCGCCTTTATTTTCTTCCTGTATAACCGTATAATGCCAGTCTTTTTGAGCCTTTTCAAGACCTGTCCAAAGTTTTGCATGAATGCCGAGCTTTAGTGCGGCATCAATATTCTTCTGCACGTCATCGAAAAATACAGCCTCGCAGGCCTTTACTCCGAGTCCGTTCAGAGCTTCCATATATATTTCTTTCTCAGGTTTTATTATATTAACCCTGCATGAAAAGACTGCATGATCGGCATGAGTAAAAAGTGCTATATTCTTTTCATAGAGTTCAAGAAACTCAAAAGGCATATTGGATAAAATACCAAGTTTATAACCCTGCTTTTGAAGTAATAAACCCCAGTCTGTTACGTCTTCACGTACTGCTGTCCAGCTCTCAAGATCCATCCGGGCAAGCTTTTTCATAAGATCCTCATTGCGCGCAACATCAGCATACCCATTGAATATCAGCGTCTTTGCATATAATTCTGCTCCTGTAATAATACCTCTGTCAAAATCCTCACGGAATTCATCATAAACAGACCGGAATACACGTTCCGGTACACCGGTCATCTTTTCCATTTCCAGTGCGCAGTCACCGGTGTTTGCATAGGAAATCACATTCCCAAAATCGAAAATTACAGCTTTTATCATGAGGCCATAATACTTCTATATAAAGATTTTGACCAGAGGATATTACTATGCAGTTCTCTCATTTTCCTTAACGGCAGGTACTCCCGGTTCAGCAGTCCCGTTTTCATCCCGCTCTTCTCCGGTGTAAGATTTATACACCAGATACAGAAGGGCAATGCACAGAGGTAATGATAATAGCAAGCATATAACTGCATTCGAAAAAGCCGTTTGAAGGTAAAAATCCCCGTTTATTTCACCAAGTGCAGAAAGAAATCCCGCTATCCATGGAAATAAAAAAATTAGAACCATTATGTTCACTGCTGTATAAAACCTTTTTCCGCTGCTTACAACCATACATAACCTCCGTAATAGCAATGTATAATACAAGCATAACACTGCTGCAGGGACACCAAATGTCCCCGCAATATTTTTTCTTGAAATACACGTTTTTCTGTATTTTTCCGCTTTTTTATGGTATAATCCGGTTATAGTAAGCATAAAAAGTGCGCACAACAGTCAGCCCCCGCTGGTTCTTCCACAAACACAGTAATGGAGGTCATTATTTGAAAGTAGGATTATTCGGATTTGGACGTACCGGCCGCCTTGTAGCCGAGGAAATTATTAGAGATAAGGATTGTGAATTAGTCTGGGTCGTTAGAAATACGGCACAGAATAACCATGAATATGCAAGCGATTTTTTAGGTTATCCCAAACACCTGCAGGGAAAGTTTTACTGTAAAGAAGAAGTTTCAGATTCTGCTTTTTTTCAAAAAAACAAAGTTGATGCAATCATTGATTTTTCAAGCCCTGAAAGCGTTTATGAATACGCCCATGCTGCGGATACAGGTGTACACATAGTTTCGGCAATATCGCATTATGAGCAGGCAGAATTGGATTATCTGAAAGAACTATCTGAAAAAACAGCTGTTATGCATTCTGCAAATATAACACTTGGAATTAATTTTCTTCTGACAGCTTCTCAAATTCTAAAACAGATAATTCCCGAAGCAGATATTGAAATAATCGAAGAACACTTCCGTGAGAAGCGGGGTGCATCGGGAACTGCTCTAAAAATAGCGGAAATGCTTGGTTTGGATAAGCAGACGCATGTGAATTCTATCAGGGTCGGCGGAATTGTAGGTAAACATGAAGTAGTTTTCGGACTCCGTAACCAGACAATCAGACTTACCCATGAAATAATTTCGCGAGCGGCATTCGGAGCCGGAGCATTATACGCCGCACGATCCCTCCAAGGGGCTAAATCCGGATTTTACACCATGGAAGAGATTATGAGGGATGCATTTTTAAATAAAATAACGGTAAACAATCTTCTGTAATCAGACAATATCTGCTTCGTTTAACCCGAACTGTTCTCGGCGATGATGTCTCCGGTGTCCGGCAGGTTCAACGTGTATAACAATATCGTAAATATCCGGAATAGCCTTTTTAATTTCCTCTTCAAGCTTATCGGTTATTTTATGAGCCTCATGAACGGTAAGCTCCTCATCGACCTCAATATCAATATCAATATCCCATAGAGAAGCAATTTTCCGCATTCTTACCTTGTGCGGATTGGAAACCCCGGAAACATTTTTT
This sequence comes from Spirochaetota bacterium, assembly GCA_023398165.1. Classification (GTDB taxonomy): domain Bacteria; phylum Spirochaetota; class Spirochaetia; order Treponematales; family Treponemataceae; genus JAAZLA01. The sequence continues at coordinate 307,466 of JAEWSQ010000012.1, read as the reverse complement.
ACAACATCAAAGAGTGTTTTATAAGCCTCGCTGCTCTGACTTCCGTCCATGAGCTCCATATTCATTTCCAGGAATAAGCCGATCGCATTCTTTATGACCCACAATCCGACGAGAAAAGCAATGATGCTGTCTAAAATCGGAAGCGAGAAGAAGTATGAAAGACATAGACCAAGAAGAACTGAAACCGATATTACCACATCATTTCTCATATTCTGCGCGTTTGCCAGTGTTATGGAGCTGTTGGCTTTTTTTCCAAGTATATACTGGCTTAAAGCAAGGCAGAGTTTTCCCGCAATAGAAATACAAATAATTATTACCGAAAAAAGCTCTGTTTCGGTTGCAGAAGTCTGAAAAATCACGCTTTTCACTGCTGAAATAACAAGCTGAACACCGGCATATAAAATAACAAAAGACAATGCCATCGTCGCTGTAGTCTCGGCTCTGCCATGACCCCACGGATGATTCTTATCCGAAGGACGGCTTATTAAAAAACTAATAAGAAGAGCAATTCCGGCTATTATTACGTCGGTTGCGGAATCTATTCCGTCTCCAAGTACGGATAAACTCTTTGAAGCAACACCCGCATATATTTTTAATGCAGATAATAATAAATTCCCCCAAAATGCAATTAACGCAGCCGTCTTGATATATTTTAAACGATCAGTGTGATTACCAGCAATAGTCATTACCATAAAACCCTCATGCTCAGATATAATTCTCATTATAGTTAATTCAGCGAAAAAAGAAAATATAAAAGGGCCGAAAACTTATCCGCACGCTCATCATTTTCATTTCCTTCAAACGTTTTCTCATAGATGTGGGAAAGATGTGTCTTTAAAGTGGATGCTGATATATGCAATGTTTTTTGAATTTCTTCCCGTACCAGCCCCTTTTTTACAAGCTTGCATATTTCAACTTCCTGACAAGTCATTCCGTATTTACCGATTAAAGTCTCGCTCAGCTCATTTTTTTGAGGTATTCTGCCGGCCTGTCTGAAAATGTAGTACTTGCCAAGCGCTTTTTGAAGCTGCTCCCGGGAAACAGGCTTAATAATATAATCCACCGCGCCTAAATCAAAGGCATCTGCTGCATGATTCCAGAAAGCCGTAATAAAAATAATATACGGAATAACACAATTCTGCTCCTTCAGTTTACGTATACACTCAATACCTGTAATATCCGGCATACCAATATCCAAAAAGGCAAGATCAAATGTTTCTTTACTTAAGACATCATACGCCTGTCTGCCTGAATAGACTTTTTTTTCTATAGAGAAGTCGGGATACGAATTAAGCAGGGATATTATAAGTTTTTGAGAACTATCTTCATCATCAGCTATTAGCACTCGGTCTTTTGTCATTAAAGATTTTCCTTATTAACAAATTATAACGTATTTATTATGACTTGACTAATTTAAATAATGAGGGCAATAGAAAAATATTCCAGACATAACACTGTCTTCTTCCTGTATAGATATATTCCAGTATCTGTCCAATTATAACAGCCATGGAGTAATTTTAGCTATATAAAAGCAGGTCCTCGTAAACAAAATCCCTAATAAAAACGATAGAACGATCGCAATATTGCAGCTTCTCATCTTGAACCAGCCCCATGATTCCCACAGGAAATAGTATAAGTATGCCCTATTCTTGCAAGAAGCAGTATACTGAATACAATACTTTTTTCATGATTTACACTCTTTTGTTTAGTTTTCCGGATTTTCATAGGTAAAGCAAAGCTTACATAAAACAAGTCTCTTATAAATTTTAGTGTAGTAGCGGTTTTGTGCATTTCTGAATACTATGCTTGCAATAGCCTCCCAAAGAAAAACCCATGAACCGATAGAAAGGCCTTTTAACAATGTATCAAAGAAAATTTTACTAACCGGGAGAGCAAGCGATTCAAGCTTAACACTGAATATTGTCAGCAGCAGGAAAACAAGAACATACACTATAGAAACTTTTTTTACACCGGAACTTTTTTCACGGTAGTCATTGAGAAGATACATAAAATTATGATAAATACCCAGCCTAACCCTCTCTTCAACTTCACTATCCTGATCCTGCTTAATGGTTATTACTATTTTTATCTTTTTGTTCATTGGAATATCGGTTGAACAGTCTTCTATGTAGGAAATAACCCGGTCATTTATTTCTCTCTTTTTTATGGGATAATAATCAAATTTATTAAAAAGAGCGGTATACTGCGGAACAGAAAGCCGGATAACATATGTTTTGTCATCATTGTCAAAATCGTATAAATAATTTATGAGATTATTCATTAGTAATTCCTTTTTATAAGTATACTTGATTATAGTAATTTTTCAATGTATTAAATTGCATAACTATTTTTTTTCAGGATTTTTTGTTATAAATACATTTTTATATTGTGTAAGCTGAAAAATATGCTATTATTGTATGTAAATACATTTTCGGAGTGATTTATGTCAATATTTAAACGCTATTTAGCTCTGTTCATTCCTGTAACACTGATATCCATCAGTCTCCTCCGCTGGTACGCTATGGAGTTTTTGTACCGTACCCCTGAAAAGTACTGGGGAGGAATGCCTACAACAGTTGGAGCAACGGTTTTTGTAGCAATCTTTGTCTTACTTATTGTATACCGCATAACTAGACCGTTTAATACAGTAATTCAAAAGGCCTTACGGGGAGAAAGTGTCTCAACAGAGGAAACAAGAAAGGCATTAGGCATTTATCAGAAAATCAATATGATAACAATAGCAGCAAATGTTATTGGGTTTTTCATCGGACAGATTGCCGTACTTATTATAGAAGTGAGCCAGGGAGTGACAGAATACCACTTGGTAAGAATTACTTTTTCTGTCATTCAGGCGACGCTCATCGGAGCATTATCGGCATCCTATACAGTATTTATCCTTAATGAGCTTTTTGCTCCCTTTAGAAAAGTATTAAAAATACATTCTGCCGATGTTTTCGGGAAAAATCAGACGATGACAATTAATACCACGCTTCTTATTATAGCATCGGTAGCTCTTCTCTACATGTGCTGCAACACATTATCGGTGTCGTTTGAAATTATTAACAGGCAGACCACAACTCCGGTAGAAAACGCATTATCTGAGTACATTAAAGGCGGAATTTTAGTCTGCTTTACTTCTTTTGTTCCCTCATTTGGAATAATCTGGTTTATTCTCCGTAATCTGAAAAACCGGATTAAAGAAACATCAAATCTAATACATGAAATGGGAGATAACGGAAATCTAACCGCCCGGCTCGACATAACTATGATGGATGATTTTGGTATTTTAAGCAGTTCAATTAATTCATTTATGTCAAAACTTGCTTCCATAATTACACGGCTCCGGGAAGAAGCGTCCATAGTTGCACAGTCTGCTGTTCACCTTACCTCGGAAATCGAATCTGCAACCGCAGCCCTGACCCAGATGGGTTCCTCGTGTACCAATATTTCAGCTCAAGGACAGAGGCAGGATGAACTCATTGTCAGTGTTCATAACGATATTGCCGGCATGGCAGAATCTGCAGAGTCAGTAGAAAAAGAAGTCAGCGAACAAAGCTCCGCCGTTCAGCAAAGTTCCGCATCAATTGCGGAAATGGTGGCAAATATCAATTCTGTCGCAGAAATGTCTAAAAAGGCAGGAGCTATATCCGCTGTATTATCTGAAACAAGTAAAGAAGGAAATCAGGCAATATATGATGCTGTAAAAGCAATAGATGAAATTCAATCTGCATCCACAGAGGTTCAAAACATTGTCCGTGTTATCCAGAAAATTGCATCGCAAACTAATCTGCTGTCAATGAACGCAGCTATAGAAGCAGCACACGCGGGAAGTGCGGGACAGGGGTTTGCAGTTGTAGCAGATGAAGTCCGTTCTCTCGCCGCCTCCTCTGCAAAAAGTGCTAAAGAAATAAACACTCACATCACAGACATGGTAAGTAAGATTACCGCCGGTGTAGAAGCGATTCAAACTGCAGGAAATGCATTCAAGGGCATTGCTGAAAATGTGAACCACACATCAGGACTTGTTCAGACAATCGCTAACGCTATGGAAGAGCAGCGGGTCGGTGCTAAGGAAACAATGGAAGCGACATCCTATTTTGTCGAATCCGTTAATAAAATTAAGAGCCTTTCGGAAAAACAGACTGCGTATTCCAAGAGCGTTGACTATGCCATGAATAATGTAGTTTCTTCATCAAGAGAAATTGCAACCGTAATACATGAAGCATCGATTTCATGTGAAAGACTCACAGAAGTTGTGGAAAAAGTCAGCAGCGCTGTTCAAAACAATGATCTTGCGGTATCAAAGATGAACAACGCTATGGGAATATTTACGGTGTAAACTAAAGGATGAATCTTTTAGTGATTTGAGAAAGCTGAGACCCGAGTTCCTTATTGGTGTCTGAAAGAGTGACAACAGATCCAACAGCAGTATTGATGCGTGCAATATTTTCTTTCATTACATGTGCGCTTTCTTTAAGTTCAATAGATATTTTCTGAAGCCGGTCCATTTCAGTAATAATCATACCTGCACCGGTTGTCATTTCTGTTGAACCTGAGAGTATTTCAGATGTAATATTTTGAATTCTCTTTAATGCTTCCAGAACCTGATTAGATCCCTGAGACTGTTCATCCATCGCGGCATTTGTTTCTTCGAGAAATGCAATAACAGAATTCACCTGTGCTGTAACTGAATTAAATACATCGTTTGCATGATTTGACTCTTCAAGTATCTTGTTAATATTATTGACTGTGGCTTGAAGTACAGAACTGATTTTCTTTGACTGTTCGGACGAATCTTCGGCAAGTTTACGTATTTCATCAGCAACGACGGAAAAACCTTTACCCGATTCTCCTGCATGAGCCGCCTCAATGGCAGCATTCATTGCAAGCATATTTGTCTGGTTTGTTATTGATTCAATAACTTCGTTTGTTTCAAGAAGCTCATGCGAGAACGACACAGTCTGCTTAATACTTTCTATAACCATTTCAATAGCAGAACGTCCTGAATCCGTATCCTTTTTTAGTGCACTAAAACCTGTTTTAGCCTTATTTAAATTATTCGACACAGACTGAATATTCGCAACCATCTGCTCAATAGAAGCAGAAGAATCATTTACACTTCCTGACTGCACCGATATTTGAGAATTCAAGCTTTCTATATTCCGTGATATTTGATGAATAGTCGAAGAAGTTTCTTCTACAGCAGAGCCGAGGTCTATTGAATGCGTACTTAATTTATCAACATTTCCTGAAATCTGCAGAAGAGATGTGTTTGTCGTATTTATATTTTCATGAAGATTATCGCTTACACCGTCAAGATGCTCAGAGTTTTTTCGCACATCCAGAAGAATAAGCCTGAGCGTTTCTGAAAAAGCATTAAAATCCCTGCCTATATGTGCTACAACATCTTCTCCTGCCGCTTTTAAGCGTTTTGTTAAGTCTCCGCCTCCGGAAGCAATTTCCCTTAGTGTAGCTGAAAGAACAGAAAGAGGATTCACGATTGACCGTCCAAGCAGCACGGAAACTATAATTGTTATAATCATAAAAATAATGACAAATATTGAATTTAACAATAGAGAATCATAGAGGGCGTCTGTAATTATACGTGAAGGCAGAAGCAGTCCCAGAGAGTACGATGTTCCCTGAATTGGAAGATATGTATATAAATACCTCATTCCTGATTCCGGATCAACATAATTTGTTGTACCGGCTTTACCTTCAATCATACCCCGGGATACTTCAAAGAAAGAAGGCTCTTCATCTTTAATATTAGATACAACTGATACATCTTTTCCGTCCACATTGGCAATATGAATATTCTTTTCCGGAATCCAGTGATATATAAAATTGCCGGAATCAGAAACTACTATTAAATGGCTGTCAGCGCTGAATTTTTTATGCAGATCATCATTTATTTTCTTCAAGTAATTATCCAACCCTTCAAATGATACTGATCCTGCAACAATTCCTGCAATCCTGCCATCCGCAGTAAAAATTGTCTGCGCCGCCAAAATCTGCCTGGTTTTATTACTCAGTGATATTACGGGATCTGATATTTTACTTAATTCTTCACCCTTTGAATTATTAGTAACAAGATATTGAAAATAATCACGGGAAGAAATTGATGAAAGAGAGGCATCGGCTGCAGCATTGTTTGAAGTCTGCTTCCCTCCAAAAAACGGATTACCCCCTCCTGTGTTATAGTACGTACCGTCTTTCATGGCCAATATTACTTTTTCAAAAATCTTTTCTTCTACAGAAATTTTAACCACTTCATTATATTTATCCCAGGAAGTTAAGCCGCTCTTATAAAGCTGAGCATATGTGTTAATTAGAGTTTTTCTTTCCTTGAAAAACCCTGATAACTCATTAGAGGATGACTGGGCATATTCTACGAGATAATTGCGTTGATTCCTGTAATTTTCATTCGCATTTAGAAGTGCAGTAAGCGTTATTACAATAATCAGCGGGAGTGTAGATATAATTATAAAGAGTAATGAAATTTTGTTCTTCAGCTTCATATATAGCCTCTTTCAAACTTTTTTTTAATTCTATACCATGATATATTATTTTACAAGAAATTTTTTTTTTTTTGATTGTATCCGGTGTTACTATAATGAAGAGAAGAAACGTTAGAAGGAGTTATTATGAAAAAGTATATAATTATCATTGCATTAACAGGTATTCTGTGTTCAGTATGGGCTGCAGGAACCAAAGAGGAATACGGCACAATCAGTGTAAGCGGAACAGGAACAGTTACGATGAAATCTGATGCGGCCTCTATACTAATGACAGTAAGTACCATTAATCAGGATCCGTCACTGGCTGCAGAAGAAAATGCACAAAAAATGACAGCCGTACAAAATGCAGTATCTGTACTGGGTATTAATAAAGAAGATATTTCCACCCAGGATTATTCAGTATATGAGGATTACCGCTATACCAAAGACGATCCGCAAAGGAAACCTGATTACCGCGTTTCAAACACTATAACAATAATTGTTCACAATATTTCTCTTGTAAACGTTGTAATCGATGCAGGATTGAAGGCAGGAGCTAATCAACTTTCGCAGTTGAGTTTCTTTTCAACAAAGACAGATGAAGCTTATGATAATGCAAGAGACCTTGCAATACAGGATGCTCAAAGAAAAGCGCAAAAACTTGCATTGGGCACAGGAAGAAAACTTGGTCAGGTAATAAAAATAGAAGAAGGATACACGTCATCCCCCAGAAACAGTTTGTATAAAACCGACATGGCTATGGCGCAGGGAACACCGACTCCAGTATCTCCGGAGGATGACACTATTACGCTAACATACAATTTTGTATTCTCTCTATATTAATTTTTCTCAACATCGGTACAGGCGATGACATCGATAGAGGTTCCTAAAAGATCCCGCAGTATTATCTGTCCCCTTTTTACAGGAGCCTCTATTTTTATTCGCCTTAAAATTTCCATTGCGCTGAAAAGAAGATTTTTCGGAATTTCTGAAACTGTTTTTACCGGTACAAGACTCTGCATACCGTTTACGACAGCAACTGTTGTGGTTAAGGTTCTCGTAGGAAAGCGTATTTCTTTTACAGCATACTGTTCTCCGCGGGGACAGCTGTTATCTTTTACAGAAAGAACTTTTTTTTCACAACCATCATCCAGCAGTGTTATTTCCATAGAGCATCCCATAGGACAAATAATACAGGTCATCTGTTCAACTCGCATTTTTGACTCTGCCATTAATCTATATCCTCCTCGGGAAGTTCAACAGCAATCGTAATATCATGCTGAATTTTTACGAGATCGCTTTCCAAAATATCAACAGATATCATTTCGCCCGGCCTTACTATTTTCTTCTTAATCGCTTTTATTTTTTTATTATTGCTGTAAGCATTAATAAAAATATTTCTGTACTCATCAGTTGTCCTGAATAATATTTTAAAGGGATTATCGAGAGCATCAACATGCTGCGGAATAGTGTACCTTACACGGTTTCCCGAGCGCACCGGAATTGCACAATTTTTTCTAACCGTACTGTTCTGAACATACAAAGCAGCATTTTTACCGGCCCGTATACTTTCTTCTGTTACAAAATCCACCAGATCATGAACATGAACAGCATTACCGCAGGCAAAAACACCTTCTATAGAAGTCTCCATGCGTTCATTTACAACCGGACCCGATGTCGCCGCATCCAATGCTATGCCGCACGACACTGATAGTTCATTTTCCGGTATTAGCCCCACCGAAAGAAGCAGAGTATCACACTCAACATACTCATCTGTACCTTCAATTATCCGCCGTTGGGAATCTACCTTGCTTACCGTAACCCCCTCCACTCTATGCCGTCCGTGTATTTTAGTAATTGTATGATTAAATTTCAGCGGGATATTAAAGTTCTCAACACACTGAACAATATTTCGAGTCAATCCGGCTGAAAAACTCATCAGTTCGCATATAAGTCGGACTTCTGCCCCCTCAAGCGTCAGACGGCGCGCCATAATCAGACCAATATCGCCGGATCCGAGAATTACAACTCTCTTTCCCGGTAAATACCCCTCAATATTTACAAAGCGCTGAGCTGCACCGGCTGTAAAAATTCCTGCCGGTCTTGTTCCGGGAATTACCAGAGCGCCGCGGGTTCGTTCTCTGCACCCCATAGCAAGAATGACTGCATTTGTTTCCAGCTGCCGAAGCCCTTCTTTAACACTTAATGATGTAACATACTTTTGTCTCTCATTGAAGCAGTTCTTCTGCCCCACGGTAATATCCAGCACTATGGTATCTGTCTTATATTCTATACCGAGTTCATTAACTTTATCAATAAACCGCAGTGCATACTCAGGTCCGGTTAATTCCTCTCCGAAGTGATGAAGACCGAAACCGTTATGTATACATTGCTGTAGTATGCCCCCGAGATTCAAATCTCTTTCAAGTATAAGTACTCTTTCAACACCATATTCTCGGGCAGCACAGGCGGCAGCAAGACCGGCAGGTCCTCCGCCAATGATAATTATGTCATAGCAATAATCAGCTTTCATCAGTACCGCCTGTTATCTTGTTTTACTATGAAGAATAAATGAGCTTCTTCCGCTCTTTGTCACCGAAATCATCGGGATGTCCCTCTCCCTGCTGATAATTTCAGTAATTCTCGGCATACAGAATCCGCCCTGACAGCGCCCCATTTGTGCCCTTGTCCGCCGTTTTACTCCATCGAGGTCTCTCGCCCCGATTACTGAATGTATGGACTTAACTATTTCGGCTTCTGTAATCATTTCACAGCGGCATATAATTCTGCCGTACAAAGGGTTCTCCTCTATGAGTTCTTCCCTTCTTTCCGCAGAGGATTCATGAAAACTTTCTATACCTTTTCTAACCGGATTATAATCCTCATTTTTTCGTAAAACAAGCCCCGCCTTTTCCAGCAGACCGCAGACAAATTCTGCGACAGCCGGAGCTGAAGCGAGACCGGGAGAAGTTATACCCCCCGCAGTAATGAATCCCTTAATTTTTATATCTTCCTCAATAATAAAATCTTCAATTTTTTCACCGGGATTTCCATTTTCACCGCATTCATAAGCAATTGCCCTGGAGCCTGAAAATGAATTAATAATACTTCTTCTAGGAATGTCGGGAATAGTTTTTTCAGCCTTTGAAAAGATATACTCCTGCCCCTTTCTTGTAGTTGCGTTAAAATCTTTCTCTGAATTTTCGTCTGCCGAAGGACCGATTAATATATTATAGTCCACAGTAGGAGTGACTAAAACTCCCTTGCCGGCGGATGTGGGGGTTTGAAAAAGCACGGATTTTGCAAGAAAACAGCATTTTGTATCGAGAAGACTGTATTCTCCTTTACGGGGTTTTATACAAAATTTTCTAGCACCGGCCATATCATTCACAACATCTGCATAGAGACCGGCGGCATTAACAACAAAGCGCGAACGAATAGTGGAATTCGATGTATGCAGTGTAAAATACCCCTGTTCATCGCGGTTCTCTATACCATGAACCTCTGTTTCTAGAAATAGTTTTACTCCATTAATAACTGCACTTTCTGCAATTGCCCATGTTGCTTCATACGGACTTATAATTCCTGCTTCCGGTGCATACAGGGAACATAAAGCGTCTTTTGAAACAAATTTTTCCATACTCCGCAGTTCAGTACCGTCAATTATCCGTAGTTCTTTTACACCGTTTTTTACCCCTCTCTCATACAGTACTTGGACTATTTTCCGTTCTTCCTCATTGAAAGCTATTACATGAGAGCCTGTTCTTTTGAATGTAAAATGTACTTCCTTCGCAAGTGTGCTGTATAACTCATTTCCTCTGACATTTAGTTTTGCCATTAGTGTTCCGCTCTCAGGATCGTATCCTGCGTGAATTATTCCGGAATTTGCTTTAGAGGTTCCGCATGAAACATCGTTTTCTTTTTCAATAATGCAGACAGATAGCTTGAATTGCGATAAATACCGGGCAATGCAGGAGCCTGTAATCCCGGCTCCGATGACTGCAACATCATATTTCATGTAAACCTCTTTTACTCACAGATAGGGAGCTTCCATCTCGGCCCATTTTCTTGACCGTTCAACAGCCTTTTGCCACTGCTTATATAAACTGTTTCTGTCTGTTATCGGCATTTTTGGAGTAAACATTCTGTCGATCTGCCAGAAATTCAACAGTTCCTCCGGTGAATTCCAAAAACCTACTGCAAGACCAGCAAGAAAAGCCGCACCAAGCGCTGTTGTTTCAACATTTCTTGGTCTAAATACTGCGGCATCAAGAATATCGGCTTGAAACTGCAGCATAACATCGCTCACCGAAGCACCGCCGTCAACTTTAAGGGATGTAAGAGCTGTTCCCGAATCATCAACCATGCAGGAAATAATATCCTTTACCTGATACGCAATCGCATCCAAGGCGGCTCTGCATATATGAGCCTTTTTTGCTCCCCTCGTAAGACCTACAATTGTTCCCCGGGCATACATATCCCAGTAGGGTGTTCCCAAACCGGTAAAGGCAGGAACAAGAAAGACTCCATTGGAATTTTGAACACTCTGAGCAAGTGTATCGCATTCTGAAGCAGATTTAATTAACCCCAACTCATCGCGCAGCCACTTAATAATAGCTCCGCCCATAAAAATACTTCCCTCAAGTGCATATTGAATTTCGCCCTTGTAACCGAGAGCTATTGTCGTAAGAAGCCTGTTTTTTGAAATAACCGGTTTAAAACCTGTGTTCATAAGCATAAAACACCCGGTTCCATATGTTGTCTTAGAATCTCCGGGATTTTGGCAGCCCTGTCCGAACAATGAAGCCTGCTGATCACCGATTGCGGAAGCTATCGGTACTGAAAATCCGCATACATCTTTATCAGTATTACAATAAACCATGCTGGAGTCACATACCTGTGCAAGCATTGCTGCTGGAATATTAAACAGCGACAGAAGATCTTTATCCCAGTCATGAACATAAATATTATACAGCATAGTACGGCTTGCATTTGTCACGTCGGTTACATGACATTTTCCGCCTGACAATTTCCAAATAATCCAGGTATCAATTGTTCCGGCAAGTATTTCTCCTTTTTCTGCTCTGTTACGTAAACCCGGTACCGTATCAAGGATCCATTTAATTTTTGTAGCAGAAAAATATGCATCAATCAGGAGTCCGGTTTTCTCTGTTATTACTTCGTTTAAACCCCTTTTAATCAGCTGTTCGCATAAAGAAGCCGTTCTTCTGCACTGCCACACAATAGCATTGTACACAGGCTTCCCCGTGGTTTTGTCCCATAAAACAACTGTCTCACGCTGATTTGTAATACCAATAGCGGCAATTTCTCCCGGCTTTACTGATGAAGCTCTAAGCGTTTTCTTCATAACATTCAACTGGGATGCGAAAATTTCTTCTGCATTATGTTCAACCCAGCCCTGCTGAGGGAAATACTGAGGGAATTCTTCATTTAAGCTGCAGACGACGTTAGCACTATGATCAAATAAAATAGCGCGTGAAGATGTGGTTCCTTGATCCAAAGCTAGAATATATTTTTCCCCGTTAGCTTTCATAGCGGCTCCTGTTTTTTTATATTGTATGAATCATTCTACCACCGTTTAAATAAATTGCAATACATTTTCACAGCTTTACTTTTGCGTTCTTTTTTAAAACAAAAAAACCGGAATACCTTAACAAGATATTCCGGCACAAGGAAGAAAAAAAGAAACAATATAATAATATACTGAACCTTACAGAACAGTCCTTATTATAACAGACAAAACTGACTACTCTTTCAATGCTCCCAAAGCAACACCTTCTATGATGTAGCGTGAAAGCAGGAAGTAGACAATAAAAAGAGGTAATACAGTAAGAGACAAAGCAAGATATACTGAACCGTACTCTGTGCGGTAAATATCGCCGCGGAGCAGGTTAACCATGATCGGCATTGTATACTTTGTTCTGTCTGTCAGCATAACTAACGGCAGGAAGAGGTTATTCCACGAACCAACGAATGCAAAGATTGCCTGTGTTGCAAGAGCGGGCTGCATTATAGGAAGAACAATCTGATTGAATGTTCTAAATTCACCTGAACCGTCAATACGTGCGCAGTTAACAATATCGAGACTGAGCGTTGCAAGCAAATACTGCCGCATGAAGAAAACCGTCGCAGGGCTTGCTATTGCAGGTAGAATAAGAGGCAGAAAATTATTCGTTAATCCAAGTTTATACATGAATTGGAAAAAACCAATAATCGAAACCTGGGCAGGAATCATTAACACCGCCATTATGAAAGTAAAGAAAGCTTTTCTCATCTTCCAGCTGTAGGCAACCAAACCGTACGCGGTAAGCGATGAAAAGTAAACTGCCAGAACTGTTACACCGCATGATATGATAAGAGAATTCATAAATCCAATAAACGGATTAAAGTTCTTATTCATCAAAACCATCCAGTTGCTTACTGCATATGTGGAAGGAATCAATGAAATACTGTTACTCTGAATTTCGTACGTTCCGCGTGTAGCATTAATAAACATTGTATAGAATGGGAAAATACTCAGGACAACCAAAAAAATACAGAGTGTGTAGACGATCACCTTCCTGATAGGAGACATTTGTTTTATTTTGGTTTTCATCGTGCTGCCTCCTTCTGCATTTTTCGAGCGTCTTTTCTCATTTGTTTTTTTATTTTATCCATCTTCTCAGCATCCTTATCGCGAAGAATGTAGAAAATTATAGAGGCTAATACGACAATAACGGTAAACAGTACCATACTTGCAGCAGAAGCGCGGTTAAAGAAATAACGTCCGGAGAATGCCTGATTATAAATCCAAACACTCGCTGTAAGCGTTTTTTGATCCGGTCCGCCCAGGTTATATAACAATGGTATATCGAACATCTGTAAACCGCCGATCAAACTTGTGACCAGTGTAAACAGCAGAATTGTCCGTAGAGAAGGTAATGTAATTCGGAAGAATGTCTGTATTCCTGAAGCACCGTCAATTTCCGCGGCTTCAAAAATTGTAGGGTCAATACCCATAACACCTGCAATTAAGACGATCATAGTATTACCATACCACATCCAAAACTGGATAAACGCAATAACACCCCGTGACCATCCCGCAGACAACCAGAAATATATCGGTTCATCAATAAAACCAAGCATCATAAAAAGGTCATTGATTGGTCCCTTAGGATACCCGAAAAGATTTCTAAACAAAAATGCAATTGTAGCGGCAGTGATAATGTTCGGCATGTACATTAATACCTTGAACATTCCCTGTCCTTTAATCTTAAACCGGTGGTTTGTAAACCATGAGGTTAAGAGCAGAGCAAGAAGAATCTGGGGTATAAAATTTAACATCCAGATTAATCCTGTATTTTTCAATGATGTAATAAATGCTTCATTAGTCAAAACTATCTTGTAGTTTTCAAAAGGACTGGAAAGAAACTCGAAAGTTTTTTTTCCTGCACCCTGTAAGTTAGTAAATCCTAAGATTGCTGTATAAATAATTGGATAAAGGGAAAAGAAAAGAAATACAAGAAAAAACGGAAGACAAAAAATGTATCCCCATTTGGCGTAACTTATATTTTTATTACCCATGAATGGTTCCTCCAAAAGTAGTAAATATCCGACATAAACAGGGCCGTCCCTGAGGGACGACCCTGAGTTTTGATAAAAGATTACTTATCAGTTAATACCTAAGTTGTCGGCAACCTGCTTCTTGAAGTCTGCAATAGCCTGTGCACGGGTCTTTGTTCCGGCTGTGTATTCACGTACCTGGCCGCGCCAAATGCTGTTAATACTTTCGTCGTACTGAGTCTTATTCCGTCCTGTTGCGAATTCGCCTGCAGGAATGAATGCGTCGAACATGTTCTGTCCGCCTAAGAAATCAAGTTTACCATCGCTCTTAGCCATTACTGTACCTGAAGCAACAACGTCTTTTGTTCCGCCAGGACCATTGAGAGTACCATTTGCCCAAGCATACTGTAAACCAGTATTGCTGCTGTCAAGTGTTACCCATTCAATGAATTTACCAACAGCTTCTTTAACAGGGCTGTTCTTGTTAGCAACGAGCCAGGTTCCGCCCCAGAAGAATCCTGCGGGAGGCTGACATACTGCCCAGTCACCGAAGGTACCTTCACCAACTTTTGTTCCGCCTGAGTTACCAGCCATAACATAGTTGATCAACCATGCAGGGCCGAAGAAACCGAATACAGGCTGGGGTCCGATACCTTTCATATCTGCGAACCAAGCGTCTGTCCAGTCCTGTGTATCATTGTGGAAACCCTTGTCTTTAAGAGATTTACTGATGTCGAGGAAAGCTTCGCGATCCGGATCGAGATAGAGTTTACCATCAACAATCCAACCTTTCTTGCTTGCACCTTCTACAGCATGCCATACGTCACCGTCACCGGAAACAATACCAATACCTTTAGCTTTCAGCTCAGCTGCTGCAGCAAGGAATTTGTCCCAACCCGGACCAATCTTTGTCTGTACAGTTTTGGGATCATCTGTTCCCCAAACTTTTTTAGCCAAACTGCGGCGATAAATAAATGCACCGCCTGTTGCCTGATAGCCTAATCCTACCAGACCGCGTTTGTTAGAACCGATATCTACAGTGTACTGTGCGATAGCAGCTTCTTTCAGAAGTTTGTCAACATTGATTCCGAGATCTTTGTATGCTGCAGCATAGTCAGCCATATCGCCCTGTGTATATTTCAGTACGAATGCGCTTTCTGCGGTATAAAGGTCAGGAGCATCTTTGCCGCCGGCTGTTAAAGCCTGGTCAAGAGCGGGCTGGTAAGCGCCGTCTGTGGTAGCAATGATTGTTACTTTTACTTCATAATCAAATTCCGGATGAAGGGCCTTGTATTTGTCCATCATCTTCGGTACTTCATCAGTAAAACTCCAAAGGTTAATTACCTTTGTTGCCGGTGCAGTTGTTTTTGCTCCTTCTTTTGTTCCATTTGCAAACAGCATTGAAGAGCAAAGAACACTAAGAGCCGCTAATACTAGCAACACTTTCTTCATAAGAATCCTCCTATTTTTTCCGGGAATGAAAAAACACTCCCTACAAAATTATTGTTACTAAATCATATGCTGTACAGCCTGATACAGGCATAGGTCAAAGTACAGTTTATGTCCTAGGACTTTTCACCTAGGGCTTCGTCAGCCATATTATTGACGACACAAGACGGGGATAAAGCCGGGATCCGAGATCTTTACCGTAGTCCGATGTAACCTGATCGGTTGCGCCCCAGTCAGCGCTTCCATTCTGCTGCCAGGATACATGCACCGCATCACGTTCAATTCTATCTCCTTTTAACCCCAGAATGTTTTCTGCAACATACTGATTAATAAATATTTTACTCAGCCAGGTATTTTTACTTGTGGATGAAAGCTTCCATCCTCCTGAAATTTCATCGAGACAAACGCCGGGAGAAAGCACCGTATTCAAATGTGTTTTTAATACCTTAATAAATCCGGAATACGGTCCGTTTTCTTTTACGGCGTCCTGAGCTCCGCAGAAATAAGGATACACAAGCCCTTCTACAGCAGGAATAATTTTTGACTTGTTTTCAGCTTCAAAAACAGCAGGAATATAGTTTTCACCGGGAATCATTTTTGAACAGATTGTCGAAGCCGCTCTTTTTGCACCCTCTCTAGCCCTGTCGGCATCGGCCATAAAAGTGCCTCCAAGCCTTGTAAAAACTGCTTCCATGCACACATAAGCCGCCCAGGTTTTGACGCCGAGGTACAGATTGTTTCTTGCCTGTCCAAGGCTTATATCGAGAGAATCATAGGTTGTTATTTCCGCACCCCCGCCGCAGCGGTCAGAATCCGCATCGAGTATGCCGTCTCCGTTTTTATCGCGTGCAATAACTGAAGAAAGACAATCCCGGAGAGTTTTTGTTTTTCCATTAATCCATGCAGAATCATTAGTGGATTTTGCATACAGACAAAAGGTCAGTATCCAGTTTAATGTTTCCTCAAAACTCATATAGCTGAAGCAGCCGGTCAGCTGCGGAAGTTCATATACCGAGGTTCCCGCCGGAGTGAAACAATCCGAAACTCCCTGATCATGACAAAACGCAATTCCGTAAGCGTCAATGTATGATGAACGGGATAGTAAAAAGTCAAGCTCATTTTTAACCGTCCACGGAGACCATTTCAATTCCCAGAAGGCCTGATCAACTGTCAGATCAAGCGTATTCATCATACGGTATTCGCCTTCATTTACTATAAACAGAGGATCACCTTTCTCTGTAAGCAGAAGCTCTGCGCTTGCATTATAACTGTGTGCCGCATGGGCAATGAGGAATTTTCTTTCATTTGAAAGTTTTGCAGACTCAAGAATCTCATCAATTTTTTCTGCTTTCTTAAGAGATTCTTTGGCATCTTCCAGGGCGGAAGTTAAAACTTCTTCAAGATCCTTAAAATGAACTGTATAATATGCGTGTGCCCTATAGCCGGATGTGATTATTCCGTCGCGGTATGAACCGAGTGCAACAATCACCGTTTTCTTCTCACCGGCACCGACATGCCATCGTATTATACCTTCAGCCGCAAGTTTCCTTACCGGCGTGTAGGAATCCAGCCCTGTATTCAGAACAGACCAGTCCATAACTTCTTCGACACCCTTTCCGGCAAATGCGGCAAAACCGAATTGAGTTCCGGAGGCAAATCCGGCAAGGGTTCCGTTAGTGCTGTCTGATAGAGCCCGTCTGATGCCCTGCATACCAAAAAAACCGAGCATAGGGTCGGAACCCTTGGTGTTATCAAAAGTAAGCTCTGCTAAAATAGCCGGGCGGACAGCCTTTTTCATTTCGGAGGGTTTTGAATTGGATGGATCCGGAATAGAGCCGAAAAACGATACAATTTTAAATGTAATATCTTCTGCTTTCCATTGCTCTCCGCTGAAAGACATCGATCTTTCTATTTCATTTTTAGTAAACCAGCTGCATTCGGGTACAGGAGTTTGGGGTTTAGCCGGCAAATGATATGCCTCTTCGCCTATTCCGACATTTATACCAGGAGAAAACGGAAACACTCTCGGCTTAGCCTTGCCTTTGCGGTAGCCCGCATAAAGACCATGTTTTGGGGGCTGGACATCGCCAACTACCAGTCCGGCTCCTTTCCCAATACGGCCAAGCGCTAAACAGGAAAAGGCTCCCCACATGCCGTGCACTGAATAGAAATCTGTATTTTGAATATCAATAGACATGGAATCCTCCATGCTCACAATAATCCAATAACCAATTAGCTTGTATAGGGCACAAACCCTCTTTATTCCTAGGATAAAATACCTATATACAGTTGAAAGCTATAAAGGATTAGAGACTATCCATTCAACCGCATATTTCCGCAAGTCTGAAGCAGATGAAAGGTTTAATTTTTCTTTAATGTTTTCTTTGTAGGCATTTACCGTCTTAACTGATATTCGGAGCGCTTCGCCGATCTCTGTAACACCGTAGCCTTTCCCGATCAAACGGAAAACCTCAAGCTCGCGGTCTGACAGTTTCTTAACAGGATCTTCGCTGCTGTTTCCATTTGCAATCATACCCATAAGCCTGTCTTTTAATTCGTCAGAAACGGCAATTCTTCCCTCTATAACATTTTTTACTGCTGCCAGAAGACAGGCGGGATCGCTGTTTTTCATAACATACCCTTTGGCACCCGCCTTAATTGCTCTTTCACCGTATAGGCTTTCTTCATGCATTGAAACAACAAGAACAAGAGTCTTTGGAAAGGAGTTTTTAATCATTTTAACAAGATCGAGTCCGTTTTGCCCTTGAAGACTGATATCGACTATGGCAAGATTCGGTTTTTCCTTCTCTAAAAGGGCAAGCGCTTCCTGAATGTCGCCGGCTTCCCCTGCACTCGAAAGATGAAGTTCCTGGTTGACGAGGGCTGCAACTCCATGTCTATAGACAGGATGATCATCAACTACAATAAATTTTTGTTTTAATGCCATTTCCTTACCTCTGCAATACTGTTCTATGCAAAAACCCTGCACATAATTTCTGTCCCCTGGGAACCGGATTTAATGCTCAATTCGCCCATCATAACACTGGCTCTGTATTTCATGATATTTAACCCCATCCCCTGGCTTTTGCTTGAATTCACAGAAAAACCCTTGCCGTTGTCGCGGATTATTACCGTAACCGCATGTTCATCCCGCAGCAGGCTAATAGATATTTCGCCGGCCCCGGAATGAGTGATTGCGTTTCCGACAGCTTCCTGTACAATTCTATAAAGCTGAAGCGCTTTTTCCGAATCGTTTATGGAGAAAGCGCTGGTTACCGTGAGGCTTATTTTTGCGGTACTTCTTTTCCGTGTGGATACTACAAGCGATTCTATTGTTTTTACAAGACCGTGTGCCTCGAGCTCGGCAGGATATAATCCGCGAGCTATACTTTTCGCAAGTTCCGCAGCTTTTCCTGAAGCTTTTACAATTTCCTGAATTTCCCTGCTTATTTCGGCTGCGTCCATTTTATCTGCACGCTTAATCATACCGTCAATAAGAGCCGCTCTCAAGCCGATTCCTGCAATATCCTGGCATAAATGGTCATGAATATCGCGTCCAATGCTGCCCATAATATCATTTGAAATTTGCAGAAGCTCCTGCTCAAGAGTCCTGCGCTGCTCAATTTCCTTTAAAAGACGTTCATTCGTATTATACAGCTGAACCGTCCGTTCCCTGACTTCCTGTTCCAGCTGCCGTTCCCTATCCCTCTCGGCGTTCACTAATCGGGCTCCTTTAATTGCACCTGAAACCTGATCTCTTAACGCTTCAAAAACACGCCGGTCAGTGGGCTCTGCAGTACATATTAAATACCCCAGACGCTCATCGCCGTAACGCAGAGGTTCGCAGATATATGAATTGATATTCGGGGCAAGACCTCCAGGCAGTATTTCTGAAGTCCGGAAACGAAGACCATAGGGGGATAATATTCGGACTGTTTCATTTGAATATGCAAGATGCAGACGCGCCCATACCGGAGTACGTTCCGGTGAGTCAAATAAAGCCAGCCAGCAGGCTGAAATATCGAGCGCGATAATAGCTTTGGCAACTTCCTTAAGAACATCATTCAGATCGAAAGAAGAAACAAGGGATGATCCGATTTCCTGGATGGTTGCACTTCTTTTCTCAACTGATGTTCGAAGCAGAGCCTGATAGCGCATTTCACCTTCTGTAATTATTGCGGAGGCTTTTTCCTGAAGTTTTCGGGGAAATACCATGTTGCGGAAAAAAACGGGATTCCGGGCGCAGCTTAATTCCTTGTTAACTGCCTGTACAAGGGATGAAAGAGAATCTACCTCAAATTTGGATGATGAAAGATGAGAACAGGGCGTATCAGGCGCCCCGTAATACGATGAGGCTTCAGTGTTCGAACATCCGCAGGATTGGCGGATGACAAAGGATATTTCAGGAATTCCCTGCGCTCCGCCGTCCGGCAGAAGTCCTAAAGAACAGGCGATTCTTTGCAATGCCTCGCGCCCCAGTTCTCTTGTAGGCTGCCGGACAGTGGTAAGAGGAGGAATTGAAAAGCGGGTATTTTCAGTATCATCATAACCGGTTACTGATACATCAATAGGAACATTGATTCCGGCTTCAGATAAAGCTCTCAAGGCTCCGAAGGCCATAAGATCATTTGCAGCAATTACGGCATCGACAATTCCGCCGGAGGCAAGAAAATTCTCAACCGCATTACGCGCGTCGAACTCCTGAAAATCTGCATACAGAATAACCGGCGACGGGCTGTCGCTCAGCAGCAATGAATGATATTCTATGAATTCTTTTTTCCTGTCTTCAGATTCTCTATGCGTGGAAGGTCCTGCAAGAAAAAGAAAATGCCTTCGCTTATGTACCTTAATGAGGTGCTCCAAAACAGTTTTCATCGCACCCTTATTATTTACAGTAACACTTTCCAAACCCTCATAAGCAACACCCACAGTAACTATGGGCATTGAGCCGAAACGATTAAGAAAATCCGACTGTTCCTGCGCTGAAAGATATGTACCTATAACATTCGCCATTACAATAAGTCCGGAAAGGCTTGTCCTCTGGGCAAGATCAAAAGCAATATTATCCAAAGCTTCGTAGCCGACGGGACTTCTTACGCGCTGACCTCCGAAAAAAACCAGCTGTGCTCCGATTCGGCGGGCTTCCTCTTCAGCTCCGCGCCATACAGAGTACTGATACGGCTCATCCATACGGCCGGAGAGGAAACCTATAACAGGCTGTTTTTGTCGCTTAGTGTCCATTTTTTAAGTATACCATGATTTTACGTTTGTTTCAGCACTTCCTATCAGATGGATTCTGCCGGTACGCAGGTAATGGACTTTTGAAACCCGCTGTATTATAATGAACTAATGGCAGGAAAAACACAAAAAAAAGGTAATAAAGCCGGTTTTCTGTTCTGGCTGATATTTGCTGTTATAATAGTTATTGCTTTTTTAATAGCACGGGGGAAAATTTCCAGTGTCCTCAGTGAGACGGGTTTTTTTAAAGAAGTTTTAGGTGAAACACCGGAGTTTATAGACGGAGTCATCAGCAAGAAAGATGATGCGAAAGATACTGTTATAGATATTGTAACGCAAAAAGAAGAAGCCGCTCCTGTCGATCTTAATTCAGTTGACAAGATACCGGAAACAGCCGTTCAGCCGTCTGTGCAAACCCCTTCAGAATCCGCAGCAAAACCCGAAAAAACTCAAAAAGAAAGCGATCTTACACTTGCTAAGCCCGATAAGAAAGAAACTCAGCAGACTGCAGCGCAGAATACCGGAGAAAAAACGACCATGCTGCTGTATTTCGTCATGATAGAGGGGGACGGGTCAGTAGTTAGAAAAGAGATTTCCAGAGAAATAGATAAGA
Organism: Spirochaetota bacterium; assembly: GCA_023398165.1. GTDB lineage: Bacteria > Spirochaetota > Spirochaetia > Treponematales > Treponemataceae > JAAZLA01. Next base: position 286,103 of record JAEWSQ010000012.1, on the reverse strand, counting down.
CACAGACCCCGCTGACAACAGCTCTAAAAGCTCTTCTTCAAGGACCCTCAATCGGAGAGCTCGAAAAGGGCACAATGTCTCTCATCCCCGAGGGCACAAAGCTTCTGTCTGCTTCCATTACCGATAAAACTGCATTTTTAAATTTCAGTGAAGAGTTTCAATATAATAAGTACGGTGTTGAAGGGTATCTTGGACAGCTCATGCAGATAGTGTACACTGCGACCTCATTTTCCAGTATTGAATCGGTTCAATTCCTCATTAACGGTCAAAAAGAAAGCTACCTGGGAGGAGAGGGTGTTTGGATAGGCTCCCCGCTGCCCCGTTCCACTTTTAAATAAGCTCAGGGAATTAATTTTCTAACAAACTCGTCAAAATAGGACTTATTCTCTTTATAAAAAGCATCATATATGGACAGAACATAAAACCAATACCTGTTGTCTGATTCTTTTAAAAGAATCTTAAAATCCTTTGTATACGTCGATTCCCCGGAAAAGGACAGCGCAGTGTTAATAAGAAAGAGAGAAGAAGAATCGCCTCCTTTTTTTTCTATACCTGCATACGGCAGATAAAAATATGAGCCTCCGGAGGATAAGAGAAAATAACGGGTAAAAAAGTCCTCAACAGAGTACCCGTTTTTGGTATAATCCTCTGCATTAATTTCCACAGTATTTATAAAAAACATGGCGTTATCGCCCATTGTCCAGTAGCTTTCCGCATCGCTTTTCCATTGATCATCGAGATTTTTCTTTGAGTCCTTTCCTGATAGTAAAGCAGGTAAATTCTGGAATCCTTTAAATTGGGAAAACGAGGAATCTTCGCCGTCAAGAATGACGCCCATAGCTTCGGCCTGAAAAAGAATATCTCCTTTTTCAGAGCGTATAGATTCAAGACTGTATAACGGAATATAACCGCGGTATACCATGGTTACATTGCCGCCGAACTGGTCAAAATTTTCATTAATTCGCAGAGGGGCTGTAAAATTTTTCCCATTTAGATTCTTGCGCCTTGCATTGAATTCATAGAGAAGGTCGTGAATATAATTTACGGTGTCGACGTCTTCTGCAGTAACTTCTGAAATAATTTTTTCTCCGGTGAGCTCAACTATAGTACTGTCCGGATTCATTGAAAAAAGAATATGAATATCTGATGAGCCGGTTTTCGCATTCGGAGAATAATACCGGACTGCATAAGTGCCTGCATCATACTGAAGAAAACCTATATAAGTCTCTTCTTCAAAGGTGTAATCCCTGTAATACACATACTCGCCTGACTGGGTCGGAATATATTCAGTAATTCCGGGAAGAGCACAAAGGGAATATGAAAAGAAAAGCACTGCGCTGATTATCAGTAATTTTTTCATACACCCTCCTTTTAATTCACAGATAGACGGCATGAGATGCTGAGCCGTAATGTCTGTTCTATGCATTCAGATCTGCTAAGGCAGCATCAATGATAGATTTGACATGAACTGATGCCTTTTCTGAAGGAATCAAAACCGGATCACTCTTTGAGCGCTCTTTTATTTCCACATTGGGCAGATTTTTATCGCCCACAACAACACGCACAGGAATACCGATGAGATCCATATCCTTGAACTTGACACCGGGTCTTTCGTTGCGGTCATCAAGCAGAACTTCAATTCCCTCTTTTTTAAACTCTGCATAGAGCTTGTCGGCTGTCTCTTTCATTGCCCCCTCATATTTGATAGGAACAATTACCGCCTGATACGGAGCTGTACTCATTGTCCAGACAATGCCGTTATCGTCATGATGTTCTTCAATAATAGAAGCAAGTGCACGGTCAACACCTATACCGTAGCAGCCCATAGCGGGAATCTGGAGTTTTCCTGATTCATCAAGGTAGGTTACATTCATTGCCTTGGTATATTTATAGCCGAGTTTAAAGATGTGCCCTAGTTCGTTGCCTTTTTTACTGTAGTATTCAGCTCCGCAGGCAGCGCATTTATCTCCTGCAACTACTGTTCTTACATCGCCTGTTATAAAAGGAGTAAAATCACGGCCCGGTTCCACATGAATGAGATGAACATCTTTAGCAAGACCGCCGGTAACGGCATCGTGCATCGCACTCACTGTTTCGTCTGCTATTACAGGGACAGAACTTAAGCCTGCAGGGCCTGCAAAACCCACAGGCGCATTTGTTATACGAACAACATCGTCATCGCAGGCAAGTTCGACTTCGCTTGCCTTTAGTAAAGCAGCAAGTTTTGCTTCATTTACATCGAGGTCTCCCCTGATGCACACGGCAAAGAAAGATACAGGGTAGTATTTTGCAGCATCTCCGGTGTCTGTCACGCGCTTGAGGTTTGAACAGCCGGGCGCCTTGGTTAGATCAAGCTCGCAATTGTGCACTTTGTATATGAGCGTCTTTATAAATGTCTGAGGATTTGTTTTAAGGAAAGCAGAAAGCTCTTCGATTGTACGTACACTGGGGGTATCGATTGCTTCCTTTGACATAGTAGTTTTCTGCTGGGGTTTCCCTTCTGCATTCAAGGGAACGTCCGGTGCACAGGCAGCTTTTTCGGTGTTGGCGGCATATCCGCAGGAAGGACAGAGTATTAGTGTGTCATCGCCTACAGCGCTTTCGACCATGAATTCTTCTGAACCCGTACCGCCCATTGCTCCGGCATCGGCACGTACCGGAATTACAGATAATCCCAGACGTTTAAATATTTTCCGGTAGGCAAGCGCAAATTTATCGTAGGTTTCATCGAGGCTTTTCTGGTCGGCATGGAATGAATAGGCATCCTTCATAGTAAACTCTCTGCCTCTCATGACGCCGTAGCGGGGCCGGATTTCGTCGCGGTATTTTGTATTTATCTGATACGCTGTAATCGGCAGCTGTTTATAGGAAGATAGTTCATCGCGTATAAGGGCAGTGAAGGCTTCTTCTGCAGTGGGGCTCACAACAAGTTCCTGATCTACGCGGTTTTTTACGCGGAGCATTCCTGCACCCATGGTTTCCCACCGGCCGGATTCCCGCCATAATTCGCCGGGAACGACTACTGAAGGACGGAATTCCAGAGCGCCTATATTGTTCATTTCTTCACGTATAATATTTTCAACCTTGCGGAAAGAGCGCAGTCCGAAGGGGAGATACGCAAAAAGCCCGTTTCCAAGTTTGCGTAATAAACCTGCACGGAGCATAAGCTGATGGCTTGCAATAACAGCCTCTGCGGGAACTTCCCGTAATGTTGCGATTAAGGTTTCTGATGTTTTCATAAGCCGCATTTTATCAAAAAGGAAGTTTTTGTGCTATATGTGTTTACTTTGTACCCCAGCTTTGAGGAACTCCGAAGGTTAAAAAGGCAAGTATAAAAATTAACAGCGATATAGGACCATTCTTTTCCCCTGCCAATATTTGCCATGAGAATATTATTACGGCTGCTGCCGTATAAGTATTCCGTTTCATCCTGCGTGAGTTCAGATGATTCAAAGGCGGCAGTATCTGTTTTGTCAGCACTGTTTACTGATTCATCAGTATTATCCTGTGCAGTAATAACATAGGGAAATAACAATATGAAGATCAATAATAGAGCATAATTTTTTCTGTATAAAAATCCTATCTGCTTCCGGTTTTAACACTGAACATCATTTCATCTGCACATTTAAATAAACTGTTATAATCTTTGAGTTTAACAGGATCATACACCGCATAACCTGCGCTTAATGAAAGAGTAAAGGGCATATCTCCCTTGCGGTTCCATTCATCAAGATTTTTTTGAATTCTTTGAAGTATTTTATGTACGGTTCCTTCATCCGCAGTTTCCAGAAGAAGAATAAATTCATCGCCTCCATACCGGGCAGCGGCATCTGAAGGAGATACAGAGTGCGATAATATAAGCGATACCGCCTGAAGCGCTTCATCCCCTTGATCATGGCCGAATTCATCGTTAATAGATTTAAACTTGTTAAGGTCAATGACTACAAGAGTAAAGGAACCTTTTTTATCAAACTGTTCAATACGGCTGTAAATTCTTGCATCAAAACATTGCCGGTTTAAAAGCCCCGTCAGATAATCCCTGTCGCTTTTCCGGCCTTCGATGAAAATGAAAACAAGAAGAAGAGCAAGGGTAAATGAAGGCCAGGCTGTAATGATGCCGTAGAAAAGAAGCTGGAAAAGAGACCCCGCAAGAGGAATTATTGTATAGATTATTACTACTAAAATTGTTCCACGCTTAACTTTATCCCGGTTATGAATTATCAGATATACGGCAGGAATAATATATGAGTAATTGATAACCGCATATATTGCCATGCCTGGTCCCCGGTGATACACATTATCAGCATCCAAAAAAAAGATTACGTCTGTAAAAAGCGAGTGCATCATAACAATACAGCCTGAAAAAAAAGGAATTAGAAACAGAAGGTGGTAAAGCACCGGGAACCGCTTTTCTCTAAAGAGCGAGAATAAATACATCAGTCCAATGCTAACCGGAAGCGGCTGAAGAATAAAATAGATAAAATTAATGCAGTACAATATAACATAGTTAACAGATGTGTTGAAAGGCAGAGTAAGGCGGGATAAAAAATCCAAAATAATAATAGCAAGAATTGTAATAGACACAAGCATTCTGTATCTTGCTGAAAGCTGAAGATTATCATAATGAAGAAGAGAATGAAAAATTATTATTAGAAGAATTACCGCTGAAAACAGCAGAACATCAGCCGAAGTATATAATGAAAACGTCACTTGTTAAGTATAAATGATAAATAGATAATGAGGAAGTTATTTTTTTCTTTGTTGACTGATATTTTAACCTTTACTATACTGTCGTTCATCCTTTGCTTTGGAGTACCTATGAGCCGAAAAAAATCTGCAGTAGAACTTTGGATCGACGATCACCGCGAATTTCTTTTACTTTCTCTAATAATTCCAATAGGGAAAATCGTATCTGCGGCAGAATCACTAATCTCTTTCCTTACCAGTCCTGACCCCGCTGACCATAACCTGAGAGTAGAACGCATACGGGCCGATGTGGAACACAATTATAATGCTGAAACAGGCAATATACTCCGTACTGACAGAAAATCAAACAGCTCGCTGAATGTGCGCGCCTCGGATAAAAAAGGTTCAAAAAAGGTTGCTGTCCGCGGATTACGAACCATTTTAGAAATAAATGTAGATAAAATGACTGTTACTGTTGAACCCTTCACAACTATAGGCGATCTTGTAAAATTCCTTGATAAGCGCGGATACGAACTTACAACCGCAATCGAGATGAAAAAGGCTACTATCGGAGGGCTTGTTTTAGCTCTTGGAATGACCACAAGTTCCCACAAATACGGCCTCATGAGCGATATTGTTCAGTCATATGAATTGGTTTGTGCAGAGGGAAAAGTGATTAAAGCAGTACGGGGCGGAGAAAATGAGGATCTGTTCCGTGCAATTCCCTGGAGCCACGGAACTCTGGGCTTTTTAACTGCAGTAGAGCTTTCCATTCAAAAAGCCCCGAAATATGTAAAACTTGTCTACCGTCCCTTTTACGATCTTGATGAGTACTGCAAAGAGCATACAAAACTTTTACAAGCAGAAACTCCCTGCGATTATCTTGAAGGACAGATTTTTGCTAAAGATAAAGCGGTTATAATTGAAGGATATAGAGTACATTCGATGGAATCACAACCCAAAAGAGTAAATAATCTAAATTTTTGGTATAAACCATTCTTTTATAAACATGTTGAAAGCATGCTTCGTCTTGGAGAGGGAAATACGTATTCGGAGCTTGTACCGAATGCTGAATATCTTATGAGACATGACAGAAGCATGTGCATGACCATGGGGAAAATTATACCGCACGCAAACCATCCGCTGTACCGTGCTTTTTTGGGCTGGATGCTTCCTCCGAACATGAGTCTTCTTAAAGGCTCCCGCCCTCAGGAAGAGCGGAACAGAGCAATTCTTAAACAGGTGTATCAGGACATAGGATTTCCGTCTGAACACTTACAAAAACTTTTAGTACACCTCGACAGTGAGTTTGAGATTTATCCGCTTTTAGTGTATCCGTGTAAAGTTTTTGATTACGGCGGAATGGTAAGACATCCGGGTGAACACGGAAAAGAGTGGGACGGGAAAATCCGTGAAAAAATGTATTTTAACCTCGGTATCTACGGATTTCCGAAGGCCGTGCGCAACGGGGATAAAGTCTACCGTACCGTCGACAAGGTTCGGGAAATTGAAGCGATGATTTCCTCCTTCGGCGGCTTTCTGCACACCTACGTCGATATTTTTACCACAGAGGAAGAATTCCATACCATGTTCGATCACGGACTTTGGAAAGAAATGCGTAAAAAATACAAGGCCGACGGAGTCTTTCCAACGATCTACGACAAGGTAAAGCCTGAGCTTGACCCCATGGAACTTATGGAAGAAGCATACAACGAGGCTCTACAGGAAGGGTAAAACCGCCGGGGTGTTTAATTTTCCTTATAGTACTTTATTGCTTCCTCAATAATTTCACGGTTTCCAATCTCCGGCGATGCAGAGAGAACCATATTTAAATCGGTTAAAGCGTCCTCTTTACGGTAAAAAATACTATTTTTAAGACTGTACATATAAAAGGAAATGCCGCGGTAGTACCGTATTCCCGCATTATCGGCACCTGCTGCTATCAGTGTATCCGCCGCATCGGCGACTATTTTATGGAACCCGATTTTAAAGCAAATTATACAGCAATCCATGAGAATATCTATATTTTGGGGATCCGTTGCAATAGCCCCCTGTATCGCAAAAGCAGATGCATTAAGGTATGAAAAATATTCATCGTCATCGGAAGTGTATTTCAGCATTATCCATTCATATAAACCGCGGGCATAGGAAGCCTCATAAGCCGCCTGATATTCAAGAGACAGCGCACGGTCCGAACCGTTTGAATAGTAAATAAGCGCCGACGAACGGTCTTCTATTGAAGCTGAAGTAACAGTATTCGCCCAAAGCCAGTAATAATATGATTTGCCGTATATTATTCTGGATGCAAGAGATCTCTTTTTCGGATCGAATGATGAAATCATCAGTTTTGCTTCGTCTTCCGTCTCTGCATACTTCTTAGCCTTGTATATAAAACTGAACGCATGATCATAAAAAAAACCTTCATCGAGAAGCGCCTGTGCGGCTGCAATATAATCTGACCCTGACACGGTTTTCAGCTGCTCTTTAATCTGAACCAGACCGTTAAAAATATCAGCTGATGTAGATACGTACCCTTCTTTTTTAGCCTGCTGCCCTAATTCTGCATATTGGGACAATGCCGCTTTTATTTGATCAGTAGTTTTTGCCTCTTTCATAAGCGATTGAATACTCTTTACCTTTTCAATATAGGAAGAAGCCTTTGCAAATTCCTCTTCTCTAATCTTTAACGCCATTAATTCCCATGTGTACGCAAGCGTTGTCGAAAGCAGCCCGTCTATACTGTTATTAAATTTCCCCTTATTCATTACTTCGCAAATACTTGAAATTTCTGCCATCACGTCCCGCGGAGAGGCATTCTTTTTTAAGGATGCTAGATTTACAACTTTTTGCGCGACAGCTTCCTTCCCTTTGAGTGCAGGATACACCTTTGCATATGCATCTAAGAGAACTCCGGTATCTGAACCGGTGCCGGACTGTAAATCAATCACCGTTTTTTGTGAAAGCTGCGTAAAGATATCTTGGGAAAATACAGAAACTCCTATTGAGAGTAGGAGAATACCAACTGCTATAGTTTTTTTCATACGATGAAACTCCTGTCCGGCACGGCTCACTGCCGAATACGTATAACATACTGTATCACATAGCAGCAGTATTAACAAATTTTATTTGCTTCTTACTAGTAATGGAACCGCACCTAAAATAGAGACTAACCCTGTCAGCACAATAATGCCGCCCAGATCAAAGGTTTCTGAAACAAGACCGAACAGAGGTGCAAGAATAAAGGCCGATAGCGTTACAATGAATGATGAAAGAGATAGCATAGTAGAACGTACACCGCTTGTAACAAGCCTCTGGAGTTCCGCTTCAAGAACAACAGAAAAAAGAGCCATGAGGCCGTACCATAAAAAATAAAGAGGGATGCCAGCGGCAGGCGGAAAGAAAACAGTAAGCGCGAAAATGATTCCCCCTGTAAATAGAAAAGCGATTATCTTTTTTTTCTTTGCCTTATCAGCAGAGTCTAAACTGAATCGTTGTGCAAAAAAACTGCCCAAACCCTGCACGCCGAACCTTATTGCACTCCACACGCCGATGAATGCAAGAGGAATTACATAATTCTCATGTGCCCACAGGCCGTCGTATTCATCAACGAGGCCGTAAGCCCCTCCTGAAAGACCGGAGGCTGCAAGAATGGTAAGTAAAGCAGGTTTTTCTTTTATAAGAGTAAGGATTGACTTGATAAAATCTTTAAGACTTCCCTTGTCTACCCCGGTGCTCTTGTATTCTTTTATAGATAATGCGGTAAGAGCACAAATTAGAGCGGCGGCTGAAGATGCAATGAGTGTAAGCGGGGGAGAATACGAAAATAGAATGCCGCCAAATATCATGGCAAGTGCAATCCCTGTCATCTCTATCATGCTGCAGGTACCGGCTGCCTTTTCATAACTGACAGCAGCCTTCTCATGAATAACAGCCTCATACAGGAGAGCCTGACGTGAACCGGAACAGAATGATTCCTGAACCGCCCAGCAGAAAAAACCGAGGACAGCAAACAAAAAAGAACCGTTTATTAGCCAGAGAAAAAAACCGAGTGCTTTTAAAAGCATGCCTATGACAAGCATTTTCTTCTTGCTCCAATAATCTGCAAGAAAACCGGTAGGCAGTTCGAGAATGACAACAGGAAGAGCCCAGAACATCATCAACAGCGACACATCCATGAGGCTGAAGCCGCGCTGAGAAAACATAATCAAGTATACAGGATATACAGGAACGAAACCTTCAAAAAGAGAAAAAAGATAGAACTTCAATAATTTCATATAGTTAATCCATTACGAAAAAACAGAACCCGCCTTTTTCCAGCTGATAAACCTTCTCATACAAACGTACAAGTCCTGTTTACTTTTTGGATAAAACTTGTTTCATATTTTAAAGTATGCACTGGACATGCATCAACGCAGTGACCGCAGCCGACGCAAAGACTGTCTGTTACAGGCTCCTTCTTTTTTGCATGAGAGGCTACATCTATGGACATAGGGCAAACAGAAGTACAGGCGCCGCAGCCGGTACAGGATGCTATATCAGTTGTAATACGCTGTTTTCCAAGCTTTGCAATAAAAGACAGGAATGTTCCGAGCGGGCAGTAGTGGCAGTACCCGCGCCCGGTCCAAAAAACCCAGAAAACCATAGCAGCCATAAGCTCTACCGATAAATACTTAAAGACTTCAAATTGAGCGATGCTGTCCATATTTTCAAAAGGCCTAATACCGCCTATGTATAAAAGCCAGATTACAGACAGCGAAGCAGATACGGTAAACATTATCAGCCTAAAGACGTTTAAACCCTTTTTCATAGAGACGGAGGGCTTCTTCTTTTTTCCCGCAAGCGGAAAGGCTGCCGACCATATTTCAGAAGCAAAACCGTTCATGAGACAAAGCATTGAACACTGAACACGGCGGCCGAACAGAAGCGTGGCAATGGTAACAAAGATATTCATCACTATAAAAAAAACCACCGCAGCGCTGATGCCGGAGAGTCCCCACAAGGGAATGTGCCGTACATAAAAAGAGGAATCATACGCCATCAGCTGGAGCCCGGTCGTTGCCCAGGGCAGAGGCATGGCAGTGTAGTAAATTTCCCGGTTTCCGGTAATCAAAGGAAGGAAAATATGAATGACGAGGGCGCTGCAGATAAAACCTAAAAGATTCAGTTTATAAAGTTTCTTCTTCGCTATATTTGGAAAAGCAGATAACGACAATACCGAACACACGATAATGAGCAGGGTCTTCAGTTCATTCTCGAAAAATTCATAGAGTTTATGTATTACGTGAGCCGTTTCCGCATCCGTTTTTTCTGCAACGGCGAAATTAAGAAAAGCGACGGCAAGACATAAAACAATGTAAAAACCCAGCAGAAACTTTAGCAGATTTACCGCAGTCTTAGGCTTAATCGGAGATTTGGTATTTTTCATAGCATTATTTATACATATAAAGACTCAAGCAGTTCAAGAGCGCTTTTTGTTTTAAACAGGTTTTTCTTTACAGAAGAAATCTGATCTCTATCCATGTCATCTTCAAAGATGTTTACTATAAAATCTGCTTCTATGAGTATTTGATAATCTATTCCGTCAACCGCGCTGTAAGTATGGTGATGGCCGACAAGAAAGAGAATCCGTTCTAAAACGGAATCTCTTAATGACAGTGGAACAAGGAGCTCTCTTGCAACAGGAGGTCCTTCAAGTTCCTGATACGTACCTGAGCAGGAATTGTATTTTTTTTCCGCATTATGAATGCCTATGTCATGCAATAGAGAAGCAGCCTCAATTATAAAGATCTCCTGTTCTGTGCAGGCCTCGGAATGTGCAATAAAAGAGGCAAACGAAAATACTTTGATCGCATGATTGATGCGCCGTACATCGCTTCCATTATAGACAATCATAGCCTTTGTTAGTGCAGTTATGTCATTCCTCATAACTCTCCTCCCAGAATAATTCATCAAGCGTTTTATGATAATTAAAGATACTCAACAGGGACTGAAAGAACATCAGGTGCTGTACTCTTTAATGAAGAGCCGGTACATACAATAATTCCCGGTGCTATTGTAACAGAATGCGTTCTTTGAAGAATTGAAAAAGAAGCTGCGTCTTTTTTTGAGGGAGAAGACGTCATTTTAATTTCTACCGGGTATAGGATTCCATTATCCTCTATAAGCAGATCTATCTCGATTTTATCTTTATCGCGGTAAAAGTATACAGGGGGCTCGAGCCCGTTATTGTAAAAGCCTTTTAGTATTTCTGTTATTACAAATGTTTCAAAATATGCGCCGGCCATTGCTCCGCTCATGAGCACTCCGCTGTTGTGCCACTTTGTAAGATAGGCCGCTAAACCGGTATCCATAAAATACAGTTTCGGTGTCTTTACAACTCTTTTCTCTACATTTGAAGAATACGGCTGTAGTAAATATACTAGCCCCGAACTCACAAGCACTGAAAGCCATTTTTTTGCAGTACCTTCACTTATACCTGTGGTACGGGCAATATCAGCATAATTTACCAGCTGAGCAGTTCGGGCGGCTGTAACAGAAACGAATTTCAAAAAAAGAAGTTCATCTCCTATTTGAGTAAGATTTCTTACATCACGCTCAATATAGGTCTTAACATATGAAGAATAAAAATCCTGACTTTGAATGCTGTTAACAAACACTTCGGGGTAGGAACCGCCTTGAATTATTGACCACAACTCAAGCGGTTTAAGAGGTTTACATGACGGTTTTCTTTGAAGAAGAAAATCTTTTGACGGAATAAACGGAGACGTGTAAGAATCTTCAAAACGTTCCCGAAGCGAAAAAGGCGTCAGGTGAAGGATTCCGATACGCCCTGCAAGACTTTCGCTGACATTTTTCATTAGATGAAACTGCTGGCTGCCGGATAAATAAAACATCCCGTTATGCCTGTCTGCATCTATAGCCATTTTAAGATACGGAAACAACTGAGGAACATATTGAATTTCATCAAAAATAACCGGCTGCGGATGAAGAAGTAGAAAAGTTTTACTGTCTGCTACGGCAGAAAGCTGTTCAGACGGATCATCAAAGGTGACATAAGGAATATCGGTTTCTTTTTTAAGACCAGACAATAATGTCGTCTTCCCGGTCTGCCTTGCCCCCGTCACTAGAACCGAGGGGAATGATGACGCATACCTTTCGAGGGCATGTACAATATGTCTTTTAACATGCTTATTCATGGGATAATCCGCACCCCTATTATGTTTTGCCCCACTATAAAGCGATCATGCTAATTAGTCAAGGGAAACAAGGCCTATTCAATTCAGAATTTCCTTCTGAATAGATTTTCTCTTTCCTGCTGCAATAAGAAGAATTATGAGCAGAACCGGGAAGGCAAGGCCTGCAAGAATACCGGTATTTAAATTCCCTCCTGAAGCACTTGAAACGAGGCCGACAAGGGTGGGCCCTCCGCCGCAGCCCAGGTCTCCTGCTAAGGCCAGAAAAGCAAACATAGCAGTTCCGCCGTTTTTTATGAGTTTTGAGGCGGAACTGAAGGTTCCCGGCCAGAGGATCCCTACTGATAAACCGCACAGTGCGCAGCCGATGAAGCCGAGAAAGGGAAATGGAGAAAATGATATTATTAAGTAAGAGCCGATGCATAAACAGACGCTCAATTTCATAAAGAGACCAAGATTAATTTTTTCACCGTTCTTTCCGTAATAAAGACGTGAAAGTCCCATCATGAGGGCAAACAATGTAGGGCCTGCAAGGTCGCCGGCAGTTTTACTGACCCCCAGGCCTCTCTCTGCAAAGACAGATGCCCACTGGCTAACACCCTGCTCGCTTGCTCCGGCGCACACCATGAGAACAATGAGAAGCCAGAATGCCTTTGTTTTAAAAAGCTCTTTCAAGCTTAAGCCCTTTTCTCCGTCTGCTATAAGATGGTTTACCGGAACTTTCATAAAGAGAAAAATATTTGCTATGGGAACAAATGCCCAAAAAAGAGAAAGATACATCCAATTATCAGTACCGAACAGTATAAAAAATAATGTTGATATAAGAACGACGCCGACATGTCCCCAGCAGTAAAATGAATGAAGAAGGCTCATCGCTTTTTCCTTATTATCCGTGGGGCTTGCCTCAACTATCGGACTGATGAGGACTTCTAAAAGGCCGCCTCCGACTGCATAGATAATGACTGCTATAAAGAGTCCTATGGAAGGATCGGTAAAAAAAGAAGGAAGAAGAGGCAGCATAATTAATCCGGCAGCTGAAAAAACATGAGCCAGAACGGCCGAAAGACGGTAGCCGATTTTATCAATAAACAGGGGACAGATAAGATCGGTAATAAGCTGAACAGAGAAATTGAGTGTTATTAATAAGGTAATTTTTGCAAGCGGTATATCATACATTCGTTGAAAGGTAAGAAAAAGGAGGGGTGCAAAATTATTGATAATTGCCTGGACTATGTAGCCTGTAAAACAGGCGTAGACCGTATGTTTATACGTAAGTTTCATAGCCTTGTATAATGATCGAATTGCCCATCAAATGCAAGAGAATTATGCAGGCTGTCCTCTGCATGAATACCGGAGAGCAGCCTGAAGTTTTCTTAGAGATAAAGCGATGACGGAAGCCTTGATATAAAGTAAAACGCAATAATCATCTCGTGCTGAAGTTTAACCTCCTTTTCAATAATGCATTTATCAGAAATTCTTCTTCTGCCTTCTTTTTTTTCCGTGAACTTTTTCATAGTTGTCTCCTTATGAACTTTATTTCAGCTCATACGTGATGCTACCATGAGAGGTTTCCCTCCTTCCCGACTTTTTTTGCTTTCTTTTAACGGAATACTATAAAAATATTTCAGACACTAATCTTCTTTTAGGTTTATACTAATACAATTATAGAATAAGGAGCATTGCATGATAACTGAAGACGATATTGCAACCATGATCAAGATTCAAAACAGGCTCGATTTTGTTTCCATTTCCACCATCGATCCTGACGGATTCCCCGATACCCGCATATTATTCAACCTGCGGAAAATGCGGGGAGAAGCCGTTCTTCCATTACTTCCCCCTGATTCCCAATTTACTGCTTATCTTGGAACCAATACTTCAAGCTCAAAAATAAAGCACATCCGAAGTAATAACCGCGTGTGCTTATACTACTGCGATTACGAGACATGGGAAGGATTAACAGTAAAAGGCACTGTAGAAGAAGTAACCGACCAGGAAATACGGAAAGCTGTCTGGGATGAGTCCTGGGAAAAGTATTATTACAACGGAAGGGAGGGCGGGGATTTTTCCCTTTTAAAATTTACTCCTTTGCACGCCAAATACTATCACGGTTTAAAAACAATGGAGCTTGACTGTACTAAATAAAACAGGAACAGACAGGGTTGTGTAAAAGGAAAAGGAGTAATAATTGGATAAAATAGGAACCGGACGGACTGCAGAAGCATATGATGCAGGAGACGGAAAAATTCTAAAGCTGTTTTACAGTCATATATCAGACAGTCATGTAGAAAGAGAATACAGTACAAATTATCTTTTAGCTCAAAAAATTGATTCCATGCCGAAAGTGTATGATAAAGTAACCAAAGACGGCCGGCAGGGTATTGTATTTCAAAAAATAACCAGTATTCATATGGGAAGCTATATGATGCAGAATCCAAACCGAATTCCGGAAGTAATTCGAAAATTTTCACAGCTTCATTGCGAGATTAATTCTGCTGTAATTGATACTAATACATTGTCCATAGACACTGCTGATACACTGATACACAGAATTCAGGAAAGTTCTATCCTGAGCAGGGCAGAAAAGAAAATTGTTTCTGAGTACCTAACAGCCACCGACAGTAAAAATTTATGTCACGGGGATTTTCATCCCGAGAACGTGCTGATAGATTCAAATTCCAATCTGTGGGTCATAGACTGGATGACGTCTGTTATCTGCAGCAGCATGTTTGATATTGCCCGGACATATTACCTGCTGCGTTACGGCAAATCCCCGGAAAAAAAGCCTCTGAATGTTGCACTCGTGGAACGCTTGGTGTGCCTATACCTGTCAAATACATACTATAAAATACGCATCAAAAACCGCTCAGATACGATAAAGTTCGACTGCTATTTCTTTATTATTCTTGTACTCAGGCTCAATGACAGAATCCCGGAAGAAAGAAGCAGCTTACTAAAGCTCATAAAACGCAGCAGGAAAAAAGCCCTGCATACAATGTCTGTTTTTTTGAAACCAAAAACAGACTGATATTTTGATCCCCGGTGGGTATTTTTCCCTATTAATTTTTTTATCATTGCATGCAAAATATTATTATAAGCATATAACGATATAGCTTGATATAAATCAATAAAAACCATTAAAGGAGCATGCAATGTCTCAATGGAAGCAGTCTAATATAGTTCTTGGCGATGTTACATTACACTACACACGAACCGGAGGAAATAAACCGCCGTTAGTATTAATACACGGGTTTTCCGATAACGGTTTGTGCTGGACGCCTGTTGCCCGCCAGCTCGAAGCTGACTATGATGTTATTATGCCCGATATGCCAAGCCACGGTCTTTCATCGCGCATTGGGGAAGATCAGGAACTGGATATGGCAATGGATGTTGCAAAACTGATACAGGCTCTTCAATTAGGAAAGCCCATTGTAGGGGGACACTCAATGGGAGCAGTCGTAACCTACGAACTTGCCGTCCGTTTCCCCTACCTCGTAAGCGCCTTCTTTTTGGAAGATCCTGCATGGATGATGACCGTACCCCAGATGACTCCGGAAATGGCTAAAAATAATCCCATGGGTAACTGGGTTAGAAGGCTCCCCTCTCAAACTTTAGAAGAACTGCTGCGCGATTACACAAAGGACCATCCCTCATGGAGCAGGGAACTTGTACAGGCAATGGCGGAATCCAAAAAACAGCTTGATGTTTCCATATTCGATAGACTTACACTTAAATTGTTTTCAAATGACTGGAGCTGGAAAACAACACTGCAGAATGTTAAGCAGAAAGCGCTTCTTTTTACAGCCGATACAAAAAAAGGAGCTGTTGTAAGTCAGGAAGCGGCAGCCGAAGCCAAAAAACTAAAACCCGATCTTGCTATTGTGTACGTGCCCGAGGCAGGCCACCTTATCCGTTTTGATGCACAGAATATTTTCATCAAAGAACTTAAAGCATTTCTTTCGCAGATACATATTTAGTATATTCTGTCGCCTTCATTAAGTTAATTTTAAGACTCTTTAAGTAAAATATCGTATATCGAATACATTAATGGTATTCAGGAGATTATATGATAGAGTTACTTATAGATTTCGGTTTCGCATGGATTTCAGTTGGGGCAGCCTTATTACTCTGCCTTATTTTACTTCTGCGTCTTGTACTAAAAAATAAGCCTCACCCTGGTTTATTAAAAGTGAATACATTTTTACGGATTCATCACAAGAAAATCGGTATAATTCTTATTGTATCCGGACTTATTCATGGTATCTTTTCCAGCGAAAAAGTGCTCAGTTTCAACATTGGCACGCTTGCCTGGGGTCTCTCCTTATTGCTCGGAATTACATGGATACTCAGAAAAATTCTTCCTGTGAAAAAATCATGGCTGGTTTATCACCGCTTTCTCAGCATAGTGTTTGCAGGAGTACTTATTTGGCATATTGTTGATGTCGGAGGTATACAGGGTTTTAGTATACTCAAAAATGAAATCGGGGGATACTATGCATCGGCTCTTAATAATAACAATAATGATACCGGGACACTTCCTGCTTCTTCTTCTCTCTCTTCAACAGACTCAGATTCCAGCAGCGTATCTTCAACGACGACAAATACTATTATCAAGGAAGTCAACGAAGACATGACCGGTAATATATACCGGGATGGCACATTCACAGGAGAAGCTCAAGGGTACAGACCAGGTCTTAAAGTAAGTGTAACTATAAAGAACAATAAAATTGTTTCTATTAAAATTACCGAGCATAATGAAGAAAATTCCAGGTTTTACACAAAACCCATAAATACAATTCCACAAAAAATAATTGCTGCCCAAAATCTTGAGGTTGATGTTGTCTCAGGAGCAACTTTTACCTCAACAGGAATAATAAATGCCGTTCGTAATGCACTTAGTCAGGCCCTAGTCTCAGGAGAATTACAGAAAGAACTGGCAATGCCTTCTAAACGCCGCCATTAAAGCAAACCGGAAACATAGAAAAAGATTTGAAATGTTTTTCCTTGCTTTTGCCTGTACACAGGTATAAAATTAGTGCAGTAAGTACAAAGGAAGGAGAACTATGCTGGCAATTGAGATTAATAAGAGTCTTTGCACAAAATGCGGCGCCTGCAGAGACATCTGCTGTAACAGCCGTGTTATTACAATGGATAGTGACGGATACCCTGTATACAAATATATTCATAAATGTATTTCCTGCGGACACTGCATCGCAATCTGTGCGAAAAATGCAATCACTGCAAAGAATACTGCAGCCGGTAATTCGAATAATTTTATAACTGATGTTAAACCTTTAGGTAAACATACTTTCAAGCCGGATCAAATACATGACCTCTTAGCCGGAATACGATCGGACAGATCTTTTACTCCAAAACCGGTTGAAAAAGAAAAACTTGAACAAATTCTCGAAGTAATGATTCAGTCAGCGTCAGCAGGAAATGAGCAGAACCGCAATTACTACATTTTTACTAATCCTCGTGACATACAATCAATCGAAGAAGATATACAAAAACTAAACCAAAAACAGGCATCGCTGCTTAAAAATCCTCTCGTACGGAAAACGATGACAAAAAGCCTGGAAAAAAACTGCAGCGCTGTATAC
This sequence comes from Spirochaetota bacterium, assembly GCA_023398165.1. GTDB lineage: Bacteria > Spirochaetota > Spirochaetia > Treponematales > Treponemataceae > JAAZLA01. The sequence continues at coordinate 268,621 of JAEWSQ010000012.1, read as the reverse complement.
AAAGAAAACGGAATAACACTTTCCAAAGAAGATACGGCGGACTGCATTTCACAGATTTTTACATCTATTACAGATAAAGATGCAGACTTTTTTTTAAAGAAAGCTCCCGTTCTGATTATTGTTACCTATGATGCTGCAAAAAAAGGCATGCATGAAAATTTTTACAAAACAGATATCGGTATAGCACTCACAAACGGAATAATTCTTGCTCACGTTATGGGTTTATCTAACTGCAGATTCGGACTAGCTGAAATATTCCTGAATAAAAGCAAAGAAACCAAAGCAAAATACGGAATACCGGGGAACGAAAAAATAGGAGGCGTTCTCGGTCTTGGATATTCAGAAACCGATTGGAAGAGAATACCTCCCCGGGGTCCTGCCAAGGTCATGTGGAAGCGATAGTGTTTGCCGATGACCTGACTCTGCATGATTTAAAATTATTTCCCCACATATCTGCCGGTAGAAGTCTTTTTGATGTTTTGTGCTGCACAAAAACGATTGAGGGGAAAGAACAGCTTTTAAAATATCTTCGCCGCCCTTTATCAACAGAGGAAGAGGTTTATAATTTTCAAAATCTTATACAATCCATTTTGAATGAGTATGAGATTTGGGAAAAGTTTCATACCCTGCTTTCATCAGAAATATTTATAGAAGTAAAACAGCAGCAGGATAATCAGCTTTTATATAGTGCTTCTTTATTCAAATATAGAATTAAAGCTCCCCGTAAGGAAAGCAGTGTTCATGAATTTATAAAAAACTTATTCTCTATTTGCAGAAATATAACGGAACACTCAAGTACGGGTGAGAATTCAATAATACACAAAATGCAGATTACTCTATCTTCCTTTAAAAAAGTCGCTGAGGGAAAGTTCTCAAGAAACTATGAGAGATGGTACTGCTATAACAGGAACGGTAAATTATTTAAAACCCTTTTGGATGACCTTTATAAAATTGATGCACTTGTGTCAATTGCATCAGTACACAAGAAATTTAATTTCACGTTTCCTAAATTCTCCTCTAATAAAAACATGCATATTGAAAATCTCAGAAATATTTTAATCACCAGCTCAAAACCGAATTCATTACGGATTCCATCTGATGCTGAAACAATTTTCCTTACGGGAGCAAATATGTCGGGAAAAACAACATTGCTCATAAGTATCGGCCAGGCTGTATATCTAGGCCGGTGCGGGTTTGGAATTCCGGCGACTAATGCCGAGCTTCCGTGGTTTGAATCTATTTTCTGTGCATTTGAATCAAACACAATACTTGAAGAAGGATTAAGCTACTTTGCATCGGAAGTAAAACGAAGTGTTGAGGCTGTTAAGCTGTCCGGACAAGAAGGAACGGTTTTGATTCTGGCTGATGAATTATTCAAAGGAACCAATGTTAAGGACTCAATAGACTGCCTGTCTTATTTTACTGAAAAGATAAAAAAGAAAAATGTTATATCAATTATTTCAACCCACCTCACCGAATTTGTAGTAGAATATAAAGAGGAAGGAACACAATTCTGGTGTTTCGAAGCATCTATGGAATATGATAAACCGGTATTTGATTACACTCTCAAAAGGGGTGTCAGTACACAGAGGATGGGATTTAAAATTCTTGAAAATGCGTTAAGAGAACAGAGGGAGAAAGACCAATAATGTAATTTCAAGAATACCTGCCGGGATTTTAAATAACAAAGGATAAAAATATGGCACGTATCTTAGGAATATCGGGCAGCCCGAAAGAAAAAGGCAATACGGCTTTTGCTGTTAATTATGCCCTTAATCTGCTTAAAGAACATCATGAAACTCAATACGTATCGCTTTCTTCAAAAATCATACAGCCCTGCAAGGCTTGCGGCATCTGTTCCAATACAAGCGCCTGTGTGCTCAATGATGATATGCAGGAATTGTACACGCTTCTGCGCTGGTGCGATGTCTTAATACTGGGCTCTCCTGTTTTTATGGGAATGGTTTCGGGGCAATTAAAAGTAATGATGGACCGATGCGTAGTACTGAGGCCTGATTATTCCAAACCCTATGAAATGGAAGGAAAAATCGGATGCGGTATTGCATGCGGATGGTTTAGAAACGGAGGGCAGGAAGGGACTCTCGATAACATGCACACCTTTTTTCTGCAGCAGAATATGATTGTTATTAATGACGGCTCGCCCTATAGCCACACAGGAGCGGCAATTGTGGAAAATACAGAGAAAGATATACTGGGACAGGAAACCATTCAGGGCATGGCAAGAAATATAGAAAAAGAATTATTTAGAAGAAAGTAAAAAAGGAAGCTATGAAAAAGAACAGATTCATTACAGTAAATGATACAAAGATGTATGTTGAGCAAAGAGGTAAAGGAATACCCATTATTATTTTACACGGATGGAGCGTTGATCATAATTTAATGTCAGGTCCCATGGAAAAGGTTTTTAGAAAACAAAATAAAAACTTCAAACGTATGTATATAGATTTACCCGGCATGGGAAAATCGAGTGTTAATAAGGACGTAAAAACAGCCGACGATGTTCTTACTATCCTGCTGTCTCTCATAGATATTTTAATTCCCGATGAAAGCTTTTTACTTGCAGGAGAATCATGGGGCGGTTCGTTGTGCAGAGGAATACTTGAGTATAAAAAAGAAAGAGTTCTTGGCTTATGCCTCTTGTGTCCCGTTTCAGTCTCGGGAGAAAAAAATATACCCATACCGGACCGTATTGTTCTTGAAAAAGACGGGAATTTTATGAGCTCTCTTTCCGAAAATGACAGACAGTATTTCTCATCGTTATCTGTTGTACAGACAAAAAAATTCTGGCGCCTTTTTAAGCGCGACATATATCCGGCTCTTTTAAACAAGAACAAAGAGTACCTGGAAAAGATACTGCATGGTGAATACAAAAACGGCATGTTTAAAACTCCCTTACACTATTCCCGCCCTGTGCTCCTAATGACAGGCAGACAAGATAATGCCGTCGGCTATAAAGACCAGATGAATTACTTCATGGATTTTCCCCGCGCCAGCCTTGCTGTTCTTGATAAGGCAGGACATAATCTTCAAATCGAACAGGAAAAACTTTTTCAGGCTCTGGTGTCCGACTGGCTTAATAGAGTGAGGTCATTCAATGAAAACATTTAAGTATCTTGAACAAAGAGTTATAACGACGTATTTGGACATGCTGCCATCCCCGGCTTCTGTCCAGAAGGAGAAGGACAGTGCAAAAAAAGAAATTATCGGTATTCTGAATAATTCACTGCTGCATCTTTTTGAAAACCCTTCTCTTCTTTTTAAAACACTGCATGAGGATGACGCATACAATAACCGCTTTAATAAATCGGCCGATAAAAAACCGGAACTGCTCAAAGACATCCGCACCGCTGAAAAAAAGATAAACGCTTTTATTGAATTTCTTTCATCGCCGGGTGCTCCGGAGGAAGAAAGAGAGAAAAGCAAAAAGCTCAGTACCGCTTTTACAGGTATTCTTTCAGCCGCGGGTATTGATACTAGTTCTAAAAAAGCATGTAACCTTTTGTATGCAGAAATTCATGTGAAGGGAATTACCAATTACCGCAGTTTGTTTTTCAATGAAAAAAGCGCCCTTGAAAATTACCGCTCTTTGTCGGGGAATCCCGAACAGTTCGACAGATTGATGGAATACCTCAAACCGTCCTATCATGTATATCTAACTCCAAACTCAATTTCTCTTGAGTATATTAAGGGGAAAAATAATTGTGTACCCGAAAGAGGCGGTTTTCAATACAAGGTAAACCACATAGGGGTTTCAATGTTCTACGAACCGCTTGTTAAGATGCCTTCTTCGTATTCGATCTGCATTCCAAGTATGAAAAAGCTTCTTGATTTTTTTGATGACATGGAAGATGACTTAAAACAGTTTATACTCCTTATGACTAAAAAATGCGACGGCTGCCGTTACTGTGTGCAGACAGATAAAACGGGAACGAGACCCAAGGCCCATATCAGCGTGATTCGTAAAAATACTCAATATCTTTTATGTCCTTATTTTCCAGGCTATTCGTACACCTTTGATCACTTGGATGAACAGATTGTAACATACACGATAAAAATGCTATCTTTCATGGATGAACGGCTTAGTTATTTAACCGTCTAAGGAAACACTCATGGAAGAAGAAAAAGCACTGAAGGTATTTAAATTCATAGGCTTATGGGACTTACTCATAACACTGCCGTTTTGTCTGCCCTTTATTAACAAGTACCTAATAATTCTGCTGCGCTTTGTACATACCTATGTATCTCCAGGGAGAGAATTCCCTGATTTCTCAAACCTCCACCTTTTATTCGTGCAGCTGTTCGGCTTTATGTGCGTGTTATGGGGCTTGGTGAGAATTCATAAACCCCAATTGTTTTTAGCCGTCTACGATTTCATTGGGCGGATAATTGTCTGTCTTATCTTCCTTTCCTTTTCATTAAGCGGCGGAAGTCTTGTTCCTCTTTTCTTTATTGCATCAGAACTGGGCTTCGGCATCGTTGAACTGATTTTTATTTTAAAGTACCGCAGAGCCGTATGAACATTCTCACTGCATATTTTTCGGGTACGGGCTGTACAGAGCTCACAGCAAAAACACTCTCTCCGAAGTACGGAACGTTTGCTGTTTTCAAAAACGGCTTCAGCATAAAGATTATAGCATCTCTCCCTAATGATCCGGACCTCGATGTCGAAAAAGAGGCAAAGGGAAATATATGGCTGAGCGTAAAGAAATATTTACTGGACACAACTGATCTTCTTGAGCCTGCACATAAAAAATGATACGCTGAAGAATACTTGGAAAACCTCATGAATATTGAAATAAAAAACCTTGACGCTTCGTGTATAAATACCCTGACCTCTATACTGCACCGTGTGGTTGAACATCTTAGAAAAAACGGTATTGACCAGTGGGACGAGCTATATCCAAATGAAAAGATCCTAAAACTTGATTTGAATTCCAAAACAGCTTTCGGCTTGTTTTATGATTCCAAGCTTGCAGGATACGTCGTTCTGAATGACTATCAGGACGCAGAATATTCTGAAATTCAATGGCAGTATACTTCAGGCAGACAGCTTGTTATTCATAGACTTTTTTTAGATCCTGCATTCCAAGGTAAAGGACTTGCTCAAAAATTGCTCAGTTTTGCAGAAACCTTCGCAAAGGAGAATGGTTATACTTCTATACGGCTGGATGCTTTTCCTGAAAACACTTCTGCAGTAAAACTATATGAAAGAAATAAGTACCACATGAGAGGGTATGTCCGTTTCAGGAAGGGTCTTTTCTGCTGTTATGAAAAACTGCTGCAGGCTGATGAAAACTAAGAGGCATCATCATGAGTTTTATTTCGAACCTGAAAGATAAAGCAAAAAAAATAAAGGGAAATCTCACCGCCGTCTATTACGCTTACAAAGACCCTAGAGCCGGCTTTCTTCCAAAAATAATTATCGGCATCACCTTATTGTATGCCCTGAGCCCGATAGACTTAATACCCGACTTCATCCCCATACTCGGCTACGTTGACGACTTACTAATACTCCCTCTCCTCATTACCCTTGCTCTTAAGCTGATTCCAAAAGAAGTAATGAGAGATGCCTTCACAAAGGCGGAAAAACAGCCCATACGGCTCAAGAATAACTGGACATTTGCAGTAATCTTCATAGGTCTATGGATTCTTCTAGCCTATGTTATTATTAAGGCCGTTGTTGGAATTGCTGCCGGGAACTGATATCATGTACATAAGGTTTTAAAAATAAAGGAAGATATAATGAAAAAACTAAGAAAACGTATTGTAGTAGTCTTATGCATGAGTGTATTTGCCGCTGCCTGTGTGCCGCTTTTTGCAGGCGGAGTAAAAAATTCAGGGAAAGTGCAGAAAAATGATTATTCGGGGCACATATATTTATACGGAGAAGAGCACGGGGTTCAGAAAATTATTGAAGCAGAATTCAGTCTGTGGAAGGATTATTATGAAGACGGTATGAGACACTTATTTGCGGAACTGCCGTATTACACTGCAGAATTACTAAATGTTTGGATGAAAGAAGACAACGATGAAATCTATCAGTCTATTTTTGATGAATGGGATGGAACAGCATCAGCTAATCCGTATACATTTACTTTCTATAAAAATATTAAAGAGAAATGCCCTGAAACAATTTTTCACGGTACCGATGTCGGCCATCAGTATGATAGTACAGGGAAAAAATATCTAACCTATCTTGAGAGTAAAAACCTGAAAGATTCACAACAGTATGCGCGTGCCCTGGAGGTAATCGAACAGGGAAAAAGTTATTATTCAAATAAGAATAGTAAAAAAGGTGATATTGAGCGCGAACAAAACATGGTTAAAAACTTTATCTATGAACTTGGAACTGTCAATAATGAAGACATCATGGGTATTTACGGATCGGCCCACGCAGGACTCAATAACCCGGACAACACCGGATCCATTCCCTGTATGGCAAATCAGCTCGATAAGCTCTATGTAAACCAAATAACGTCAGAAGACCTCCGTGTTCTCATGAGAGATATTGACCCGCTCCGAATTGAAACTATTATGGTTTCCGGCAGGGAATACAAGGCATATTACTACGGACAGCAGGATTTAAGCTGGTTAAAGGGATATGCATACAGAGAATTCTGGCATCTGGAAAATTCATATGAGAATCTGAAAGACAGTATAAAGACAGGTGATGTTCTCCCCTTCGATAATTATCCAATGATCATAAAGACCGGAGAAGTGTATGTTGTCGATTATATAAAAGCCGATAATTCTGTTGAGAGAAAACTGTATATTGCTGACGGCAGATTTTGGAATGGAAGAGAATCGACAGAAGAGATTTTAGTTAAATAATAGTCTTTTTTCTTGACAGCATTACAATTAGGTGCTATATTTTTAACAGGTGCTAAAAAACTAGCACCTGTTAGGAGGCATCATGGGTTTGGACGATCTGCCGAAAAGAGAAAGAGCAATTCTGGAACTCTTGTTTAAGATGGGCGAGGCAAGCGCGCGCGACATTCAAAAAGAATTCGGCGAGGATTTGAGTTATTCGACGGTCCGCACGTTTTTAAATAATCTTGAACAGCGCGGTAAGGTTTCTCACCGTCAGTCGGGTTTATCGTTTGTATATTTTCCCGTTACAGTAGCTGAAGAAGAAGGGGTTACCGTTCTAAAGCAGGCTCAAGAAACATTCTTCAACGGCTCAAAAACCAAAGCAATAGCAGCCCTCCTGGGAACAGATTCTGCAATATCCGAAGAAGAGTACAGCGAGTTAAAAAAACTTCTTGATTCTGCACGCACCAAACCTTCAGGAAAAAGCAAATGATAGAATTTATATCAGAGTCCAGTGTAATTCTTGTAAGCATTATTCTTTCTATGCAGGTATGCTGGGCTTTTGCCGTTCTTGTATATTTGCCATTAAAAAACCGCATAAGTTCTCCGTCTAAAGTTTTTCTGCTCCGTTTTTTACTTATTGTTCTGCCTCTCCTGGCAGCAGGATTCTCTTTATTCTCATACAATAATCAGGGTCTCCAGAACACTACCATAACTGATAGTACTTCAATACAAAATAATTCGCCGTCCTTAACCGAAACAAAAGAAAGCAGAATATTAGTTGAACCGTCTGAACAGAATCCTTCATCAGCTGAATCTGAATACACCGAACATCTACTAAATCAAAAGCTGTCTCCTTCCAAACAGAGATTTAAACTTCCGTCAATTACTTTTACACTGCCGGAAAAAATTACAGGATTAATACTACTCCTATGGATTACCGGTGCAGGACTATTACTCATCAATGTTCTTATAAAACGTTTACATACAAACTGGTTATTAAAATCGGCGTATACTAATACAAATAAAGAATGGAAAACAATTCTTACCAGTTTACAGAGGAAAGGATATCCCTGCGGGAAAACAAAACTCATATCGCTTCCCTCATGGAACGGAAGTCCTTTTTCATACGGCTGTATAAAGTCTTCAATCGTTGTTCCCGAGTCTCCGGTACGCTGGAATAGAAAACAAAGACAGGCAGTCATGCTTCACGAATTACAGCATATCAGCGGGCACGATCTTATAACAGGTCTTGCCCTCGATATAGTACATGCTTTGTTCTGGCCCTGCGCCGGTGTAAGGTTTCTTATCCGGCAGCTGGAACAGGCTCAGGAGGAACGCTGTGACATGTTTGCCGTCCGTTCTTCCTGCAACCCCATAGAATATGCAAATCTTCTACTGGATTTAGCATATTCATCAAACTCTTATGTAATGCCCGGTGCACAGGGTTATGCAGGAAAGAGTTCTATCACAAGGAGAATCAACATGATAGTCTTAAACTTTTCCGCAGCGGGCGGAAAAAAGAAGAAACTGGTTTATTCAGCGGTAAGTTCTGCTGTAATAATTAGTGCAGCCTTACTGCTCGTTTTTGCACAGCCTCTCGTGTATGCAAAACCTGCAGAAAACGAAGCTGCACAGGCATCGATCAGCAAACCTGTTGAAACCAAAACAGATATTGAAATTGAAGCCAGCAGAGTGAAACCTTTATCGCTGCTTGACTTTAATAACCCGGATTTTTTTGTAGAAAATATTACAGTACCTCAAGACAACCTGCCTCATTTGTGGCCGATTGCAGAGAATCTTGGAAAAGTAAGTATGGATTTCGGGTATAATAAACACCCGATAACAGGACAAACATATTTACACAAGGGGGTAGATATGACTACATTGCGAGCCGGAGATCCTGTTATTGCGACTATGGACTCAGTAGTCTACAAGGTAGATTTCGATGAAGCTTATGGAAACCTTTTGGTGCTTAAAAAAGGAAATGTTCTTGTTCTCTATGCACATCTAAAAGAATTTTCCGTAAAAGCCGGAGATACAGTTAAAACCGGCACACAAATCGGTATAATAGGAAACACAGGAGTCGCTACCGGACCTCACCTGCATTATGGTATCTTTGTCTGCGATGATTCCGGTAATGCTGAAACCGGCTTCATCACAGATACAGAGGAAGCAGGACTTCTCTTCCATGGAGGTTACTGGATAGATGCACTGCCTTTGATGATAATACCAAAAGTTTAACTATTCCTAAATGAAATTAAAGGTACACCGCTGTAAGAAGCAGTGTACCTTTTTTTATCAGTTCTCTTTTTATACTTGCCGTTTTCGTTTTAAATTCATACCTTAAATTTTATGGTGAAAACGTTATCAGCTTTAAAGTATACGGTCAGGAATCTATTTTCCGAAAAATCAGACTTTACCCTTACAAGACTTCACGATCAGCTTAACGATTATGAGTTTAAAATTGATAGTAATACCTATGATGACCTCCTCCTTTCACAATTTGATAAACAGTACAATAATACATTTACAAGCTGCGGAGATGAAGTTTTTAATCACTGGCTTAGAAGCATAAAATCTAAAGAACAGATTACTACTTTACAAGGCGATATTGCAGCAGTAGTAAATTCATCCGGCAGACAGAAGATTATTAAATATCTGCATAAAATTGGAAAACAAAAAAGAGGATTAATTGTAAATGATCTTTGGAATGGATTTACCATTAAGTTCTGGATTATCGATAATTTCTATTTTTTGTATAGTGTAAACATACTTTTTTCCTGCATTGTTTATTTACGTAATACCGAATTCCTTTTTTTAGCCGTACTCTTTTTCTGCATTTGTAACTTATGTATTTTTCTGCTGACAAATGCAAAAATATCGAGAGTATCGGGGTCAATAAATTATTTTCTTACTATATGCAGACGCCTGTATTCGATACAAAAGAAAACTGATATTTCACTCACTGTAGCAATGCCCGATTTGCAGGTTTTTTCCAAACTGAACGGCTGTTCCATCTTATTTAAAGACGGGTTCGGATACGCCGGTACAGATCTTATTTCGATTATTCTCGATTACCTGAGAATATTTTGCTGTTTTGAATTAATAGCCTACAAATACACTTCTCGCTTTATAAACAAACACAGAGAAGAGCTTAGAAAAACGGTTTATTATACCGGCTACCTTGACTGCCTCATGAATACCGTCCGGATTATGGAAAACAACGAAACGGTCTTATCAACTATTACAGAAAACACTTCCATAGACTTTCTCGAGATGAAGCATCCTTTAATAGAAGGCTCTGTCGGACAAAGTAAAAAACTGGAAAGAGGCCTAATTGTCACCGGACTAAACATGGCAGGGAAAACTACTTTTATGAAATCGCTCGGTCTGAATCAGCTGCTCGCGACAAGTTTCGCATTTGCATTTGCTAAAAATTACAGTACTACAGTTCTTTCCATACTCACATCGTTAAAAATAAACGACGACATACTAAAAAGTCAGAGCAGGTACTATGCAGAAGCTAAACGCCTTTCATTCATAAAAGAGCACATAAGCGCACACCCTTGTCTTTGCTTAATCGATGAGATTCTATCCGGCACAAATTCGGATGACAGGATTTATGGGGCAACTCTTATCTTAAAAGAATTTGCTTCCAATCCTCAATCATTTATTATTGCTGCGACTCACGATAGTACAATTGCAGAAAATGCAACAAATCTTTATGATCTTGTGTATTTCGACGGTGAAATTCAAGATGACAAACTGATATTTGATTATGTGTTAAAAGACGGCATTGTTACTAAAAAAAACGGGCTGCTCATTCTAAAGCTTTTGGGCATCACCATAGACCGATAATTACGCAATCCCCTTCATGCTTTCATGAAGATCGGCTGCCTCTTTTGCACTGCGTTCTGCAACCTCTGCAACTGCCTGTGCTGACGCTTTAAGACCTTCCGCACGGGTACCGACTGCCTTTGCCTCAACTAAGACAGAGCCTACCCCTTCTTTCGTCCTTGCCTGAAGTGCGACAAGTTTTCCCTGTGCATCTGCAATCGCAGAACCGCTTTCTTTTAAACCTTGCGAAGTCTTATTTAAATCGGTTATAGCTTCAAGTATCTGTTTCCCGCCCGTAGAAAGATCTTCTGTTGCCTGAGTAATTTCTGTGAATGAATCCATCGCTTTTTCTATTTCGCGTTTTATTCCTTCAAAGGCTTCTTTAGAACGTCCGCCCCCGTCAGAAACTTCATTAATAATGGAAAGTACTTCTTTGAGCTTAATCCCTATGTCCTTTGCATTCTTGGATGAACTTTCTGCAAGAGTCCGTATTTCATCTGCAACAACAGAAAATCCCCGTCCTGCATCTCCTGCATGCGCTGCTTCTATAGAGGCATTCATAGCCAGTAAATTTGTTGAACTGGCTATTTTATTAATTATAGTAATCATGTCGCGGATAGCATCTACACTGCCGCCCATTCTGCCGATCGATTCAATGAGGGATGAAAGCTGCTGTTCTCCATCACCCGCAGTATTCCTAAGGGCTGCAAGGCTTTCCCTCCGTTCCCGCGCAGAATCTGCAACTGTTGCAACAGACATAACCATATTATTTACAGAAGCAGCCGATTCCTCCTGAGCTGAAACTTCAGTTTCAATATGTTTATTCAATTCCTGAACACGATCTCCGATTAGACGGGCCTCCTTGTCGGCAATGTCTGCATTCCGGTCAAGACCAGCAAGACTGCCTTCAATTTTTACAACAGAGGCCTGTACAGCTTCAGAGGCAGCCCTTATTTCTAAAACCCGGTCAGAAAGAACTCCAGTGGAACGGAGGTTTTCCTCGCTTCTGCCTGCAGCGGCATGAAGTATTGCAGCTTTTTCTTCTGCTTCCCGCCCTGTCTTTTCCAGTCTGGTGGAAATTCCCCTCCCCATACGGACAGATATAATAATGAAAAAATTTACTATGCTTGAAAAAAGAGTTGTGGTTGCAATTTCTGCAATAAGCTCGCCTGTCGGTATTTTTCCGGCAAAAACGATTACTAAGTAAATTATGGCTCCAGCACCGTTAATACCTGCAACAACCAGGGGCCATGTGTTTTCCACAAGAAAAAAACTTGCAAATCCTAAAGCTGCTGAAGAATATGTTACAAGACGGAAAATACTGCCCGTTTCGGTTAAAGGATGAGTTAATGCAATAGCAACTGCAGCTACGTAAAAAATAACAGATGCAATACGGGAGGAGGCAACATAATGACCTTTTTGAAGAAGATAAATAGACAAGGCTACAATGAAAATTACGATAGCCTCGCCTAAAAATACTTCATAATCGCCTGATATTAAATCGATTATTGTAACAACGGGCAGAATACATAGAAGCACGATCAAAAAAACCCTCAATATGGGGGTCTTGCTTTTTTTTTCTATAAAAAGAATATCTGGTTCTCCCTTTGGCGCTGCAGCATTGTTCACACTCATACTAGATCACTCCTGTATAGATACCTTTGGTTTAATGTATGATTATAAATTCTTCACTTACGTCCTGTCAACCAGACTTATATCCTATGAAAACATACTAACCTTTTATTGTGTATAGGTTATTTTAGGTGTAAAATCATAATAATAGAGAATAATAAAATTAACAGAGGTTAGCAATGTTTATTGAAGCAAAGTATTATGTACAGCTGCAGGCAAAACGGCATGAACTGCTCATGGGTAATGAGGAAACTAAGTTTTTCATACACCCTTCGTTCTTAAACGGATTATCAGAAAGCAGTTTTCATAAGGCATATATTGATTTATACCGTATTATTAAAAAAATCTACACCGACGCTAAATTAGACCCCGAAGCAATGAATCTTCCTCTTTACAAGATCGATGAAGTCCGCGCTATGAGTAATGAAGCCCGGGAAAGCGGATTTTCGCTGTTGTGGTTTTCATCAGTCTTATTTGCACTCGGTCTGGCAGGCACTGTAACTGATAACAAACTGATAGTGAACTTAGCCGGTTTCAAAGCTGCTCTAAAGAACCACAAACACAAGAAACTCGAAATACAAATTCCTTATTTTGAAAAACAGGGCTTCATTTTTACCAATTTTGACGGTAAAAAGTTCAGTACAAAAAGCGATACATTCACCGTCAGTTTCGGCGCGAACCCCGATATTCTAACGGTGCTCTGTACAGCCGCCCGCAAGATCGATCTCGTAGAACATAATAAGGATAAACCAGGAACATTTGATCTTTACAGACTCACGCAATTTCAGCACTTTCAAAGCACTCTCTTTCTCGACAATTCCGAAACCATACCTGACTATGATGACGGCTATGTTGTATCAGTCCTGGAACACGATTACGATAAAGAGTATTACAAAGAAATGATGGGATTTCTACGTGAACAAGGTTTAGAAATAAGGATTGAACCGCACCTTCTTAAAAACAGACTTTTTACAAAAAACGGAAAAGACAGCCTCAACCACTTTGAATACACCGACTACCGCTATGGAAAAGAAAACGAAAGCAGGCTTTTCTTGAGACTGAAACTGAACAATCTGAACTCGTACATCGATTATATTCAGACTCTTCCAGATGATATTAAGATGGCCTTCAAAAATGTCGGCTGCGGTCACTGCATGGAAAAATGCCCCCGCCGTCTGTGCTACACCATTGACGGGGAAAACAAGGAAGCCTGCTCTTGTTTCTGCTTTCAATTCTGGTATCCAAATAAGGAATATCTACCGTACTACAAGGAACTATTTTTGAAGGAGAAGGCCGTGAAAGAAGCGATGGAACGTGGTAAAAAGAAAGCGTATTAGTTTAGACATAAAAAAAGCCCCCTTAAGAGCTACGCTTTCAAGAGGGCTCCCGCCCGGCAAGCCGGACGTTGGAGAGAGTTTATCAGCTTATTTAAAAGCTAATGTCATTTTACAGTGATTCTCTCTTTTTTGTCAAGTTTTTTATTATTTTAATCAGTCCGTAAAATTGTAAAATCTTCACAGGTGATGCAGGTATCAGTTTATCCTGTAATGACAGCCGACTGATTTCTCGTTATGTATAGCATGTGAAACTACAATACAGGCGGTTCCCACCGCATTACGGAGTTCAATTATATCGCGCGTGGGAACGGCCTCCCGGTAAAAACTGGTAATACGGTGTGCATGATAGTTCAAATCGGCTTGAGCACGCTCAAGCCCCTTTTTCGTCCGTATAATGCCTGCATGATTCCACATAGTAAGCTTAATATATTTCCAATCCTGATATATAAGCGAAGGTTCAAACGTTTCGGCCTTGCTTGGTATCCGCCAATCAGGAATAGAGGAGCAGCGCTTTGAAAAACTTTCCTCCCTTTCAATGTTTTGGGCAAGATACTCTGCAGTCTTGAGTCCTCCATATAAACCTTCAAGAAGACTTGTGGACGCAAGGCGGTTTGCCCCGTGAAGTCCGGTACAGGCAACTTCCCCGGCTGCATAAAGCCTTTTAATGGAAGTTTTACCCTCGGCATTAACTCTGATTCCACCGCAGAAATAGTGGGCGGCAGGAACTATAGGAATGGGCTGTTTTGTTATATCAATTCCGCCCTTTTTACAAGTTTCATAAATCCTGGAAAAACGTTTCTCAAGGGGCTCTTTACCCGTATAGTGATTTGCAATATCCAAAAGAAGGTACTCGCAGCCGAGTTTACTCATTTCTTCAAACAAAGCACGGGCTACAACATCCCGGGGAGCAAGCTCCGCCTGGGATGAGTAGCGCTTCATGAAGGGTTTGCCCTCAGGATCGAGGAGTTTTGCACCCTCGCCGCGTAATGATTCCGATATTAAAAACCTCTTTATATCTTTATGGAAAAGAGCGGTCGGATGGAACTGCATAAACTCGGCATTAATAATTGCAGCACCTGCACGGGCAGCCATGGCAAGTCCGTCACCCGAAGCGCTTGCAGGGTTTGTGGTAAACTGATAAATATTCCCTATTCCGCCTGTTGCAAGTACGACAGAACGGGCAAATATGGTTTCCACGTGTCCGTTTTTATTGTCGAGCGCATACACGCCGAGCACTTCGCTTTCATGGTACTTTTCCTGCATATCCAAAGAATGATGATCAGTCGTTATAAGATCGATTGCCGTACAGTCTGTCCTGACAACAACGCCGATTTTCTTTGCAAATGCAATAAGAGAATGCTCAATTGCATCTCCTGTATGATCCTCAAAGTGAACAATTCTCCGAATCGAGTGGGCTGCTTCTTCGGTGTAATCCAGTTCGCCTTTTTCATTACGGCTGAAAGCAACGCCAACATGGGCTGCTAGAAATTCCTGAACAGTATGCGGCGCTTCCCGCGAATATCGTGCAACTGTTTCAAAGCTGTTTATATTGCACCCTGCATTTAAAATATCTTTTTCAAGAAGTTCGGGTTTATCTTCCGGGGTGTATGCAATTATTCCGCCCTGTGCATAATTCGTATTAGCTTCTTCTATTTTAGAATTCTTGGTAATGACAAGAACCGACAAACCCTTTTCTCTGGAAGATATTGCTGTAGTCAAACCTGCAATACCGGTTCCCAAAATTAGTACATCATTAATCATAAGCCTTCCGTTATTTCTATCATCGTTGAGAGTGCCTTCCGTGCATCGAGAGCGTTCTGCTCACTGACGGATACATGGAAAGATTCAGCGCTTCCTTCTTTACAAGCCTTAAGGACTTCAAGAAGTTTTTGAGGGGTAATGAGATCCATATCGGAGCAGCAGTACTTTTCCAAAGGAACAATAGTTTTTCCAGGGTTTTCACGAATCATTCTTTCAATAAAGCGGTATTCTGTACCCACTCCGAGAACGGAGTGTAAAGGAGCACTATTAATCTCCTTTGCCATTCCCTCGGTGGAAGCTGCAATGCTGGAAAGAGATACGACATCTTCGGTGCACTCAGGATGCACCATCAATGTAATACCGGGGTATTTTTTGCGTAATGCGAGCACCTGGTTTTTCTTAAATTCCACATGAATGGGGCAGTATCCGTCCCAGAGAAAAATGCGTGCGTTTTTACCGACTGAAGAAATAGAGCCGTCCCTGGAGACAAGACAAATTTCATCATCAGTAATTCCGAGAGAGCGGGATGTATTAATGCCTAAATTCTTATCGGGCATAAAAAGAATCTTTTTTCCCTTATCAAGATAGTGTGCCATAATTTTTTTTGCATTTCCCGAGGTGCAAATGCTGCCGCCTCTGGAGCCGGTGAGCGCTTTTAAATCGGCCCAGCTGTTCATGTATGTAAGCGGAACCGCGTCTTCCCCGGTCATTTTTTTAATTGAAGCAAGCGCTTTTTCTGCAGCTTCCAAAGAGACCATGTCGGCCATGGGACAGCCTGCATTATAATCAGGAAGAAGAACCGTCTGGCCGGATCTTGCAAGGATTGAGGCGCTCTCGGCCATAAAACGGACGCCGCACATTACAACAATATCCGCCTTTGACTGTGACACAATAACAGCAAGCCGGTACGAATCGCCTACCGCATCAGCAACACTGATAATATCTTCATTCTGGTAATGATGAGCCGCGATGAGCACTTTCCCTGAAAAGGAGTCTTTCAAGATCTTAATTTCGTTAAGTATATCTGCGTTTGATTTAGAATTCATGTACATTCCCATATATTATAGTATTGCTTCCTGTTTGAGAGAGAAGTCAAAAATGGTCACTGAATGAGTGAGCTCGCCGAACGAAACAAAGTCGACGCCGACATCGGCTAAGGAAGGAAGCCTTTCTATTGTCATATTGCCCGATGCTTCCACTTCGGCTTTTCCGCTTATAATTTGTACTGCCTGTTTCATTACATCATTACTCATATTGTCGAGCATGATGCGCTCAACGTTACAGGAAAGAGCCTCACGGACCTCTTCAAGATTCCTGGTTTCAACTTCTATTTTGAAGCGGTTTCCCCAGCGCTTTCTAGCTCTTTCAACTGCTTCTGTAATACCGCCTGCTGCATCAACATGATTATCTTTAATAAGAATCATATCGTACAGTCCGATGCGGTGATTTTGACCGCCGCCTGAGGCAACAGCATATTTTTGAAGTTTTCTCATACCGGGAACAGTTTTCCTAGTATCCAGAATAACAGGCTTGCCGTTTACCGCAGAAACAAAACGCTCAGTTTTTGTTGCAACACCGGAAAGATGAGATATGAGGTTGAGAGAAGTTCTTTCTCCTGTTAAAATTGAAATAAGAGGACCCGTTACCGCTGCGACAACGGTGCCTTTGGTTAACCGGTCGCCGTCTTTAAAAGATGTTTCCACCTTTACTGAGCGGTCAAGGCAGGAAAAAACAGAACGGAATACTTCAATGCCGCACAGAACTCCGTCGTCTTTTGCTAAAAGCTTAAACACTGCACGGGTTTTCTTTGAGAAAATAGCATTGCTCGTAATATCCCCGTTTTTGTCGAGGTCTTCCCTGAGAGCCCTTTTTATAAGAGGAATATAATCTTTTTTCTGCAGAAAAGGCTGTACTTGTTTTGATGAAGCCATGGTTCAGTAATCTCCTGAAGTTTTATATGAAATGAATTATGACCTTCAGGGAAAAAAGAGTCAATATGAATGGAGCCGGGAAGAAATTGAAGGCGTACATATGATAGAATGGAAGAAGAGGTAACTATGAAGTTTTTTGATTTTACGGACAATGCAAGACTGGAAAACCAGCTCAGTTTTTTTATAGAAATTGATAAGGTAAAAAACATTTACAGAAAATCCCTCCTTTTTGATAAGGGAAGGTTTGAAAACGATGCCGAGCATTCCTGGACGATTGCGATTATGGTAATTCTTTTACGTGAATATGCAAATTTTCCTGTTGATATTGAAAAAACTGTTTTAATGCTCCTCATTCACGACATTGTGGAAATTGATGCCGGCGATACTTTTTTATATGCCGCCGACAGAAAAGATGCTCATATAAGAGAAGAAAAAGCGGCAGAACGGATTTTCGGAATTCTCCCGGAGGAACAAAAAGATAAACTGCTTTGTATATGGAAGGAATTTGAAGAAAGAAAGACAAATGAAGCGAAATTTGCCTCTGTTTTTGACAGACTCGAACCCCTTCTGCAAAATTATATTACCGAAGGCTTCACCTGGAAAAAGAACGGCGTCACCTACGACATGGTATTTGAAGTTAATAAACATGTAGCCGAGGGTTCAAAGGAAATTTGGGACTTTATTTGCGCACTTCTCGACAGTGCGGTGAAAAAAGGATACCTTCCGGTAAAAAATAAGGAACAGACAGTATGATAAAAAATGCAGCAATGAGAAATTTTTTATTCCTTACAGGAGCCTTGATCTTTTCGTCTGTATGTGTTTTCTCATGCACAAGCAGCAAACGCAATATAACTCCTAGAGAGCCTTCTCAAACATACACGGTCGAACGATGTGGTCTTAAGAGCGCTGTTTTGCAAAAAGAAGTTCCTTATATAATCTATCTTCCGAAAGGATACGGAGACGGGACAGAGTACCCTGTGTGGTACGGGCTTCACAGCTACGGAGCGAATGAAACAATGTGGAGCGGCAGCGGCATCGTAGAACGTGCAGATGAATTAACTTCATCTGGTATTATTAAACCAATGATTATGGTATTCCCCTTCGTTCAGGATGCTAATGCGCTTGAAATAAAGGAAGATTTACTGGATGGTAAAATAGATGAAAGGAAAAATGATGTATTTATTACTACTGAATTAATACCCTATATTGATGAACACTATTTTACACAAAGAAAAAAAGAATCCAGATTTATAGGAGGGTTTTCAATGGGCGGAATGCTCTCTCTCCGCATAGGATTTCATCATCCGGATCTTTTCAGTAAAATCGGGGGATACAGCCCCGCTGTTCCGTCGCAGGATTATTCCGCCTCGCAGCTTGAAAAATGGCTTTACCCGAACGAACAGACAGATACCGTAAAAGATGTAAAAAAATATGCAGCCAAAAAGGGATACAGCGCAATTGAAGTATACTTGGACACCGGCAATACAAATGATCCGTTCAATAAAGGTGTTACCTCTCTGTATGAGGCGCTTTTAAAACGCGGAATGAAAGTCTCATTCCGCGTATACGACGGAGGCCACTCGCTGCAGACAAAATATTTTACAGACTACCTCACGTTTTATGCAGGTAAATAAAAACGAAAATGATAAGGGTAAGAATTGTGACGTATGAAACTATTGAGAGCACTAAAGGAATTCTTACAAAGACTGTTTTTCAAGATAATGAAAAAATCACCGATTACCGGACGTTTTTTGATGCATTAATGGAATCCCCCTCAGATACGACAATTATAGAAAAGAATAACATTACTCCCGATTTTTTTAACCTGAAGACAGGTTTTGCAGGAGAGATTCTTCAAAAAGTTTCCACATACTCAAGGCGCCTAATAATTCTGGGAGATTTTTCAAACGTCGAAAGTAAAAGTCTGCGGGATTTTATGTATGAAAGCAACAGCACCGGTAAAGTACTATTCTGTGAAACTCTTGAGAAAGCGGTATCGCTTTTAAAATAGCAAAAAAAGTCGAGAAGGATTATATCAGTATAGAGTACACTTCTTTTTGTCAGGTGAACAATGGATAGTAAAGTACAGACAGAAGCAGTTCGAAAAATGCAGGAATACATCGAAGCGCACGTATTCGATTGTATAACCCCGGGAATGCTCGCACGGATATCCGGATACTCTCCGTGGTACGCATCCAGACTTTTCTTTCAGTTTTTGAACATGACTCCTGCAGACTACATCAGGCGGCTCCGCTTATCGAAATCGGCTCTGCGCTTACGCGATGAAAACGTGAAAATTATTGATATTGCGTATGACACCGGTTTTGAAAGCGCAGACGGATATCAGCGTGCATTTTTAAAAGAGTTCGGTACCAACCCTCACGATTATGCACAGAATCCGGTTCCTATTTATTTGTTTACTCCATTTAAAATCAGCACTGCTGAACCTGACAAGGAGACTACTATGGAAAAAATTAAGACAGTATTTGTGCAGGTAATCGAAAAGAGTGCACGGAAGGTAATTATTAAACGAGGTATACATGCAAATGACTACTTTTCATACTGTGAAGAAGCGGGATGCGATGTGTGGGGATTACTGCAGAGCATTAAATCCTTAGCAGGAGAACCTGTGTGCATGCGGCTTCCTAAAAAGTATATAAAACAGGGAACATCGGAATATGTTCAGGGGGCGGAAGTCGCTCTCGACTACAAAGGAGTTGTTCCTGAGGGGTTTGATGTAATTGAACTTCCAAAAACTGAGTACCTTATGTTTAAAGGAGAGCCTTTCAAAGAGGAAAACTACGAAAAAGCTATCAGTGAAATTTGGGAAGCTGAAAAAAAATATGATCCCTCAATTGCAGGATACGAATGGGATGAATCAAACCCCCGCATACAGCTCGAACCGAGAGGCGGGCGCGGCTATATTGAACTGCTGCCGGTAAGAAAAATTAAGTAATGAATTTTCTCAGCAAGCACAAAATCTTACAATAAGGAATAAAACAGCTTTGTACAGCGGGAAAACATCTGTGCAAAGCTGTTTTTTATTTTCCAAGTTTCTCCGCAATTCTGTCTGCAGCATTTTCGCCGTCCATGGCAGAAGATACAATGCCTCCTGAATATCCTGAGCCTTCGCCTGCAGGGAATAATCCAGAAAGGGCGGTACTTTCCATAGTTTCCTTATTACGAAGTATTCGAACCGGGGATGAGGAGCGGGTTTCGATTGCAACAAGAACAGCCTCTCTCGAAATGAAACCGTGCATAAACCGGTCAAACGAAATAAAGCCTTCACGGAGACGCTCAGAAATAAAGGACGGTATCCAGCTGTCAAGCCGGGAAGGAACAATTCCGGGAGTATACGAACACTCAGGAAGTGTCCTCGAAGATTTCTTTTCAAGAAAATCTATAAGATTCTGAGCAGGGGCTGCTTGTCCCTGTCCGTTGCTTTTTGCTTCCTGCTCGAGCCATTTTTGAAATCTGATGCCTGCAAGGACAGGCTTGTTTCCTTCGCGGAACTGAGCGGGAATATCTTCGGGTTTTGTTTCCACAACGATTGCAGAATTTGACCAGCGTGTATTGCGGCCGCTTGCAGACATACCGTTCACAACGATTTCATCATCGGCTGTTGCAGAGGGAACAATAAAACCTCCGGGACACATGCAGAATGAGTACACCCCTCGCCCTTCAACCTGCGCAGTAAGACGGTATTCTGCGGCTTCCATTGAAGAAGTATCTTTTGTATTGTGATACTGAATGCGGTCGATGAGTTCACGCGGATGTTCAACACGGACGCCTACTGCAAACCCTTTCTCTTCTAGAAGCGGTTTTCCGTTTGTTTTCCCGTCAAGTTCTATTTGGGCAAGAAGTTCATACATGCCGCGGGCGGAGTGACCGGAAGCAAGAATTACTGCACGGGAAGGAATTATTTGTTCCCTTCCTTCAATCATCACCTGCACACCGGTGACGGCTCCTTTTGAAATTTCAAATCCGGTACAGGTACAGCCGAACCTTATTTCTCCGCCGTGATCTTCTATGGTTTTTCTCATACTGCCAATAATTCCTGGCAGCCTGTCGGTACCAATATGCGGGTGGGCATCAGTCAGAATTGAAGCATCTGCTCCGTGATGTGCAAAGATGGAAAGGATACGGGAAATATCGCCCCGTTTATTTGATCTTGTATAAAGCTTGCCGTCCGAAAAAGTTCCCGCCCCGCCTTCGCCGAAACAGTAGTTGGAATTACCGTCTACAAAACCGGTTCTAGTAATGAGCGCAATATCTTTTTTACGTTCGGATGCTGTTTTACCCCGTTCAACAATAACCGGACGAAGACCGTGTTCAAGGAGTCTTAACGCGGCAAAAAGACCCGCAGGCCCCGAACCGATAATGACAACATCCTGTGATTTTGAATTTTCACTTATTTCTATTTTCTTCCAGCGGGGAGTAAACGTTCTCTCTCCCTGAACCGGCGGTTCTTCACCGATGTAGGCGGTGTATGCAAGGTGAATTTTTACCTGACCCCGCCGGGCATCTATAGATTTTTTTTTGAATACTAAAGCAGTAATTTCTGACGGTTTGACAGAAAGCGTCTGAGCGGCTTTCGCACGGATAAATGAAGTATTGTCTTCCTCGCCGGGAAGAACTGTAATGGTAATATTGGAAATCATAGAAAAAAGTATATACTTTATTTGAATGTTTGTATCGGGAAGGCTTCACATTATCAGGTGAAAATAATGTGCACAGTAACATATTTTACTTTTCTCACTTTATATTGTAGTATTACGGTGAAATGTGAGACGGCAGAAGGAAAGAGGAACAAGTATGGAAAAGAAAACTGTTAAAATATTGGAAACGAAAAAAGGCTTAATATCAATAATAAAGAAAAATATTAGTGCAGCGGATTATATTGAATTCTTAACGAAAACAGATCTTGGCTCTCAGTATCCGAAGGAAAGGTTTCAACAGAGAATAGCACGTCTTGTTAAGAATGTTCAAATAAGCCTCCTTGCCCTCAATACAGACGGGAAAGTGGTCGGCGTGTGTTTCGGCCTCACCGATTTTGCCTACTGGCTCATGGTTACCGACCTTGCCGTGGATAGGGATTATGTAAAATGCGGCATCGGATCTGAGTTCATCAGGATTGCAAGAGAAGGAGCAGGCGGCGAAAAAGATATTATTGTTTTTATTAATGCAAATGACAATGCAGTCCCCTTCTACATGAAAAACGGCCTCACACGGGCAGAAAGCATGATGGAACTGGGGAAAGTGGAGTGGACAGGGTTTACGGTGACGAAAGAGGATATTCCGCGGTAAACAGGAGCAGCTCATGATACATGATACCTATTCATTTTTCGGGACTATAAATCCCCTTGTGATTATTTATTTTATTTTCTTTGTCATGAGCATCAGCATGGGAGTCTGGGTTTTCTCAAAGAATAAGGGAAACAGCGCAGCAAGGGTTTTCCTCTCTTTGAGCATCAGCATCGCGTTTGTTCATCTGGGAGAAATATTTTTCAGCTGGTCTATTTTTAAACCAGATGCTTTTTTTTCACATGCACTGAGTTCCATAGGATTTTTCAGCTGGTGGCCGCTTACAATTCATCTTCTGTTAATTATTAAACAGAAAAAAATTGAGTGGAAATGGACAGCTTTTTTAATCTTCTGCTACGTGTTCGCCTTCGTTTCAAGTATTACAGTATTCACAGGCTACAGCGCATCGGCAGACTATATACGTTCCGGTGTTACCTGGATTGATGTACCTCACTGGTCAGTGTTCGGCATAGTATATTTAATACTGCTTCCTGTCTGGATCTCCATGCTGATATATATAATCGTCACAATTTACAGGAAAGCCAGACGCACTAAAAATGCAATCATGATCAAGCAGTTTCAAATTATCGGCGGAGTCGGTTTCCCGATGGTTGCCCTTGGCCTGTGGTTTAATATTGTTTCCCCTTCTTTTGGAATTTCATTTCCTGCAATAGGACATATTTTTCTCGGCTTCTGGATACTGGCCCTGGGGTATGCGGTTGCAAAATACCGGTTTCTTGTTCCGACCCTGGAATTTGCAAGTAAAGAGATAATTGCAATCGCAGGAGAGATAATTGTAATTACAGATATGCAGTATTCAATTATAGATTTCAACGATGCCTTTACAATGCGTCTGGGGTATGAAAAAAATGAACAGCTTAATTTATTATCAATTGTATCGAACCCAATATTTGACCAGATGCTGAAAGGAAAATTTGACGACGTTGAAGTGAGCGTGAAAAAAAAGAACGGCGGAATAATGGATGCCAAGCAGAGAGGCTCTTTCCTGTATGATAATAAAATTCCGATTGGCATTGTATTTGTATTAAGCGACATAACCGAGCTTAAGAGAAAAAATGATGAGCTTGAAGAAAAAGTAAAAGAGAGAACCAAACAGCTTGAGGCGGCAAAGAATGAGGCCGAGCGGAGGCTCTGCATTACTCAGATTTATACCAGGCGCTCTATTGTAAATATAATTCAATCGGGCGGAGACCCCACAAAATTTCCTCCGACAAACGAAAAAGTAAATGTTCTCTTTTCTGATATCCGCAACTTTACTACCCTTTCAGAAAACTTAAGCCCGTTGGCAACCGTTGAGCTGTTGAATATTTATTTTGAAAGCATGAGCAGCTGCGTAATTGAACATAACGGCGAAATCGATAAACTGATGGGCGACTGCATAATGGCTATTTTTAATAAGAGCGAAGATGCAGTAGCCTGCGCCGTCTCTATGCGGCAGAAATTGATTGAAATAAACAGCAGTAACAATTTTCCGATGAGACTGAATAACGGAATAGGAATCCATTACGGCGAGGTCACCGTCGGGAATATAGGATCACAATCAAAGATGGACTGGACGGTCATCGGCGATGTAGTCAATACCGCAAGCCGTCTTGAGTCGCTCACAAAAATATACGGACTGCCCATTATTGTGTCTGAAGATTTTCTAGGTAATTTGCAGGATCAAAAAGATCTCCGGTTCATCGATCAAATTCTCGTAAAAGGCAAGAAGACTGTGCTCCGTATTTATGAATATTTCGGCCACAAACCGCAATCCACAAAAGAGAGGAAAACAGATTATGTATCTTCAATGCAGAGAGCCTATGATTTTTACACGAGGGGAAATTTTACATCTGCAATAGAGATTTACAGCGATCTTATATCAGCCTGCGGTCCTCATAAGTATTTAGCGAACAGGTGTGCAGATCCTGTACTGGATTTTTATTTGGAACGCTGTGTAAAACTGCAGGGGCTTATTGAAAAAGGTTTATTGAAGGAATGGTCCGGTATATATGAATTTTTGGAGTAGGGAGTGCTATACTATACAAGAAATACTTTTTTAAAAGGGAGACAGTAATCGCTATGTTTAAAGAATTCATACATGTACGACAGGATAAAACCGGATACAGAAGATTGTTTACAGAAAAATACTGCGACATATATCTTTGGTATACGTCTGAAATAGATAAAACCCTGACCGGCTTCCAGCTTGTCTATAATCTGGATGAAGATGAAAAAGCCCTCACATGGACGCCAAAAGAAGGCTTTAGTCATTTAGGAGTTGACCTGCAGCGGCGGAACCAGCACCCCCAAACACCTATACTTGTGGCAGACGGCCTGTTTGAATATGTTACTCTTGAACAGCAGCTCAAACAGTCATATGATGAAGCATCAGATAACGATTTAAAATTTGCGCTGGAAAAAATCATTAGCTACGGGGAAACAGCGTTTTAAGAAACCTTATGAAAAAAACGAAAAACTGCTGTTTCAATTGTGATTATTACAGGTATAACCTTTATAACAGATGCAGCACTCGGTATTTTGTATTTAGACACTGCATCTTCAAACCTTTCTGATATTTTAAACTACACAGCAGTATCACTAATACCATTTCATTTAAACCCGTTTCACTTTTCAAAACCAGTTTCATCATTCATTATTGACACCCATATGTATGGGTATATAATTAACTATTCAGGTTATTTACAACCCTGTAGTATAAGGAGATAATCATGAATGAAAGAACACAACTCGTAGCCCCGTGCGGTATTGACTGCGGAATTTGCGAAATGTATACCTGCAAGGATAATCCGCAGATGCTAAACTACTTTTTATCAAAAGGGTATCCTAAAGAAGCTCTGCCCTGTAAAGGCTGTAACGCAGTAAAGGGAAAATGCCCCGTAATTAAGGGCGACTGTGGAACATACAGCTGTGTCCAGAGCAAAAAGATTTCTTCATGTTCCTCCTGCAATGATTTTCCCTGCAGTAAATTAAATCCTTCAGCAGATAACGCAAATATTCTGCCTCATAACTTAAAGGTTTTTAACCTTTTAACAATTAAAAAGCTCGGTCTTGAAGATTTTACTAAAGTATCATTGAATATAAAAGAACTATATTATAAAGGTAAAATGGTAATCGGTTCCGGACCGCACATTGAAGAGAAATAAAGAAAAGGATGAATACATGACAAAACCCGTATTTAATAAAATTGACTGCTACAGCATACCGGTTACGAATCTTGACGAGGGAATTGCTTTTTATAATAAACTCGGTCATACGCTCCTGTGGAGGGATGGAAATGATTCTGCAGGATTATCCCTCCCGGGTTCGGATGATGAATTAGTTCTACACACTGATAATAGGCCCTTTGAAACATGCCTCCTGGTCGATTCAGTCGATTCAGCAATAGAATCGATTGTTTCAAACGGGGGTAAACTGATTTTTGGACCTATTCAAATTAAAGTCGGGAAATATGCCTTACTCAATGATCCGTGGAAGAATCCCCTCCCTATACTGGATTTTTCAAACGGATTATTACTCACAGATTCCGAAGGCAATGTTATAGGAAACAAAAAGTAAAGGGGCACTATGTTTAAAGATTCCTTCAAATCAATCCCTGTCCTTGAAACGGAGCGGCTTATCTTAAAGCAGTTTACTATAGATGATATTCCGGAATACCGCCTGCACTTTGAAAATCTCAATGTGCAAAAATACCTTGGAGGGTTATCCCTTCTTAGGGATAATGAAAGGGATGCCAAAAATTGGCTTAGAAATATTAATGACCGTCTCTTAAAACTAAAGCTTGTCTTCACCTGGCACATTACAGATAAACAAAATAAGAGCATTGGAAGAATAGATTTAGGCGGATTTCAAAATAAAAAAGCTGCTGAAATATCCTATTACATATGGGAAGAAAACTGGGGAAGGGGATATGCACCGGAGGCTGTAAAGAGAGTTGTGGAGTTCGGTTTAAAAAATTTGGAACTGGCTCGAATTCAGGCAGTAATACATGTTGAAAACACAGGCTCTCAAAAAACTATTGAAAAAGCCGGCTTCATAAAAGAAGGAATGCTGAAGAACTTTCCGCTTGGAAAATCAATAAGCGATGTGTTCATGTATTCGGTGACAAGTTCATCTTGACGATAGTATCATTTGATACTATCGAAACAGAAGGAGGTATTATATGGATATATATTCATGGCTCCTGAATAATGCTGACCCGTCTCTTGTGTATCAAGCGGCAAGAGATTTACTGCGCAAAAGCGAGGCGGAATGCATAGCGCTTCGGAAGAAAATTACACAATCTGGATATGTAAAAATACTCCTCGATAAACGCCGGGCGGACGGCCACTGGGGAAACGGAGCATATAATCCGAAATGGATCTGTACACATTATGTGTTGTTTGAACTAATGCAGCTGGGAATAGAACAGGATAATGAAAAATGCAAAGAATCAGCAATACTCCTCTTATCGTATCCAAAAGGTAAAGACGGCGGGGTAAATTATGCGAGGACAGTAGAATACAGCGACATCTGCATTAACGGAATGCTGTTATCTGTGTGTGCATATTTTAAAGTAGAAGGCAGGCTTATAGAACCGCTTATAGACTATATATTGAAAGTGCAGATGAAAGACGGAGGCTGGAATTGTGAATACGTAAGCGGAGCGCAAAAGAGTTCCCTTCATTCCACTATTAGTGTTTTAGAAGGCATAGAGCAGTACTATAGCGGTTCATATACATACAAGATTAACGATTTGCAGGAAGCAAAAAAAAGAGCGGTGGAATTTATCCTTATTCATTCGCTGTTCAAATCAAAAACAACCGGCGAAATTATTAAGGATGATTTTTTCCGGTTTACCTTTCCTATACGCTGGAAGTATGATGTATTACGGTGTCTTGATTATTTCAGGTATGCAAAAATTAAATACGATGTGCGGATGGAAGAAGGAATTGTTCTGCTTGAAAAAGCGCAGATGAAAAACGGTATTTGGAAAGGATATTCACAACCTGGAAAAGAGTACTATACTATCGATCGGGATAAATGGAATACCTTAAGAGCAATACGGGTACTGGATTATTTTGGGAGAAAGAATAATGAGTTATGATAAAGTTAGGCAATATTACAGCGTCTTTGACGAATGGAGCCGATTATCCTCTCCGGAAGGCATGCTTGAGTTCACATTACTACACCGCATAATTGATAAGACAATCAAAATCGGCAGTAAAGTTCTTGATCTTGGAGGAGGACCGGGAAGACATACAATCGAGCTTGCAAAGAAAGGATATACAATGACCCTTGGTGATTTATCTCCGGATCTGGTAAAAACAGCAAAAGAAAAAGCAAAGGGCGTTCCGAATATTGAATCCATTGATGTTGTAAACTCTGTCGACATGAAAATATACAAGGATGCTTCGTTCGATGCAGTGCTTTGTTTTGGACCCTTATATCATATAATTGATGACGCTGATATTGACCGCACACTATCGGAAGTGTACCGCGTTCTTAAACCGGGCGGGGAAATTTTGGCAATTTACATACCGTATCTAACCGGAGTCAGCGGAATCATTGAACGTTCTATGTATGACCCGGCACAGGTGGATGCTGCAGTTCTCGACGAAGTTTACAGAAAGGGTATTTTTCACAATAAAACAGACAGCGGGTTTCAGGAAGGAAGATTTCTCAAAGCAAGTGAAGTTAATACTATAATGAGTAAAGCGGGCTTTTTAAAAACACAAATACGTTCTGTACGAGGATTCGGGTATAAGCTGGAAAAGGGTATTATTCAAAAAGAAAGCGAAGACAAAGAAATGTATAATAAAATAATTCAAATAATAGAAGAAAGCGCTGCCTTGAGTGAACTTGCAGATACAAACGGACATGCACTATACATAGGAAAAAAACCGGAGTAAGGACATAGAAGATATATTTGACAGAAAACAGTACTGAAAATTTCGCAAAAAACTACATACAGATTACTGCCATTAGTGTGGTAGAATGATAAACAAGGAGAACTGCCATGAAGATTCATAACTTAACAATTTACTGTAATGATGTTGAAGAATCGGTAAAGTTTTATACATCACTTTTCTCATTTAACCTTATCAACAGGTTTCAGCCTAAAGCCGATGTCAAACTTGCGAACATCGAGAAGGACGGGCTTAAAATTGAGCTTCTTGAAAGAGTAGGCGCCCCGAAAGTCGTGTTTTCAGATTTTACTACCACCGTGGGGTTTGCTGCCGAGAACATAGAAAATGAATATGAGAGGCTTAAAACTAAGCAGATTATGTTTAAATCGCCGCTGCGGAATATCGGGCCGAAAACAAAAATATTTGAAGTATATGACCCTAACGGATATCCGCTGTATATAATTCAGGAAGATTAGTTATGAGCCAATGTACATTCGACTGCCATGACGTGAATATTGTTAAGTATTTTTTAGATACTAAAAAAGTCAACACTGATACAATTACCATCATGATAATATCGGAAGCATTCCCGAAAAATCCGGAAGACTACTTCGACGGGAAAGGTTCTCCTTCATTTATTGAGAATACAAACTTCTTATTCAGTAAAAACGGATGCTCTTTTACAACATATTCCGATTACCTCCATAAAGGTATATACCTTACAACAGCACTCAAGTGTATGAAGAAAGATTACCTCGTTTCTGCCAAAACTATTGAGAACTGTTCGCATCACCTTGAGAAAGAATTAGATTTATTTAAAAATCTGAAAGTAATTCTGCTGATGGGTGATTTTGCTATTAAATCTGTGAATTACATATGGAAGAGAAAATATAATACAAAAATAATTCCTGCAGGCTCAACGTATAAAATAAGAAGCGAGGAGTTTATATGTAACGGCATACGGTTAATTCCGTCATATACCCAGACAGGAGACAGCTTTGGCCTTGAAAAAAGCAAAGTGGAAATGATGACCGAAGATATCGGTAAAGCTTTAACATATAGTAACGGGGGGTTACTACGGTGAAAATTGAGAAAAGTGATTGGAATCCTAATGCTTATTTAGCATTCAGCAAAGAACGTACCCAGCCAGCAGTTGACTTAGTAAACAGACTGGGCACTATAGAGCCGAAAACAATTATCGACATCGGATGCGGCCCGGGAAACAGTACAAGTATACTTAAAAACCGCTGGCCGAATTCCGCAATACTCGGAATAGATAACTCTCCTTCCATGATAGAAAAAGCAAAAACACTGTACCCCGATCAGCAATGGGAAGTGCGCGATATTAAAGATTTAGGTTCCCGGCAATATGATCTGGTTTTTTCAAATGCCGTCATTCAATGGATTCCAAATCATAATGCCTTGCTCAAGAAACTTGCCGGTATAGTATGCCCCGGCGGAAGAGCGGCAATACAAGTACCCTTATACAATCAGATGCAGATTTCAAAGATAGTTGATGAAACTTTTCACTCCTTATTCCCAACTAATAAATTCAATATTGATGATGTTTTTACCTTTCATACCAGTGAATTCTATTATAATACAGCATCCGGATTGTCAAAAGATGTTGAACTCTGGGAAACAAATTACTATCACATTATGAACACAGATTTGGAAATTTATAGTATGATAGAGACTACCGGAATTAAACCTTATATGGATTCACTGGAGCGGATGGAAGACAGAGAATTCTTTTCAAAAGCAGTAAAAGAAAACTTAAGTGGAAAATACAGCCGTACTGAGAATAATAAAGTGCTGTTTCCATTTAAGAGAATGTTTATAATTATAAGAAAGACATGATTACATTTTTAGGAGATTCATATGAGTGATGAAATTGATCATTATATGAAACAGCTTGCCAGCAAAGATGACACCGAACGCTTTAATGCTTTGCAGAAAATGCTTGAAATTACAGAGCAGAATGTTACCTGGTTTAATGAGTACAAAGATACGTTCATAACAATGCTGCAGGACGAAAATTCATATCACCGTTCGATTGCGCTCATGCTTTTATGCAATCTTGCACGGAATAAAAAAGACCGCATAGAGTTTAAGAAAATACTTCCATTACTCATGAGCCTTATTAATGATGAAAAGTTTATTACTCAAAGACAGTACATTCAAAATATATGGAAAGCGGCTCTTGCAGATAAAGAATACAAAGACCTGATTGTAAACCAGCTTGAAAATGAGTTTCTTTCATACACATCAAAAAAGCACTATAACCTTCTCAGGATGGATATAATAGGCAGCCTTGGGAAAATCGCAAAAGAGATAAAAGACGGGAAGCTGATGGAGTCTGTTTTATCTCTTATTGAACGTGAAGAAGATGAAAAGAATAAAAAGAAGTATAAAAAAGCGGCTGAAGGAGAAACCTATGTATTCAAAGAATGATGTTTGCCCCTTCCCGCCGATGGGCTGGAACAGTTATGACTACTATGACACTACCGTAAATGAACAGCAGGTTCGTGCAAATGCTCTTTATATGAAAGAGAATCTTCTACAGTACGGCTGGGAATACATTGTAATCGATATTCAGTGGTCGGATCCCGATGCAGGTAAAGAGCGCCCTGAAATCCAATACATTCCGTTCAATCATTTTACCATGGATGAATACGGCCGCCAGATGCCTGCCGTTAACCGCTTTCCTTCTGCAGAAGGCGGAAAAGGTTTTGAGCACCTCGCTTCGTATATACATTCACTCGGTTTAAAATTCGGCATTCATATAATGAGAGGCATTCCGCGCCTTGCAGCCCACCTGCATATGAAAGTAAAAGGTACTTCCGTTACCGCCGATAAAATTGCGAATCCCTACTCAATAAGCCGCTGGAATCCAGATATGTACGGAGTCAATTACGAGGCTCCCGGCGCCCAGGCTTATTACGATTCCCTGTTTGAGCTGTATGCACAGTGGGGCGTTGACTATGTTAAAGTTGACGATATCTGCAATACAAATATGTATGCTTCCTCTCCCTACTCAGCAGAAAAAGAAATTGAAATGATTGCCCAAGCCATAAAAAACTGCGGCCGTCCTATGGTATTAAGCCTATCGCCGGGACCTGCTGTTATTGAAAAAGCGTATCACCTTGAGCGGTATTCTAACATGTGGCGCATCACCGATGACTTTTGGGATGACTACCGCCTTTTAAAAAATATGTTTGAGCGCTGCGCTGTTTGGCAAAACCATGTAAGGGAAGGCTGCTGGCCTGATTGCGACATGCTCCCGCTCAATGTAGTCGGTAAAGGTTTCGCAGACGAAAGAAAAATCCGCTTTACAGAAGCCGAACAAAGAACTATGCTGACTCTCTGGTGCATCTTCCGTTCCCCTTTGATGATAGGAACAGATCTTCCTCAGCTCGATGCAAAAACACTTACCCTATTAACAAATAGAAATGTACTGGAGCTTTTGATTAATTCTCATGGAGCATTTGAATATTCACGCTCTGAAAAAGAAGCGCTCTGGTGCAGTGTCCGCACCAATCCCGAAGATGCTGTCTATATTGCACTGTTTAATTTAAGCGATGAAAAGAGGACTGTATCAGCTGATATTGATTCTATCTTATGTGAAATTATACAGAGAAAACTATTAAGCCCGAAAAAAATCAGCGGACAATTCAGTCTCTCAGCTAAGGGCATTTTCAATCTGTGGACAAACACAGAGATTAAATCCGGTAAAGCAGATACCGGGCCTTTTACGGCAGAACTAGATGTGCATGATGCCATGCTTATAAGCGTACGAGTGTAGGACAGGAAAACAGTAATGGAAAAAAAGTTAATAAGTATTGTTTCAACAATTGTAAGTAAAGTAAATGGACTCTTTGCTCCTTACTACGGTATGATAATAACGTTGTATACTATTATCGAACATAAAGAGAATTTTATATTATTTCCTGTGAGTGAGTTATGTTAATTATAAGTGCGTCTAATATCATACCTTCTCAAAACAATTCAAAAAGCCTGCAGACGGCAGAACGCATTAAAAGGGGACTGCTCGAAGTTAAGAATATCAGTATTGAAATAGCTGATCTTCGTGATTATTATGTATCTTTCTGCATCATGTGCGAAAAATGCGCTCTAACCCAAAAATGCATACAGGATGAAGACTTTAATTTATTTTTTGATATATGGAATGCACATGATGATGTAATCCTCGTTGTACCCCACTATGCCCTGATTCCGTCAAAGCTTCTTTGCATTTTTGAAAAAATACAGGAAATGTATTACCTGAATTATTGTTCAGGTAAGCAGAATAATCAGCATAAAAATGTTCTCATTATTGCACACGGCGGAATGACAGAGAAATATGAAGATGTATATATGAGCAATATAATTAAACCGCTTAAGAGTATTATTGAAAGCATTGGAAGCACCGTCATAAACGATATGATTAAAAATCAGTTATGTTTCGGCGTAAAAAAGTATTTAGACAGCAGGGATCCAAACAGTAATTGTTATGCAAAACTGGATGATGAAGAAAAAGAGAATGAAGTTATTAAAAGTGTAATTGAATATTTTAAAAAAGCATAAAGCAAAGAGAGGTATGCTATGAAATTTAAACTTGTCTCACTGGTTTCCGTTTTAGAATCGCTTCCCGGAATCATAGAAACATATATCTCAAATATTCCGGATGATAAACTTGATACTAAAAGAAATAAAGATGCATGGACCATCAGGGAACATGTATATCACATAGCTGATGTGCAGAAACTATTCTATGACCGGATTGAATTATTAAAGACCGTTACTAATCCTGTTATAACTCCTTATTTCCCTGAAACTCAGAAATCAATTAGTAAATTATACTCATCCCTTGAAGATGCTTTTTCCGTATATTACGCGGAAAGAAAAAAACAGATAGAATTAATACATAAATTGAGTACTGCTGACTTTAACAACGAAGCGCATCATAAAGAATACGGAATGTATAATATTCCGCTAATCATGAATCATATAATTTCTCATGAATACTGGCATATGTATAGAATTGAGGAAATCTGGCTAACAAATGAAGAGTATTTCAAATAGTACCGTAGAAAAATCTTGATTCTTAGGCGAGTTTACACGTACTCAATCGAGAACCAGTCGCTTTCAGTTTTAGAATCTATTGAGAGCTGTATTAACAGTTTCTTGATCAGCTCCCCGTTCAAAGATTGTTTATTTAAATTAAAAAATGCTGCTCTGTCCCTTCCCGATTCTTTTGCGTTATATAACGCATAGTCGCTGATATTAATCATTTGCTCAAGATTAATAAGATCAGGATTTTCTCCGTCTATTGGAAACATCGTAAAACCTAATGAACAGGTAATATGTATTGCCGTACCTTCATATAACACAATTTCAGTTTCCCGGATTGCGGTAATTACTTTCCTGGCGAACATTTTAAGATATTCGGCCTTTGTATTATTCAGGATAATTAAAAACTCTTCCCCGCCCCAACGGACAACATAATCATCTGCCCGTACAAGTTTTTTTAATGTATCGGCAATCTTCACCAGAACAGTGTCTCCTGCCTGATGGCCGTATGTATCATTTACTTTCTTGAAAAAATCAATATCAATAAGAAAGACCCCTAGAATAGTATGCTCAATTGATTTTTCCCTCTTATTAATTTTTTTCAAAGCCCATGTTTTTTCTTTCACATAGCTGTCTGTATATTGTGCAATATGATCATATGCATACCGTCGATTGAACAGCTTTGTCAATGGATCCTGAAGCGACAATTCCTTAAGCTTATCATTTACCTCTTTCAGCTGGAATGTTCTTTCTTTAACTTTGTCTTCAAGGTTTTCATACAGGCGTGCATTTTCTATAGAAATGGAAGCCTGGGATGCAACTATTTTAAGTATTTCGATTCTTTGCTCTGTAAAAACACCTGTTGAAAGATTATTTTCAAGATATACAACGCCTTTAAACTTATTCTGAAGTATTACCGGCATACAGATGACCGACCTTATTTTATTTCTCATAACATAAGGATTATTTCTATAATCAGCATCGGCTAAGGCATCATCGATTACTAAAAACTCTTTCGTATTTGCAGTATACTGCACTATCTCGCGGCAAATATTACTGCTTTGGTTTATGTGAATAGAAGTTAACACTTCAATTTGTATTGAATCTGCTGCTTTTATTGCCTCTATATACAATTCATTATCGTGTTCATTTTTAAGCAGCAGACAGCCATTCTGAGCTCCTGCATTTTCGAGAATTGTATCCAGCAGAGTACACAGCAGTTTATCCAGTTTTATTTCGCTGGAAATTGCCCGGGTCGCTTTTAGTATTGATGTTACATCAATATCGTTTACATGATTTGTATGTGTTGTCCTTGTGTGTGATTGAGAGAAAGAAGATTTATTAACCTGGATAAAATGCGGGTACATTTCTTCCATAAGACAGAGCTTTCTAAGAGCTCCCCATTGCTTATACAAATAATAGGCCTCTTTAATATATGCCTTTCCAACTGTTGCTTCGCCTCTTCCAAGCCAGAATTCCCCCATAAGCTCATTGCAGAGCGCTTTCATGTGAATGAAATCATCGTTGACATAAAAAATCATAGCTTCATTAAAATGAGCCAGTATTGTTTCAAGTGCTTCTTTATGCATCACAGCATTCACTGCTGATGCAAGATGGTATAGATGTGCAAAATTGGAAGGTGCACTGTCCTTATACACCTGCAGTTTCTTAAGATTCTCAGACACCCTTGCAGACATTTGCTCATGCTCATCCGCAGGAGAGGCATCCCATTTTTTAGAAATAATGATAATCTCAAACAGATACTGATTTGGTATTGGAAAATCAGAGAGAGCCGCAAAGGCTAATTTTTCTGCCAGCTGACAGTATTCATTTGCCTGCTCAATATTACCGTGAATAATATGAAACATTGAATTGAAATGGGCGATTCGAACAATGAAAGCAAGATTATGCATCTGTTCTAGTGAATTAATCAGGATCTTCTCCTGTTCCTGAAGATTTTTTTCTTCACTGCTTTCAGGAAGTGCAAAGTATTTTTCTATCTGCAGCTGAACAATTGATGTCAGCAGAAGCGGAACAGCCGTCTTATGTTCAGTGAGAAATTTATTAGTATTTTTAATCTCTGAAAGATTTTCTGCTAAACTTTTTCCAGTATAAGACTGTAAAAAAACTTTGTGCGCAAGCGCATACGCCGCATGCTGTATGTCGCCTGTTTCAAGACCGGACTTATACGCCAATTCGTAGTATTCAAAGTCTTCATTAAAATGTTTACGCCAATGGGAAATGAACGTGAAGGTAAAGTATGTTGCAGCCTTCACTGATTCAGCTTTGTGTTTTTTTATAAGCTCAAATGCGGCTTCGCCAAGTTTATATGCGGTATCATAGTCGCCGATCATAGTACATTGAATAATTCCGCAGTCGGTAAGACTCTTGCAGGAAAGATCTGTTGTTCCATATTTCATTGTCAGTTCAAACATAATTAAAGAAGCAAGAATATATAGAGGAGGATTTGTTATTAATGCAGGAGGAACTACACTGAACAATAACTGCATAACCATCAGTTTTTCAGGATCCTTCATTGCCGGTAAAATAACGATGTCTTCAATACGAGCGTTTTTGAGGAAAGACTTCATTATTCCGACACCTTCCTGTATTTCCATTTGAATTTCACCTGGATCAACGGGCAAAATAATTCCGAACAATTTTAAGCACTTCCGGATTTCATTAACAGCTTCTATATGTTTCCCCGTAAACTCAAGCAGCATAACTTTGACGTTTGTTAATCTGCCTTTATCGATACTGGAAGTTATGATCCTGCTCACGGCATCACAAATATTTTCCGCATTATTTAAATTACCGGAAAACAATGCAGCTTGTGCCTGGGTAAGAGATGCAGAAATCCACATTTCCCTATCCTGCTTCCACTCATCTTCAGTCAGTAATCTTTTTCCTTTTTCATAGTAGGCGAATGCCTCAATATACGCCGCAGTATTGTTTGCAGTATCTCCTGCACAAAAATTTAATGCGGCAAGTTTTGCCCGTTTCTCAAATTCCATAGAGCCGGTACTGCCCAAATTCATATGGTTTACAACATCAAAGAGTGTTACATCACTGCCGGGCATTAAATACGACAGCAGGAGCTCATTCCCTATCTGAGTATTCATGCTTATTTTTACATCATCAGGAATTAACGTACTCACGGCCTGACAGATGCGGTCATGATTGAATTTAAACAATATTCTTGCAGCCTTGGGTTTTGTAAGATATTTAAGAAGACGCTGAGATCCATCTACCGCTTGAATCAATCCCTTATCAACTGCAGTCTGAATAGTATCCGCAATTTGATTAAACGGTTTGTGAAGAATTTTTGAAATAATCAGTAAATCAAACTGATATCCAATACATGCTGCGAGTTTTAGAATTTCTATAGTATCGCCCGGCAAAGACTCAATCTGCTTTACGAGGAAATCAACGACATTATCACTTATACCCGTATTTCTAACTTTTTCAATATTCCATTCCCAAACGCCGGTCTCTTCATTGAGAGTAAAAACACCCTCCAGATACAGCGATAAAAGAACTTTATTCACAAAGAACGGGTTACCGTTTGTTTTCTCGAAAATAACCGAGGCAAGCGGTTCTGCACTCTCAAGCTCACAATGACATGTGTCGGCAACAATTTGTTGTATTACGGACAATCCGAGCGGTTTTAAATTAATATCGTTTGTGCTGAGTATTTCACACATGCTGCTGTTTTTTAATTCATCAAGAAACCGGACAAGAACGTCCCCGTCTTTAACTTCATTATCTCTGTACGCAGCAATAAAGAGAACGGTAAATTCCCCTCCTGCAGATAAAAGATGTTTCAAAAGTTCAAGAGTCGAAGGATCAGACCATTGAAGGTCATCGATGAACACAGCCAGAGGGTGTCCATTTTCCTCAAATACGCTTAGAAAATTTTTAAATGTTAACAGTAGCCGGTTATGCGCTTCAACTGGAGTTAGAACAGGAACACTCTGTTGAGGTCCTGTAATTTCTTCCAGCTCCGGAATCAAATCAATTATCAGCTGGGTATTATTTCCCAAACTGCTGCAGAATGCAGATTTCCACATTTCGATGTTTTCCCGGGAACTTTTCAGAAGCTGCCGTATTAAATCTCTGAATGCCTGAATTAATGCGCTATACGGGGTGTGTTTATCAAACTGCTGAACTTTTCCTGAAACAAAAAAGCCGTTTTTACTGTTTACAACATTCCGGATTTCATTTACAAGAGAAGTTTTCCCAATACCGGAGTGCCCGTGCACCAGAAATAATTGGGGGTTCTTTGAAGTAAGATTGTCAAAGGCATTAAGAAGTGCATGTAATTCATCCTCCCGTCCGTATACCTTACTAGGAATAGTAAAACGGGTAGAAATATCTCTCGAACCAAGACTAAACTCCGGAATTCTGCCGTTAGCCCGGCAGTTTTCCTGACAGACTAATAGATCCCATTTTACTCCCGATGCAGACTGATACCTTGCCTCTGCATCCTTCGAAATCAGTTTCATTATAATATCAGATACGATGTGCGGTACTTCAGGATTTTTTTCCGACGGATGTAAAGGAATTCTTGCAAGATGAGAGTGAATAAGCTCGGCGGCATCATCGAAGGAAAAAGGAAGACTGCCTGTAAACAGCTGATATAGTAAAACGCCAAAGGAATAAAGGTCTGACCTTGTGTCGACAGGCCGGTTAATACGGCCGGTTTGTTCGGGGGCAATGTATTCAAGCGTACCCTCAAGAATATCGGGTCCCGCTGCAGGGATATTCTCTAAGGGAAGCTCGGCAGAAATTCCAAAATCGATTATCCTGACAGTGTCAGTATCGGGATTCCAGATAAAATTTGAAGGGTTTACATCTTTATGCACAATAGTATGAAGATGCACCTGATTAAGAGAATCTATGAGCTTAATACTAAGCGCCAGTTTTTCCTTTAGATCCAATTTTTTAACTTTAAGTATAGTATCGAGAGAGCTTCCTGAAATATCCTCCATAACAATTGCAGGGCTGTTGTTTATTTTTTCAAAGCCGTATACTTCAATAACCCCAGATCCCTTAACCAGTTCAGTTATTTCAAATTCACGTAAAAACTCAGAGTATTCTTCCTCTGTCGGAAACTCCCTGTTTAGAAGTTTAATTATTACCGGCATTTTATCGGCACTGCGTAAAGCCCTGAAAATGCTTGATCGTTCACTTTTAAACACAGTATCTTTCAGCTGATAACCCGGAATATGAATCATAGTGCCCCCAAATAAAATGGTTCCTGCCACTATAGATTACCACACAAATACATAGGATGCCACTTATTTTTCCTCTTATCCAGCTGCTCTGCCGGAGAAGAGGTTTTTAAGAAAAAGAATTGACTGCAGGGTATTCGAGAGTATAATCAACAGAAGAATTATTCATCTAAAAACATCAATCAGGAAGCATAACCATATGAAATCAGAGATACAGCCATATCACTTCAACGTTTACTGAATACCGGGCAGGTGAATTTACAGATTTTTCGTGGTATGACTTTATTGCTGGTATTCCAATACCGCTGATTGTTGCTGCCGCTTATAAAAGGAGACATACAGTATGAAAAAAGCATTAAGAACTGTCATTATTATAGTTACTTCACTCGTAGTACTGGCAGGATTATCCCTCTTAATGGGATTTCCCGGTCTTAAGGAAACGGTAAATCTGGAAATTAACGATGTTGAGCTGAGCAGGATTCCGGACGGCACTTATTTAGGCACGTATGATAATTACCGTTTCAGCACCGCAGTTAACGTTACGGTATCGGATCATACAATAAAAACTATTGAATCAGTAAAAATTCAGGACGGCAGAGAAAGCCTCATTAAGGAATTAACTGATAAAATACGTGAAGAACAGACACCCCGCCTTGATGACGTTTCCGGAGCAACTGCAAGCAGCAATGCCTATTTGAAAGCGGTTGAAAACGCATTACAGAACGGGATCAAAACGGAGTAGAATTTAAGCCGGAGATTCTTGACAAACGTGTTTTATACGTGCAATTAGAAAGAAAAAAGAAAGAAAATGATTAAAAACCCAGAGGCTCTATACTTCTTACGGTACTTAATATGGCTGTAAATAAACCGAAAAGATAATGTACGTTCAGCAATAATTCATATAGTCATTAACATAAAGTAAAGAAATATTTATTTACTGCATTCACATTCAATGGTACACTAGAGGAATAACATAGTGTATAAAAGGACGGATAAAAATTGTGAAAAACATACTAGCTGCAGTATTTATGCTGCTGTGCACTTTTTCATTTGCACAGGAAACAGGCGGCATTAATCTTCTTTCCGATGATATGGTTTCACCGACAAGCAATGAAGAGGCACGGATAAACTATAACCAGGGAACAGACTGCCTTAATAATGATAATTTAGAAGAAGCAGAGATATATTTACTAAAAGCACTGGAACTTGATCCGCTTTTTGTTGATGCAATGGATCACCTGGGCTTGGTTTATAGAAGACAAATGCGTTATGAAGAAGCAATCGCAATTTACCAGAAATCAATATCAATTAATGACAAGAATTATGTTCCGTATATGAATCTGGCAATTGTCTATAAATTACAGGAACGCTACGAGGATGCCCGGCAGGAATACTTAAAAATTATTGACATTGATGAAGAAAACCCCGAATCATATTACGGCATAGGGCAGCTGTATTACGATGCCGGTATGTATGAAGACTGTATTCAATTTATGAGAATAGCGCTGAATAAATACTACGAGCAGGAATCAGTCTATGTATTTGATGCTGGTTATCATCTGGCGTATGCGTATTATAACCTGGAAAATTACGAAGAAGCGTTAAAGTTTTTTAAATTCACTGCAGCCTACTATGAAAATGATCAAAATATTAAAGATAAAATTACTGAACTAGAGAGCATTGTAAATGGTGCTGTAATAGGAGAATAAAAAAAAGATATATATGAAAGCGGTTATTTTTGATATGGACGGAGTACTTATTGACAGTGAGCCTCTACATGGAATCACAGAGCTTCTTCAATGCCTCGAGGAAAATAATATAAAAATGGCTGTTGCTTCCTCATCATCAATGGTATTCATAGAAACGGTACTGAAAAAACTCAGCATTGAAAGGTACTTTGAATTTTATATTTCCGGTGAAAACATTATAAAAAGCAAACCCGAACCGGATATTTTTCTTAAAGCTGCACAAATGCTCCGAACAGAACCCGCACAATGCATTGTAATTGAAGATTCAAAAAACGGTGTAATTGCCGCAAAGCGGGCAGGAATGAAATGCATCGGCTATATTAATACAAACTCGGGAAATCAGGATTTATCTCCGGCAACTAAAATAATCGATAATTTTCATTCATTAACGTTTGAAACACTTCAGAATCTAGTCCGGGAATAACTACTGAAAATAATTACCCGTATTTAATTATCAGCGGTATCCGATAAAATCCAGAAAAAAAAGAATACCGCCGGTTCTTTGAAGGAGTTATTTACTCATGAAAGAGTACAAATACTATTTTTTTGATTTGTTTCATACGCTAATACGAATAGAACCCTATGCTGATGAGAAGCATAGAGAGCATGCTCTTCTCGGCTTAACTCAAAGCGAATGGAGCTCTCTCGCCGAGTCGGATTACACTAGTAGAGCACTGGGCATAATTAAAAAACCGCAGCAAGTTATTGAGACTATCCTCTCGCACATGGACAGTCCTGTATCAAAAGAAACTGCTCAAGCAGTATATAACGTACGCTGTGAAAGATTTAGAAAAGCTTTTTTAGAAGTAGAGGCATCAATACTGGACACAATTAAAGAACTAAAAAAAAGAAACAAAGTACTTGTCCTTGTAAGCAACGCCGATGTATTCGATACATTGTATTGGAACGAATCGCCTTTATACATTTATTTTGATTCGGCAGTCTTTTCCTGCGATGCGGGTCATATGAAGCCGGATATAAAAATATATAAGGCAGCGCTAGAATCAGTTCAGGCCGATATTTCTAAAAGCGTCTTCATCGGCGACGGCGGTCACAATGAATTAAGCGGAGCAAAAAAAGCAGGATTTGAAACAGTATTGACAAAGCAGATTATAATCAGCTGCTGGCCGGGGGAAATTCCTCGTCTTTCAAAAACCGCCGATTATGTTGTAGACAATCTTTCAGAACTGCTTCACTATTAGTTTTATCGACTCATAAAAGGAGACTTTATGCTGCGCTGTACATTAGCAAGTTTACTTCCCTTAATGAACTCAAAAGAATACGGCAAATCAAGTCTGGGACTTTTCCACAAATACACATACAGTTTTAATCAGGCATTTAACAAAGAAAGCTATTATATTCTGCGTGAACTTCCGGAAGATGTTCTTAAAGAATTTTTTATTTCCCCTATTCCCTCGATTCTTGAAGAGCAGAAAAAAACACATAATGGTCAGGGAGGGCTTGTATTTTTCTAAAATCCAATAAATACTTAGTGTTTGTTAGTTCTGTATAAACAAAACAGAGAGGAGAAAAGCATGACATTAGACGAAGCGGTCAGCCGAAGAAGAAGTATAAGAAAATTTCAATCCAAAGGTATTCCTCATGAAAATGTTATAAAAATACTCAACGCCGGAATAGATGCACCTTCCGGGAAAAACAGACAGCCGTGGAAGTTTGTAGTCGTTCAGGGGGAGAGTAAAAACGAATTAATAGAAATACTTAAAAAAGGTGCAGAAGAGCATGAAGATCAGGAATGGAAACCATGGGCAATGAAATCGATCAGCACAATGAATGAAGCCCCTGTAACAATTTTGATTTTTAATCAATTCGGCACAAATCCGCTGCAGGAAACCCCTATCGATCAGAAATTTCAAGAATTGGTTGATATTCAGTCAATCGGTGCTGCTGTTGAAAACATGGCTTTAAAAGCAACTGATTTAGGTATAGGCTCGTTGTGGATATGTGATGTGTTTATTGCATATGAAGAAATTTGCTCATGGTGCGGTCAGGATTGTCAGCTGGTTGCCGCGCTTACCTTGGGCTATCCGTTGGAAAACAATACTATACGATATAGAAAAAGTATTAATGAATCTGTTGAATGGAGAAACTGATA
Source organism: Spirochaetota bacterium (assembly GCA_023398165.1). Classification (GTDB taxonomy): domain Bacteria; phylum Spirochaetota; class Spirochaetia; order Treponematales; family Treponemataceae; genus JAAZLA01. The sequence continues at coordinate 225,908 of JAEWSQ010000012.1, read as the reverse complement.
CAATGAATCATATTTATTGGATCGGCGGTTCTTCCTGTTCAGGAAAATCTTTTTGTGCTAAATCAATTGCAGAGAAAAATAATTTCACGTTGTATAATACCGACTACTATGCTTTTGGTAAATACATGTTCGGTCTCGAAAATATTCAGAATTATCCGGCAATTGAAAAATACAAGAATCTGCTGTGTGAAGGAGTAGATAGTTTTATTCACAGAGATATTGGCGTAACATATAATGCATTTATCGACTACTGTCATGAAGTGTTCCCCTTTCTTCAAAATGATATTGCTGAACTATCAAATCATAATACTGTTATTATTGAAGGTGCTCATGTTTTACCTGAATTACTCTTTAACAACTATGTTAAAGAACACTGCCTTTTCTTAATCAGTTCAGAAGCTCACCAAAGAACGCTATGGTTAAAAGAAATGAACAGAGAGATAGACGGCGGTAATGAGCATGAAATACATGATTACCAAACAACACTCAATAAAAAAGGTTTTGAAATCACAAGAATAGGACTGCACCAAAAAATTGCAGAGCATATACATAAAGAAGCAATGAAAAACGGACTTATGTATATAGCAGTCAATAATGACACTTCGAAAGAGAAATTATTGCAGACTATACAGGAGTACTTTAAGGTGTAATTTGCTGCAGGGGATTCCGGAAGCATCTTGAATGAAAATAATCTTTGCACACAGCACATATATCTATCGTAAGCCTCATTGTATAACTATGATAGTATGTTCTGCATAAGTAAATAGTAACAATATTAATGCCTATGGACCATTTCTTATTGAAAAAAAAATAAAGCAAAAAAGCTTATTCTTAAAGTGGCACTACGTATATAAGACAATTGATAATACGTCTATAGCAAAAGCAGCAAAAATACAGCTCGAGTTAAAACATAAAAAACAAGAGAATAAGTTTATCAGATTTTGTGAATCAATCATTGCTAATAAACCTTACCGTAATGGAATTGGTCCATGGTTATTGGGAGGATACTTAGTTAGAAATTTAGTAAAAAAGCAGATTGAAAACCATTACAAAACATTATATGTTGATACTAATCTTTGCATAAAATGTAATTTCTGTATAAATAATTGCCCAACTAAATCAATACAGAATAATGAAGCGTTTGTTTTTAATGAGACCTGTACAACATGTTATAGATGCATTAATAATTGTCCCGTTAATGCAATAAAAAAAATGTCCTTAAAAGCAGCTTACAAGAAACTGAATAATAAGGTATAGAAAAACCAAGCTTCGGGTATTTGTCTTTCGTGCTTCGGCATCCTGCCTTTGCACTCCAGCCCGCCTGCGTTCGCTGCCGGTACCATCCTTGGCACCTTATCCTCGCAACGAAATTTATTTCGTACCGCTCCGCGCTCACTACGGCTCAAGAAAGATTCCGAAGGGAGCTTAACCCTCATCCAAAAAAAAAGACTGCCGAAGCAGTCTATTTTTTGGAGATGAGGGGACTTGAACCCCTTACCTCTTGCATGCCATGCAAGCGCTCTAGCCAGATGAGCTACACCCCCGTAAGTGTAGAAAAAATATAGCAATTATCGGCAGAGGTGTCAAGATAAGAATTTTTGCTCCACTAAGTACAATTATTCTGCCCTTATTGGAGCAAATCATGCAAAAGCCTATCTCTCCATCTTCCGGTACATTGTTTTGTGAGGGCGGTCGGCGTCTGCTCCCAGCTGTTTGCGTCTCCATTCAGCATAATCGCTCCAGTTGCCTTCAAACCACTGCACTTCGCTGTTGTTTTCAAATGCCAGAATATGGGTGCAGACTCGGTCAAGGAACCAGCGGTCGTGGCTTACTATTAATGCACAGCCTGCAAAATCTTCAATTGCATCCTCAAGTGCACGCATTGTGGTTACATCAAGGTCATTGGTCGGTTCGTCGAGTAAGAGAACGTTTGCAGCCTGTTTAAGCATCATAGCAAGGTTAAGCCTGTTGCGCTCTCCGCCGGATAAGACACCTACTTTTTTCTGCTGGTCTGCTCCTGCAAAATTAAACCATGAGCAGTATGCCCTCGAGTTTACCTCGCGTATAGCACCGTTAAGCGGCCGGCCTTTTTCATCAACCGCACCGAGCTTTATAATATCGAGACCGTCAGAAAGCTGTTCCCACACCGTTTTATTCGGATCCAGGAGGCTTCTCATCTGATCAACGTAGGTAAGCTTCACAGTTTCTCCCACACGGATATTTCCGCCGTCGGGTTTTTCACCGCCCATGGTGCCGTCAAGGCGCTCAACTGTCTGGCCGGCGGCATCTGCTATCAGTTTGAAGAGTGTGGTTTTACCGGCGCCGTTCGGTCCTACAATACCTACAACCGCTCCGGCAGGAACAGTAAAGCTCAAATTATCAAATAAAAGTCTGTCGCCGTAGCCTTTTGTAAGATTTTGCGCCTCTATAACAAGGCCTCCGAGTCGGGGACCTGTGGGAATGGTTATTTTTGTATCCTTAACCTTCTCTTTTCCTGACTGCGCCAAAAGCTGTTCATACTTTGTAATATGCTCTTTATGTTTTGCCTGTCTTCCCTTTGCGCTCATATTTATCCATTCGAGTTCGCGCTCAAGGGCTTTTTTCCGTTCGCTTTCGCCTTTTTCTTCAAGAGCAAGTCTGTCCTGTTTCTGCTGCAGCCAGCTGGAGTAATTACCCTTATAAGGGTATCCTTCACCCCGGTCCAGCTCTAATATCCAGCCTGCAACATTGTCCAAGAAGTAGCGGTCGTGGGTTATTGCAATAATTGTTCCTTCATACTGCTGCAGGTGTCTTTCAAGCCATGCAACGGTTTCCGCATCAAGGTGGTTTGTAGGTTCGTCGAGAAGGAGAATATCAGGCTTCTGCAGTAAAAGACGGCACAGCGCAACACGGCGCCGCTCGCCTCCGGAGAGAACGTCGACAACCTGATCAGGAGGAGGACAGCGTAAGGCATCCATTGCAAGGTCAAGGCGGGAATCAAGGTTCCAGGCATCCATCTTATCAAGTTTTTCCTGAATATCAGCCTGCCGTGCGCAAAGTTTATCAAAGTCCGCATCCGCATCTCCGAACGCTTCATTCACCTCGTCAAACTCTTTAAGCAGAGCCGTCACATCGCTCACGCCTTCACTCACGATCTCTTTAACAGTTTTACCTGCTTCAAGATGAGGTTCCTGCTCCAAATATCCTATTGTATAGCCGGGAGTTACATGTGTTTCACCGACGAATTCGGTATCAACGCCTGCGAGAATTTTAAAAAGACTCGATTTTCCCGAGCCGTTCTCGCCGATTACGCCTATTTTTGCCCCGTAATAATACGATATGCTTATATCTTTAAGTACTGTTTTTGTTCCATAGGAGCGGGACACTCTGTCCATGGAGTAAATTATTTTTTTGTCGTCTGTTGTAGTTGCCATAAACGACACTATAATAGAGATTTGAATAAGTTACAAGGAAGGATTATTTAAACTGATACTGCCTTTATTCAGCGCAGGCAAAGTTCTCCGCAAACATTTTTTCCTGTTCTGCAATCGATGCGCCTTTGCACAAAGCGGTAATAAAAGGTCTGCCGATCATTACTTCATCTGCTCCCAGTAAACCTGCAATCTGCAGATCTCTATACTTGCGTATGCCGCCGTCCACCCACAGTTTATCACAGCAGTTTTTAAGTTCCTTTCCGTATTCTGCTAAAAACTCTGCAGTACTTCCTGTCCGGTTCTCCACGCGCCCGCCATGATTTGAAACCACTATAATATCGGGTTTAAGTTCTTTTACCATTTCAACATCTTCTTTTGTAAAAACGCCTTTTACGGCAAAGGGGTGCCCGGCATATTTCATTACTTCTTTAAGCTGGGCGGGTGTCTTTTTTTCAAGTTTCACAAGATTTCTCATGGTTACAATATTATACGAATCAATATCCACACCGATGATGTTTGCAACCGGGCGGCTCCAGTCTATGCGTTCATAGATCTTCTCATTTGAATAGGGTTTAATAAACACCGCAGAACGCAGAGATGGATTTTCCTCCTGTTCTTTTAAAACTGCTTTAATTCCTGTCTGAAGCTTTATATCGGGACAGCCGTCGCCGAGACTTAATGAATAGCCCGACTTATGTACTGCACGTATTAAATCGTAGTAAAACTGCTCTTCGGAAAAATACCCGACATTTTCCATTCCGCCTGTTATTGGGGCGAGCCGGACAGAAGGAAGCTCTGCTTTTTCTTTTTCTTTCAAGGTAAAAGACTCAAGCTGTATGCCGTCCCAGGCAGCGCAGTTAAGCTGAAAGTTTATATTTTCCCGGATTCCGCCCATTCCCGGCAGTTCAGCAACACAGCCCAGCCCGATGCATTCATTGCAAAAATGACACTTAAAATTTGTGTTTCCCATACTTCCCTTATCGGCTGTTCTTTTTACTTCCTTAATCTTTTTCTCAGTCGCCAAAACAGGTGCCCACCTCGCGCGCGGAGGTCAGCACCGGATGATCAAGAGGAACCTGTTTAATTTTACCGGCTACATCCGCCAGGGGAACTCCTACTACCGCGCCGTTTTGGAGTGCCACCATCTTGCCGAAATCGCCACGGGCAAGCATGTGCGCTGCTGCGGCTCCCAGTTCAGTAGCTAAAACCCTGTCGTAAAATACCGGTGTTCCGCCCCGCTGCAGATACCCCAGCACAGTGACACGCGATTCAAGCCCTGTAGCCTCCTCCAATTCATGAGCTACTCTGTAGCCTATGGAATTCTGCATACTAAGCCGGGATTTTTTAAACTCTTTTTTATCCATAAGAGATTCTTCTCTATTTTTTGCACCCTCCGCAACAACAACAATAGAAAAAATCTTACCCTGCTTCTGTCTTTTCATCAGATGAGCCGCTATTGAATCGACGGAATACGGAATCTCCGGTATTAATATAACATCACCGCCTCCTGCAACTCCGGCATAAAGACCAAGCCATCCTGCTTTGTGCCCCATAACCTCAATGACCATTATGCGGTCATGACTGTGCGCTGTGGTATGAAGACGGTCAATCGCTTCCGTGGCAACTGTTACGGCCGTATGAAAACCGAACGTGCTGTCAGTCATAGCCAGGTCGTTATCAATTGTCTTAGGAAGCCCTATAATATTTAATCCTTCGCGTGCAAGAAGGGAACCGGTTGTATTGGTTCCATTTCCGCCGAGGACCACAAGAGCATCGAGCTCCCATTCTTTATAGTTCTTAATTATTTTTTGAACGTCGTTAAGTCCTGATTCAGGATCAGAATCAAGATTTTTAAATGGTTTTTCTCTTGAAGTACCGAGTATTGTTCCTCCTCTCGTTAATATTCCGGAAACATCCTCAGGTTTCAGCTCCCGGGCAATTCCTGCAATTAAACCTCTATATCCGTGTTGAATTCCCAGCACTTTCATACCGTATAGATCCATGGCAGTACGGGCAACACCCCGGATAGCAGCATTTAATCCCGGAGCATCCCCTCCGGATGTTAGAATTCCAAATTTTTTAACCTTCGAACTCTGCAAAATTGCCTCCAAAAATATGTACCAAAAAATATATTAACTTTAACACAGGAAATATTATATCGTCCAGTAAAACCGTCAGCTCTGGTTAATTTTCTGCTATTTTGATACTATAGAAATCATGAACCCTAATTCGCCGCTCCGCCGTTTTTATGTTTGTTTTTTAGTATGTGTTTTATGCTTTCCGCTTTTTTCCCAGCAGGCATTGCAAACACCTCTTGTTGGAACCCTTGACGGGCTGTTTAAAATATCAGGAAATACCGCCGTTCCCGTATGGACCGGAGGTGAAGTCCATAAAATAATTTACTCAAATCAGTATTACTTATTAACGTCAAAAGGTATTTTCTCAAGCACGGATTTACAAGTTTTTACCCCGCTTAATGAAGGTCTCCCGGTACTCACACTGAAAACCTATAACGGTACCGAAAAAGCCTTTATTGATACTCAAAAAGAACTTAAGGATTTGAATGCTCATCCTCAAAAACCTGAAATCCTCGTTACGGCAACCCGCGACAATGTATATCTTTCAAAGGACAGCGGTAAAACCTGGAAAAATCTTGGGCTCAGCGCACGTACCTCCGGTTGTAAAAGTGTTGCGGTTGCAGACATGCCCCTTTATAACTCTGCAGGAATTATAACCGGTACACAGCTGGCCGTCTTCATGTCCCATCCGATATATGGATTATCGTATATACTGCCCGATGCCTCTTCTCCTGTATGGACCGACATAGATAAAGGATTTGAAGCACTCCCGGGCAATCCCTATGTCGATGAAATAGCTGATATTTTACCTGTTCTCGAGACTCAAAGCGACGGCTCTGTTGTAACTAAAATTTATCTCAGTCAGACCTTTATACCCCGCATCTATGTTCTTGACTGGCAGAAAAAACAGGGACAGCTTCTTTGGAAAGGGGAACTTGTAAACAGCACCATCGATTCTCTTGTGTACGATAACAATACTCTGTACTTTTTAGAAATGGCAGGGTTTTCTTCTCTCGACCTTACTACAAAACAGATTACTAAAAAGCCCTTTACCGCTAATTACTGGCTTACTCTTGTCAATAAAACACAAAAGCATCCGCAGTGCGCGTTTTTTACTCAAAACATCGGAGGAAAAACAACAGCAGTCAATCTTACTGAAATGTGGATGCTGTATCCGGCAGAAATTTCCTCGCCGTATTTTTCAACAATTAGCAATAAAAAAAGCCTGTATATTCCGAGCAGCGATGTAAACGAAGCAAGCCTCGATAAGCATATAGAAACACTGAAAGCAAACGGCTTGAACAGCATTGTCGTCGACATGAAAGATGATCACGGCATGCTGCGGTTTAATGCGAAGAGCCCTGTGCTGACCGCAAAAAACGGTGTAAGCCGCTATGCCATCAATCTTGAGTCTTTTGTCGAAAAACTTAAAAAAGAAAATATCTACCTCATTGCCCGTATCGTTGTTTTCAAGGATAAAAACCTGTATCAGTATGCTGGAGGAAAGTATGCTGTCTGGGATTCAAAGCTGAAAAAAGCATGGCTCGGCATACGGGGCTACACTGATGTTCTTGACGATCAGGGTATAAAAACCGGTACAGCAGCAGATTACTACGATGAACACTGGGTTGATCCTTACAGCGAGGAAGTATGGGCTTACAATGTCGCAGTCGCACAGGAACTTGTAGACAGAGGCTTCAACGAAATTCAATTTGACTATATACGCTTCCCCACAGACGGACTTAACCTCAGCGATGCCTCGTTCCGCTGGAAAGACGGTAACATGAACATGGAAAGCGGGCTCATATCATTTTTACGCTATGCCCGCGAAAACATTAAAGCCCCCATAGGAATTGATATTTACGGCGCTAACGGATGGTATAGAAGCGGCGCAAGAACCGGACAGGATATTGAAATGTTATCACATTATGTCGATGTTATTTCCCCTATGTTTTATCCCAACCATTTTGAGCAAAACTTTTTGGATTATGCGCCGGCGGCAGAACGTCCTTATAGAATTTACTATTTCGGAGGCTACCGGAGTTCGCTTCTGGCCCGAAACAAAGTCCTTATAAGGCCGTGGGTTCAAGCCTTTTACATGAATGTTTCGTATGATAGACTATACTACAATAAAGACTATGTAAAACGTGAAATTTTCGGCGTACGCGATTCCTTAAACATGGGATACATGTACTGGAATAATGTCGGCCGCTATGATGATATTCAGCCGGACATCAGCCTTACAGAACCGTACCCATGGCGGTATTAATAGAGACGAGGTTTGACAATGGAAAAAATTTGGGATTGGGGTTTGGAAGTTATACGGTTTTTTCAAACAATTAAAAGTCCTGCAGTAACCGCAGTCATAGGTTTCATTTCAAATTTAGGCGGCCCCGCTGCGTACATATTTCTTTTGTGCATTCTTCTCTGGGTATATGATCAGAAAAAGGGGTTCCGTCTTGGTTTTATTCTGCTGTTCTCTGCTTCCGTGAATAATGCTTTAAAATTTCATTTTAATGTACCCCGTCCTTATACGAAAGATCCCTCTGTCGGCCTCGCTGTAGAAAAATCGTCCTCTACTCCTTCAGCTCACGCTCAAAATAGTGCAGCCTTCTGGTCGTATTTCGCCTTTCTTAATCCTAAACTCAGAAAAGATTCCGCACTCAGTATTGCTTTTGGAATTCCGTTCATCATCGGCCTTACACGGATATACCTTGGAGTTCATTACCCTTCCGATGTTTTTCTAGGCTGGGGAATAGGATTTGGAATTTCCGTTTATACAATATTCCTAAGCAAATATGCAGAGAAAATTCTCGAGAAGATGCCGAAAATGTTTAAGATACTTATTGCCGCGGTACTCGTCATGATTTTTAACTTTTTTTCTCCCGAAGATACATCCATGCAGGCTGCCCTTTTCGGTCTGTGCACAGGGTATATTCTTATTACAGGAGATAAAGGGTTTGATGCTTCGAGCGGAACTGTTTTACAAAAAATAATCCGCTCAGTTTTAGGTGCTGCAGTTGTCGCCGCCCTCTATTATGGTCTAAAAATTGTGCTTCCGGCTGAAGGAAGTACAAATTATCAGCTGTTCAAATTTTTGCGCTATGCTGTTATCGGCTTTGTCGGAACGTATGTGCTTCCAAAGCTCTTTCTGCTTTTTAAACTCGCCAAGCCTTATGAGGTGTAAGATTTTAGTATGAATAGAAACGACTATCTGCCGGATGAACCTATAGCGGCAATTGCAACAGCCCTGGCTCCCGGGGCTCTGGCGGTAATCCGGACATCCGGCTCGCATTCAATCGAACTTGTTTCGGCAGTATTTTCACGTCCCAAGGCTCTTGTTAATGCTCCCGGAAACACAACGCTTCACGGCTGGATTATTGACGGCGATGAAAGAATAGATGAAGTAGTCATTGCCGTATACAGAGGAACGAAAAGTTTTACCGGTGAAAACATGGTCGAAATTTTCTGCCACGGCGGAACAGCACCTGTGCTTTCTGTATTTAATCTTCTTCTACGCTCCGGTTTTAGACAGGCAGGGCGGGGGGAATTCAGTTTCCGCTCCTTTCTAAACGGAAAAACAGATTTAACACGGGCGGAAGCAGTCCGGGAAATTATTGAATCAAGAACAAATGAAAGCAGGAGCCGTGCCGCGGGAAGACTCTCCGGCAATCTTGAAGAACAGCTAACAGAGATCAAACATTCACTTATTCATACTCTTGGAACAATAGAAGTCGAAATCGAATATCCGGAAGACGAGGAAACAATATCCGATGCCTTTGATACTGCTGAACTTGTAGAGGCAATACGGATTCTTAAACAGCTGTCATCCTCATGGAAATGTGAAAAATTGTACCAGGAGGGCGCTAGAATTGTCCTGTGCGGTAAAACAAATGCAGGGAAATCCAGTTTATTCAATGCCCTTTTAAAAGAAGAAAGGGCCATTGTTTCCGAGGTTCACGGAACAACACGCGATTGGATTGAAAGCTGGGTTTCATTTGACGGTATACCGGCGCGTCTGTTTGATACTGCAGGGCTGCGTGAAACTCTGGACAGTGTGGAAAAACGAGGGGTCGAGATGACTAAAGACCTCAGTAAGGATGCTGATGTTATACTCTACCTCATAGATTCAGGGATTCCTGTAACACAGGAAGACACTGATTATTTGAGAAACCTTACAATAGACCGGGCTAAGACAATTCCGGCAGTCATTGTTTTTACAAAAAGCGATCTATACAATGCAGATATTGAAGGATCCAAGGCTCTTTTTTCCTCCCTTGGAGCTGTCAATTTTGTATCAATCTGTTCTAAAAACGGAGACGGTATTCACCGTCTGAGCAGTATTGTTAAATCCGTTCTCATTAATGGAACATCTACCGAACGCGATCAGGCCGGATTGGGATCTGAACGGCAAAAAACAGCTGTCGATGAAGCAGTCGGCTGTCTGGAACATGCGTTATCAGTATACGCCGAACACTACACCCTCGATGCTGTTGTTCAGGACATTGAGGATGCGCTTGAAGCATTAAGCGGAATTACCGGAGAAGTTACACCTGCGGATGTTCTTGAATCGATTTTCGCAAATTTTTGTGTCGGCAAATAATACACCATTTGACAGTGCATACCCAAGACTGTTATATTTGTTAAATGAAGCTGTTTAATGGAATAAGCGCCGCTCCGGGTATCGGAATAGGTAAAATATTTACCGTATCGGGCCTTAAAAATGCACAAATTCCTAAAATTACAATTCAGGATGCTGAAAGAAATTCAGGATGGCTTCGTTTTGAGAATTCACTGCAGACAACAAAAGCATATTTTTCTTCCCTTTTAAATACATCCAACAAAGAACAGCAGAATGTTGTACAAACCTATCTTTTGATGCTTGACGATGTTGAGTTTATTAAGCAGATTCAAGCAGAGTATGAGAAGAACAGCTTCAACATTGAATACATAATCAATAAGAAGGTTCAGGAAAGCGCCAATCAGCTAAAAACCCTGGGCGATTCGTATCTTGCTGAACGCGCATCCGACATTCTTGATGTCTACGGGCGTGTTATTCATACAATGCTCGGATTTAAAACTGCGGATCCCGAATCTATACCGGAAGGTTCAATCATTACCGCACACAGCTTACAACCCTCCCAGGCAATGAGCTTTTTTCAAAAGGGAATAGAAGGTCTTATATTGTGCGAAGGCGGTATTTCAAGCCACATGGCAATTCTTGCAAGAACCTACGGTGTGCCTGCGGTTTTCGGCATCGATAAAATTGAAACAACCCTGCCGCACGACAGTGAAGTAATCCTCGACTCGAACAAAGCCATTGTTATACTTGAGCCCGATGAAAAAATGAAGAGCGAATACCTTGTTCATAAGACTGAAACTGAACAGCGCTTGAGTAAACTTGCCGCCTTCATAACAAAAAAAGCAGTGACAAAGGATGGAACTGTAATACAGATTCTTGCAAATATAGGGTCTGCAGAAGAAGCCAAACTAGCAGAAAAAGAAGGAGCCGACGGCATAGGCCTTTTTAGAACCGAATTTCTATTCATGCAGGCAGCTGAGAATAATATACTTCTTGATGAAGAAACACAGTATAAGGCATATGTTTCTGTTCTGGAAACCATGAAGAATAAACCTGTCACCATACGAACCCTCGATGCCGGCGGCGATAAGGTTATAAGCCTCGAAGGAATGCCCGGAATAGAAGAAAAAAATCCTCTTTTAGGGAATAGAGCCATACGTTTCTGTCTTACCCGCCCTGATATTTTTAAGACCCAGCTTCGCGCATTATACCGCGCAAGCGTGTATGGTAAACTAAAAATAATGCTCCCCCTTCTAACCGATGTAGATCAGCTGAAAAGGACAAAAAAATTAATACTCGATGTTCAGCTGGAACTTGAAGAGGAACATATTCCTTATGTAAAATCGACACCTCTCGGAATAATGATAGAAACTCCGGCAGCTGCAGTTACCGCAGATCTTTTTGCGTCCCAATGCGACTTCTTTTCTATAGGGACTAACGACCTGACACAGTATACTATCAGTGTGGATCGTGATAATATTCAAACAGCGCCGCTTTTCAATGAAATGCATCCTGCTGTTTTACGGATGATCCGTTACACCATTGCCAGCGCTCATCAGGCAGGTATTCCCGTATCAGTCTGCGGAGAAATGGCAGCCAGAAGCGAAAGCCTTGAACTGCTTATAGGGTTGGGAATTCGAAGCATAAGCATGTCGCCAAAAAAAATATCGGAAGTGAAGGCTTTTCTTTCACAACAAACACTGCCCCAAATGAAAGAAAAAGCAGATACCATAGAGTAATTAATCAGGAAAACACATGACTACAGAAACCACCGGACTGTTTGATGAAAGTACCGATGATCAGATGAATGCACAAAGCGCATTCAGTCCCGAAAAAACATACCGCAATCAGCCTCTCATAGTTATTGCAGGAAGACCCAATGTTGGAAAATCAACTCTTTTTAACCGTTTTCTTCATAAACGGCGCGCCATAACCGATCCCACACCGGGAGTAACACGCGATCCCATTGAAGAACCGGCTTTTATTTTAGATCACCCTGTAAGACTCATGGACACAGGCGGTTTTAAGCTGGACAGGGAAATTGGAACCATGGAAGCCGTAATGGATGAACTGGTTGTCTCAAAAACTATAGAAATGCTCAAAAAGGCAGATTTAATTGTTCTTCTTTTAGAAGCAGGGACAATAACCGGCGAGGATGAAGAATTTATTACTCTTCTACGTCCATACTGGACTAAGGTCATTGCTGCAGTTAATAAAACGGAAGGCGGACGAAACGAACAGGAGGCATGGAACTTCATGCAGTTCGGTTTCGAACAGCTTCACCTCATTTCTGCTGAACACGGAGACGGTATAACCGAATTTGCAGAAGCGGTAATTAAGAAACTCGATTTTTCCAGGGTCGAAGAAGGGGAGGAAGAGAAGGTTATAAAAGTTTCCATAATTGGAAAACCCAATACCGGAAAATCAACACTCTCCAACCGGCTCACTCATTCAAATTCTTCGATCGTAAGCGATTATGCAGGTACAACACGCGATGTCGTTGAAGGCTATTTTGATTATAATGATCACCATTTTCAAGTTCTGGACACTGCCGGAATCAGGCGTAAAGCAAAAGTAACGGAAGATATTGAGTACTATTCCGTAAACCGGGCAATTAAAACTCTCGACACTGCCGACATTGTCTTCTACATGATCGATGCCCAGGACGGATTAACTGAACAGGATAAAAAAGTCATTTCCCTAGCTCATGAGAGAGGAAGAGGCATCATATTTGTTCTCAATAAATGGGATACCCAGGATCAGGACAGAAAAACCATTAAAAAGGCAGAGGATACTATACGTATTATGTTCGGCCATATGAGTTATGCGCCTATAATCTGCATATCTGCTCTTGATGGAAAGGGTATTAAACTTCTCTTAAATACCGCCTTGGAACTTTATGAACAGCTTAACCGTAAAATAGATACCGGACCTCTCAATGTTGCTCTCAAAGACTGGATCCGCTCGTATCCGCCGCCTGCCAGCAGAACAGCAAGTTTCAAGATTAAGTACATGGTTCAGACTGCGGTAAATCCTGCAAGTTTTCTTATTTTTGCCTCCCGTCCCGAAGTTGTGCCTCAAAGCTATGTTTCTTACCTGAAAAACAAAATACGGGGTGATCTGGGATTCGATAAAATACCGGTACTGCTTGAATTAAAAGCAAGCAGGAAAAAATGGGAAGAGAGGAATAAGGAATAGAATGGCTGAATATTCAATAGGCGATGTCGAAGAGCTCACCGGAGTAAAAATCCATGTTCTTCGCTACTGGGAGGAAGTAATTCCTTCCATCACACCGCAAAAATTGAACGGACGGCGGGTTTATACTAAACATGATATTCTAATCATTTTGCGGATGAAGCATCTTATTTACGATCAAAAATATACTATCGAGGGTGCTAGAAACCGCATCATTGAAGAGTCGTCCGACAGTTATACCGTGACAGATCAGGAAGGTAACTACCTGCACATTCATCAGTCTTTTAATGAGCTCCGAAGCCTTCTTATAGATCTGTATTTTACCGCAAAGAAAACAGGAACACCTCAGGAAACACTATGAAAACACAGGCCCTACAGCATCTTTTCGCTCCCCTGGACAAGGAAGCACAGGAAGTACTTAATAATTTCGACTCTCTTGTCCAAAGCGTGAAGCCCCTAAATTCAAAACATCTCCAAACACTGCCGGACACGATCCGCGAACTGTCGCACCAGCTGACAGATGAACGCTCAAGCCGCCGGGTTGGTTATATGAATCAGGCAGCCTATCTTTCCGCGTATACCAGATACTATCTGTGGTGGAATCTAGTCCGCCTGACATCTCTTTTTGCAGGTTTTCCCTCCGATGCCTTTTCTCATCTCGAGGACGGCTCGTACTGCATGGATGCGGGTTCCGGTCCCTTAACCGTTCCCATTGCTCTTTTTCTTTCAAGACCTGAATTACGGCAGAAAAAGATAACCTGGTACTGCATAGATCTTTCCCAGACGGCATTATCGCTCGGGGAGGAACTTTTCCTTGCTGTTTGCGCTTCACTGCAGTGTGAACCCTGGTCTATCGTCCGTATTAAGGGTTCGCTGGGCGAAAAACTCAATAATCCTGTTCAGCTGTGCACCTGTGCAAATATGTTCAATGAAATGTACTGGGATTCATCCAAACCCCTGGAAGAGCTTTCAAAAAAATATACAGAAATGCTCCTCCCGTATATGAGTAAAGATACTAACTCCATTCTCATTGTTGAGCCTGCCGTTCCCCGAACCGCCCGGTTTATATCTCTCACCCGCGATGCTCTGCTGAGAAGAAAATATTCGATCATATCACCCTGTCCCCATGAAAAAATCTGTCCCATGGACGGACGCAGGGGCGGAAAATGGTGCCACTTTGTGCTAAATACCGATAATGCCCCTAAAAAACTTCATTCACTGTCAAAAGATGCCGGAATTCCTAAAGAAAGAGCCGCACTCTCCTTTGTATTTGCTACGATGCCGCAAAATCCTGCATCCGGGGAAAGCGGCCTAATGTCTGTAAGAATTGCATCGGATCCCATCAGAATTCCTTCAAAAGGACTTGCCCGTTATGCCTGCTCCGAACTTGGATTAACGCTCATATTTGAGACTTCTATCTGTTCCGGAAAACAAACACCCTGCAGTTCAGGAGATTTAATAAATCTTCCCTCATTAACAGATACACAAAAAAGACAGCTCCCGCTTGATGCTAAAACCGGAGCAAAAATAATTGGAGGCCGTTATGACTCATAAATTAACACTGCAGACAATTTTTTTGTTTGCGCTTTTTATACTGCTTTTTAGTCTTCTTGTTGGAATTCTCTTTCCCTTCTTTAATGTAATTTTAATTGCAGCCCTTTTTTACATAGCTCTATCGCCGCTGCAGAAAAAAATTGTAAGGAAAATGTCTCCTGAAAAAAAAACGTATGATCTAAAAAGGCATCTTTTAGCAGCTGCATTTTCAATAGGAACTGTCCTTTTAATCGCAGGCCCTCTTGCCTTCATTCTTTTTCAGGTTATTACTCAATTGATTTCTACCTTAAATGAAGTTGAGGTTTTTTTACATAATAATCCTTCTTTCCTGCAGGATTCTTCCATTATTCAAACATTGAACGGACTCGTAAAGAATTTCGGGCTTGACGGCCTTGCCAGTATCAATTTGGAAGAAGTAAATATACGTTCTACCATTCTTTCTTACATACAAAACTACAGTAATAATCTTTTTAGTCTATCGACCAACATAATTGAAAAAACCGGAAGACTTATTCTTTCCTTTGTTTTTTTTGTTTTTATTCTTTACTTCTTTTTTCTTGATGCCGGTTATCTTTTCTCGTTATTCGCAAAAGCTGTTCCCTTAAAACCCCTTCACATGAAAACACTTGCGTCTAAATTCTCAGAGACTATAAAGGGTTTAATATCGGGCTATGTTCTTGTTGCACTGTATCAGGGCTGTGCCGCTTTCATTTTGATGAAAATTTTTTCTGTAAATGCAGCTCTTTTATTTTCTGTTGTGCTTATGTTTGCTTCCTTTATTCCCTTGTTCGGTTCTGCAATAGTCTGGGCACCTATTGGTATTATCATGATTTTTACGGGTCCGGTTTGGAAAGGAATTCTCTTTCTGCTGCTTTCCGCCTTCTGCATAAGTTTTCTGGATAACTTTCTCCGCCCTTTTTTCCTCAAGGAAAGAATAAACGTTCACCCGCTTATTATATTTTTTGCAATACTGGGAGGAATACAAATTTTCGGCATCAACGGGCTTATTCTCGGGCCCCTTGTAGTTATTTTATTTTTCAGTGTACTCGATATGATAATCAGCAATGATTCCGCTCAAATACTCTCAAAAAAGGAAGAATAGAAATTTCGTATTATACTAATAAAATGCGCAGATACTGCTTCATAATAGGACTTCTTCTTTTTACTTCTCTTATAGCTTCTTCGCAAAGCTCAACAGGTTCTGATGAATCTTGGATTCTTACATCGTATCTTCAGAAGGCGTATCCTGAAAAGTCCTTTATTCCTATTTTTGACAGAACAAAATCATTATGGAGTCTTCTCATTACAGCTCATGACAAAGCAACGCTTCTCTATTGGAAAGATGGCCGTCTGCTTCCTGAACAGCTTATTCAAGACTTTGCTTCTTACGACCCTGTTTTTTCATATACCTATGCCGATGCAGTAAAAGATCCAGAAACATTTTCTTTACAGGAAATTGAATCTCTCCGGAAATTGGCAGAGACCCGTTCAAACGGCGAAGTAAAAGAAAAATCAATTAACTTTCTTCTGGATGCCTTATATGACGGTAAAACTGAAAACGAAGTTCTTAAACATATAATACAAGTAGAATTTCTGGGCAGGAAAATAATTATTCATGAAGATATTCTTCCTGCAGTCAAAAGAGTACAGACAAGGCTTACCAATGAAGCCAAAACTGATGAGGCAGTAAAAAAATTTCTTGAAAGCCTCGGAAATATAAGCGGGTATAACTGGCGCGACATCCGCGATGTAAGCGCACGTTCTACCCACAGCTGGGGCATCAGTATAGATATTCTGCCTAAAAAAATGAATGTCTATGAAATTTACTGGATGTGGACTAAAGATATAAATGAAGAAAACTGGATGCTTACCCCTTTAAAACTGCGATGGATACCTCCTAGTAAGGTACTATCCGTCTTTGAAGAAGAAGGGTTTGTCTGGGGGGGAAAGTGGCTCATCTGGGATAACATGCACTTTGAATACCGCCCTGACATTCTTCTATATTCTGAAAAATAGCTTATTTATAGAGAATTTTCATTTCTTTAGCATATAATTCAGGCAGTTTGTACCGCATAATTTCCTGTTTTGCAGAGAGTTCAACTCCGACTTCGAACGGCTTTTTGAGCAGCGCAAAACGGGCAATTTTTTCAAAAATTTTAAATCCGCTTTTTGAATTCACCAGACCCTGTATTTCAGTATCGAAAAGTTTCTGAATTTCTGCATTATTTAAAAGTTCACTGTATGAAGTAAAAGAAATACTGTTCTGCTTTGCATAATTTTCAACTTCATCCTGCGCAGGAACAATCAAGGCGCTCAAATACCGTTCATCCTGTCCTACAATAACACATTGTGAAATGAACCGGCATTCTTTTAATCTCATCTCTATCGGGAGCGGTTCAACGTTTTCTCCGCCGCGCAGTACGATGGTATCTTTTTTTCTGCCCCGGAGAACAAGCTCTCCGTTAATGGTCAGCATACCCAAATCACCCGTGTCGAGCCAGAGATCTTTGCTCAAGACCTTTGCAGTAAGTTCATCTTTTTTATAGTAACCCTTCATAACAATACCGCCCCGTACCATTACGGTTCCTTTTTTTCCAGGCGGCAGTACTTCACCGTTTTCACCGGTTATTTTTACTTCAACTCCGCGGATCGGCTTTCCTACTGTTCCGAAAACAGGTTTACTCATTGGGCGAACAGAAACAACGGGGGCTGTCTCTGTAAGTCCATAACCTTCCACAATATTGACACCGACTGCCCAAAAGAATTGATCAACAGCGGGCGGAAGTGCTCCGCCTCCTGAAACACCGCCTGAAAATGCATTACCGAGCTTTGCACGGATCTTTTTAAATACCAGAACGCCGCCGAGGGCTTTTAGCGGAGTAAGAATAAGCCAGGGAAGAATCAGCATGAGCCAGTCTAAAACCAGTACTCTTTTTTTAAAGAAAGCTGTTTTTCTAAATAAAACACGGTCAATTTTACTCTGCAGAATTCCCGCTGCGACAAAGAATTTGAACAGTATAAATTTCACCCCGCCTGTTTTTCTCATAGTTCTCTGTACGCCTTCATAAACCGCTTCAAAAACACGCGGTACCGCCGGCATCAATTGGGGATTCAAAGCGGCAAAGTCGGCGAGAAGAATGCTGCCTATGGGTTTTGAATAGCACATAGCACCCGCCTGGCAGATTATTACATATTCACACAAGCGCTGGAATGAGTGCCATACAGGAAGTACACACAAAGCCTTGTCTCCAGGCTTTAATGGAATACGCTCAGGCAGTTCATCAAGCTGAACGGTAAAGTTTCTATGACAAAGCATAACCCCTTTCGGTTCGCCTGTCGTACCTGATGTAAAAATAATACAGGCTGTATCTTCCGGATTACCGTTATCTATCTGTGCTTCGACGACACCTGAGTTGTCCCGTCTGTACTGTTTCCCTGCTGAAGTAACATCGGAAAACTGAATTACACTCAAAGCCTGACTTTTAGCTTCTAAAACAGCAGCATCAGATACTGCATCGAAAGATATTAAACGCTCCAAATGAGGAAGAGACTGCTTTATTGAAAGTATTTTACGTACCTGAGCCTCGTTTTCAGCAATGACCGTACGGCATTCCGCAAACGACAGTATATATGACAGGTCTTTTTCTGTGGCATCACAGCCCCGCGGAACATCGGCAGCCCCTATTGCCATAATTCCCATACTTGACTGCTGCCATTCTTTTCTATCATCCGCAATTAAACCAACATGGTCGCCCTTCTTAATACCCAGCGACAATAACCCGGCACCGAAATCCAGCGTAGTGTTATAAAATTCTTTATAGGTGTTAGGAACAAACGAACCGTCATTTTTCCGTGTATACTGGGCATAAACATCCGGATATTTTCCGGCAACCTCTCTTAGTATTTTGGGCAGAGTATTTTCCATACAGAGACTCCCTATGTAGATTATAAATTATGACAGTATATCACGCTATGTCATTTTGATAATATGAGTAATTATAACCGGAATTTCCGTATCTGACAAGGTTAATTATTTATGTGCTTTTCTATTTTTTATGTACTGTTCGATTCTATCTTTAATATGTTCCAGTGAAATTGAGTAACGGCGGCTAGTTATAGAAGGAAACTTCCTGATAAAAGCATCTAGATTTCGTGTTCTCCGGGAAAAGCTTTCTATCTTGCCCATGAGCGCAGGAGTAATATGCAGTCTTTCCTTCTCCTGCGGAGTACGCTCAGAAATAGCCTTGAAAATATCACGGATACTCGTTCCTGTAAACCACTGCTCGCTTCCGAATTTTTCCTTCAAACTTTCAGCAAATTCGCCCAGAAGCAGTAAATGTTCATTAAGAGTAATAATTTTCTTGAGCGACAGTAAAAGATCCGCAGTAAAATACAGTAAAAGACATACTGCTATTTTATCAATCAAGAAGGACGGAATTCCTGCTAATAGAGAAAGTAAAACGGGATGTATTCCGTACACGGCAATAACGCTCATAATAGCAAACAACACCGAATTTAGAAGGCAAACCCGCCCTTTTATATTGAATTTATACTGTGAATAATCCCACCATTTTGTATTAAACAGCGTTTCCAAGAGCCAGCCGGTAAGGTATTCCAGCGAAGAGGTAAGCAGCAAAGCACTTATAAAGAGAAGAAGAATGTGATTTGAAACAGGTTGCAATAAGAAAATAACAAGTAAGGCGCCGAATCCGTATACAGGACAGAAAGGACCGTTTAAAAAACCGCGGTCAACAAACCTTTTTTGGATAGAAGATACATAGACAACCTCACAAATATATCCAATGAAGCTGTAAGCGCTAAAAATCAATACCAGTGAATATATATCCATTTTGTGCCTGTTATATACCAATATGCTCAATGATTATTTTTATTCCCAGAGCAATAAGTAGTATTCCGCCTGCAAATTCAGCTTTACTTTTAAACCGGGAACCGAATTTTGATCCAAGACATACACCCATAAATGAAATAATCAGCGTTGTAGTACCTATTATGAGACATGATGGTAAAATTTTTACCTTTAAAAATGCAAAGGTTATACCTACCGCGAGGGCATCTATACTTGTTGCTATTGCCAGCAAAAAAAGCTGCTTTATTTCTGCAGGTCCGCTTTTTTGCGGTTCGGCCGGGCAGGAATCCGCATCTTTCTTTAATGATTCAACTATCATTTTGGCGCCTAAAAGAAAAAGAAGAGCAAAAACAATCCAATGATCCACAGCGGTAATATATTTTTCAAAACTTGAACCCAAGAGCCAGCCGATAAGAGGCATTAACGCCTGAAAAAAGCCGAAGAATACCGCAATCAGTATACTTTTCCCGGCATCCTTCTGCCTCATAGATAAGCCTTTGCATATTGATACTGCGAAAGCATCCATCGACAAACCGACACCAATTAAAAAAACTTCAACAAAGCCCACAACAGATTCCTTTTACATAAATATCATCACAATCTAAACTTTGAGGCCTCTTTTGACAAGTCCATAGCTGCTTTCTCATTTTCAACTGATGTATTCTTAGTCTCATCTACTATTCCGGAAATTGTACCTGCAAATGTCATCATCTTCTGTACAGATTCGTTGACAGCTCCAGTTGTTTGTTCAAGTTTTTCCATTTCCACTGCAACTTCTCTGCTTCCTGAAAGCATTTGAACAGAGCTGTCTTTGACACTAATAGTTATTTCCTGTATTGAGCGCATTGCTCCGAGAACCTGCTCGTTTCCGGTGCTTTGCTCATGCATAGCATTCATTATTACCTGTTCCTGGGATTTAACATCCTGCGACAGGCGCGATATAGCGAGAAACTGTTTTTCCGCTTCTTTCGTGTTTTGCGAGACCTCTTCTATATTTAAACTCAGTTCTTTCAGCCTGTTTGTTATTTCTTTACTCTGATCATTTGTATCTTCAGATAGTTTTCTTATTTCATCTGCAACAACGGCAAACCCTTTTCCCGCTTCTCCTGCGTGAGCTGCTTCTATTGCCGCATTCATTGCAAGCATATTTGTCTGTTCTGCAATACTCTGAATTATCCGGCTGGCTTCAAGCATTCCCTCGGATTCTGTGTAGATGATCTGTGCTTTTTCGGCCGCAAAACTTACTTTTCGCTGTCCTTTTTCCACTTCCGCATCAAGTTCATTTGTAGCTTTTGCGTTTTTTTCCAATATCATTGTTACCGAGCGTATATTTGCAACCATTTGCTCCACTGCGGAGGAAACCTGCGTAACATTTGCCGCCTGTGTTTCTACACTTGCAGAAAGAGCATTAATTGATTTGCTTATTTCTCTTACAGTAGCCTGTGCTTCTTCCACGCCGGAAGATTGATTCTCCATTTCATTTTGTACTGTACCCGCCTGTGCAATTAAATTCTCAAGACTTTTTTGGGTCTCATTCATATTTGCAATAAGCTTCCGGGCTGCACTTTGAGTCAGCGAGACATTTTTTTGAATACCGCTTACAAGACCTACTGTGTTTTTCGTAAAAAGATTCAGGTCGTTTACCATAATTCCGAACTCGTCCCTGCTTGTTACCGGAATGGTCTGATTTTTAAAATCCCCTTCGGCTATTTTTTCGGCAAATATATTTATCACCGCCACGCGGTCAGACATACCTTTCATCATCTTATAAAAATCGCCTATACCCAGACCGCATGCAATTATTGACAGAGGAAGTACTTTTGTGAGTACTACCGATACCATCATATCCTGAGACTTTATACTGAGCAGGGGCGCTATACTGATGCATAACGTACCGCTAATTGAGAAAAATGCAACCAAAATACTCCTCATTGTCAATGAAAGACTTAAAAACTCTTTTCTCAAAGGAATAAACCACAAAAACTTTTCTATGATCTGAAGAAAATACACATAAAAGAAAAGGCTGAATAAGAAAACACTGCCGGTACACTGAAGCATAAAAGAAGCTTTCACAAACCCGGATGTATCTTCCCCTAAAACTCCAAGAAGTATAACACCTAGAAGTAAATTTAATAGAATAGGAGTATACATTGAAATTTTAGTATACAGCTGATACAGCTTATTGGCTTTCTCCATAGTTATTTTACCCTCTCTGTAGGATAAAAGCCTGGGCATAATTAATCTGTAGAGAATAAAGGGTGTAATTGTAAAAAAAGCAACAAAAAGAATCACTACAGGACTTTGTACAAGCCGTCCGGCTTCCTGTCTTGTAAATATTCCTGTATAAAAAAGCTGAATATTAAAAAAAGTAATCGGGGCATTAAAAATAAGCCAGTTAAATAAAAGTATTTTTCTTGAGGGACGATCATAAGCCATAAATACACCTGCCTTGTTTACTATACATTATATAACGGCAGGTGCATTATACCACTTTAGCTGTGTTTTATTAAACAACTTCACCAAGATCGGTATTTTTATAAAGCTTACTATAATGACCGCCGAGTTTTGTCAGTTCTTCATGAGTACCGGATTCCATAATTTTTCCACCCTGAATAAAGAAAATAATATCAGCATTGCGGATGGTGGAAAGCCGGTGCGCAATAATAAATGACGTTCTGCCTTTTAAAAGCTGCGTGAGACCTGATTGTATAGCCCTTTCAGTTTCAGTATCTACAGACGACGTTGCCTCATCCAAAATGAGAATTCTCGGATCTGCTAAAAGAACGCGTGCAAAACTTATAAGCTGCCTCTGTCCTGCTGATAATCCTGAACCGCGCTCATTCACCTGTGTATTGTAGCCGTCAGGGTATGCGCTTATAAATTCATGAGCCTGTACAGCCTTTGCTGCAGCAATCACTTCTTCATCTGCTGCATCGAGCTTTCCGTAGCGTATATTATCCATTATCGTGCCCGAAAACAAAAAACTATCCTGAAGCATAACACCGACCTGTTTCCGTACGGAGCGGATTTGAACAGATTTTAGATCGATTCCGTCTATTAGAACCTGTCCTGAATCGGGATTATAAAAACGGGAAAGAAGATTAACAATGGTTGTTTTTCCTGCTCCTGTAGGTCCTACAATCGCAACTGTAGTTCCCGGTGTAATAACATAATTAACATCTTTAAGGATCGGAATACCCTTCTCATAGGAAAAATTGACATTCGAGAATTCCACATGTCCCCGTATAGGAGGAAGCTCAACTGCGCCTGGAATGTCGGACACTTCCACTGGTTCATCGAGAAGTTCAAAAATACGTTCCATATAGGCTCCAGTGGTGACCATATTATTGTAAAAGTTTCCAATATTTTGAATCGGAAACCAGAAACGCCAGATGTATCCGGCAAAAGCCACAAGAGTTCCGACAGAAACAGGATCTGCAAACCACATAATTCCGGCAAAATAGACAAGAGAAACGCCGATTGTAGAAAGATTATCGATTATCGGCCATATTAAAAAGTTCCGAATTACCGCAGGCATCCAGGCGTTTTTCCATTCTCCGCACAGATTTGAAAAGATTTTTTTATTCTCTTTTTCACGGGCAAAAGACTGGGTTATTTTCATCCCGTTTAAGCTTTCGCTCAAATATGCATTCAAGTTCGCCTGTTTATGACTCACAAGCTGCCATGCCGCATGCTGCTTCTTTTTCATGATTATTACCGTTATGAAAAGCACAGGAACAGTAGCAAGGGTAACCAGTGTAAGCTTAGGATTAATAAACAGCATAAAACCGACAATAACAACTATATTGAATAAGTCTGTTATAAGCTGAATGATTCCGTTGGACAGAAGATCGCTTAATGAGTTAACATAATTTACAACCCTGATTAAAATTTTTCCATGCGGCCTTGTATCAAAGTACGTGAAAGGAAGCGCCTGTATTTTTGAAAAAACATCAGTTCGTATAGTTACAATAATATCCTGCGCCAGTTTTGACATTATTTTAAAACGCAGTGTTAAAAAAAGCCAGACAACAAAAAGTCCTAATAAAATTAAAGAACTCAAGAGTACTAAAAGCCGTATATCTTTATTAGGAATCGCAATGTCTATCGCGGTTTTTGTCAGAAAAGGACCCAAGAGCGATGTAAATGAAGCTATAATCATAAAAAGACCGGCTGTCAGCATTCTTTTTTTATAGGGTATAAGATATTTTAAAAGTCTTTTTATAATATGCGGATTAAACTCGGGATCGAGTTCTTCATCAGTATCAAATTTATTTCGTGCCATCTATAATTCTCCTTATCAGGTATTCAGCAGCAGCCTGATTTACGCAGACGGACAGCCGTCGAGCGCATCTTCTTCATATCCGTTTTGGTGTAGCCACACATGTCTGTAGTAGCCGGGTGCAGCAAGCAGCTCCTTATGAGTTCCCCGTGCGGTAATTTTCCCGTTTTCAACCACAAGAATGAGATCGGCTTTTTCAAGCGAGGAAATTCTATGTGCAATAATAAAAGTAGTGTGTCCGCTTGTTTGCTGTGCAATGGAGTCGCGTATCTGTTCTTCGGTTTCAACATCCACACTGGATGTGGTATCATCCAAAATCATGATGGGAGTATTCATTAAAAAGAGTCTTGCAAGTGCAATTCTCTGTCTCTGTCCGCCCGAAAGACCCACGCCGCGCTCGCCGACTATGGTATCGTACCCTGCACTTAAATCCTTGATAAAGTCCGAGGCGAACGCAAGATCGGCTGCTTTTTTAACCTCTTCCATAGAAGCGTCTGGTTTACCGAATGCAATGTTTCCTTCTATCGTATCTGAAAAAAGAAAAACATCCTGCATTGTTATGCCTGCATTGCGCCTCAAAGACTCAAGCGTATAACTGCGTACATCCACTCCGTCAATCAATACGGAACCTTCTGTACAGTCATAATACCGGCAAAGAAGCTTTGCGATGGTGGATTTTCCTGCTCCTGTAGGTCCCAGGATTCCTATGGTCTGTCCCTGCTCAACTTTAAAACTGATATTTTCAAGTACGGTAACATCATTGTATTTAAAACTCACATTCCTAAACTCCACAGTACCCTTAACTCTCTCAACCGATACTGCACCGTTTCCATTGACTATTTTACTTTCCCTGCACTTGAGCTCCCACAAACGGTCTGCAGATGCGGCAAAACGCTGAGCATCGTTGACAAGGTTTCCAATCATGTTAATGGGCTGGGTAAAAGCCCACATGAGCCCGTTAAAGGTAACAAGCTGTCCTATCGTAAGGTAGCCGTTAATTATGAGATACCCGCCGAGAAGTATTAGTATAACGGGCAGGGCGCCGCCTATAGATTCTATTACCGGAAGATACGCTATTCTAACATCGGCATTTTCAACAGTTGTATCCCTGTACCGTTTGTTTTCATCTTGAAACCTTTCCATCTCATATTTCTCTCTTACAAAGGCTTTAACGACGCGGTTTCCTGCAATATTTTCCGCCACCCTGGTATTAAGCCGGGCAAATTGATCACGCACTTTAGTATGAGAAGGCCTGATTTTATCTTTAAAGCGGAGAACGAGAAAAATTATAAGCGGTGCTATGAGTATAAAGGCTACGGTCAGTATCCAGTTTATTGATGAAAGGACAATAATAGAAAAAACAAAGACAATAATATTCTCAAAAATCTGATACAAAACCCAGGCTATGAAATGCCGCACCGCATCCAGATCGCCTGTCATAAGCGTCATAACATTTCCGGGAGGAGATCTGTCAAACCATGAAAAATCCTGTTTCTGAACATGATCATATAAATCCTCGCGGATATTGCGGATGACGTTTTGAGAAACATGCTCGAATATCATCTGATATCCGTAGCGTACAAGGCTTTTCAGCACTGTTGCACTTACCATTATAATGACAAACGTAAGAAGAAGGCTTTTCTCTCCGCCTTTGATTACGCGGTCAACGATCTGTCCGGCAACTGTCGGATTTACCATATTCAATGCAGATACAATCACGGTCATTAATAAACCGGATGCCATTAGAAATCGGTACTTTTTTATATATGACCAAATCCACTTGCCCATCAAATATCTCCTAAAAAAAAAGCAGGGATTGCAGAATCCCTACTTTTTATTGCCTCAAAACTATCCCTATGTAAAAAAATAGTCAATATTAGTACTACTGGTTTTTACCTAGTTTTTACTTAAATTTTAACTTATTTTCGTTCCCACAGCGGCAGACTCATGAAATCATAGGTCTCCTTAATCCATTTACCACCTAGAGTTAGGTCTAAGTCTCTTCCATCTATGAGGTGTTTCCATTTTCCTGCCGGCAGGTAATATTCGACTTCATTAGTACTGCTGAACACGGGAGCGGCTAAAATATTTGAGCCGAGCATGTACTGGCGGTCCAAATACGTACAAGCAGGATCATGAGGAAATTCAAGCATCATGGCACGCAATACTGGAATGCCTTTTTCATGTGCTTCCTGAGCCGCCTTCATAAGATGCGGCTTAATTAATTCCTTAATCCGGACAAACGTGCGGGCTACATCGGCAGATTCTTCATCAACGGACCACGGAACGCGGTAGGAACTGCTCCCGTGCAGTCTGCTGTGCGAGGAAAGAAGGCCGAATGCAAGCCAGCGTTTAAACAGAGAAGGAGGAGGATTCCCTTCAAAACCGCCTATATCGTGACTCCAGTAGCCGAATCCGCTCAATCCCAGCGAAAGTCCCCCGCGCAGTGTTTCTGCCATAGACTCAAAGGTAGATTCGCAGTCTCCTCCCCAATGAACAGGAAACTGCTGTCCGCCCGCAGTTGCGGAACGCGCAAAAAGACAGGCATTGCCCTTTCCCTTTTTCCTCTCCAATAAATCAAAAACGCACTTGTTATAAATATATGTATAGTAATTATGCATTTTTACAGAGTCGGAACCGTCAAAATACACACCGTCCTCAGGAATTCTTTCTCCAAAATCCGTCTTAAAAGCATCCACACCCATATCCAAAAGTTTTTCCAGTTTGGAAGCGTACCAGAAACAGGCTTCAGGATTTGTAAAATCCACAATAGCCATGCCCGACTGCCACATATCGGTCTGCCAAACAGAACCGTCAGCTTTTTTAATAAAATATCCTTTTTCCATTCCTTCTTTAAAAAGTACCGACTGCTGGGCTATATAGGAATTTATCCAAACACAGACCTTGAGCCCTTTTTTATGAAGTCTGTCTATCAGACACTTGGGATCAGGGAAGGTATTGCTGTCCCAGATAAAATCGCTCCAGTGAAATCCTTTCATCCAAAAACAGTCAAAATGAAAAACACTTAAGGGTATATTCCGTTCTGCCATTCCATCAATAAAATGCATGACTGTCTTTTCATCGTAATTTGTGGTAAATGACGTTGAAAGCCATAATCCGTAAGTCCATTCCGGCAGAAGAGGAGGGCGTCCGGTGAGGAATGTATAGCGCTCAAGAATCTGTTTTGGTTCCGGGCCGTAAATTATATAGTAATCAAGTTCTTCTCCGGGCACACTGAACTGCACCCGCGAAACCTTCTCACTTCCGACTTCAAACGACACTTTTCCCGGATTATTAACAAAAACACCGTATCCTTTATTTGTCATGTAGAAGGGAATATTTTTATAAGCAAGTTCGCTTGCTGTTCCGCCGTCCGCATTCCAAATATCAACTGTCTGTCCGTTTTTTACAAAAGACCCGAATCGCTCACCCAGACCGTATACATACTCGCCGACTCCCAGAGAGAGTTCATCTTTCACATAGGCTTTTGTATTCGTATAAAACATATGCTGTACCGGATCTGAGTGTTCCAGCATATAGCCTGCAGATTTTGCCTCGCTTTTTGTCAGAAGCTTATCACCGCCGTAATACTCGACACTCCAGGGACCTTCCCTGTTTACCCGGACCTCCAGACCGCCTGTCTTGTATGAAGCCTTTTTATCGTCTATGTTAATTTCCGCTTCTGCTTTGCCGTTTTGCTTAATATCAAAGAAGGGACCGTTTTTCATTGCTCCGTCAAAGTGAGACATTGTCACCCGAAGCACATTTTCACAGGGGGAGGAATACCGGATGGTAAGCAAAGGCATGCCCAATGTATCGCCTCTGGTTCTAACTGAACGGCATGGAGCATACACAGTAAGTCCGCCGTCTTTTTCTTCCGCATCATAGACTTGTACGGCATAATTTGCGGTAATAGCATCCTTTGTTACCCAAAATCCGTTTGTAAATTTCATAACACCTCCATCGTTTGCCTAAAAACACAAAACATTTTACATTATCTGTCAAATATTTCAGTATTCCAACTATAATCTGAGATAGAATTCATATCAACACTGAAAATTGCATATCATTACTCCAACTTTTTTTTACAAATTCGTTTTGGAAA
Source organism: Spirochaetota bacterium (assembly GCA_023398165.1). Taxonomy (GTDB): domain Bacteria; phylum Spirochaetota; class Spirochaetia; order Treponematales; family Treponemataceae; genus JAAZLA01. Next base: position 197,832 of record JAEWSQ010000012.1, on the reverse strand, counting down.
AATTGCATTTTTTAGAGATAAAGAGTATAATGATTCAATTTCGTAGATGCGGGGGGATTTAGTAAAAATAATCATGACGAAAAAAAGCGTTTTACTATATACATACCTTTTTTTAGCACTTTTCTGCACAGTTTCTTTAACGCTCTTTACAATATGGGAGCATTCTTTCACAAAAAATAGAGAAAGCCGTCCGGGTTTATTGGATGAATCTTGGACAGTTTCACTAAACGGCAACGTTGAAGAGAATGTGCAGTTATCGGGATTAAAAATACCGTCTCTCCCTGAAAATTCGAAAATTCTACTGGAAAAAACGCTTCCTGCATTTTCACTTTCCCAGCCTTCCTTGTGGATTCAGACGGTCTATTCCTCGCTTGAAGTAAGCCTTGACGATCGAATTATATACTCTTACGGTTCAGACCTGGCAGAGAAAGGTATAAATGTCGGAAGCGGCTTTCATATAATTCCTCTACCTGCTGATGCACAGGGAAAAACAATCAAAATCAACTATACAACAGAAAAAAACGATGCTTTTTCATCGCTTAAACCTGTTTTCATTCAAAATTCATCAGAGGCAGTACCTAATTTCATAAACCGTTATATCCTTCCTTTATTCAGCTCAATATTCCTTATCTTCCTTGGAGCAATCGGATCTGTCATTACCGTCGGAGCTCTCTTTCTTAGGAAAAAAATAGCTTCCCTCCTAATTCTTTCCCAGTTTTCTCTATGGGTTGGTATAGGCGTCATAACAAATACCGACTTAGTACAGCTTTTTTCGCCGAATTTCACTATAAACTCTTATCTTGAATATACAGCCCTATACTTAACGGCACTTTCGCTTATCCTTTTCTTTTTTCTTACCATTGCAAAGACTAAATTTGAAAAAATCAGTTCCGCCGCTGTTGCCTCTCTTTTCTTAGTATACTGTGCCGCATCCATAACACTTGAAAGACTTCACGTGATTCATCTGCCGGAAACCTTGTTCATCTATCAGCTATTGTGCTCAGCCATGATTATTTTTTCGATTTGTGTATGTTTCTATAAAATTATTAAAGGAAACGGTCGAATTCTTCTTTCATCCTTGAGTTTTTCGTTTTTGGTTTTTTTCTGCGGTCTCGACATAGGCCGTTATATAATACAAAAGAGCTTATTACCCACCTATTCACTTTTTTACAACAGTCTTCTTACAATCGGAGTAATAATTTTCATAGTATCTGAATTATTATTCTTCTTTATTAATTTAGAGGCAGAATCCTCTGTTTTTACTTCTCTGACTGACGTAACGTTTACTCCTTCTGATTATTCATTTTTAACTAGTAAAAAGAAAATTGTTCAAACCGTTAATGAACTGAATAAGAATCATGTGTATTATACATTTGTAACCATTTCATTTTTAAATGTCCCGAATGAAGAAGACGCATTTAAACAGTACGGTAAAACCATAACAAATCTATTAAAAACAGTGTTCGATTGCTACGGTCTTATCAGCTACTACGAAAATAATACCTTTGTAATTGTTGTTTCAGAAGTAGCAGAAGTAAAACTACAGCAACTCATAAAAACATTTAATCAGCTCCTCGAGTATAAATCTGTTAAAGAAAACTTCCCGCAGGTTAAAACGAGTATAGGCTATGCTTTTAGTTATGAATCGTCCTACAAATCCTTTAAAGCCGTTTTTACACTTGCTCAGCAGAGGAAAAAAAGACTTCTTATTTCCTGACAGTACTTCATAAGGAAACGTCTAATGCCCAATAAAAATTTAATTATTTTATATGCTTTTAGTTTCTTTAAGAGCCTGCAGTTTTTTGGGGCATTAGCAGTACCTTTTTATACTCAAAGAATTGGTTTTAATTACCTGCAAATTTTTTCTCTGGAAGCAATTTTTTCAATAGCATTGGTTTTATTCGAAATACCTACCGGAATTATGGCAGATAAGTACGGGAGAAAAGTCTCGCTGTTTATCGGATCCCTGTTCATGGGTCTTGCTTTCATAGGATACGGTTTTACCTATTCCTTTTTGTTTCTCTCTATTTTCCAAATCACAGCAGCATTCGGTGCCAGTCTTATAAGCGGCGCAGACAAGGCGCTTGTCTATGAAACCGCCTCTTCGCTGTATACTGATGTAAAAAAAATTACATCAATAGCGGGAACGTACAATGCCCTGGAAACAGCCGCCATGTTTATTGCGTTTCCATTAGGAAGCATGCTTACCTCACTTCCTTTTTTTACCTATACTTTTGCATTGGCAGTTGTCTTCGTTCTTTCCGGTATTTGCTTTATTTTATCTGCTGTAATTATTCTTTTCATTGCCGAAAAAAAGCGGCCTGAACTCCAGGAACACCCTCTACTGCTTGGAAAAAAAGGACTCCTTTTTTTATTTTCCACTTCTTCCATCAGAAGAATTGCAATTAACAGCGCTCTCATAAGCAGTATAACGTTCTTAATGTTCTGGCTGTATCAGGCAATCCTGCAGTATCTTTCTTTTCCTGTGAAAGCATTCGGCTTTATAGCAGCACTCTTCAATGCAGGCGGAATGATTCTTCTATTATTTCTATTACCCATACAAAAGCGTCTTTCAAATTCCTCAATCCTTTTCATAACCTCAATATCAAGTGCCATACTGTATTTACTGTGCGGTTTTTACCCGACTGTTACAACAGCACTTCTTTCAATTTTCGGCATTACTATATTCCGATCTTTCCGTTTACCGATAGTCGCCACCATAATAAATGACAAAACGGATGACTCAAAACGCGCAACGGTACTTTCCGGTCTTTCTATGATTGAAAGGTTTATTACTACGGTCTTTTATCTTATTGTCGGATTTATAAATGATATTTCAATTCCGCTTACTTTCATACTTCTGGGTTTTCTGACATTGTGCATCTCAATTTTTTTACCGGTTAGAGAAAAACACCTTAGCTAGGCAAGATATCTTTCATAGTAAATTTCTCAGCGTAGATAATGCAGTCTTCTTCCGGTTCCTGGAACTTTGCATTGAAAGTTTTAAGTTTTTCTTCTGTAAATGTGAATGTATTATTCACAGTACCGGACTGTCTTTTATTAAGATTTTCAAGCTGCCTCTCATCTTCGATCGGGAAATATACAATTTTTACATCATTTCCCGGTTTAGAAAATCTTTCCAGACAAATTTGTCTGTCTTTTACTGTCCAAAAACCGAAATCAAAGGCCACATCAAAATTCAATTCCAAGAGTTTTTCTGCCAAGCTGTATATCATGGTAATACATTTATCCAATTGTTCATGAAAAACGGTACAATCAGGCGATTCGCCGAAGAAATGCAGCATCCATTCGTCCGCATTAAAAACAAAAACTCCGTGGTCCTTTTCAATTTTTTTGCAGAATGTTGTCTTACCGGAACAAATTTTTCCGCAGCAGATTAACACTTTTCTCATATGAACCTCTTATACCTTTTTACTATACTTTTATTCACGTTTGTATGTAAGCAGGATGCTTAGGCAAGCGCATGCTCTCTGTTAAAGATGTCTAGAAGGCAGTCAACAAGGAGTCTAATATATGTTTTTTTCCCGCTGGAAGATACAGTAAATTTTTTTTGCGACTTCTCAGAATAAATTACCGCAGACAGCTGCTGTACCGTCAAATCCTGCGGATGTGAATAGTCTTTTGAAAAATATGATGAAAAGGAGTATTCCTCTATTATAATACCTTCTCCTGATAACTCATAGTAAACATCCTGACAGATATTTACTGCATTTTTACCTTCTGCAGTGATTATTTTTTTATTGTGAGCTTCTGCATCCCGATCAAAATGTACCTCAATACAAATAGTATCATTTTCAATTATTTCTTTCAAATACATACAATCAAGCGGGGCAAAATTCAAAATACCTGTTTTAAATAAAAGCTTTTGAATTTGTGTGGCTCCAAGAAGCGGAGGAAGAAGGTTGTCTTCTTTAATCAAGGAAGTATTCTGCTTGTTTCTTCAAATACAAGCTCTTTTGTCTTTTCCATAATCTCTTCATTCTTAAAAAATGAGGCAACATCATAAAGAGCTGCAGACATGTCTTCTATTCCAAAATATGAAACCCGAATAAACGGTATTCCATATGTTTCTTTCATCATCTTTGCAAGATAGGTCATTGACCCGGAGCACTGTACGACATTGAGTGAAGCGCGATGCGATTTACCTATTTCATTAACCCTGCCGTCGCCTGTTATACAGGAAACAACCTCAATGCCCATTTTTTTATAATACTCTTTAATAACCCAGGTTTCCCCGGCCAGGTTAAAATCGCCCAAAATATTTATGCTGTAAGGGGAAACAGGAGTCTCATTATCTTTTCCTGTCAGTTTAAAAACAGCCTCACATGCAGCCCTGTACCCGTCTTTTTTTGTACCCTTAAAACCTTCTGAATGAACAGGAAGAACAGGTATGTTTTTTTCACGCGCTGCACGTACACATACAGCTTCTACATCATCTCCTATGAGACCTACAATACAGGTCGAATACACAAAAGCCGCTTTAGGTCGGTAATGATCAATAAGTTCGATTAATGCTGCATATAATTTTTTTTCACCGCCGTAGATTACCTCTTTCTCACTCAGGTCGGTCGAAAAACTCATACGGTGAAGTTCGGGTCCGCTCGACATGGATCCCCGAATATCCCAGGTGTAAGAGGCACAGCCAATAGGGCCATGAATGAGATGCAGGGCGTCAGCTATCGGATACAGGACAACGCGTGAACCGCAGAAAACACAGGCCCTCTGACTCACAGAACCTGCAGTACTTGCCTTGCCGCATGCAATAGAAAAACCGTCCTTGCCTTTTTCAAAAACCTGTTGTTTTCTGTCATTAAGTATATCAATCACAGTATTACTTCCTGCTTTCTGCATCCGTAGTATAAAATCTTAGTGATGCCGGAATTAAGCCAAACCGGCATCACTAAAAAACCCCTATACCGCTTGTTACGCACATTTTTTACATAACAAGTTCAAATTTTTCCGGTAAGGCATCCCTGTCCTGTCTATCCATTAAGGTATCAAGAACTTTTTCAAGAAGACGCAGGCCTCCGCGGTATCCTGTTACCGGAAAATACGAATGTCCTACTCGGTCATAAATTGGAAATCCGATTCTTATGAGCGGAATGTCTTCATCCCGGCAGATGTACTTGCAGTAGGTGTTTCCAAAAACAAGATCCGGTTTTTCATTTTGAATAAGCTGATGAAAGTAGAACATATCTGCCTGTGCTCCGGTCTTAACAATGACGCTGTCTCCGCATAATTCTTTAATACGCCGTTCAAATTTAGGTCCTGGTGCTGTACCGCTTATGACATGAAGAACTTTCATATCATTTTCTGCACAGAATGCCGCCATACCTACGAGCATATCTGGATCGCCGACAAGCGAAACTTTTTTACCCGCTGTATACTGGTTCATATCAAGCATGACATCGAGATACTGACCGCGTTCGAGTATCAGACTTTCAGGAACTGAAACTCCGGATGATTTTCTCAACGCCTCAATGAAGGTATCTGTAGCCTTTATACCGATCGGTAAATCAAGAATTTCGCAAGGAACCTTGCATTTAGTATCAAGCAGTTTGACCGCTGCCATCGAACCTGTTCTTCCCAGACCAAAAGAGCGCAATGAATCTCCCATTGTCTTTATATGTTTCGGCTTTGTTCCGCCCTTGGGGTACATATGAAACTTGCCGTCCATCGGACCGTTTACAACATCAGATGTATCAGGCAGCATTACATATTTAATACCAAGTTCATCTGCAATGTGCTTTATTTCGCTCATGTCGCTCGGCTCAATAAAACTCGGAACGAGGTTTATCTGATTCAGTTTCTTCCCGGCAGTTTCTGCAAAATGATGAATAAAACTCGTGACCATATTCGAATAACCGGTTACATGAGAACCCTTAAAACTGGGAGTACTCGCATGTATAACCTTCTTACCGGCTGGAATTTTTCCCTCCGCTGCAGCCTTATTCAGAATCTGTGTAAGATCGTCGCCTATGACTTCAGAAAGGCATGTTGTATGAACAGCCACAATCTCAGGATCATAAAGGTTAAAAATATTCGAAATAGCTTCCAGAATATTCGCCTGTCCTCCGAACACCGAAGCTCCTTCTGTAAAAGAACTTGTTGTTGCCATTACAGGATCTTTGTAGTGCCGCGTTAAGGCGCTGCGGTGATACGCACAGCAGCCCTGTGACCCGTGACTATGAGGCAAACACTTGTTAACACCCAGTGCTGCATACATGGCACCCACTGGCTGACAGGTTTTTGCCGGATTTATAGTCAAAGCTGAGCGCTGAACAACTTCTTTTGGTGTATGTCTTAGTAACATGGTAATACCCCTTCTCCTGTTAATTAGTCCAGCCGTAACTGGCGGAAAGCTCGGGACTTTCATCCCAGGGAGCCTTAGTCATCTTGAACACTTTACTGTGTACCAGGCGGTCTATTTCTTTATAAAAGTTGACAGCACCTTCAAACCCTGCAAAGGGACCCATATAGTCATAACTGTGAAGCTGTTTCATGGGTATTCCCTGTTTTTGCACCACATATTTTTCTTTTATACCTGCACAGATAATATCCGGATGAAAAGCTTCTATCAGTTTTTCCATCTCATAATGGTTCATATCATCGATGATCAATGTTCCATTTTCCATTTCCGGCATCATGCCTTCGTAATCGGAGAATTTAAAACCCTCTGCTTCTTTTTTGGTTTTTTCTTCTTCCGAAATACGCTCAGCAAACCGTTTGCCGTCTTTTTCCACCTTTAATTCTTCGATGTTTCGTGAATCTGCATCTACTTCAATACTTGGCAGAACCTTGCGGCCTTCGTAGTCATCACGGTGGGCAAATTCGTATCCGGCAGCGATTGTTTTCATGCCTATTTCTGAAAAAAGTTCCTGATAATGGTGTGCACGGGAACCTCCGACAAAGAGAGCTGCTGTTTTACCTTGACAGCGGACCTTTACTTCTTCACGAACTGCATTCACCTTAACCATTTCTTCTTCTATAACCTTTTCAGTCCGGGCAATCAAATCCTTATCTCCGAAGAATTCTGCAATCTTACGGAATGATTTAGCCGTTGCCTCTGCTCCGACAAAGTTTACCTTGAACCACGGAATACCGAACTTCTTTTCCATCATTTCTGCAAGATAGTTGATGGAACGATGGCACATTACAGTATTCAGATCGACAGTATGGGCGCTAATGAACTCCTGGTAGTTTGAGTTACCGGAAAAAGTTGCATGAAGCGTAACACCGCATTCCTTTGCAATTCTTTCAATCTCAAAAGCATCACCGCCTATATTGTACTCGCCGAGAATGTTAAACCGGAATTTTCCTTCCTTCGGTGTGTCATCGAGACCTACAACATCTGTAAAAACCTTGTTATTGGCAACGTGGTGACCTGCTGACTGGCTTACTCCTTTGTATCCTTCACAGGAGAACCCGAAGATATTAATATCAGGATATTTTGCTTCCATCTCACGGGCAACAGCATGCACATCATCACCAATCAGTCCGACAGGACAGGTGGAGAAAATACCGATTGCTCTGGGATGAAAAAGCTTCACCGCTTCATCAATTGCCGCTTTCAGTTTTTTTTCACCGCCGAAAATAATTTCATCTTCCTGCAGGTCTGTTGACATTGCATACGGCATATAGTTTTCAGATGTAGCCGATTCGGGTCTTGTCTGATTTCGTCTGGTTAACCAGCTGTAAAAACCGCACCCGATTGGGCCATGGGTTATCTGAAGAATATCGCGTGTCGGTCCTAGAACTACACCTTTACAACCGGCGTATGAGCATCCCCTCATCGTTAAGATACCGGGTGTTGCTCTGGCGTTTGCAAGGATCTCCGGAACCTGACCGCCTTCTTCAACTTTATTCACTACAAATTGTCTGGCTCTTTTTTTTGCCAGCTTTGGAGGGTACTTGGCAAGAACCTCTGCCTTAAATCCTTCCACATCTGTATTTGCTGTATATTCCGACATTATTGTCTCCTATTCGTCGAGAGTTTCGTCTCCGGACTCTCCGGTACGGATACGGATAGAATCCATAACGGGCATGACAAAAATTTTACCGTCTCCCGATTTTCCTGTTTTGTTTGTTGTTATAATGGTATCAACAACTTTTTTTACCAGTTTGTCGGGAACAACAACCGATATCATTCTTTTTGGAATTAGACGGCCTGCATTACCGAGTTCATCCATTTTCTCTTCATACTGTTTCTCTGCGCCGTTAAGACTCAACATCTCAATAACACCTTTACCCCGTCCTAAACATATAATTGGCCGGGAAATGTCCGAGAACTGGAAAACTGTATTGAAAGAGCAGTAATTCTCTCAACTGATGATTCAATTCATGCGTATCACCTTCCGCTAAACATGCAGCCATTACACACCCACCCTTTAAAAAACTCCCCAACACTCACCGATATGGTTGAGGCATATGAAAAAGAAATTATACATGAACAGCTTGAAAAAAATAATGGCAATATTTCAAAAACAGCTCAGGTACTAGGTGTTAGCGAGCGCATTTTAGGATTACGGGTTACAAAATACGGATTAAAAATAAAAGCGGATATGATAAAAAATAGCTAACTAGTTTATTCTTTGGAGGTTACGATGCCCATAAACGATGCTTTATTATTTTTTAAACGCTGCGAAAAGGATGCTGCATTCCGAAGCAGGCTCTACAATCAAAAAGACTGGGGCAGTGTACAGAAGGCTATACAAGCAGAAGGGTATACTTTTCTGTACCATGACGCAGAAGACGCCCTTAGAAGTATGAAACTGAAAGCTCATGATGAATACAGAGCTGAAGAAATTGATGAACTTACCTGCTGGTTTGAGCTGCTTTGCAGAATGTCGGGCGGGTTTGGAGATGAGAATTATACATCAGAAAAAAAAGAGTGTTCACCGGCAGCATGCTTTTCCTGTTCAGGATGCAGGTAAGCCGTTATACGAACGTGTTTTAGTTACTTTAGTATCATTATAAAATTATTCTGCTGTAAATCGCTTTTGTTTTAACTCATAACGGGGTACTTCATTTGTTTAATAGAATATGATACTATACTTCCATACTATACCGAAGGTTAAACAAATGACAATCTCTGAAAAGATGACCAAAGAAAGCGCCCGGGAATATGCGATACGTGTAATAAAAGAAAACATAGTATCGCTTCAGCTGGAACCGGGCAGTCTTGTCAGCGAAAATGAAATAGCTTTGCAGCTCGGACTTTCACGGACTCCGGTTCGGGAAGCTCTCATAGAGCTGTCAAAGGCAAATATTGTAGAAACTCTTCCCCAAAAAGGAAGCAGAATCACCCTAATTGACTATGCACTGGTAGAAGAATCACAATTTCTTCGTCTTGTTCTTGAATGCGCCGCCGTAAAAATAGTTTGCGACAACCATTCTGCAAACGATCTGTCCTACTTGAATGAGAATGTTGAACTTCAGGATTTCTATATGAAGAAAGAGAACCCTGAAAAAATCCTTAGACTTGATAACAAATTTCATGAAGAAATCTTCAAACTCGCAAATAAATTAAGATGCTATCAATGGATGATGGACGGCATGATGGTTCACTTTGAAAGAGTCCGTATATTAAGTTTGAATTTGGTCAAAGATTCAAAAATCATTTCTGATCATAAAAATATTTTACAGGCAATAACCGACAGAAATTCTGAAGAAGCAGTGAATCTAATGACAAAACATCTTTCCCGGTACAAGCTTGATGAAGAACTTATCTGCCGCGCCTTTCCCGATTACATCAAGCAGGAATCAAAACTACAATAAGATTATTTTTAGAACCCAAACCAACGGTATTAATAGTATGAGAAAAATAATATTCAGGAATGTAAAAGCTGCAAGGTAGGAATGCTTACTTTTCACAGCAGGATGCAATGCCTGATCTGCCGTATAGAGTTTGTATGAAATAACACTTGCCAGCGATGCAATAAGTGTTCCCAGTCCGCCTGTATTTACACCGAGAAGAAGGCTTTCACTGTAAGAAGTAAATCCTGAAAGGAGCAACGCGGCAGGCACATTGCTGATAACCTGGCTTACTCCTATGCCGGAAAGATACACTGAAAATTCGGTCCCGAGCATTTTCCTTAAGAAGGACGAAATTGCGCTTATTTGTGAAAGATTTTTCGTGAAGATGAAAAAACCAATAAAAGTAAACAACAGACTATAATCTATTTTTGTAAATAAAGTTCTTTCACATATCAGTAAATATACCGCTGTTGTTACAAGGCTTACTTTATAATCAATAATCCTGAAAACTGATAAAAGAATGATTACCAGTACAATTGTATTAAGTACAATTTTAACCGGGCTTTCCAGCGATATATGCTGAATTGTAACAGCAATAGTTTTCTTTGTTTTTCGTGTTACGAAGAATACACTGCAAATGAGCATTATAAGAGACGGAAGACCGATCAACAGTGTATTTGAAAAGAAAGAGGCTGAACCCATTGTATAAAAGGAATACAAATATAAGTTTTGAGGATTACCCATCGGTGTTACACAAGAGCCCAAATTTGCCGCCAGTGTTTCTAAAATTATAAGAAAAACAGGTTCAATATCGGCCTTGGTGCAGATGATTAATGTGAGCGGTACAAAAGTAAGTAAGGCTACATCATTAGTAACAGCCATGGAAACAAAGAATACCAAAAGAAGCAGTGTTATGTACAGCATTCGCATATTAGTGCACTTTCTAATGAGTGATACTGCTATAACATCAAGAACATTGTATTTTCTAAACGACACAACCACGGCCATCAGACAGAAAAGGAGGGAAAGAACTCTCCAGTCTATAGCACTTACGATGACTTCAAAGGACGGTCTTATAACTATTGAGGATAGTATAGCCAGAACTAAAGCTATATAAAGTACAGCATCTTTCTTTAAATGATTTATTATTTTCATTGTTTAAGTTCCGGCTGCCGCACATTAAGTGTGACAGCCGTTCCTTCTTATTTAGTTAAGAGCTCTATGAAATTCCTGCAGCGATTTTACTCCGCCTTTTCCTTTGGAAGAGGCAAGAATACCCTGTACAGCAGCGCTTGCACCGGCGATTGTCGTAATATAGGGGATTTTATATTTTAAAGCAGCTTTTCTTATTGCCGCTTCATCTTTAATTGCATCCCGTTTTGCACTCGGCGTATTAATTGCAAGACAGACTTCTCTGTTAAGAATCACATCCAGCACATTTGGTCTTCCCTCATTCAGTTTTGAAATTACAGTGCACTCAATTCCTGCCTTCTGGAAAAACTTTGCAGTACCTTCTGTTGCAAGGAGAGTGAAGCCCATTCCAACAAGACCTTTTCCAACCTCTATTGCCTGTTTTGCAAGGCTTTCCTTATCTGAAAGACTTATTAGAACCTTTGCCGTCTCACCTTTCTTCGGTGCTGAAGGAAGACAGGCATTTGCGGCTTCCTGTGATTTGTAATAAGCCAAACCGAAAGACTCGCTCATACCGAGAACTTCACCGGTCGATCTCATTTCCGGTCCGAGTACGGGATCAACATTAGGAAATTTATCGAAGGGGAAAACAGCCTCTTTAGCACCAAAATGCGGAATTTGTTTTTCTTCAAGGTTGAGAGCAGCTAGCGGCTCCCCGAGCATTAACCGTGTCGCTAAACGGGCCATTTGAATGTTGCATACTTTTGAGACAAGCGGAACAGTACGGCTTGCCCTCGGATTTGCTTCGAGAACGTACACCTTGCCGTTTTCTATTGCATACTGCATATTCATTAAACCGCATACATGAAGACTCTGAGCTATTTTTCTTGTATATTTTTTAATTGTTTCCATCTGCTCTTTTGTAATTGATACAGGAGGAATTACACATGCTGAGTCTCCAGAATGAACACCGGCAAGCTCAACGTGTTCCATAACAGACGGAATGAACACATGTTCTGTATCTGCCAGTGCATCGGCTTCACATTCAAGCGCATCACGTAAAAAGCGGTCAAGAAGAAGAGGACGGTCAGGAGTAACACCGACTGCTTTATCAACATATTCGCGGAGCATATTCTGATCATAAATAACTTCCATACCGCGGCCGCCGAGAACGAATGAGGGCCGGATCATGATCGGATACCCGATTGAATTTGCTACTGCTACAGCTTCATCAAAATTAGAGGCCATTCCGGATTCCGGCATAGGAATTTCAAGTTTATCCATCATCTTCCGGAATAAATCCCTGTCTTCGGCTATATCTATTGAATCAATACTTGTACCAAGAATTTTTATACCTTCATCTGAAAGTTCCCTGGCTATATTGAGCGGCGTTTGTCCGCCGAACTGCACAATCACGCCTTCGGGTTTTTCTTTATTATAAATCTGTAAAACATCCTCAAGAGTTACCGGTTCAAAGTACAGTTTATTACTTGTATCATAATCAGTAGAAACTGTTTCCGGATTGCAGTTTACCATGATTGTTTCATAACCAAGATCCCGGAGAGCAAAAGCAGCGTGTACACAACAGTAATCAAACTCAATACCTTGCCCTATTCTATTAGGTCCGCCGCCGAGAATCATTATCTTTTTCTTGTTATCACTTGCCTTGGATTCGTCTTTAGCATTGTAGGATGAATAATAATAATAAGAGTTTTCAACACCGGAAACGGGAACGGCATGCCATCCTTCAAGAATGCCTAATTCAATTCTCCGCTGACGAATATCTTTCTCTCGTATATTCAATATTTTTGACAAATACTTATCAGAAAAACCGTCTTTCTTGGCTTGAGCAAGCAGTTCATCGGAAGGAAGTCTTCCAGGGTTTTTCATTATTGTCTCTTCGAGATCCACAAGTTCTTTCATCTGCTCAAGAAAATATTTCTTAACATATGTTATTTCATACAGCTTATCTAAATCTGCGCCTTTTCTGATTGCCTCATACATCATAAAATAGCGCTCGCTGCTGGCAGTTCGCAGCAAATCATACAGCTCATCGAGAGATTTTTTATTAAAATCCCTGGCAAAACCAAGCCCGCTTCTGCCGTTTTCCAATCCGCGGATTGCTTTTTGAAAAGTCTCTTTAAAAGTCTTTCCAATAGCCATGACTTCACCGACCGCTTTCATCTGCGTGCCGAGGGTATCCTGAACTCCCTTGAATTTCTCAAAAGCCCAGCGTGCAAATTTTAATACGACGTAATCACCGGAAGGTGTGTACTTCTCAAGTGTACCGTCTCTCCAGTAAGGCATTTCATCGAGTGTTAAGCCGGAGGCAAGCTTTGCAGATACAAGGGCGATCGGGAAACCAGTAGCCTTGGAAGCAAGTGCGGAAGAACGGGAGGTTCTCGGATTTATTTCAATAATTACAACACGGCCCGTTTTCGGGTCATGTGCGAACTGGACGTTTGTTCCGCCGATTACACCGATCGATTCAACAATTTTAAAAGCCTGTTTCTTTAAGTTTTCCTCCAGCTTTTTATCTATTGTCAAAAAAGGAGCCGAACAGAAAGAATCGCCGGTATGAACACCGACAGCATCAATATTTTCAATGAAGCAGATAGCAATCATCTGGTTCTTTTTATCACGGACAACTTCAACCTCAAGCTCTTCCCAGCCCAAAATTGATTCTTCAACAAGACACTGGTGGGTCATTGAAAGTTCAAGCCCACGGCTTGCAATTGTTCTAAGCTCTTCAACATTATATACAAGACCGCCGCCTGCACCGCCCATTGTGTATGCAGGACGGAGTACCACCGGATATGACAATTTTTCAGCAATTTTTTCTGCTTCTTCAACAGTATGGGCAATATCAGACAAAGGGGTGTCTATTCCCAGCTGCTGCATGGTTTTTTTGAAAATTTCACGATCTTCCCCGCGCTCAATGGCATCGAGATTAACACCAATTACCTGTATATTATACTTTTCAAGAATACCTGCTTTATTTAATTCACATGCGAGATTGAGTCCGGTTTGTCCTCCTAAATTAGGAAGAAGGGCATCCGGTCTTTCCTTATCAATTATCTGTTCAAGACGTTCAACGTTGAGGGGTTCTATGTATGTTGCATCTGCCATAACAGGATCTGTCATGATAGTTGCAGGGTTTGAATTAACTAGAACAATTTTATAACCCTGTTCTCTTAGTGCTTTACAAGCCTGCGTTCCTGAATAATCAAACTCGCAAGCCTGTCCAATAACTATGGGTCCTGACCCGATAATTAAAACTTTCTTAATATCTTCTCGCTTCATGTGTACACCTCAAGTACACACCCTACCATAAATTAAGAAAAAATTAAAGTACAGAGAAAGAAACACGGCAGCACGGTTTTAACTTATCTTCAATTATTTTTTTGCTCAAAAACGGTATTTTTAGCTTCTTCCAATGCTGATATTACCGCATCGCACCATTGGTCGAATTCAGGATCCTTTTGCTGAAGAACCGGATGCTGCAGAATATAATCTATAGTTTCCTTAACACCCTCATCAAACCGCTTTTCCGCAGTAAAACCCGGAACCAGACGTTTTAATTTTGTATTGTCAAAAACAACAGTGTTGGATTTATCGCCGATTAAACTTCCTGTATAATCATAGTCGCTGCAGGCAGCTAGAAATTCAGAGGACACATGAACCGCTTTTAATTTTTTTCCCAAAGCTCGTGCAATTGCTTCATAAATTTGATTCCAGGTTAACGATTCATCGGAAGTTATCTGTACAGCTTCACCCAATGCATGAACATTTCCCATTAATCCGGTGTACGCTTTTGCAAAGTCGCTGTTATGCGTCATGGTCCAAAGGGATGTACCATCCCCGTGAATTATTACCGGTTTTCCTTCCATAATTCTTTTTACCACCTGCCAGCTGCCGTTTCTGCCGTGAACACCAAGAGGAACAGAACGCTCATCATACGTATGACTAGGTCTTATAATAGTCACCGGAAACCCTTCCTCCCGGTATTTTTTCATGAGAAAATCCTCACAGGCTATTTTATTCCTGGAATACTCCCAATAAGGATTTGCAAGCGGAGTGCCTTCCGTAATCTGATAATTTGACAACGGTTTTTGATACGCTGAAGCAGAGCTTATAAACATAAACTGCTTTGTTTTACCCTTAAATACTCTGTAATCTCTTTCCAGCTGGGAAGGGACAAAGGCAATAAAATCGGAAACCACATCAAATTCCATATTTTTTACGGCATCGCTCAACGCCTGTTCATCGCTCACATCGCACTTAATAACAGTAACTTCATCGCTCACTTCAGAAGAACGGGATCCGCGGTTTATTAAAAACACCTCATGCCCTGAAGAGGCCAGTTGCTTGGTAATTGCGGCGCTGATTGTTCCTGTACCGCCAATGAATAATGCTTTCATGTTTTCCTCCGCCTCCTACTGTACCATGGGATTTTTCATAATACAATAGACACCAATGTCTGTCTTTGATATACTTTACCATCTGCTTTTCATAAGCACCCATTTAATCTGAGGATACTAAGATGCCAAAAATTGAAGTCAATGAAAAACTATTTTTTACTCTTGCAGGAAAAACATACGATTACAATACTCTGGAAGAACGCTTAACCTGCGGAAAGGCGGAACTTGATGAAAAGCCGGATGTTTCCCTGCCTGCCTCTGAAAGAGTAATAAAAATTGAACTTAATGATACAAACAGACCCGATCTGTGGTCGACAGGCGGTATTGCACGTCAGCTCCGAGTTCATCAGGGAGGAAGTAAGGGAGCTTACTCATCTTTCCTTTCAACAAAGAATAAACAAAAGCCGTATGATAACCGTATAGTTCAGGTAGATGAAGCACTAAAAGACATACGCCCTTTTATGACAGCATTTGTAATTTCAGGTAAACCGATAGATGAACCGATGCTTCTGGATATTATTCAGACACAGGAAAAGCTGTGCTGGAATTTCGGAAGAAAGAGACGTTCAATATCGATGGGAGTATACCGTTCCGCACACATCCGATGGCCCGTTTCATATAAAGCCGTAGATCCGGACACCACCAGTTTTATTCCGCTTGCATGTGAACAGGAAATGACCTGCCGTCAAATACTTACTGAACATCCGAAAGGAAAAGAATACGGATGGATTCTTCAGGATATGAAGAAATTTCCTTTACTAACCGATTCTAAAAATGAAGTTCTATCTATGGCGCCGATTATTAACAGTGCTACTCTGGGAGCCGTAAAAGTCGGCGATTCAGACCTTTTAGTGGAAATGACCGGAACAGATATGCCTTCTCTCCTTCTTGCAACAAACATTGTGGCCTGCGATTTTGCCGATGCTGGTTATACCATTCTCCCTGTTCTTGTTAGGCATCCCTATGACACCGGTTTTGGCAAAGACCTTATTACTCCTTATTTTTTCCAGGAAACAACAAAAGCACAGCTCAGTGCTGTAAATAAACTTCTCGGCTGCAGTCTTACAGCAGAAGAAGCGGTTAATGCACTTTCCAGAATGGGCTGTGATTCAACAATAGAAGGATCCAAAGGCGATGAAACCATTACCGTAACACCGCCCCCCTACCGTAACGATTTTTTACATGCAGTTGATATTATTGAAGACATTATGATGGGTAAAGAGCTGTCGTTCTTTAAACCTGAAAAACCGCGGGATTTCACAATCGGACGTCTTACCCCGGTAACTGTATTCAGCCGCAAAACAAAATCCCTCATGGTAGGACTCGGCTACCAGGAAATGATATTTAACTATCTTGGTTCAAGAAAAGACTTCATTGAACGGATGAACATAGATGATTCAAGAGTAATTGAAATTGCAAATCCGATGAGCGAAAACTATCAGTTTGTACGCCCTTCAATAATACCATCCCTTCTCTCTGCAGAATCAATTTCCGGAAACGCAGTCTATCCTCATAAAATATTCGAAATTGGTAAAACAGCTTTTCTGTGTGAAGAAGAAAATACCGGAACGCGTACAAGACAAAGCCTGGGGTTCCTGACAGCTTCCGGAGATGCCAATTTTAATACGGCGGCAAGCGAAGTTGCAACGTTATTGTATTTTCTCGATCACGGATACGAAGTCAAGGAGACAAACGATCCCCGCTTTATTCCTGGACGCCAGGCCGCGGTTATCATCAAAGGAAAACAGATAGGCTTTTTTGGAGAAGTGCATCCTTCTGTTCTTGAAAACTGGGCTATTACAGTCCCCTGCGTAGCCGGAGAACTCGACATAGAAGAACTTTTATAATTTAAAACGATCCGTCAGGTATTTTTTCTTCTATCATCTTTATTAGTGTTTTTTTTTGAATGAAGGGTATATTCTCACTGTTCCGTAAATCCTCATCTTCAATTGAGTCCGGGTATTTTTGAACAACAGAATAAAACTCCGTATAGTTCTTTTGAAAAATAGAAACAATCATCGGATCAAAATGACTTCCTGAACCCTTAACTATTTCATCATACGCATCTTTCGGCTCCCACTTTTCTTTGTAAGAGCGGCGGCTCACCAGAGCATCATACACATCTGCAACGGCCATAAGCCTGCTGTATAAATCGATCTCTTCCGCTTTTTTTCCTAGATACCCCGATCCGTCCCATTTCTCATGGTGCTCAAGTGCAATAGTCTGGGCAATTTCCATTACCCTTCCCGGAGAATTTTTCAGAAGCTCATAGCCGTACACAACGTGTTTCTTAATAATCTTAAACTCATCGGTGGTTAATTTAGACGGTTTTTCAAGAATTTCCTCGGGAATGAGCAGTTTTCCAATATCGTGCATCATAGAAGCAATACACAGACTTTTTTTCTCTTCTTCTTCCAAATTCAACGCATTCGCCATAATCTGCATATATTCAGAAACACGTTTAATATGCTGCCCTGTCTGGCGCGACTTTGATTCGGAAAGTTCAGCAAATGCGCGGACAAGTTCCTCCTGGGTAATGTATAAATCATTTGCAAGCGTCATTTTACATAATGCTATCTGAATATTCTGATACATTAAATCAATCATTTTCAGCAGTAACTCAGGATCGCAATCCTGGGAAACAGGCAGTATTAAAAACCCAGCAAGCTCATTTTCCTTAATCCCGTCATAAAAATGCATTATCAGTATTCCGCAGTCTATTGTGCAAGTATTTATCTTTGTATTTTCAGATTCACTTACCTTGAACGAGAAAATCTGACCTCGGGTGCTTACTTCCACTGCATTATCCTTAACGTTTTCAATGCTTGCAGTTCCGGTACTTTTATATACATAAAAAGATTCAGAGCTAATTTTCACGCCGCAGCAGCCTCCCGCCATACCAAACGATGAAGGAGAAGCAGACTGAGCAACATCCCGTACAGCAGATAATATATGGTGTGCAATTTCCTGATACGACTGTGCTCCGAAAATTCTTGCAAGATGACTTATTACATTATCGAGACCGGTATTGCTTCTGAAAACCTTTTCAAAAAGTTTTGAAATTGTTGATGTTAAAATAATCATAATAAAGCTGAAAAGCAGAAACTGTATTGTTTGAGGAAAAAGATCACCGTACATCATATCTGAAAAAGAGACATATGTTTCCGATGCAAAACCGAACGACAAATATGACAGTATACACGAAACTGTCATAATAATCAGTGTCATAATAATTGTATAGACAGAGGCTGACGGCTTAAAATACAGAGCGGAAATTACAACAGGAAAAGCAAACATCATAAATCTGCTGCTGTGAAAATAAGTATATAAAAGACCGCAGCAGAAAACTGCGCAGGTGAGAATAATATATTTCACAAATTTATTGCGGAATTTCAAAATATGAAAAAAGACAGAAGGCGCAATAAGAAAAAAGCACAACAGAATAAAAATAACGCTATAGAGAGAAACGGCATATCCTTCAACTTTAAGAGAAAGAATAATCCATAAAACTGCTATAAAATAAAAGATGACTCTCATACCGAGAGCAATAGCTTTATTGAGTTTTTGATCATTATTTTCGAATAAATCGTTTATTGTCATCTTTAATCCGTTATTATTTATAGTAATATTACACCTGCTATTTTATCACATTTTTTGAATACTGTGCACGCTTCACTCTTTTCTTTTTTTGCTGTACTGTAAATAAAAAGGGGGCTTCCTATGCAGTCATTTAAACACATACCACACCGTACAACTGTTTCCTGTTCGGGAAAAAAAAGCAGCAATCCTCAATGGAGTCTGGAAAGTATTTATCCGGGTCTTGAATCCGAAGAATATAAAGCAGCTCTGTCTTTTTTAGACAGACAGACGGCGGTACTTACTGAAAAATTATCAGAAGTATCTTCTCCTTTCGGATCATGGCTTTCGGACTTTATGATTGAGCATAATAAAACCTTCAGCTTATATGAAAGTCTTAATGCATATGCGTATGCAACCTACTCTGTAGCTACAACCGACAGCGCAAGAGTGAATAACCTTTCACTCATGGAGGAAAAAGGTCTTACTTTAAACGATATATCCCTTCAATTTGGTCAGATCCTGTCTGATAATGCACAGATTTTCAACACCTTATATACAGATTATCCACAGCTTTTTCACTATAAATACATTTTTGAAGAAATACTTGAAGAAAATAAACACAAGATGTCGAGAAAAGAAGAACAGCTTGCCGACAACCTTCAGCGCTTCGGAGGTTCTGCATGGAGCCGGCTGCACGAGCAGATTATTTCCACTCTGGTTGATGAAGAAACCGGTAAAACATTTAATGAATTAAGAAATGAAGCCTATGATGCAGACAGAGAAATACGTAAAACAGCATATGATAAAGAACTATATCTATTAAAACAGACAGAATTAAGTACAGCAGCCTGCCTTAATAACCTTAAAGGTGCTACAAACAGCCTCAATAAAAAAAGAAACTGGGCAGAAGCTTTGGACCGGAGCCTTTTCGCTTCCAGGCTTTCAAAACAAACGTTATCTGCATTAATCGGTGCAATAGAAGAGTCTCTTCCTTTCTGGCACAGCTATCTTCAGACAAAAGCCCGCCTGCTGAATCTTGAAAAATGCGCCTTTTATGATCTCTTTGCTCCAATTCTTCCGCGGAAAGGAGAACATTCCGAAGAAAAAAAATGGACCTTTGATGAAGCAAAAGACTATATTATTCAAAAATTCTCCTCTTTTTCAGAGGATCTCGGACTCTTTGCAAAAAAAGCCTTTGAGCTCAAATGGATTGATGCGGAAATCCGGCAGGGAAAGGT
This sequence comes from Spirochaetota bacterium, assembly GCA_023398165.1. Lineage (GTDB taxonomy): Bacteria > Spirochaetota > Spirochaetia > Treponematales > Treponemataceae > JAAZLA01. The sequence continues at coordinate 177,686 of JAEWSQ010000012.1, read as the reverse complement.
TGGAGGAGCTTACTGCATAGATTTTCCTTCACAAAAAGAATCCCGAGTTCTCTCTAATTTTACCGGAGTATTTTCAGATATTACAACACTGGCACATGAGCTTGGTCACGCATATCATTATGAGTGTATTAAAAACAAAGATTACAGTTTAAGTCATTATCCGATGACGCTTGCAGAGACAGCAAGTATTTTTGCAGAAACAATAATTATGAATGACGCCATACAGAATTCACCGGGTTTTGAAAAGATTAAGCTCATAGAAATGCATCTTTCAGACAGCGCCCAGGTTCTTGTTGATATTTTAAGCCGTTTTTATTTTGAACGTTCAGTTTTTGAACAACGGGAAGTAAAAGAATTGTCTGCTGAAGATTTTTGTGCGTTAATGCTTGATGCACAGAATAAAACCTATGGTCCGGGTCTTTCCGATGAAAAGCATCCGTACATGTGGGCAGTAAAATCACATTACTACAGTCCCGAGCTTGATTTTTACAATTTTCCCTATGCTTTCGGTCTTCTTTTTGCCTCAGCTCTTTTTGCCCGGTTTAAGAAAGAAGGAAAAGGCTTTTCTAAAACATATATATCCATTCTTCAAAATACAGGATCTATGTCATGTGAAGATGTCTGCAGAAAAGCCGGCTTCGATATAACTACAAAAGAATTCTGGAAAGAGGGAATATGTGTATTTGAAGACGAACTGAGGGAAATGCAGGACTATGCACAAAACCTGTAATTGTTCAGAAAATGAACAATTTTCAAGAACAAGCAGACTCATTGGCATTGATAACGTTCAAAAATTGAACAAGATGAAAGTTGCTGTCTTCGGGCTTGGCGGTGTAGGATCATATGTTGTCGAAGCTCTTGCACGCGCCGGAGTCGGCAGTTTCATATTGGTAGATTCAGATACCGTGAGTGAAAGCAATATCAACCGGCAGCTTATTGCTCTTCATTCGACCCTTGGAAGGGCAAAGACAGAAGTTGTTAAAGAACGAATTTTAGATATAAACCCTCAAGCTTTAGTAATAACACACCAGCTTTTTTTCCTCCCGGAAAATGCACACATAGTTGATCTTTCAGGCTGTTCATACATAGTTGATGCAGTCGATACCGTTACCGCAAAAATTCTGATCATTGAAAAAGCCGGTGAGCTCAATATTCCGGTTATTTCTTCGATGGGAACCGGTAATAAGCTGAATCCTTCTCTTTTCCAAATAACTGATATTTACAAAACCTCTGTCTGCCCTCTGGCAAGAGTCATGCGAAACGAACTGAAAAAGAGAAATATACAACACTGTAAGGTATTATTTTCAACTGAGCAGCCTTTAAAAACAGAGCCTCCGCCTGCAAGCATATCATTTGTCCCCTCTTCCGCAGGAATTCTCATAGCACGCGAAGTAATTCTTGATTTTCTCCTTTTAAAATAAAAAAGGCTGCATAAGATTAACTTGTGCAGCCTTTCCTGTTACAGTATACTTTAGAACCAGAAACGTAAACCTAAGTTTCCGGCTACACCCCATTCCAACCCAATATCTGAACCGATTCCTATACCAATTGATGGCACAATCTGGAAAAAGGGCTCAAGGAGTCCGTCAAGAACATACAAATTCAAACCGAGAGGAAGTCTTGCTCCAACAGAGAATAATCTTCCGGAAGTAGAAAGACCGACATATAAACCCCATGCCAAAAAGAAATTTATTGGCTTTGCAATTGATTTCATAACAACCCACTGATCTGCTGAAAGAGCAATTCTCGCTCCTCCGCCCCAAATATTTCCGTCAACAGCAAAAACCCAGGGAGCACTGTCAAGCTTAAACGTGAGCGCAACATTTGTATTATAAAACCCGCCGTTGATTGTCGGTCCAACCTGGAATCCGATTCCGAACGCAAAAATACTTGCCGTTCCTATTAGAAGTCCCAGAACTAATACCGCAATTAATTTTTTCATCTAGTATCTCCTGTAAAGCAATAGTGAATGACAACACTGTTTATTAGATACTGCAACGCAGTCTAAGAAAGTTTCATTTATCATTCTTCCCTACCCGTAAACTATAAAACAATTTCTTCATAAAATCCAGTTAATCAGTTTTTTTTTAAGAATTTTTCTTTACTTCTGCAGCAACAGCTTCTGCCACTGTTTTTGCTACACGGGGATCAAAGGGTGATGGTATTACATAATCAGGTTTTAACTCGCTTTCTGAAACCAATGAGGCAATGCCGCGTGCTGCAGCCATCTTCATTTCTTCGGTTATCTTCTTTGCTCTCGAATCAAGGGCTCCTCTAAATAAGCCGGGAAATGCGAGAACATTATTTATCTGGTTCGGAAAATCAGATCTTCCTGTTCCGACAATTTTTGCTCCTGCCGCTACAGCATCATCATACGAAATTTCCGGTTCCGGATTAGCCATTGCAAATACTATTGAGTCTTTTTTCATGGAGGCGACCATTTCTTTGCTCAATAGTTTCGGAGCAGAAACACCTATGAAGACATCAGATTCGGCCATCGCCTGTGCCAAAGAAAGCCGTTTATTATCAGGATTTGTTATTTCGGTTATTTCTTTTAATAAAAAAGAGTACTTCTCATTATCTTCACGAAGAACAATACCTTTACTATTGAATCCGTAAATATTTCTGATTCCCAATGAATGAATCATACGGATTATTGAACTTCCAGCAGCACCCAGCCCGCTGACGGTTACTGTCAATTCCTCTGCTTTTTTATGCACCAGTTTTAAGGCATTAAGGAGAGCTGCGGTTACAACAATTGCCGTTCCATGCTGATCATCATGAAAAACAGGAATATCAAGCTCTTTTATGAGAGTTCTCTCAATCTGCACACAGCGCGGGGCGGAAATATCTTCAAGATTAATTCCGCCAAAACCCGGTGCAATAGCTTTACAAATCTTTATTATTTCATCAGGATCTTTGGTATCCAGACATATCGGTATTGCATCAACTCCGCCGAATTTCTTGAACAGCGCTGCCTTTCCTTCCATAACGGGAAGTCCGGCTTCAGGTCCAATGTCGCCAAGGCCGAGGACGGCCGTTCCATCTGTAACGACTGCTACAAGATTTCCTTTTGACGTATATTTATATACGGCGTCCTTATCCTTTGCTATTACATTACAGGGTTCAGCAACACCGGGTGTATATGCTAAGGACAAGTCTCTCTTATTTTCCAAAGGCATTTTAAGACGTGTTTCCATCTTGCCTTTCCATTCTGCATGTTTTGCCAGTGATTCTTCATAAATTGTCGCCATTATATCCTCCAATTTTTCTTCGCTGCTTCAGTGTTTCACGTGAAACATTTTCTTCTATCCTAATATCCATTTTGAACATTTAAAAAATTAGTAAAAAAAAGACTGCTGTCTCTTCAGGCAACAGTCTTTCCTCTGTGTTTCACGTGAAACACTATATAACTTGTTATATTATAAGCAATTAATCTTCAAGACTGTCTTCGCTCTCATCCCCGTCAGAGGAATCTTCACTGTTTCCAGCATCTTCAATATCATCTTTTTCATCAGATACTGCGGTATAATCATCCAAAGAAGACTCTGTTTCAGATGGGAAATTAGAGTCTGCTGTCTTTTCTTTATCATCGTCCTCGTTTGCTACCTTGTCAACACCGATTACCATATCCGGTTTTTCTATATTGAAAACGCAAATTCCGCCTGCTCCTCTTCCCTGTGTTGTTATTTTTTTTGCATGAAGCCTGAGCGTTTTTCCCTGACTTGTAATAACAACAACCTCGTCGCAGTCTGCAACAGTTATTGCCCCTACCACTTCGCCTGTTTTATCTGTTACCTTATAAACTTTCTGTCCTCCGGTTCCCCTGCCGTGAGGCGAGAACTCGGAAAATTCGACTCTCTTACCGTAGCCGAATTCCGACAGAATGAGCATCTTTGAGTCTTCTTCAACATGGATTGCCGCAGCAAGTTCATCTCCCTGACCCAGACGAATACCTGTGACTCCGCGCGAAGATCTTCCCATGGCGCGCACTTCATCTTCCGCAACACGGAGCGCCTGCCCTCTTCTGGTTATAAGAACCAGTTCATCATTTCCGCTGCTTAATATTGCAGAAACAAGTTTATCGCCTTCATCAAGCCGAATAGCTATAATACCCCTTGTCTTGGCGTTTTGGAATTCGACAGTTCTTACTTTTTTTACAACACCGGCTGCTGTTGCCATAAAGAGGAACTCTTCTTCTGAAAATTCTTTCAGCGAAACAACAGTTGTAATTTCTTCATTCGGAGACATTTGAAGAAGACTCTTTATGTGCGAGCCGCGGGAAGTTCTGTTTGCCTCAGGAATTTCATGAACTTTTATCCAGAAGGCCTTTCCTTCATTTGTGATAAACATTATGTTGTCGTGTGTCGAGGCAATAAATATCTGGTTAATAAAGTCGTCTTCCACCAGTTTGGCGCTCGTTGATCCTTTACCGCCTCTTCCCTGGTTTTTATATGCTGATATTGGAATGCGTTTAATGTAGCCGACATTCGAGATAAGAATAACCATTTCTTCTTTTTGAATCAGATCTTCAATGTTAATTTCTTCCACTTCATCTGAAACAATATCTGTCCTTCTTTCATCCCCGTATTTTTCTGCAATCTCGTTTGTCTCTGTTTTTATTACAGCTAGTATTTTTTCGGGATGTGCTAAAAGATCCTTTAAGTAATCAATAAGAACCTCAAGCTCCTTCAATTCCTGTTCAAGTTTTTCGATTTCCAGACTGGTAAGACGGCCGAGTCTCATGTCGACGATTGCCTGAGCCTGAATGTCGGTAAAATCAAATCGTTCCATCAAGGCAGATTTAGCGGTGTCTATATTTCGTGAAGCCTTTATAATCTTTATTACTTCGTCAATGTTTTGTATAGCCTTAATTAATCCGCGTAATATGTGAGCCCGTTCTTCTGCTTTACGCAGATCGAATTGTGTTCTCCGGGTTACCACTTCCTGCCGGTGTTCTACAAAGTATTGAATGAGCTGCTTTAAGGTAAGTGTTTCCGGTCTTCCCTTTACAAGGGCAAGGTTAATTACACCGAACGTTGACTGCAGCGCTGTATGGGAAAAAAGCTGATTAAGTACAATTTTTGCGATTGCCCCGCGCTTAAGCTCTATTACAATTCTCATTCCTTTTCGGTCCGAGTAATCATTTACAACTGATATTCCGTCTATTACCTTATCGCGCACAAGTTCCCCTATGCGGGTCACAAGATTAGCCTTATTCACCTGATAGGGTATTTCGGTAAAGACGATGCTCTCCTTGCCTTTTTTATCAACTTCAATAGTAAACCGGCCTCTTACAGTAATCTTACCGCGCCCTGTCTTATAGGCCTGGCGTATTCCTCTTTTTCCGAAGATTAATCCGCCTGTGGGAAAATCGGGACCTTTAACGTATCTGCATAATTCATCAATTGAAATAGAGGGATTATCAATATAGGCGCCGACTGCCGCTGCAATTTCCGTAACATTGTGCGGTGGCATATTGGTAGCCATACCGACAGCGATGCCGCTTGCTCCGTTCGCAAGAAGAAAGGGAAAAGCAGCCGGCAGTACAGAAGGTTCTACCATCGAATCATCATAGTTTGGAATGAAGTCGACGGTTTCCTTTTTAATGTCATTTATCATTGCATCGGCAACTTTGGCAAGTTTTGCCTCTGTATACCTCATAGCTGCCGGCGGGTCGCCGTCTACAGATCCGAAGTTTCCCTGACCTTCTACTACGGTGTAGCGCAGAGAAAAATCCTGAGCCATACGGACCAAGGCGTCATATACAGAAGCATCTCCGTGCGGATGGAATTTACCGAGAACGTCTCCGACAATACGGGCGCATTTCTTTGTCTGCGAAGTAAACTTCAAACCCATTTCTTCCATTGAATATAAAATTCTTCTATGAACGGGTTTTAATCCGTCTCTTACATCCGGAAGAGCGCGGCTTACAATAACAGACATAGAATAGTCTATATATGCTTTTCTTACTTCATCTTCAATGGAAATCGGTATAAGTGTTCCGCCTTCGGGCGTGGTTATTTCATCAGACACAGTGAACTCCTAACTTTTTTATACATCAAGCTGTGCATAAACGGCATTATCTTCAATGAATTTTCTTCTCGGCTCAACCTGTTCACCCATAAGAGTTGTAAAAATTCTATCAGCCTCGATCGCATCGTCAAGATGAACTCTCATCATTTTTCTGCGGCCGGGATCCATTGTAGTTTCCCAAAGCTGATCGCCGTTCATTTCACCGAGACCCTTGTAACGTTGAATTTTTATCTTATCGTCATCGACTATATTGAATTTGGTCATTAAATCCTGTTTTTGAACATCACGTTCTTCATCGTTATACACGTAACGCTCTTCCTTATTAAAACTAAGTTTATATAAGGGGGGCATTGCAAGATAGACATACCCCTGCTCAACAATCGGAGTCATATAACGGTAGAAGAATGTTAAAAGAAGGGTTCTAATGTGGGAACCGTCAACATCGGCATCCGCCATTATAATAATTTTATGGTACCTTAGTTTTGAACAGTCGAAATTCTGTCCTATTCCTGCTCCCAGCGTTTGAATAACCGGCTGCAGTTTCTCGTTGTTAATAACTTTTTCTATTCTCGTTTTTTCGACATTAAGCATCTTTCCCCACAAGGGTAAAATAGCCTGATGCTTGGCATCCCGTCCCTTTTTAGCGGCTCCGCCTGCAGAATCTCCCTCTACTATGTAGACCTCTGTTTTTGCAGGATCTTTTTCAATGCAGTCCCAAAGTTTTCCGGGAAGTCCGCCGCCGTCCAGGGCATTTTTTCTTCGTGTTGCCTGCCGTGCATTAAAGGCTGCAATACGTGCTTTTGCAGCAAGAACTCCCTTTTCAAGAATTTTCTCTATAACCGAAGGATTTTGTTCAAAAAAAAGCGTCAACTGTTCATTCACAAAGGCATCCACGATTCCCCTGACCTCACTATTTCCCAGTTTAGTCTTTGTCTGGCCTTCAAACTGAGGATTGGGCACCTTTACCGATAAAACAGCGGTCAATCCTTCGCGGACATCATCACCGGTGAATTTTTCCTCTTTTTCCATTTTTTTCTGAAGCTTTGTATTCTTTTTTAGAAATTCATTCATGACACGCGTTAACGAAGTTTTAAACCCGTCTAAATGAGTTCCGCCTTCTTTAGTATTAATGTCGTTAACAAAGGTAAATAGAATTTCAGAAAAGGTATCGTTATACTGGAGCGCAAGTTCAACAACAATATCATCTTTTTCGCCTGCTATAAAAACAGGATCCTGGTGCATCACTATTTTATTTTCATTGAGGTATGATACGAAGGATTTTATTCCTCCTTGAAAGGAGAAAACAATTTCCTTGGGATTGGTCAAACGCTCATCCCTGAAAACAATAGTAATTCCGCTGTTAAGAAAAGCCAGTTCCCTCAGCCGGTTTGCCAGAACTTCAAAATTATAGGTGGTCGTCTCTGTAAATATTTCCGGATCCGCTTTCCAGCGAATAATTGTTCCGCATTTATCTGTTTGTCCGATTTCTGCAACAGGACTTACAGGCACGCCTATTTCATACTTCTGATGGTACTGCATGCCGTCTCTGCATACCACTGCCTCCATCCATGTAGAAAGGGCATTAACACACGAAACACCTACTCCATGCAGTCCGCCTGAAACTTTATACGATCCTTTATCGAATTTACCGCCTGCATGGAGACGCGTTAACACCAGCTCAAGAGCGCTTACGCCTTCTGCCGGGTGAATATCAACAGGAATACCGCGTCCGTTATCTTCCACGCGGCAAATATCATTTTTTTCCAGTACAACCAAAATACGGTCGCAATGACCGGCCATAGCTTCATCAATGGAGTTGTCAACTACCTCATATACCAGATGATGCAGACCATCAGGTCCGGTAGAACCAATATACATACCGGGTCTTTTTCTAACAGCTTCAAGTCCTTTTAGAACCTGAATATTAGTTGCTGAGTATGAAGTGTTCATCTTTTTTCCTTAAAAAATCTATATAAAAAAGTATAAATAGTAGAAATGTATAAAATAAAGTATAACTGTATTGCAGAAAAAAGTAAAGGCAGTTTATAATCGACCGTATGGACATTTGGAATTACACTATTTTCTGGCAGGAAGCACTATCTCAAATTCGTGAAGAATATAAAATAAACGGTAAAGAACAGGAGTTTTTACTATGGTTTACATTCGATCTCGTAGAATCACGTGAAAAACTTATTATAGCTTCTGTTCCGTCAGCTTTTTTCAGAGATCAGCTCATTTCCCGCGGATATATAAATTTGATGGAGAACAAACTTCTTGAACTGTCAGGAACACCGATAAAAATAGATTTTATCATCCGGGCTAAAACAGAGCAGGAACATGTTTCCCGGAACACTCAGCATTCTTCTCCTTCAGAAGTATATAAAGCGTCTTCCCCCAAACAGGATGTTCCGGCTTCTGTTGGAAAAAATCACCCTCAATTACGCTCAGATTACAACTTCAATACCTTTGTCATTGGTGACAACAATTCCTTTGCCTATAACGCTGCCTGTGCTGTCGCTAAAAATCCAGGAAAAGCGTATAACCCCGTTTTAATCTACGGCGGGGTCGGTCTTGGAAAAACCCATCTAATGCAGGCAATAGGAAACATGAGTTTTAATGAACATAAATCTAATATCATATACCTTACCGCTGAAAATTTTACCAATGAATTTATTCAATCGATCAATACAAATACAACTAATAAATTCAAAAATAAATACCGCAACGCTGATATTTTACTTATTGATGATATTCATTTTTTACAGAATAAGACAGAAACACAGGAAGAACTGTTTCACACCTTCAATGCTTTGTATGATTCCTACAAACAGATGGTATTTACCTGCGACCGTCCGGTCAGCGAACTAAAAAACTTAAGCGACCGCCTCCGTTCACGCTTTGAACGCGGACTTAATGTAGATCTACAGCCTCCTAAGTATGAAACCAGAAGAGCAATTCTCGAGAAAAAACTTGAACTTCTGGGAAAACATATAGATTCTGAGGTTATTGATCTTATAGCACAAAATGTTGTTTCAAATGTCAGGGATCTTGAAGCTTCTCTAACTAAACTCATTGCATATACCGAACTTGTCGGTAAAAATGTGACACTTGAAATTGCCCAGCAGCAGCTTAAAGATACATTCAGTGCTCCTAAACAGGGTAATATTTCCATAGACAGTATACAAAAAATTGTCGCTGATCATTATAATCTTTCATTCAGTGATTTAAAGGGGAAAAAAAGAACTAAAAATGTTATGCTTCCTCGTCAAATAGCAATGTTTATAGCCCGCGATCTTACAGAATATTCTACCACGGAATTAGGTGCGGAATTCGGGGGAAGGGATCACACTACAGTAATGCATTCATGCCAGAAAATTGAAGATCTTTTAAAATCAGATCCGGTATTAAGCAGTACAATTAATGCGCTTATAAGCCGTATTAAAGAGTATAAAAAATAAATTCAGAGTATTTTATTACCTTAACAACCTGTGGATAATGTGATATACTTTTGTGGAAACTGTGTTGGAAAGTCTGTTTTATTTGTAAATGTGGAAAAAGTAATGTTAAAACAGTTATAGTTATTAGTAATCTATTTCTTTTTTTTATAACAATTTAATGTACTTTTCCAGAAATACACAAACACTACTATTACTACTACTAATATTTATATATATAATAATAGGTGAAACGGAGGAATTATGAAATTCACTTTCGATAGAGACGCAATGATTAAAGAAATATCAATTGCACAGGAAATTATTTCAACAAAGAATGCCTTATCTATTCTTTCAAATGTATTATTCGTTGCTGAAAATAATAGTCTCATTATTAAAGCTACCGATATTAAAGTAAATTTCGAAACCAGAATTCCTGTTGAAGTTGAAGAAGACGGAACAACTACTGTTTTCTGTGACAAGTTTATGAGTATTCTTAATTCTCTTCCTTCGGGCGAGATTGAGTTTATTCAGGATGATATTAAAGTTACAATAAAACCTATAGCTAAAAAAGTTAATTTTCAGCTTAAGAGCATGGCAAGCGATAAGTTTCCTGAATTTAGTTCAGCTGAAGAAGTTCCTTACTTTGAAGTACCGGCTTTGGATTTCAAGAATATGATACTTCAGACAATTTTTGCAGTATCTGATGATGAAACACGGTTTTTTATGAACGGCGTGTACTTTGATAAAAAAGACGATAATTTAGTAATGGTTGCCACAGACGGAAGAAGACTTTCATATATAGCAAAACCTCTTTGTCAGGGAGTTGAATCCTTTTCACCTGCAATAGTTCCCCCAAAAGTTTTGAATACTATATTAAAGAGAGTACCGTCAGAAGGAACAATTTCATTGGCAATTGTGGATAAGGTAATTTTCTTTAAGTTTGGAAATTATCAGTTCACTTCTGTACTCATTGAAGGACAGTTTCCTAATTACACTAAAGTAATACCTGAAAAACAGGAATTATCATTTGAAGTAGATAAAAAAGATTTAACAGACGCATTAAAACGAGTAGGTCTTCTTGTTGAGCAGAAATCTCACCGGGTTTTCTTTGCATTATCTGACGGTATGCTTACAATAACTTCCCAGGAATCAGATATAGGAACTGCAAAAGAGGAAATACCCTGTAAGTACTTCGGTGATGATATTACAATTGCATTTAATTACCTATACATAGAAGAACCCATGAAAGTTATTGGAACGGACAGACTAAAATTTGAGTTTACTACTCAAATGAAGGCTGTTACATTAAAATCTGAGCCTGAAGCTGATTATTTCCACATAATTATGCCCATGCAGGCGGAGTAATAATTTTTGCCCTTTCTCTCTCTTTCATTACATAATGTAAGAAATCTGCAGAATACTACAATAGACCTTCTTTCCAGGGAGGTCTATTTTGTCGGTGAAAACGGTCAGGGAAAAAGTAATCTTCTTGAAGCATTATATATTTCTGCATACGGTTCATCCTTCCGCACACGATCAGATGCGGAAATTGTCTCAAGAGGTATGCAGGATTACAGTATACGCTCTTTTTATAAAGATTCCGGCGGGTTTTCAAATACAGTAACGGTATCCTTCGCAGAAAATAGAAAAAGAATTACAAAAAACGGAAAAAGAGTAGCAGACAGGAAGGAAATGATTAATACAATCCCCTGCGTCCTGTTTTGCCATGAAGATCTGGATTTTGCATCCGGGGAACCTGAGAGGCGGCGGTTTTTTATTGACCAGTCCCTTTCAATGTATGATATTTTATATATTGATATTTTACGACGTTATAAGAAAATACTCAAAAGCCGCAATCTTATACTAAAAGAAAAGAAGTACGAACTTCTGTCAGTATATAATGAAAATCTTGCTAAAGAGGGCATTGAAATTCAGCGTAAGCGGATAGAGATGATTTATCAGTTTAACAGGTTGTTTACAAAAATTTATGAAGAAGTAAGCGGTATAGAAAATGTGAGTATATCGTATGACCGTTCCTGGCGGGATATGGATTATGAAGAAATCATGTCATATTTGGAAGAAAAGCAGGATATGGATAAAAAATTATGCACTACTATGAGCGGTCCTCACAGAGACAGAATTAGATTCATTAAAGATAAACAGAATTTTATAACTACTGCATCAACGGGTCAAAAGAGATTAATATCAATTGTTCTTCGAATAAGCCAGGCTGAATACTTTACAAAGGTTACTGGAAAAAAACCCGTACTTCTCATGGATGATGTCCTTCTTGAAATGGATCCTGAAAAAAGAAGAAGAATTATGGCTCTTCTGCCCGAATATGATCAGCTTTTTTGTACTTTTTTACCCGGAGAGCCGTTTGAAAATTATAAACATTCAGGAACAAGAATTTATCTCATAGAGGAAGGAAAATGGCATGAGCAATAAAGAGGTAAATTCTGTTTCCGACATTATTACGAGAATTTTTCATAATATTGACGTAAATCAAATGGAATCTGCAGTGCAAATATCAGCGGTATGGAAGGAAACACTATGTTCCATTCAAAATCAATCATCTGATAATTACGGTGTAAAAAACAATCTTGGCAGAAAACTTGCCGATCATACAAATATTGTAGATTTGAAAAATGAAATACTTATTGTCGAAACAGATCATTCAGGCTGGATACAAACACTGCAGCTGTATAATTCCTATATTTTAAAAGGGTTGAAGAAAAAATTTCCTGACCTTACCATAAAAAGCATAGCATATAGATTAAAAGGTTCTTTTGTTCAGCTGAAAAATGATACTACATCTGACAAAAAAGAGGCGCTGACAATAGAGGAAAAGAAAGTTTTGGAGCAGTCGGAGACGAAGCATGATTTACCCGATGAATTGAAACTGAAATTTGAGCAATTGAAGAAATCAATGCTTGACAAATCATAAATTCCAGACTCTTAAGCTGTATTGACCAAAATCAATTATTTATGATAGACTACGAAACCTATATCGCCACCAGGCTGTACATAGTAAAATCCGAGGATAGCACTTTTTCTGTATACATGAAAAAAATAATGTAACACATGGAGATTTGGTGTTTTCCTTATAATAAAGGAGACGTGTTCAATGAAACGGACATATCAACCAAGTAAAGTAAAACGCAATAGAAAATTCGGTTTTCGTGCGAGAATGAAGACCCGCGGCGGACGTTTAGTATTAAAACGCCGTAGAGCCAAGGGCCGCTACAAGCTTACTGTTTCTGACGAAAAGAAACCCTATTAATTTTTATTGAAAGGGAAAGGAAACGGGCTTGTTCAAAACTGGAAGTTTTACCCGTGAAGAGCGGGTAAAACGCACTGAAGATATCCAGAATCTTTTTAAAAAGGGAAGCAAAACAAGCATCAATGGTGCGAAATTGTTTTTTATTCCGAATACTTTCGGTAGAAACAGGGTTGTTTTTGCTCTTCCGCGCGGTTATGGGAATGCTGTTGAAAGAAATCATTCAAAGCGCCTCAGCCGTGAAGCCTATCGTCTGTTTAAGACACACCTGAACACCGGGTATGATTTATTGTTTTTAATCTACCCCGGAAATGATTCGTTCCGCACACGGTGTGTTCAAATTCGAACTTTATGCCAAAAAGCAGGATTAATAAGGTAATGAAACAGCTGTTGACGCAATTTTTTTGCCTGTTAATACGTTTTTATCAAGTCTGCATTTCTCCCCTTTTCCCTCCGACATGCAGGTATTATCCTACGTGTTCTGCCTATACTCTTGAAGCTGTAAAAAAATACGGGCCTTTTAAAGGAACCTGTATGGGAATTAAACGGATTTTACGCTGTCATCCTTTCCATGAGGGCGGGTATGATCCGGTTCCATGAGTTTTAAGAAAAATACACAGATTTTAAACTTTACAGGAGCATAATAATGGAAAAGAATACCGTTTGGGCAATTGTATTATCAGCCTTGGTATTGTTAGGGTTCATGTTTATACAAACGAAGTTTTTTCCGGCTGTTCAGCCTGCAGATGCGGTCGCTCAAACAGAGCAGACTGTTCAATCTGACGGGACTGTTCCTGTTATTAATACAGCAGAAACAGCATCATCATTTGAAGTAAGCACTGAAACAGCTGTTGATCAGAATATACCCGAAGAAAATTTTGTCATTCAAACACAAAAAGTAAAAGTAACACTTACAAACAGAGGCGGAGATATTATTGGCTATGAACTCATGGATCACAAAGACGGTGATGCCGGGGTTCAGATGGCTGACAGTATTTCGAAAGCCAACCGGGCATTTTCGCTTTCTTTCGGCGGTTATAAAGCGCCAATTATTGATGATGTATTCAGTGTTAAAAAGATTGATGATTTAACATACGGTTTTTATAAAAAATTCACAGTAAAGAACTCAGACGGATCCAGCAATACCTTTACACTCATTAAACAGTATACGTTCAATGAAAATGACTATCTATTTAAACTCGATGTCATGATTGACGGAGAAGAGGGAATGAAGGGGCTGGATTTTAATAACACAGCATATACGCTGCGTACTTCACCCCAGATCGGTCCCCATTACGATAAAAAACAGAATAGATACGAAACAAGAACTTTTATGTCGTATACTGATTCAAAACGTAAAAAACAAAATTTAAATGAAAATAGTACTAAAGAATATAATAAGGATTATACATGGACGGGTGTAGGAGGAAAGTATTTTGCTATACTGGTAGCTCCTGTTCAGCCGGCATATATGGGAAGCGTATTTTACTCAACTGCAATCGAACAGGGTGATTATGCCAATGCCCAGGTATTGCTCACACGCGATCCAATTAATCAAAAAAGTATTCAAGATACATATTATATATACATAGGACCAAGAACAGAGAAGAGTCTAAAAATTTACAATGCATCAACTGATAATGAATGGAATCTCTCCGGTTTAAAACTTGACGACAGTCTGGAATCGACAGGCTTGCTTTCATGGCTTGAAGTACTGATGAAATGGTGTATGGAGTTTTTCTATAAACTGGTTAAGAACTGGGGTGTGTCCATAATTTTAATGACTATTCTTTTGAAGATCGTTTTATACCCGCTTACAAAGAAAAGTTCTGTTTCTACGCTGAAAATGCAGGAACTGCAGCCGCAAATTAAAGAAATTCAGGATAAATACAAAGCAGCACCGGAAAAGATGAACGTGGAAATGGCAAAACTGTATAAAGAAACCGGATACAATCCTTTGATGGGATGTTTACCTTTGCTTATACAGTTCCCGATTATCATTGCAATGTTCAATCTGTTTAATAATTATTTTGAATTCCGCGGAGCAATGTTTATTCCCGGCTGGATTCCTGATTTATCTGCACCTGACAGTATTTATATGCTGAAATTCTCGATTCCCTTCCTGGGAAATCATATTAGAATTATGCCGGTTATATATCTTATTTCGCAGCTTTTCTTTGGAAAAGTAACACAGATGAATCCGAGTGCCGGCGCCAGTGCTGCACAGACTAAAATAATTACGCTTGCAATGCCGTTCCTTTTCTTTTTCATGTTTTATAATTCTCCGTCAGGACTTATTATTTACTGGACAGTAAGCAACTTACTGCAGCTTGTACAGCAGTTTGCAATAAATAAAATGATGCACGCAAAAAAAACCGAGCTTGCATTAAATAAAGCTCCGGAAAAACCGGTATTTACTGCAAAGAAAAAGAAATAAGATACATATAAAGTGCATGTTACTGCACTATAATAATGAAATATTTTACGCGAGGTGCGTTATGGTATATGAATATGAAGCTAAAACTGAAAAAGAAGCCATAGAGCTTGCAGCAGCGGAATTGGGACTGGAAAGGGACCAGTTTGATGTTGAAATTCTAGAAGCACAGAAAAACGGTCTGTTTAAAAAGGGCTATGTAAGAATTCGTGTGCACACCGAGGACTCTGTAGAACATGTTGATCCTGAATTTGACGGAAGAATGCCGAAAAGCGAGAGACTTTTCACAGATCCTCTGCCTCAGGATGAATTTGAGAAACAGCTTGTCGATTTTATTGCATCGGTTATCCGGAAAATGGGATATGAAGTAACGGTGGATGTTATGTTCCGCGAGGATCATAAAATAGGCATACGTCTTAACTCCTCTCATTCTTCAATTCTTATAGGAAAGAAAGGAAAAAATCTTGATGCACTGCAGCTTCTTGCAAACGTGTATGCAAGTAAACTTGGACGCGGCGATGACCGCATAGTACTGGATACAGAGAATTACAGAATAAGACGGGAAGAATCCCTTGTACGGCTTGCATATACAACTGCGGATAAGGTTAGAACAACCAGAAGCTCTCTTCTTCTTGAACCGATGAATCCCTTTGAAAGAAGGCTCATACATACTACGCTTAACGATATAAGCGATGTTGAAACAAAGAGCGAAGGTGAAGGCCTGTATAAGCAGGTAAGGGTAATATATAAAGGCGTATATTAATATGTACTGCAATAAAAAAGGTATAGGTATATTCTTATACCTTTTTTCTTTTATTCTTAGTATATGTGCTCAAACACTTACGAGTACTGAAAAAGCTGCATTGGAAAAACTTTACGATAAAGAAACAGCAGAAAAACTGGAAATAGACAGAAAAATACTGTATGTGCCGAATTTAAAAAAAGGGCAGGATCTAAAGTATTCACCAAAAACTGCAATGGTTGATGCGGCTTTAAGAAGATGGTATACATTAAAAACAAAGAAACCTGTTTTTGAAATTGAAGCTGTGTATCTTATCGATAAACCGGAAAATGAAAAAGCAAGAGTTAATACAGAAAAGACAGCAGCTATTGTAACGTCATTATCGAAAATGAAAGGTATAATGTATTATTCAAATACCTGGAAAAAAAATGATATTTTGTATGAGGATTCGTACATCATTGATTCTTATGAAACACAGAATAGAATACGGGATCCGCTGTATAAAAATGTAGACGGGCTTAAGCTTTTTGTAAAACAGAAAGATAATTCATACGGTGAATATGTTATGGAAATGGATTACGCGCAAAGCGGAAATGAAATTTCTTTTTACATGATAAATAAAGATCCCTTGAAATTTCTTTTTTTTAAGGCATTAGAAAAGGAAAATATGCATGTATTTTTGCATACGCAGGATATTGAAACACATATTATAGCGTATTTATTAATTCGTGCAGAATACTTTGATACAGCTCTGTTTACCGGTGTAGTAGAGCAGTCTTTGACAGCAAGAATAGATGCCATTTGTAAATGGTTTAAAAATTTATATAACGAGGAAGGTCAACAATGACATTACGGAAAATCTTTAGTGCATTGGTTTTTGCCTTTGCAATTATTTCTTTTGGAGGATGTTCACCTATGAGCGAGAGCATGAAAGCTATTGAGGGAAAAGAGGGAGTGTTTGCAATTATTGAAACTACCCGGGGCGATATTGTATTGGAGCTGGAGTATACAAAAACCCCTCTGACTGTAACAAATTTTGTCGGTCTCGCAGAGGGAACTCTCGATGCTGCAAAAGGGAAAAAGTTTTATGACGAACTTAAATTCCACCGTGTAATCGAAGATTTTATGATTCAAGGCGGGGATCCTAAAGGCAACGGAACAGGCGGTCCCGGATACAAATTTGCTGATGAATTTGATGATTCTTTAAAACATACGGGTCCTGGAATTCTTTCTATGGCAAATTCAGGGGCTAATACAAACGGCAGCCAGTTTTTTATTACCCATGTGGCGACTCCCTGGCTTGACGGTAAACACACTGTATTTGGACATGTTGTAACAGGACAGAAAGTTGTTGACAGTATTAAACAGGGCGATGTTATTAAAACAGTGACTATCGTAAGACAGGGTGAGAAAGCTAAAAAATTTACCGCATCGCAGGATGATTTTAACAAACTTGTTTTAGAAGTTACAAAAAAGAACAGAGAAAAGGCTGAAGCAGCAGCGGCAAAAGTAAGTGCTGATATTGAGAAAAAATTTGCCGGTGCAGCAAAAACTGATGATGGCATTTACTATATTATTAAGAAAGAAGGCACCGGAGCAAAAACCGGAAAGGGTAAAAACGTTGCCGTTCACTATACCGGATATTTACTTGACGGATCGGTATTTGATTCGTCAGAAGGAAGAGAGCCTATGGAATTTACCTCCGGTGCAGGACAAATGATTCCCGGTTTTGATGTTATGGTTCAGGATATGAGACTTGGAGAAAAAAGAACAATAGTTCTGCCTCCTTCTATGGCTTATGGTTCTGCAGGAACAGGCGGTGTAATACCCGGTAATGCCTATATAGCATTCGATGTTGAATTAACAAAAATAAAATAGACATATGAATGCATAATTGATACAATGCAGACTGCACTCTTTGAAGGTGCAGTCTTTTATTTTAAAAGAGGGGTATATGAAAAAAAGTGCCGTAATTCTGTGTATTATACTGTTGAAAGCCGTTGTTTTTGGTCAGGATAAAGATATTTTTAAACTGGATTGGGCTCTTGACGGTGTTATAACCGGTTCTGTTATAGGGATTAATGCCGCCGGATTTTTAATTGAAGATAAGGAAACAGCTGTAATGCCGGGAGTCCTTCCGCTTGAATCAGTAAACAGCTTTGACCGCTGGTCTGCACATAAATACTCAAAACCGCTTGATATTACCGGAGACGCTTTACAGTATGCTTCAATGTTACTGCCGGCTTTCCTTATTACAACTGATATGGATCAATGGCTTACAATAGGAGTTATGTATGCTGAAGCGGCTTGTTTAAGCTTTGGTCTAAAAAATCTTGGGAAGAATATAGTGGTAAGATACCGCCCGTATACGTATTTTGAAGGAGCTCCTTATGAGGAGGATAATGATTTTCAAAAATCATTTCCTTCAGGACATACTGCAATGGCTTTTACCGGAGCTTCTTTTGTTTCATATGTTTTTTCATGTTACTACCCTGATTCTCCCTGGAAAATTCCGGTTATTGCAGGCAGTTATGTTTTTGCAGGAGCTACTGCTGCAGTGAGGATGGCAAGCGGTAATCATTTTCTAAGCGATGTAATGGCCGGTGCGGTAATTGGATCGTTAAGCGGTATTCTTGTTCCGTATATGCATAAGGTAGAAAAAAACATACATGATTCAATTATGACAAACAGCAATGTTGACTGTACGTTATCAGTGAACCCTTCATATTGTTCAGTTTCTTTTCATTTTTAAATAAAAACATATTTTTTCTTGACTCTCCTCCAACGGGAGACAGTACAATTGGCCTCAGTATTGAGGAGGTTGATTATGTCTCAAACGGGATTACCGGTTTTATCAGTTTCAAATTTGAAAAAAAAGTATAAAAGTGTAGAAGCTGTTAAGGGTGTGAGTTTTGATGTGGCAGAAGGGGAAATTTTCGGAATAATTGGAGAAAACGGCTGCGGTAAAACAACGACAATAGAAAGTTTACTGGGCATCAGAATTCCTGAAGAAGGCAATATTAGTATGCTGGGGATTAATCCCCTCCATTGTTCTTCTATTGATCGCAAAACCCTTTTTAACATGGTAGGTGTTCAGTTTCAGGAAACACATTATCAGGATAAAATAAAAGTGAAAGAAGTTTGTGAAATTGCTTCTTCTTTATACCGAAAACCAATTAATTGGAATCAATTACTATCTGATTTTGGGCTGGATACAAAAAAAGATTCTTATGTTGCCCAGCTTTCCGGCGGTCAAAAACAGCGTCTTGCAATTGTTTTAGCTCTTATTCCCGATCCGCGTCTTGTTTTTCTGGATGAATTAACAACAGGTCTCGATCCAAAAGCAAGGCGGAAAATTTGGGAATACTTGAAAACACTTCAAAAGAAAGGGTTAACCATCGTTTTGACTTCACACTACATGGATGAAATTGAATATCTATGCAGCCGTATTGCCGTTATGAAAAGCGGCCGGATAACGGCCATTGGTACTCCTAAAGAATTAATTGAAAAGCACGGAACAAAAAATCTGGAGGAAACATTTTTGCAGTATATGGATGAGCCGTCAGATGAAGAAGGAGAAGAAGATGATGAGTAATAAAAACAGCAGTATACAAAAACAGAGTCCTTTTTGGGTTCTGTTTAAGACAGAAGTAAAACTTGCTCTTAGAGGCGGGGACATGATCCTTTTTGGAATTGTGATGCCCATTGGAATTATGCTTTTAATTGGTTTTATATCTAAGCCGCAAACAATTCGAAGCGCATTCAGCGGTGTAGCGAGTATTGGAATTTGTGCCGCAGGATTTATGGGATTGCCGCTTATTTTCTCAGGGCTGCGTTATGAAAAAATTCTAAAAAGGTATAAGGCTACACCGGTGAGCCCCATACTCTTAATTGCTGCCGATTTTTTACTGGAAACCATTTTTGCTCTCACGACGGGAATTATTATTGTACTAATTGCTGTTTTGGTATTTAAAGCTCAAGTTGCGGATTACGGAAGATTTACACTTACCTTTCTTTTTAGTATTTTTTCCATTTTTAGTCTGGGTGTGTTAATAAGTGCACTTGTTCCGAATGTAAAAATGGCAAACATCATCTGTACCCTTATTTATTTTCCCTCTCTTTTTCTTTCCGGAGCTAGTGTACCGCTTTCTATAATGCCGAAGGGACTCCAACAATTTGCGGCGGTCTTGCCGATGACACAGACAATTAAGCTCCTGGAAAATTCTGTACTGGGAAATCCGGTAAGTGATGATTTACTGCGATTTATTATTCTAGGAATTGTTTCTATTGCTTCATATGCAGTAAGTATTAAAGTTTTTAAATGGGAATAAATCGAACCAAAGGTTTTAAACTGAAGTATAATAATGGTATAGAGTTAGTTCTGTGCTATAAAATTTTGAGGTACATATGTATAGGATAGGTCAGTTTTCGCAGATGACAAAGGTAACTATTAAAGCTTTGAGATTTTACGAGGAAGAGGGTTTAATTAAGCCCAGTTTTATTGAACCTGCAACCGGTTACCGTTATTTTGATTCTTCTCTGCTGCCTCGAGTTCATAAAATTGTATCACTGAAGCAAAGCGGTTTTTCTATTCCGCAGATAAAGCTTATACTTGAAGGAAAAAAGATCGGCGAATTACTAAGTAATCAGAAAGTAAAGCTGGAAAATGAATTAAGGGAAAAGGCCAGGGAATTATCATCCATTACTTATTACTTATCTCTTATTCAGGAAGAAAAAAGCTTAAAATACACAGTAAGTTTAAAATCTCTGCCCCGGGTAATTGTTTACAGTAAAAGATTTATTGCGCAGTCGTATGCAGACTATTTTCAAATAGTACCTAAAATAGGCGAGGCAGTAGAAGCTGCAAATCCCGATTTAAAATGTGTTGATAATCCGCCTTACTGTTTTATCATTTATCATGACGGCGAGTTTAAAGATAAAAATATAGATTGTGAATTATGTGAAGCTGTAGTTGATTTCGGTACTCCTGTAGATGATATTGTATTTAAAATAATGGATGAAGTACCCCGGGCTGCATGCGTATTACACAAAGGTCCTTATGAGGGACTGCCTCTTGCTTACGGTGCAGTATTTGACTGGATTGAAAAAAATAAATTCGTTTGTTCAGGAAAGCCGAGAGAATCATATATTGAAGGAATATGGAATAAAGAAAATCCTGAAGAATGGATTACAGAAGTTCAAGTTCCCCTGGTTTAAAAAAACCGCCCGGATACCATCCGGGCGGTAAGCTGCTTATAATAAAGTAATAGGAGGCTTTGTTATTTAAAAGAGGGCAGCTCATCCAATGTAATTACATAATCATCGTTATATACAGTTTTTAAATCCTGTGTATCCTGTGGATTATTCTCGCCGGTCAGGTGTCCTGTATGCCAGGTTAAAAACCAGACCCATTCAGCTCCGTCTTCCTGCAGTTCAGAAGGAAGCGGAATTCTTCCGTTTTCATGAAGCGCTCTTGGTTTTCCCGGATCTGCAATATCTTTCAGGAAATTGTAGCCTGCAATATGAGTTGTATTGTCATAGGTGTCGGAGCCGACAATATCAACATACTCGTCACCTGGGTACCAGCCGCTTTGGAGAGTATGACTGTAGCCCAGAACCCAAATAAGATTATTAAGACCCCAATAATTGGTGTAGCGGTCATACATTAGTCTCCAAAGTTTTTTGAAAGCATCGGGGCCGCCTTTTCCCCACCAGAACCATGCTCCGTCAAATTCATGAAATGGGCGCCACAATACGGGAACACCAGCTTCTTGAAGTTTAAGCAGATACTGGGCAGTCTCATCCATCTGTTTCATCATTCCCTCATATAATTCACTTCCCCGTGTAAGGGCTTCACTCAAATTAATTGTACCTTTTGATGATTCGTAGCCGACACCGTTAGGCGGAATGCCCCAATGCCAGCATATGGAAACAAGACCACCCTCTTTCCACCATTTTAGAGCTCTATTGTTGACACCTCTAAAATCACGGTTTATGTAGTCCAGTCCGCGTATAGCCGGCAGCTTGCCCGTTTTTTCCATAAGGTACTTCATTTCGTAATCCGGGGAGTCCATCCAGGTGGATTCCTGTTGACCGGATAATATTTTTGTTCCATAGATGCTCTTAATATACTCATATACTTTTACAGCTTCTTTTGAGGCATTCGGGTTGGAAAGAACCATCGGTGTATTTAAAGTATTCTCCTGAGCGGCAGATTCTTTTTTAGTTTCACAGGAAGCATAAAATGTGAAAGAGAACAATAAAAGAAGTAAAAAGAGAGAAATGTATATCATTTTTGAATTCCGTAGAGGCATAAAATGTCATCCTAATAGTAAAGATATTTTTAGTATACATTAGATTTATATTCTGTCAAGTAATTAAGCTAAAGATTAAGTAAGTTAAAGTATATTTAGGTAAATATTTATTATCTTGTTATATTTTTTATATTCTGATATTTTTAACTAATAATGATGGAATTTGAACTGTACAAAAATACACAGATATTTGAATTATTGACAGGTTTACATACTATTTATTCTGATATTGAAAATGCCCAGGACAGCTGGAAGCAGGTTAGTCCTATGCATTGCTCTGACGGCTGCGGAGAATGCTGTGTGGATTTTGAACCAGATGTTCTTGATGTAGAAGCACTCTATATGGCAGCCTGGCTTCTTCAAAACAATAAGGAAAAGGCATTAAGTATTGCTGATGAAACATACATATGGCCGCGTTTTATAGAACAGGCTTCCGGCTGTTTTATGTATGACCCTGATACTAATTACCACTGTACAGTGTACGGCGGCAGAGCGTTAATATGCAGATTATTCGGGTATTCAGGGGATACAGGAAAAGACGGGAAAGTACGGTGGATACCGTGCAGATTTGCAGGTGAAACGGCATTAAAAGAAGGATACATAAAGAGACAGTATAAAGAGGATGAAATCCTTTCTCTGACAGGAAAACTTCCGCCCGTGATGGCCGTATTTCTGCGTGAAGCAGTTGCTCTAATGCCTGATGAAGCCGGAAGAACCTTACCGATGAGAGAAGCTCTGCCGAAAGCAATCCGGAAACTGCTGTTGCTTTTGAGTTTTATTGAACCGCCGGAACCGAATTCTCCGAACAATACACCCACACCGAATGCTCCTCTGGCTGCTTAACCAGCGCTCTATTATGTATTCGGGCGGGAATTCCTTTCCCAAAAAACACCATCGTAATACCCCTGAATGGCAGAATCTGTTTCAGCTTTTTGAATCCGCTTGGCTGCCCATAAACAGTATTCTTCATTCTGTTCTATGCCGCTGAACAGGCGGCCGAGTTTCTTTGCAGCTGCAAAAGTTGAACCCGATCCTGCAAAGGGATCAAAAATAAAGTCACCCGGTTTGGAACTTGCAAGTATCAGTTTAGCAAGCAGTTTTTCCGGTTTCTGTGTCGGATGATCGGTATTTTCGCTCATAGACCAGAACGGAATCGAAATATCGTCCCAGAAATTAGAGGCACAGGTTAACCGGAATTTACCGCTTTCTGTCTCTTTCCAGTCCTTCGGTTCTCCGTTTTCTTTATACGGAGCTATAACCTTTTTTTTCTGCTTTACAGCATCACAATTAAAGTAATATGAATTCCCTGCTGTTGCAAACCAGATATCCTCAAGCGAATTTTTCCAATTCGACTGCGCTCCCCGTCCTTTTTCTCTTTGCCAGGTAATGCGGTTTTGTACTGTTAGATAATCCTTCAAAACATCATATATACCAGGCGAAGATTTCCAATCACAGCAGACATAGATTGAAGCATCTTTTTTCAGCAGAGGGAGGCAGGCTTCAATCCATGAGCGGGTAAATTCTTTATAAGTTTCGTCTGAACGCGCGTTGAATGTGCTGCCATGGTAATTCTTGGTAAGGTTATACGGCGGATCGGCTATAAGGAGATCTACAGTATTATGAGGCAGTTTAGCGGCAGTTTGAAAGAAATCGCCGTGAATTACCGAGTTTTTAATATCAGACAGGGAAAAAAATGAATATTTATCTGAAACGATAAGTTTTTCACGAAGAAAAGCATACTCTTCCAGAGACACTGTCAACGTTCTATTTCGTTCTGCCCTTTTTTTCTCCATGCATAAGACTATATCATACAAATAAAAAGAAGAGCAATCAATCTTCTTGTCTATAAACAATAAATACTGATATACTTGTTCTATGAGTGAGACTTTTATAACAGATAAAGCGCAGAGAATTCGCGATGTTATACGGTATATCCGCCGTTTTAAAAATGCATCTGTGGTAATTCATATTGAAGACAGCCTTATTGATTCATCTCTTTTTACCAGCCACATTCGCGACATATGTCTGATTCATGAAGCAGGATTACGCGTTCTTATAGTACCGGGTGCAAAAAAACGTATTGATGAAGTGCTGAATGCAGCAGGAATACCATGGAAAACAGAA
Source organism: Spirochaetota bacterium (assembly GCA_023398165.1). Taxonomy (GTDB): domain Bacteria; phylum Spirochaetota; class Spirochaetia; order Treponematales; family Treponemataceae; genus JAAZLA01. The sequence goes on along the minus strand of JAEWSQ010000012.1, from coordinate 153,319 downwards.
AATGGCTTCCGGATTACCGAGAGTGAAGCCATACCGCTTATAAAAATGGCCGCCTTTGATGTTTCAAACAGAATCATGACCGCTCTTGCAGCGGAAAAAAGAACTGCAGTGATAGGTAATTGGGTCAGGGCGCGGGCAAAAGGAGTTATTGACGGTGTTGATTACGGAACCTGCGGCGAGATCGATAAAATTCAAATGGATTCGCTCGATACTATTCTTCAAAACGGCTTTATTCCAATATTTCCCTGTATCGGCTGGAGTTCTATAGGAAAACCGTATAATATATCGTCAGTTTTGCTTGCAGCAGAGACTGCAGTAAGAATGAAAGCCGATAAACTGTTTTTCTTAACCGAAAAGGAAAGCATACATAAAAATAATTATTCTATTCCTGAAGGTTTGCCGCTTTCTCCCGACGGCTGTATTCCAGCTTTAAATTTGGAGGAATTATCGGTCTTTTTAGAGGCAAATAAGAACACAGATAAACGGAACGTATTCGGTCTTTTAAATACGGCGCTTTATTGCTGCAAAAAAGGCGTTTCCCGCGTACATGTGTTAAATGGTTCCATAGACGGAACTATTCCCTGCGAAATTTTCTCGGATTTAGGATCCGGAACAATGATCTATGAAAATAATTACGGCGGAATAAGGCCTATGACGCAGGAGGATGTTCCTTCTGTTCTTTCATTAATGATGCCCTTTGTGGAAAAAGGAATTCTTCTTCCCCGAACGGAAACAGAGTTAAAAGAAGGATATTATGATTATATAGTATATGAGCTTGACGGAGGCATCCGGGCCTGCGCCGCGCTTCATGTGTATGACGGGGATCAGGCGGAAGTTGCCGGTGTTGCAGTGGATGAGAATTGCGCTCACATGGGAATAGGGCCGAAACTGCTTTCCTACTTAATAAATAAAGCGAAAACCAAGGGCATTTTATCTCTGTTTGTATTAACAACACAGGCTTCCGACTGGTTTGAGACTCAAGGGTTTACCCTGTCTGATATTTCCACAATGCCGGAAAAACGAAAGGCAAAATGGAGCGGTAAACGGGGATCAAAACTGCTGCGGTTATCAATTTAGAATACATAGGACAGGAATGTGAGTAAACCGTATCATCTCTTATTGGATGATGAACTGAGCATTATACAAAAGAATCTTGAAAGGGGAGGCAATAAGCCATCGCTGCTTCTGCATGCCTGCTGCGGACCCTGCTCCTCGTATATTCTTGAATACCTTCTATCTTTTTTTTCAATAACGGTATATTTCTATAATCCCAATATTCATCCTGAGAAGGAATATAAAAGGCGCCTAAGCGAACTGGAAAAATTCATTCAGGAATTTATGAATAAAAACACCGCTAGTATAATAGAGCTTGTTATCGAAGGAGTATACGATCCTGAAGAATATTTTACAGCAACCGGTGTTAAAAATAATGAAGAACTGCAAAATGAACGGGAAAAAGGCGAGAGATGCAGACGGTGCTATAAGTTCAGAATGGAAAACGCATTTAAATATGCCTGTGAAAATGAATATGATTATATGACGACAACGCTTTCAATAAGCCCGCATAAAGATGCAGATAAAATAAATGCAATTGGAAAGGAACTGAAAAACGAAGGTGAAAAACCGGTCTACTTGTATGCAGATTTTAAAAAAAAGGGAGGATTTAAACGCTCTCTTGAATTATCTGAAGAATATGGGCTGTACAGGCAGGATTACTGCGGCTGTATTTATTCCATGAGGAAACCGCAAATTTTAGAATAATCATTAAAACCGTATGCTGACTTCGCCTGAAAAAAGATCTTCCTTTGAACCGTCTTCTTTTTCAACAACGAGGTGAGCTTTTTGAGTAATATCGAGAACGAGGGCTTTATATGTTTCATTGGGTTTTACCACAGACACTTCTTTTCCGAGGAGAAATGAGCGGTTTTTGTATTCAGAAATACAGGTATTTATTCCTTCCTCATCTTTGGAGAGTATTATGAACAGATTATTAAGAATTTGTGCGCACAGCTTGTTTCGTGATGTTATGTAAAATTCCTTGCTGTGTATTACACTTATATTTTGAGATAAGGCTCCTGCTATTGAAACTAAAGTATCAGGGAATCCTTCTGTATTTAAAAAAACATTGACACCGATCCCTATAACAACAAATTCAATTTTTTTCTCTTTCTGACTGATAATTCCTTCAGTTAAAATACCGCAGACTTTTTTATTATCAACATAAATATCATTAACCCATTTTATTGAAGAAGAAATTCCGTAAACTTCCTGAATTGCATTTGTTACGGCAACTGAAGTTAAAGCGGTGACGAGCATGGGATCAAGGGCTGTAACTCTATAGATTACAGACATATAAAGCCCGGATTGTGAAGGCGAAAAAAAAGATCGTCCGAGCCGTCCTCTTCCTGCGGTCTGCTTTTCTGCCAGTATAACAGTTCCATGAGGATCTGCTGTAGTATTCTGAGCATACTTTTTTGCCTCAGTATTTGTAGAATCTATTTCGGCAAATACATGAATTTTATCTTGAATGATATTCGAAAAAGAGGGGAGCAGGAGATTTTGTATAACAGAAGAGGATAGGCTTTCTTCATTCATATTAGGCCCAGTGAACGGTATTCACTCTTCTCGGCGGCAGTTTTGATTCTGCAGCAGCATACCCCAGAGCTGCACAGCCGTATACATTATGATTGAGCGGTACACCGAGTTCGGTAAGGACAGCACGTACAGAGGCATCATTCGTGGAAGCGCCCGGCTGGTTTATCCAGCACGTTCCAATACCAAGGGAATGGGCTGAAAGAAAAATGTTCTCAAGCGCGCACGCGCAGTCATACGGTGAAAGTTCATTGGATGACAGGGAAGAGACAATGATTAAGACCGGTGAGCCGTAATAGCAGCAGTAATCCGGGCTTCTGTTTTGAGCCGCAATAACTGCATTATTGAGTTTTTCAAGCTGTTCTTTTTTCACCACGATAGTAAACTGCCAATCCTGTCTGTTTCTTCCGCTGGGAGCATAAAGACCGGCACGTACAACAGCTTCAATATCTTCTTTGGAAACAGCCTTGTCTAAAAAACTGCGGACGCTTCTCCTTTCAAAAATTGTTTTAAAAACCGGATTACTTTGATTTACAGAATTCATTGTTCCTCCTATTTTAGTTCTTTACCAAGCTGAACAAAGTCTACTACATCCGAACAGTAGGCAATTCCGCTTCCAGGACCGGACAGGCAGTCAAGGTTTTTTATAGCGTTTATAATTAAGGATGATTTACCTTTTTCTACAAGAATTAATAAAATTTCTTTTTCCGGTACTATAGTGATTCCAAAAAAAGTAACATCCTCTGCTTTTCCTGTTCCTCTTCCGGTAATAATTGTTCCGCCCGATGCTCCGGCTTTACGGGCAGCAGTCATTGCATCGTCTGCAAATCCTGCATTCACAATTATTGTTACTAATTCGTGTGTTGCCTTGTAATTCACAGAATCTTCCTCCTTGACGGATTTATCCAGTATGACTTTAGTGTTTTTTAAAAAAAAATGAACATTACGTGAAAAAAGAATACCGTAGTGAGTCTTTTCCTGTTTTGTCCTTTCAATAATCGCGTTTTCAATGACAGTATATGCAGACAGCGGTACAAGAATGAATACAATATCTTTTTCACTGTCTCCGAGTCCGAGAAGCTGAAGAACTTGATTTTGAGCTGTTCCTTTTCCCTGCAGAATGGTAGCACCGGCTGCACCGGCTTTTCTGGCGGTTTCAGAAATTATCTCTCCCTGATTACGGGGAACAACAACTGTTAGAATCTTCATGATCTTATACCCTTATGTTCTTATTGCTTTCACTAAATGCGGTAACTGAGTCCATTTTAGGGCAAAAAAGCATTAAAAGCAACGAAAGAACAATAGTTATACGTAACAGGAATAACCTTTTTTCTCTATACCGGATACCCACTTTTGAGCCCAGGTTTTTGCATCGGCTAAATTGTGTTCTTTATAATTTCCGCATTCCTTCGGGTCAAGCCCGGGAACTTTTTTGTTATCGGGCCAGGAAGCAACTTTGCGCAGAACTGTCATCATTTTTTGAGAAATGAGTTCTTCGCTCAAGTCTCCAAAAACGGTGAGATAAAAACCTGTCCGGCATCCCATAGGAGAAAAATCTATAATACCGTCGAGTTCATCACGTATGTATTCTGCAACGAGGTGTTCAATCGTATGAATACAGCCGTTTGACAGCGTTTCTTTGTTTGGCTGCGTAAAGCGTATGTCAAATTTACTGACAATATCGCCTTTCGGCCCTGATTTTTTTGATGCTGTTCTAACATAAGGTGCGGTTACCTTCGTGTGATCAAGATTAAAACTTTCGACATTATACCCAGATTTTTCCATATTACACATGCTCCATTATATGTTTTACTAAATACGATGATATTTCAGCGGCTTTTTGTTCAAAGTAATCACCGGAAACGGCTCCTTCATCGGCATTATCTGAGATACAGCGTATAATGACAAAGGGCTTCTTGTTTAAGAAAGCAGTATGGGCAACGGCGGCGCCTTCCATTTCTACGCATAAAGGATGACATTTCCGGATAATAGAATTTTTTAAGTTCTTTGATGCAACAAAGACATCACCGGTTGCTATTCTTCCTGTTATAATTGTCTGATTAAAACCTCCTGAAGCATAAGCTTTTACTGCAAGTTCAATCAGGTGTTTATCTGCAAGGAAGACAGAGGTTTCCATTCCTGGTATTGTACATTCAGGATACCCGAATCCGGTTACATCAAAGTCATGATAGAGAGCATCGGTTGAAATGACTATATCCAGCACCTTTAAGGCGGGATCAAGGGAACCCGCAATACCGGTGTTGATTATAAAATCTACAGAAAAAACTGATATTAGGATCTGTGCGCTGATTGCCGCATTCACTTTTCCAATTCCGCATTGAACTAGAACAATTGGTATGTCAGCAATGGTTCCTTCATAAAAAGTATTCTTTCCTATAACTGTTTCCGAAATATTTCCGGAAATTTTCATTGCATTTAATAAAAGATTAGTTTCTACTTTCATTGCCCCTATAATTCCCGCTTTTTTCATAAAACCTCCAATAATATCTTTGACATTTTGTGTAAACCCGTATAAAATGCCAATTTTTTTCATTATTTTGTAAAATACAGCATAAAACCGCAATAAATGCGATAAAAAGAGTTGACAAGTCCATTAAATTGCTTTATCTTGTCCATGTACAGCAAAAAACGTCAGAAAAAAAGGGCCGCTTTCCCTCCTCCTTTGGCGGTCCTTTTTTACACCCCAATCAGATTTTTAGAATTGAAATATTCTTCAATAGTTTTCATATAAATTTCAGTATTATAAAAAAAAGACCCGATGTGCGGTGCTTTGTATACGACTACCTGTTTTTTCGGTTCATTACATACATTATATAATATAGTCACATCTTCCAGCGGAACCATGGAATCCAACCCGCCGTGAAAAAAAATAATTGGAATTTTCGAAGAGGGGAGCGAGTTTTTGCTGGCGAGAGCCTTTTTTGGCGAATGCCATTCAAAGAAAAAGCCTTGAAGAATAAAGTTGCTAAGGGATAAAAATTTTAACAGGATGAGACGTATAATATTCTGAAAACCTTTATCCGGGAAAAATGATCCAAGATGAATAAACATCTGTTTTGAGTAGTCAGAAAAACAACTGTCGCTGACAGCCAGTACAACGGTGGTATGAGGAAAAGAAGGCAAAGAGAGCGCGCGGAGTACAGCAGAAGAACCCATGGATACACCGTGGAGTATTATATGTACACTGTTTCCAAGAATTGTCTGAAGCTGAGCTGTCCAAAGCAGTAAATCATCTGCATCTTTGTACCCCATAGATATATATTTTCCGCCGCTTGAACCATGACCCCTGCAGTCAACAGATAATACGGAGAATCCTTTCCGGTGATATTCCTCTGCAAGGTAGGATAAACCGGCGGCTGAATCCATGAATCCATGTACTAAAATAACAGCATCTTCACTAAAGACGTCTTTGGAACGCCAGAAATATGCACATAAAGGTGTTTTATCCTGTGCATTAATTGTAATTGTTTCTAAAGGATAGGAAAACCATCTTTTTTTTGCTGCAAGAAGAGGTTCCATAATAACAGGATCCCTTACATGAGCAGAGAGAGAAGAACTCACTCCGGGTATTTGCGATGTCTCGTTTCCGGTTCTTGCTGAAGTGTCTGCCGGTTTAAGCTGAGAACGGAGAATAACTGCAGAAGCTGTTAGGAAAAAACAGAAGAGCGCTAAAACAATGAGCAGAACGACAAACAACCATACCATTGACAACCTCGTAGAAATCCTATGAGAAAAACTTTTTACAGGCACAGTATACTTTAGAAATCAACAACAATAAAGAGGTTGAAGAAGAGGCAATGAATTTACAGATAGTAATAAAAGATGAGAATATAAACTTCTACTTTTTAGGATTAATAAAAAAATATTTGCGTGTATATAAAAAATAGAATATAATCAGAGGATATGGTACTGAAAATATACGTATAAAAAGGATAAAAAAGAAGAGAGAGTATGAAAGTTAAGAATTTTATCGTGTTTTTGCTTGCAGGTGTACTGCTTACAAGTTGTGCTACATTACCGGAAAAACAGAACGGGAAAGGGATTTTATCTGTGTACATAGACGCAGATATGACAAAATCAACTTATTATTATGTTCATTATAGATTTTACTATGATGAAAATGCTTTTTTCATTGTTGATCCTGCTTTAAATAAGAGTTTTGCACTTAATCTTGATCCGGGTAATTATACAATAAACAAAATTCAAGCCATCTATAACTCTACAGGAAATAAAGCAAAAGAGAGAGAGGTTAATATACCTTTTGAAATAAAGGCTGATACAATTACCATATTACGTCAAAAAATTAAAGTGTGGTTTGATGATAAAGATGGTAATTTATTACAATTTTGGAATACGTATTCTATAACTAAAGATGAAATTGAGGCACATAAAAAAGAAATAGCCGGCATGAAAAACGGCGCTGTCTGGACTTCATTTTATTATTAAACAAAAATATATTAAAGGAGATTTTTATGAAGGTGAAGAGTATTGTCGTGTTACTTCTGGCAGCTGTACTGTTTACAAGCTGTGCAACATTGCCCAATAAGCATAATGGGAAAGGGATTTTATCGGTTTACATTGATGCTGATAAGACAAAATCAGAGTATTATTATGCCCATTACCGGTTTTATTATGATGATAATAGTTTCTTCATTGTTGATCCTGCTTTAAATAAGAGCTTTGCACTTAATTTAGAGCCTGGAAGATACACGATTAAGAAACTTGAAATTACGTATAATACAACAGGGGAAAAAGCAAGTGAATCAGAAGTGAATATTCCTTTTGAAATTAAGCCTGATACTATTACAATATTAAGTAAAAAAATTAAGGTTTGGTTTGAGGAAAAGAATGGTAATATGTATCAGTGTACAAATATTGAAAATGTAAAACCGGATGAAATTGAAACGATGAAGGCATCTGTTGCAAAAATGGAAAACGGTTCTCTGTGGCGGAATTTCAATTACTAAGTTTTCTGCAAAAAAGGGCTGCCCGGTTTATATTAAACCCTTTTGTTGGACAGCCTCTTTTTCTTAGAGTCTTTCTTTTTAAATGAGTTTTAAATCCTGTAAAGCTTTATTATTTCCCTCTGTCGCGATGTCGGGAGTGCCCGATGCGTACATTTCTTCTATTCTTCCACGGTAGAATTCGCGTACTTTATGGCGTACCAGTTTCATGGTGGAATTGATTAATCCGTCAGCCTCATCGAATGGTTTCGCAATGAGAGCAAAAGAAGAAGGTACCCACTGCGGAGGAATGTAGGAATAATCAGGATGGCTACGGAAGGATGTAATATCTTTTCTAAGAAGCTCGAGTATGGCATGGGCTTCCTGTGCGCCGTTCAGATCGGCTTTTACAGCTTCTGCATTAATTGTAATGAGAGCGGTTGTGAATTTATTCTGTTCGTTATACGCCATAACCTGATTAATATATTTTGAAGTATTAATAATAGCTTCCTCTATTGTTTCGGGACTGTATTTTTCACCGTCTGCTGCGATAAGCAGTGCTTTTTCCCGGCCGGTTACAACAAGGAATCCGTCCTCATCAATGTAGCCAAGATCTCCTGACCACAGTCTTCCGTCCTTAATTGTTTCTGAAGTAGCCTCGGGATTTTTATAGTATCCCTTCATGACAGAGTCTCCCTTTGTAACAATCTGTCCGATTTCGCGGATTTTGCATTCTGTTTTTTCATCTTTCATGATGCGGACTTCTAGAGTAGGAATTATAACGCCTGAAGTGCCGAATTTATGGCGCGCCTCAGAGTTGGAACAGATAATTGGGGCGTTTTCTGTTAATCCATACCCCTGATACACGGGAACTCCTATAGCATTGAAGAACTCCTGCTGTTTAATTTCAAGAAGTGCGCCGCCGCCTATGCAGAATTTAATATTTGTTCCGAATATTTTTTTCAATTTAGGAAAAACGAGGGCATTTGCAATTGCCCAGGGAAGAAAATTTGCAGCACGGATAGAAAGAGAAGGTTTATTGAATCCGTTTCCCGCACGGGCTATACCGGCTTTTAAACCTCGTTCAAAGATGCCGTTAATGAAAGCTCCCTTTGAAGCAACTCCCTGAATCATTTTCTTCATGAAATTCCCGGACAGAGCCGGAACCGTAAGAAGAAAATCCGGATTCACTTCAAGAAGGTTTTGAGGCAGGTTTCTCATTGCCGCCATGGGGCCTCCCCGGGCATCTACAAAGTACATGGCAAGACCGCGGTACAGGAAAATATAAGAACCGACAGTGTGTGCAAAAGAATGATCGAGAGGAAGCATTATCAGACTCTTCCATCCTTTTTTAACTTCAACAACTTCTGCAGAAGCGGTAGCATTATGCCAGTAATTTTTGTGGCTCAGCATTATGCCTTTCGGGTTTCCTGTAGTTCCGGAAGTATAACAGATGGTAACGGTATCATCTTCAGTAATACTTTTCTCTATGTTTTCAAGCGCTGCCTGTATAGGTATGCCGTTTAGTAGTGTTGAATTTTGAAGGGCCTTTCTTCCTTCATCAACAAGGGCATCAAAAAAGTAAAAATTGCCGTCCGAAGAAGCAGGGAATGAGGATAAAATTTTACGAAGAGAAGGAGTATCCGGCGAAATGCAGATAATAACAGGTTTAATAACAGCAGATTCGTAAGCATCCAGAATTTTCTGCATATTATTTTCAGAAACAAGAACAGCCTTTGATTCTGAGTGGTTTAAGCGGAAAATAATCTCGTCCTGTGACAGTTTTGTAGAAAGAGGAACTGATGTACAGCCGGCTTTTAAAACCCCGAACTCTCCTAAGACCCAGTTGGTTCTTCCTTCGGAAAGGATGGAAATATTACCCCCTTTGGCGAACCCTTTAAGCAGGAGTCCTGCTGCAAAAGAGGAAGAAATTTCATCCGCATCAATATAGCTGATAGTAGTGTAGTTGTTACTCAGCTTTTCTCCGAGATAAGGCATTGACCCGAAGTTCTGTGCAGCCTCGTGCATTAACCGGATAACCGTTCTCATACTGACTCCTTTAACACAAATAGACGTTTTCTGTCATTTAGTATAAACTCAGATTCATGTACGGTCAAGGAGAGGAATACTATTCTTTGCGGAAGAACAGGAAATATGATAGTATAAATTATCATGAAAACGGGATTAGTACTTGAAGGCGGCGGAATGCGCGGGATGTATACCGCAGGGGTTATTGATATATTAATGGAAAATGATATATCTGCTGATATTGTAATCGGTGTATCTGCAGGAGCGGCGTTCGGCTGCAATATTAAATCGAAACAGATCGGAAGGGTTATACGGTATAATGCAGAACACTGCAGAAATCCGCATTATGCAGGTTTCCGGTCCCTTCTTTTTACCGGCGATTTTTACGGGGCGAAATTCTGCTACGAAGATATTCCAAACACGCTGGATCCCTTTGATACGGAGACTTTTAAAAATTCAAAAGAAGAATTCTTCGCTGTCTGTACTGATGTAATAACAGGAAAACCTGTGTACCATAAGTGCGAAACAGGAAACGCGGAAGATATACAATGGATGCGTGCTTCCGCTTCAATGCCCCTTGTGTCGCGTATAGTGGAACTCGGCGGAATGAAGCTCCTTGACGGGGGAGTCTCGGATTCCATTCCTCTTGCTAAAGCGGAGGAAATGGGCTGCAGGAAAAACATAGTTGTCTTAACACAGCCGGAGGGCTATGTTAAAAAGAAAAACTCCCTTATGGGCGCAGTAAAAATCCTGTACAGAAAATACCCGGAATTTGTTAAGGCCATGGAAAACAGGCACCTTATGTATAATGATGAACTTGATCTTGTAATAAAGACAGAAAAAAACGGTACAGCCTTTGTTTTCCGTCCCTCGCGTCATGTGCATATAAGCAGAACAGAAAGAAATCCGGATAACCTCCGCTCCCTCTATGCTCTCGGCCGGGAAGATGCCCTCAAACGCCTCAGTGAACTTAAGGAATTCTTAAGATAAATTACCACCGATGGACACAGCGCCTTCGGCGACACGGATAAGAAGGATAAGGGAATAAGAGAAAAGAACCATAGATGCACTGATTATAGATAAAACTAAAGTTAACACCAAGACGATTGTTAGAATTTTACTGAAACATAAGTAAAATTTGTGTGCATCTGAGTTCATCAGTGGTAATCATTTAATAACTACTTTAGCAGACTACGGCAGGTAAAGGATACTTCGATGCCGGCTGCAGCTGAGTTAAGATCAAAGGAAGCTGTATTCTCTGATGCAAGACCTGCAAGAATAATTTCTAGTTCCTTCCGGTATGGATCGTAATCCGTTGTAACAATTTTTTTGCTTTCTTCCTTTGTTGTCTGAGTCATAAGGTATTCTGGGCGGTCTGTGAATCTCCAAAAAAGACTTATAGAACTCTCTGTACCCGAAACACAGTGCCGGGTTGTAAACGGAAATCCGGCATGCATATTTACAGCGCCTTCAAGTATTGCTGATAATCCTGAGTATTCAAAAAGAAAGACTGCCTGTTCCTGCTTTGTATGAGATGCGTGAATTTTATCCGGTCTTCCAAGCAGGCGGACCATAAAATCTATATCCTGGCTCATTAGGTTATTTACAATATCGTCTGTGGCAAAAACGGATGAACTTTTTCTGGAAATAGATAAACCGTTAATCTTTCCAAGCGACAAGGAAGATGCTGCATCGAAAATGTACGAGTACTGGCTTTGGAAGCGGGAATAATAGGCAAGAGCGCAGGTTTTTCCTGTCTGCAGACTGATATTTTGAAGATCGTGAAGTTCATTAAGATTTGATACAGCCGGAAATTCGAGAATTATATGTTTGCCCTTTCTCATACTCTCTGCTGCAATTGAAGCGTGGGTATTGGTTGGCGTGCAGATGTCAATTACATCGATAGAATCATCATCAAGCATTTCTTTGTAACTTGAGTAGCAGAATACAGCGTGTTTTTGTGCTGTTTCCATAGCGCTTACATTTGTTTTACTTGTGATGCCCTTTAAAACCGCTCCGGTAATGTGTGCATAGAGATCTGCATGCATTGAACCGGTAAAACCAGAACCGATAATTCCAATATTCATATCTGCCTCCTTAATAAGGGGAGTACACACATTGTGCGTTACGCACACTGTGCGTTACGCACACTGTGCGTAGAACCAACTTTTGCGACGCGTAGTTCTTCCTAACGCAGCTTTACTGCGTACCCCTTTGAAACCCCTCAGCGTATGGGGCACTAATGCAAGTATCAGCGCTGCGCCAGCTCGCGCTTCATCCTTGCGACGCTTTAAATATCTAGTAACATTGTTATTAATAAAGATATTTCAGGGTGCACTTTCCAGTTGAGGGTTCCTACGTCATCTCTTTTCTGGGGCGTCGGCGAGCGGTTCATCCTTCGGATGTATAGGCACAGCAGAAAGTATCGGCGCTGGGACATCCCGTGCATCATGCGGCGCTAAAAAGAATTACTAATCCGTTCATATCCTAAGTCTTTGGAAAGCAGCTGTCAACAAGAGGGGGTTCGTAAAGGGTTTAATATGTATGTTTCTATGTGTATTTGAACTATCTGCGGTAATTACTTTTTCCGGTACCAGTATGAGTAAATATACGAGAAACCGAGTTTTTCGTAAAGATGTTTTGCAGGTTCGTTATTCTTCATAACCTGCAGGTATCCTGTTGTACTGCCGAGGCTGCAAGCTTCATTCATAAGAGAGCGCATTACATATCTGCCGAGTCCTTTATTACGCAGTTCTTTTTTTACCACAATGTCATAAAACCCCGCCCATCCGTTTTCTATAGTCGTGTATCCGCAGGCTGCAAATTCGTTATCAACAAAAAGAGAACAGACAACAGTCTGTACCTGTACAGCTTTTAATATACCGGTACAGATTTGTGCATCACCTTCTTTCATATCCTGCAGTCTGCACATGGAATTCAGCCACTCCTCCGAAAAAGAAGCAGAGAGAACTATGTTTATATCAGACTGAAGCGGAGTGTATTTTAAAGGAATTGTTAATATGTTTGTTTCATGAATTTTAGTATAATCCCGTTGCTCTAACATAGCATCGAGCGGTTTGTAGGAAGGTGCTTCAATAATTTTAAAACAGGGGCTTTGATTATTTGTATTGTATAAAGATTCCGCATACTGAATAACGCTCTCATAATCTTCCTCCCTGGTATACAGGGGATTTGCAGAATTCGAGCGGTTGGAGTACGTTCCTGAAAAACGGATGACACATCCTTTGTAGAGGACAGTTTTCAAAGCGGGGAATGCATTTAAGCATTTTTCTTCAATAAGAATCGGATTCATATATTACTTCTCTGTCTGTTCTGTCATTACCGCCCAGCGGACGCCGAATTTGTCGATGAGATTGAACGTACCTGAGCTGTAGGTCGATTCATGGAGCGGAATAAGAATAGAGGAGTCTTCTTTCATTGACTCATATAAAGACAGTACTTCATCTTTTGTGTCTACAGTGATTACTACAAAAAAATTATTGCCGAATACAACGTCAAAGGCGATAATGTCGGAGAACATAAAGCGCTGACCGGCAATGCTCATTTCTGCATGGTACACGTAGTTTTTCTGTGCATCTGTAAGCGGCTGTGACCAATCAGCGGGATCTGCATCGGAATAATGCAGTACAAAATCCGGCTTCGTATTAAATACTTTTGCGTAAAAAGCAATCGCTTCGCCGGCGCGTCCGTTAAAGTTCAATACAGGGGTTGTTTTCATGGATTTACCTATACGTTTGAAAGCTTATGTACTTTCTCTATATCTTCTTCACTGACATAAATTTTTACACCCGATGGAAGAATCGTTGAACCAAGTTTTCCGCCTAAATCTTCAGATTTCTGAATATACGGAATATCATTTTCTTCCAGCATAGTAATGAGGGGAAATGCATCCTGTTTTGTCTGAAAAGTGTCTACTAAAATCATTACCGTCTCCTTGCTGTAAGTATACTGCTCAAAAAAGATATGAACAAGAGAAAAACAGATAATTACTTCTTTAGAAGTATGATTCTTCCAAAACTGATTATGGGCGATCCCTGTTTATCATACGACCTGCGGGTTACACCGTTGATATCGTTAATACCGTCTCTGTCAGAATCCTTAAGAGTGGAATCTATAAACCAGAAAAGCCCGTTCTCCTCTTTTTCAAAGACCGCAATATGACTTACTTCAGATGTCTGCGTATTTCCCATAAATACAACATCGCCCCTCTCCGGCTTTTCTACCGGATATGAATACTTTTGATATAAATCATAGGAAGCGGCATCTGAAAAGGGAAGATAAAATACTGAATTCTCAACTGCATATGTATAACACATAACAACAAGCCCCGAGCAGTCAATTTTTATAGTCCGCAGGGGATCCTGTCCTCCCCACTCATATTCAGTATCTTCTTCCAGATATAAAAGAGCCGTTTGATATGCTTTTTCGCGGACGGCCCATTCTTCTGTGATAAACTGCTCTGTCTGAGGTGCTTGCTGGGAACAGGATGAAAAGAGAAATATACTTAGAAAAATGAATGACAGAAGATATTTATTCATTAGAAAACTAAGTGTTCTTTCTGATATAGTTCAAAAGCCATGGTTTTTCTTCATCTTTACAAAAGGCCAGCCGTACCATTGACCGGATAAGAAGCCAGTCATTAAACTCTTTACTAGTAAAGGGGTTTATTTTCTTATAATATCTGACATATGTATAGGCAAAATTCTTTCTAAAAAACGTTAGGAAAGCGCGTAGGAAAAATCCCGCCTGCGGAGGTAAAGCTCCGTTAACAATCATCAGGTATGCATTAGCAACGTCAGAAACAAAATACCCTTTGGCAGCCCCTCCCCAGTCAATAAAAAAAGGTTTACCTTCCGTATTGATAATAACATTCGCAAGATTATAGTCTCCGTGGCAGAGCTTATTTGAAGACGGAAGGTTTCCCAGAAGAAGCAAACCAGCGTTTATTGTTTTTTGATCCAGCTTTGAATGTTCAATACACCATGCGAGACTGCCTTTTTCCTCTTTAAAAGAGGACGGTGCAGTGTGCGAGTTGATACGGGCATGATACTGAGCAAAAAGGAGAGCATATTTTTTAGAGTTTAAAGGGTTTTTGAGAAGAAGTGATAATAAGCTTTCCCCGCTGATGTAATCCATGGTATAAAAAGGACGGCTTTCAATTTCAGAAGCGCCGTAGGTTTTAGGAACCGGTAGACGGGAATCGAAGAGGATTCTTAACAGGGACTCTTCTTCTATTGATTTGGCCTTAAAACCACTTGATTTAAAGAGTTTTAATACTTTGTTTTCCGGGGAAAGGTAAATTTCTGCTTCCTGACCTTCTCCGATTTTTTTCATTGTTTGAAGGGGTATCATTGTAAGCCTCATGATTTGTAATGCAGCAGCATTACAGCAGTTTACCATCATGAACCTCTTTATGTAAGAGTCATATTTTACGTATTTATGCCTGATTGTTTGTATTACAGGAAAAAAAGGGCTTGCATCTATAGCGGATTATATGAATAATTCATAGTATTATATATTCTAAGAGGATACCATGAACAAATCAGAATTAATCGATGCAATCGCTGCAGACACAGAA
Organism: Spirochaetota bacterium; assembly: GCA_023398165.1. Taxonomy (GTDB): domain Bacteria; phylum Spirochaetota; class Spirochaetia; order Treponematales; family Treponemataceae; genus JAAZLA01. The sequence continues at coordinate 138,136 of JAEWSQ010000012.1, read as the reverse complement.
TTTACAAAGAAAGATACGGATGCTTTCCTGAAAGCTTTTACAGAAAATGTTTCAAAAGCCATGGCAAAAGGCGAAGATGTTACATTAATCGGTTTCGGATCATTTAAAGTAAGCGAAAGAAAAGCCAGAACCGGAAGAAATCCCAAAACCGGTAAAGCAATAAAGATAGCAGCTGCAAAGAATGTGCGCTTTAAAGCCGGAACAGCATTAAAAGACAGCGTCAATAAGAAGAAATAAGGTTACGGCCGCAAGAGCAGCTTCCCTGCTGCTCTTGCTTCTCGAGTTTTGGTTTGCGAAACTCGCTTATTGTAGATTCCACGATTTATTTTACATCCCTCATTTCTCTATGCCGTATAAGGTTCAAAAATAAATTTGACAGAAATATAATACGTGATAGAATAACATAGCCGGCTAAACAATATCAGTTAGAGTAAAAATTCAAAAAAATATTCTTAAAAATCTCTTAAAAAAATCAAATACCCTGTAATAATTGCTTTATGCATGTAAATTTTTTTTAAGGAGAGGCTAAAAATATGAGAAAAATATTTAGTATAATCCTGGTTGTTTGTATCATTTTGTGTTCATGCGGCTTTAACATTTCTTATGGGGAACCAAGCCCTATAGCTGTTCCCAACAGCAGTTTCGAGAATACCTCTGGTGCTTCTAAAACCGGAGATCTCGTTGGTGCAGATGACTGGGTTGCCGGCGGTTTCTGGTACGGCAGGTTTTACTGGCCGGAAGGTGTGCCCGATGGTGATTATGGAGTGTGGGCGTCGTATACTGATAATAATGCACAAAACAATCCTGACAATGGTTTTTCGCAGGAATTATCTAGTATGTATTCAGCCGGCAAATATATACTAAGCATTAAGAGTTTAGGTGATAATACATCTGGATTAACATCGAGACTGACTCTAGGGTATGACAGCGGAAATAATACCTATGTGGAATTAAAATCCAGCGATGTAACAATAAGCTACAATGCCGGTGATGATCTTGCAGCGAAATGGGTAACTCAAACTGTAGAACTTGAAGTAAAGCAAAGTTCAAATGCTGTCGGCAAACCGATTTGGATAAAGGTTTCATCCGTTACTAATGCTTCCGGGACGGGAGGGAATTCCTGTTTGTGGGACGATGTAAAACTCAGCTGGGCATATACTTTATAATGAATAAAACATATAAAGAACGGTACTGCTGACGGTGGCTGATATCAGTTTGTTTCAGCAGTATAGAATGTTTTTTTTATTGCGCCGCCTCGTGAAACCTGGTATTCTGTACAGATAAGGATAATCATGAAACATTTTAACGTCGCGGCGGCAGTTTTTATAGAAAACGGAAAAGTTTTTTGCGCTCAAAGGAAGGATTCCGGGGAAGCGGCAAAAATGTGGGAATTCCCGGGCGGGAAGATTGAACAAGGCGAAACACCCGAAGAAGCACTTGTAAGGGAAATACAGGAAGAGCTTCTAATAAAAATCCGAGTTGAAGACTTTGTTACCACTGTAAATCATCAATATATAAGCTTTTCTATTACCATGCATGCGTTCATATGCACTATTCTTGAAGGCAGCATAACACTCACAGAACACCTGGACAGCCGCTGGCTTTCTGTCAGTGAACTAAACAGTGTGGAGTGGGCTCCGGCAGATGTGCCTATTGTGGAGAAGATTAGGGAGAGGATGAGGTGATAGATGTATCGAAAAGGCTTATTGAAAGTCTTCAGACAAGTTTTATTGATCAGTCTCTATATTCTGATAAGTTTTTTAGACCTCAATTAGTTAAAAACGATTATAAAAATCATGAAAAGGTTCTTACTTCATTACTTAATGAGTTAAATACATGTCTTGAGTTTTATTTTTCCGTAGCTTTTATAACTTCAAGTGGAATAGCAACATTGCTAAACACGTTTAATGAGTTAAAAAAGCATAAAATAAAGGGTAAAATACTTACAACAAATTATCTAACATTTACAGATCCTAAAGCGCTAGAGAAACTTTTACTATTTCCAAACATTGAAGTACGTGCCTATATTGGAGGAAATTTTCATCCAAAAGGATATATTTTTAAACAAACTAATTACTGGTCTGTAATAATTGGAAGTTCGAATTTGACGCAAGATGCACTTTCAAAAAACATGGAGTGGAATTTAAAGATATTATCTTGTGTTGATGGTGAGTTAGTTCGTATTACGAGAAACGAATTTGATAAAGTATGGAATGATGCCGTTCCTGTTAATGCTCAGTGGATACAAGATTATTCACAAATATACAATGAACAAAAGTTAAATCGAAACAAAAAAAAACCTTTATTACCTGAATTGTTACTTGATGAAAGAGAGATTATACCAAATATTCTGCAAAAAGAGGCAATGGCTTCATTATTGAGTATAAGAGAAAAAAAGGGGCATAGGGCTTTAATAATATCGGCAACAGGTACAGGGAAAACCTACCTTGCTGCTTTTGATGTACAGCAATATAAACCAAAACGATTTCTTTTTCTTGTACACAGAGAAACAATTCTTAGAAAAACAGAAAGTAGTTTTAAGGAAATTCTTGGAACCTCGATTAATACAGGATTCATAATAGGTAACGAAAAAGGTATTGATAAAAAATATGTCTTCGGAATGATTCAAACGGTCTCTCGTGAAGAGACACTTAAATCTATTCTACCTGATACATTCGACTATATTGTTATTGATGAAGCCCATCGATCTGGAGCAGAAAGTTATAAGAAAATTATTGATTATTTTAAACCTAAATTCCTCCTTGGCCTTACAGCAACACCAGAACGTACTGATGGATTTGATATTTACTCGTTATTTGATCATACAATCGGCTATGAAATAAGGTTACAGAAGGCTCTTGAATTGGATATGCTATGTCCCTTTCACTATTACGGAGTGAGTGAAATAACAGTAAATGGTAAAGTACTTGATGAAAATGCAAGTTTTCGGGATCTTATAAGTTCAGAACGTATTAATCATATTATGGAGAAAATTGAGTTATATAAAAATAATTCAGAGAAAACAAAAGGCCTTATATTTTGCAGTAGAAATGATGAAGCATTTCAATTATCAGTTCAGCTTAATAAAAAAGGGTTTACAACAGTGGCTCTTTCTGGAAGTAATACTGAAGAAGAAAGAGAGAATACAATTAAGAAATTAGAAGAAGGAATTATTGATTATATTATTTCTGTTGATATTTTTAACGAAGGTATAGATATACCGGCAGTTAATCAAGTCGTAATGTTAAGACCTACACAATCTGCTATAATTTTTGTACAACAATTAGGAAGAGGTCTTAGAAAAGTTCAAAATAAGGAATATTTAACTGTTATTGATTTTATTGGAAACTATTCAAATAACTTCATGATTCCTATCGCTCTTTTTGGTGATACTTCTTACAATCATGATGCACTACGAAAGCTAATTAATTCTGGAAGTTCCTGTATACCTGGCTCTTCTACAATTAATTTTGATTTAATAGCTCGAGAGAAAATATTTAATGCAATAAATAACGTATCCTTTAATCAACTTAAATTATTAAAAGAAGAATATAATAAGGTCAAATATAGATTAGGTCGAATTCCAACACTTGTTGAATTCCAGGAAAATGATTCAATAGATCCCTTTGTTTTCCTTGATAAATATAATTCTTATCCTGAGTTTTTAATGAAGGTAGAGAAAAGTTATATAATAAGTATTTCTTCTTTACACTTAAAATCACTACGTTTTTTTTCTACTGAAATAGCATCAGGTATTAGACCCCATGAGTTAATAATGATTGAATTACTACTGGATAAAGGCGTTTTTTCACAAGATGAATTCAATGATATCCTTAGTAATAGGTGGAATGAAATTCCTAATGAAGCATCATTTTACTCAGCGCTGAGAATTCTTACTAATGAGTTTTTTACTCAAGCGTATAGAGAAAAGTATGGAAATATTACATATATCGAAGTTGAGGAAAAAGCTAAAATTTATCATATTTCTAATGAATTTCTTGAATTATTGAAATCAGATAAATTTAAAAAGCATTTGACACAAATTATTGATTTAGGATTCTCAAAACTTAGCAAATTACTTTCATCTGGAGTCTCAGAAAAAGCGTTTGTATTATATGAGAAGTATTCACGTAAGGATGTATGTAAATTATTAAATTGGGAATCAGATGAAGCTTCAACAATCTATGGTTATAAAATTCAATATAAAACTGAACCTTGGACCTGTCCTATTTTTGTTACCTATAACAAAAGTGACGAAATTGAAGATAGTATAAACTATGAAGATTGTTTTATTGATAATGAAACATTTAGTTGGATGACAAGAAATGGTGTTCGTATAGGTTCAAAAGAACCAGTGGTAATAATGGCACAGAAAAAAAATAAAATACGAATACCTCTATTTGTAAAAAAAAGCGATGGCGAGGGAAGGGATTTTTATTACTTAGGGGAGATGGAACCATTGAAGGCAGAGGAACAAAGAATGAAATCAGAAGGTAAAAATCTTCCAGTTGTAAACATTCTTTTTCGTTTAAAAACCCCAGTTCGACAAGATGTTTTCAGTTATTTTGAAAATATCCGTATTTAATATCCCCTTCGCGCCTTTGCGTGAGACTCTTCCCTGAAAAGTATTTGACCATGGGTGAATTCAGTGTATAATTGGTTATGAAAAAATTGTAAGCGGAAAATCATATAAAGCCAAAGTATACATTTCTTTCATTCGCTGTATTTTCTGCTCATTACAATAATGTATGAATCTTGGAAAAAGAGTATACCAATAGAAATATGTTTTATAACAATTTAGTAACAACGATTACTGCTTAAAATATTAACCTTGAAGATAGAGAATTTATTTTTACTCAGTTTTCTGATGATGAGGTAAACCGGTACTTATTTGATGGAGGGGAAATGAATACTAAAGCTGAATATAATACGTTTAATTCATTCGCTGAAAAGTATGAACAATTTGTTTCTGAATTTTTAGGAACTCCATGGTTCGGGTGGGATGATTTATCTGGATTAAGCGCACTAGATATCGGCTGCGGGGCAGGACAGGCAGCTGAAATATTATCAGCAAAGTTTGAAAAAGTAACAGGGTTAGATATTTGTTCAGAATTAATTGAACTGGCAAAACAAAAACATAACAGGACAAATATCACGTATTTGGTAGAAGATATTATGAATTTTGAGAATCAAGCTAAATTTGATTTTGTTTATTCTCATACTATGATGCACCATCTGGAAAATTACGAAGCAGGATTATTAAAAATCAGGAGTTTAGTTAAAAAAGGCGGAAGACTGATCATTATTGATAATGTATCTGATGTTTATAAAACACCGCCTGGATGGTCATATACAATACCTGCAGCGTTAGAATTTATACCAAACATATTTAAGTTAGGTATAAAAAAGGCCTGGTTTCTATTTAGTTTTTGGCATAATAAAGAATGGCTACATCATTTAGCAAACGACAAGTATTTGTCTAGAAAAGAGTTTAAAGATGTGTATTTAAAAGTATTTCCAAATTCAGAAATTGTTGATTTAGGTTTTGCAAATGCAGTCAAATGGATTAATGAATAAAGAGAGATACACATTTATTTGCAGAATTTATAAAAATATCCGGATGTAATTCGCGCATAACGCTCCTCCTCTTTCCCTTCGTGCCTTTGCGTTTTCGCGTGAGAATCCTTCTTCTATTCTACTTTAGCGCTCACCACTAGAATCCCAGTTCTTCAATAGCTCTAACAAGATTACGTCCGTATACTTCTGATCCTAATTGATTTGGATGAAGATTATCAAGAAAGTATTCAGGTAAATGCGGCACCAGTTTAAATCCATCAACCATAGTAACTGATTCATATTTCTTAACAATACTCTTTAATCTATTGCAAAAACTAATAAGTGTCGGAATACCTTCCACATTATCTCCTCTCCAAAGGGGAGTTATACACAAAACAGGAATATCTTTATATATTTTGGTAAGCACTTCATAGAACTCTTCTATATCCTTCATGCTCTCAGTTCCATACTGATTTGTTCCAAGTGCAGCAATAATCTTATGCGGTCTATAGCCTTCCATCTTCAGCAGCGATTTTTTATCATACACATATCCTCCAATACCCTGATTGATAATGTCATATCCCAGCAATCTATTGGCGACACTTACATATGTTTGTGCTGATCGTAACGGGCCGAATCCCTGTGTAATAGAATCCCCTAACCATAGTACCTTTTCGCCCTTTTCAGCAGGAACAAAATCCTTGTTTATTTCAAAGTTTCTAATTACTACTGTAGCATCCGCCGGCAGATAGATTATGACATTCTTCTTCCCTTCCTGCAGCGAAAATGAAATAGTTCCTTCTTCCTTAATATCTTTTACATAGATAATATTTGTAATAAGTCCATCCTCACATAACTCAAATGAATCCTGAGAGCCTGCCCATAGTATTTTATATTCAAATGAAATTTTTACTGCAACAGTTGCAAATTCAAGCGTTTTGGCTGAACCTGCCTTGCATCTGTCGTAAAAAAAATCAGACGTTTTTTTAAAATAATCCATCTGATCCTTAGTATATTGAAATGCCTGCAGATATCCGTCATCTGTTTCCGCAAATGAATATGCCCCATAGTAAATTTTCTTTAACTGTTCATTACTTATAATCATAGTATCTCCTATAAAAGAAAGTTTGCAACGCAAACTTTAGATGATAAAAAGCGGCGCTATCTCAGATGCTTTTTATCATAACTCCTTTTCCATCTAGCCAATTATATCATGCAGAGCTGTTTACATAAACAGAAATCTGATGCATCACTGTTTTTTTCCTTTCTCCGTGCTCAAAGCCGCGTTATAGTGCAGCTCCCTGAGGGGGACAGCCCCCTTGATTAGATAAACTCATTGTAATTGCCGCTGTTGATAGTACTAAAAGAGCTGGATTGACAGGTGTTCAGCCAATCTTTACTATCACTATCCCCCTAATTATGTCAAATTAAGGGAGTCCAACTCCCCTATTTTTATACACGCTCACGTACACAGATATTTGTAATCTGCAGATACCTTCTTCCTTATAAGAAAAATTCTCCAGCCTCCCTCTCCCTGCTTCCCTGTTCTGCTCGATAATCTGTGCAAATCTGTGGTTTCTATTTCTTCCAATACAAATCGCACCGTAAAACAGGTTTGGAATAAAGATGCGCAAATAAAATATTCTATGAGATGATTTGCAATTCCAAACCTGTATCAGTGTATTTTCCATGGATTAAAGAATTGAAAAACCACAGAATCACACAGATATATTTTTCTGAATAATATAAGGCTAAATCAATAGTACCGGCGCTGCGAAGTCTCGTACCTCATCCCCTTCGCGGCTTTGCGCCTTTGCGTGAACCTCTTTCCTAAAAAGTATTTGACCAAGGGTAAATTCAGTGTATAATACAAGATACTATTATTTCATGCGCAAAAATTTTTTTAGATATAATTTCACAACAATGATTATCTCTTTTATTTTCCCTTCTGTCGAAGGACTAAGAAGGCTATCCGATTTACTACATAAAGCCGGTTATCCTGTAACGCATCTTCGACCGATTTGTTAAAAAAGAAATACACAAAAAGCAGTAAGTATTAACCGGGTTTATTGAATTGAATCAGAAAATTGCTGAATTATCATCTGATTACATTTTTACTCTCTCTCGTAAAATTGTATGGTATAGTATACTTAAAAAAAAGGAGCAATACGAGTGAAAAATTTATATGCGCCTGAGTCATTTATACTAATGCAGGACGGCAGATTAATAAAAACAAAAGATTTACTTTTAAGCAATGAACTTTTTCTTCCCTTGTATACTGATGCTAACACAGATTCCCCCCACATTATTTTTCAGTATCCCTCAGAAATTGGAACTTATGAAATTGCCGAAATATCAGCTGAAAACGGAATTCAGTATGCAGTACTGACACACAGGCTTAAAGCTGATAAGGCACAGATCGAGTATCAGGTAGCAGCCTTACAAGAAGAGAGCGGGGACTTGTGCGGAGAACTCGACAGCCTGCGCTCATTGTTCGGCAGCATTATTAGTGAAACTCACGATGCTCATAGTTTAATTCATAGTCTTTATTCGAAAAGTCCTTTCTATTACAATAAGGGGCGTCTTCTAAATTCTGCAGAAAAAATAATATCTGAATATTCTTATATGGAGAATAAAGATTTTGAAATTGGTCTTACGAAGGAAAGAACGTATACTGCAAACAGCAGCTGTATTTTTGAAATCGGCCGCTGGACATCCGGGGCATATACAGGCACTTATGTTTTAATGTGGATAAAAGAAGATGGTACGTGGAAGATAGTATTTGATTCTAATTGATAGTATATATTCAGGCAGATAGTAAATTATATAAGGAAGTAAGTATGGATAGACAAAGTGCTTTGGATTTATGGAAAAAAAATAATGACGACGACTACCTGTACCGGCACGCTTTATCGGTAGAAGCTGCTCTGAGGTGGTGGGCTGTAAAATACGGCGAAGACCCTGAGTACTGGGGCATTGTCGGATTTCTGCACGATATTGATTATCAAAAGCATCCCAATGAACATCTTGTACACAGCCCGGCTATTCTGGGCGAAGCCGGATATTCGGCTGAGTTTATACATGCAGTGGTAAGTCACGGGTACGGAATCTGCAGTGATGCAGAGCCTGTTCATATAATGGAAAAAGTATTATATGCCGTCGATGAGCTTACCGGTTTTATCTATGCCTGTGCAATAATGAGGCCTTCGAAAAGTCTTGATGATCTAGAAGCTAAATCTGTATTAAAGAAATTTAAGACTCCTGCCTTTGCAGCAAAAATTGACCGCTCGGTAATTTCACGCGGAGCTGATATGGTGGGTGTGGAACTTTCAGTCCTTATTACAAACACCATTGAGGCTTTAAAACCTGTTGCTCTTGATATTGGGCTGCAAAAAATTGAGAGTTAAGAGATTTTTCATAACCCTTGGTTTAAGTATTGCCGGTATTCTTGTTGCGGGACTGCTTGTTTGTATGGCAGGGGCTGTACAATACAACGGGTTGTGGCGCTTTAACGCATACGGTTTTTTACTTAAGTGCAGGTTCGGCTTTGTACAGACGTATCAGGTTACCGATTCGACAATTCTTCACATAGATGATTATGACGGCGTCATTCTCGGTAATACACTTTTTTTCGGATTGGGAAAATTGAATCTTGCAATGCAGGATACTAACGTAACTCTGACCGATAGGGGTTCTCAAACTATATATACAGCTCAAAAAGTTGATAATAGTTTCATTGATGAAAAGATAAATACCCCCGGGGATCCAAAAATCCAGTTTCTGTTGTTTTATGAAACGTTGAAGGAGAATTATGCCTTTGCCGATCTATACAATATATCTTTTCCGGCAATTTATTGAAGATTTTACTTGACTATAGACAAATCTGTAGTATAGTCTAAGTTGGCTTGTATACAAGGATATTTAAAAAAAATGTATTGCTTACACACAATACAATCAATTTAATAATATCACAAAAAGTGCTCTCTCCTGCTGCAAGTCAAGGAGTCTGCCGATGGAAACAGATAATAATGCGTTTACTATACGAAGTTTTGTATGGGAAACATGTACGAATGAAACAAAGAATACTATGTGTTCTTTACTGAAGTTAGATGCCGAAAAGTCCCGCAATTTTTGCGACTTTTATTTTAATGTTTTTCATATTCTTCATAAAATGGGGCACATAATTACTCATTCATTTGATGAATCTCATAATAATAATGCTGCATTAAATGAATACAGTGCGACTGTATTCGCCTATAAATACCTTGAGTTCAAGAAGGAAAAAGAGTATTTAAAAAACCTTCTGTCCTGCATATCTTTTCTTCTGGATGAGTATAAACTTTCATTTGATTTTCATATTCCAAAAATGAATGAAATTTTTCATCTCGTAAGAAAAGATTTACTGCACTATGCCGCATATCATTTTAACTGTTTAACAAAAAGCAGCACTGACAGCCGTTCATTTGAAGAAGTTCTTAAATCAATAAGCAAGGGTAAACTCACAAATCTTAATACAGGAATAATTCTTACTCCCGGTCTTCACGGCATGGATTTGATTCAGGAATGCCTTGGTACTGTATTTGAGCTGAACGGGCATATTCCAAATATAAATATTGATTATTGTCCTCAGATAGCAGTGGAGAATTTTGATTTAGTCCTCGAATAAAAAAATTCTTTAGTCAAGTTTATATTCAACGGTTTTTGTCAGGTTTGTCATGGATGAGCATTTATATGTTACGGCAGCACCCATTAATACCTGCAGCGGTTCATATGAAAGAAGCGTGCTCCAGGGATCTTCCTCTGTTTTCCTAAATCTGAATTGCAGCGTTCTATTTCCGGTTTCTACAGAACTTTTAAGCGTATAAATTTCACCTGCATAATCTATAAAAACGCTTGGACATAGTAAAGTATTATCAAGATAAAATTCATAATAACCGGACATTGTTTTCCCTGTTACATCGAAGTACAGTTTTGGTTTATGCAATATTCCGCTTACTGTGTCTGATAACCCTCCCGATCCTCCTGAGTTTAACGGTTCGACGCAGTATGAGTATTTTGTTTCATTCTGAATAGTGTATGCCTCTGCATCCATATATTGAGTTCCGGTGCAGACGGCTATTTTTTCAAAAACAGGATTTGCATCAGGGGATCTGTAGACGGCATATTCTGCTGCTTTGTCAACAGCTGTCCATCGGATTAAAAGACTTGAAGGATTTGTGCTGTTATTTAATTTTAAAAGAGTAATAACAGTTTTCTCCGGAGGAGACAAGAGTGTTGTTGCATACACGGTATCGCTCCAGCTGCTCTTCCCGGTAGTGTTCACTGCTCTTATTTTAAAATATATTACGGTGTTTTCTTCTAAATTTGAAAGTATGAAAAAAGGATCTGTACAGATTATTTTCTGATTCATACTGCTCTTTGCTGGACCATATTCAATATCATACTCAGCTGCTCCCGGAACGGTGTTCCAGGAAAGTGCGAGTTCTGTTTGCGAAACAGGAGATGCTATAATATTTTCCGGTACACCGGGAATTATACAGGCTGTTGATGTACAGCACAGTGCAGAAGCACTGCTTGTTCCTGCCGCATTTACTGCTTTTACAGAAAAATAATAGGGTGTTCCGCTTTCAAGGTTTTCCACTACTGTACTGCTGTCAGTTGTTTTCAGAATTTCTTTAAGACTGCTTTCTTCCGCCCCTGAAAAAAGGAGGTATTCCTCAGCATTATATACCGTGGTCCATGACAGACATATTGAAGCAGAAGAAGGAATTATTAAGGAAATTTCAGGAGCTTGCGGTATAGATAATAAAGTTCTTCCTGTTTGTGTCTGTGAAAAAGGACTTGCCTTTCCGCCGCTGTATGCCTTTACTTTAACAACATAATCAATCATTTCCTGCAATCCGTTCAGTACTAAAGAATTTTCTTTTACTTCAACAGAGTCCAAAGAGGTGCTTTTCACATTGCCGAAAAAAACTGTATAGGATTCAGCCGGTTCAACCGCATTCCACTGAACACGTATTTCACTGCTGGATATGCTTTGTAAGGAAAGTAAATCAGGAGCCTTTAAGGAATCTTCCTCAGGAGTCTTTTCTGTGTCATTGCTGATAGTAACAGAGATAGATTCTGAAAATTCGCCAGAAGTAAATTCAGTACATGCGCATACTGCAATTTCATACGGAACTTTTTCTGAAAGACCGTCAATTATCAGCGAGGTTTCCGCGCTTGTTAAATTTATAGTAGCGGCGCTGCAGGATACTTTTATGGAGTATGATTCAGCATTCGTAACGGGCTGCCACTGGATTTCGCAGCCGCATGGAAACAGGGAAACAAGTTCCAATCCGGAAGGAATTCCGGGTTTCTGTAGGGAATCGCCGATATTTGAACAGGAAACAGATGAAACTATCAGTATGCATATACCGATGAATGGGAATATTTTTCTGTACATAAAATCTCCTTAATCACTTTTATTGATGTTACGTACACATTTTCTCTGCACTATGGGAAAAAAAGATGAAATTTTACAAAGGAAAACGGAAACAGGGGATTTCCTTGATATTTTATAGGGGTGATGCTATAATTTTTCATATGAATGATGAAATTTCACCCGAAATAGCTGAACTTCTTGCAAATAATGGTTCAAAACCTTCTATTCTGCCGTCAATAGACGCCTTTGATGATTTCCCCTCTCCGGAGCAAAATGAACAGACGTCTGCCTCTTCTGCAGGTGTTAATCTTTCTGTAAAAACATTCACGCCAGTCAAGGAATTTTTTTCAAAAACTCCTAATCCGGTTTTTTCCGATCCTGCATACTACAAAACGGCACTTTCGGGTGAAAATGAATCTGCACAAAAACTTCATAACATATTATCAAAATATTTAACCTGCCAGGATCCGAAGGATAGAACCGTATACAGGCAGCAGCTGGTAACCATTTTTTGGGATCTTGTTAGATCAATAGCTCCAAAAATGGCTTCACCGGCAGCACCTGTGCCGAAAAAGATGCTTCTACGTTTTGGAGTAGTTCTTCCAACGCTGTTCAATCCCGAGCAGAAGGAGTTGTTTTCATCTGTTTTCATTAACAATGATAGCGGAGAACCGGTGTACTATATTGATGAATGGTTCAGAGATATTGCATGCGGCCGGGTGTCTTTATCTGCAACTGATGAAGCCCGCCCCGCGAGAAAGGCCGGTACCGGCGGAAACGATGAGACAGCACGGTTATTACAGCTTCAAAGTAAGAATAACGGTAAACTGCAGAATGCAGAAAACCTGATTGGTGCAAAGGAATCTGAACGGGCATCGCTTGAATCTGATTTACGGGCAAAAGTAGATCAGCTGTGCGATCATCCGCCCATACCCGGTTTAGCAAATCACAAATGCTGTCTGAATGATATGCAGCGGAAATCTTTGAACGATATTAACGAACGGCTTAAATCGCTTTTCAAAGTCGATAAAGAACTGGCTCTCTATATTGCAGAATACAATGATGCAAAGGAGATTGCTGATTCCCTGCAGTCAAAGCTGGAGAATGCACCTGCCGAGGTTGAAGTAAATACTTCAGATCTGCTCGTGGAGGTTGATACTGTCCGTCAGATGGCAAAAATGACCGTCGGCCGTCAGGGTAATCACTTCCCTCTTTTTACCAAGGAATTTTTTCACTGTATTCCCAGACAAACAGGCTTCAGGGAAAATGTCATAGATACACTTGCCTGGGTTGAATCGCTGGATCCGGGTGCTTTCTGCCGTGTACACAAGAATAATCAAAATAGAATAGTTCCGTATGTTGTTCTTGTTCCAACATACGGCGACTCCGGTTTCTGCTGGGAACCGTTTGACCGGTATAACCGTGTCACAAGCCGAGGGCGCATTGTTGTACCTATGTATCCGAGAAATTTGCAGATTGCAGTTCTCATGGCTGTTGCAGATCTGCGGTGGCAGGTTGCCAAAGAAAAGGCTTCATATTACTGGATGGAAGAAGGCCTTACCGGTCAGTATTATCAATGGTTTTCTTCTCAAAAGCTGAAAGGGGATTTAAAAGATTATTTTATAAACGATTATATTCTGTGGATGACTAAGGAGAGCGACGGGGTTCAACGGCTTGAAAAAGAAGTACGCGGAATTTTCTGGAGACACATGCCCTTTGCGCAGGAAATAAAAGAAAAATTAAAGACAAGAAGCCTCGTATATCAGGAACTGTATCAGCGGGATATTAACCGGTCTATGTCGGACGGATACTAGACCGGAAACTGAGGTTAATCCAGTTTGTTTTTTTTGCGGGGACCGAACAAAGGATCCAATTTATCTTCCAAATGAAATTTTGATATGACAAATTTAACCAGTTTCTGGTAAATAAACATTCCGGCAATAATTGCAGTTAGAAAAACAGCAGGAAAAACTTTACCGATTGTTTCCGGGTTGTCTTTCAGAAAATAGATGACAGCCAGCAAAAGACCTACCACAAGAATTAGGGTTATAAGTACAGATGCAGCTGTTCCTGCCAGAATGAAAATTACTGTGCGTTGTTTATTTGTCATGATCTTCCTTTTTCTCAACGGATTCTTTAATAATAGCTATAATAAATGAAATCATTAACAGAATTCCGCATATGAGAACACTCATATCGGCGACATTGAATGTCGGCCACCGTTCAAAACCAAAAATACCGTAAAATTTAATATCTATGAAGTCTACGACTCCGTTGGGTCTGAAAAAACGGTCAAATAGATTGCCCAATCCACCGCCTATTATTCCGCAGATTGTCCATCTCTGGAAACTTGTAAAATCCTTGCTTCTGAAGTATACAATAAGCACTAAAATTAATACTACAAGGGGTAAAACTCCAAAAAGTATGCTGCGCAGGCCGTTTTGGAAACCGCTTCCGAAACTGAACGCAATTCCTTTATTGGCAACATGAATAATACGGAAAAAATCGCCTAAAAAAGATGCACCGACAGAGTAGGGTTCTATGTATTTGACAACAAGAAATTTTGTAATCTGATCCAGAGCCAGCAGTACAGCTGATAATGACAGGGGTAAAAATTTATTAAGCGGTGATGTTTCTTTTTTAAAATCTACTTGAACTAATTCTTCCATGGTAAATCCTAATGTACCACATTTTATTCTATTTCACAAGCGAACAGTATTGTCTCGTTACAAGGATGTCGGAGATTCAATAAAAACGGCTTCAATATCTGTTTCTTCCTCTATTTTTTCCATTATAAGCCTGACTCCGAGCTTTTCTGTTTCGTAATGTCCTCCGGCAATCACAGATATGCCGCTTTCAAGAATGGTATGATAGCTTTCATGTTTTATTTCACCGGTAATATAAAGATCCAGGTTCTGCTCAATGGCCTGGCTTACTTCTCTTGCTCCGCCGCCGCAAATAATCCCGGCAGTTCTAATATCTTTACAGCCGAAAGGAAGAACAGTTAATGGTCCGGCACCTTCAAGACCGGCTTGTTTAATAATATAATCAAGCGCTACCGGTTTTTGGAATACGCCTTTTACACCTATGATGGTGCGGTTCCATTCCCCGAACGGTTCCAGTTCCGAAAGTCCAATTTTACGGGCAAGGGAGTAGTTGTGTCCTATTTCTTTATGGGCATCAAGAGGCAGATGGCATGCATATAAGGCAAGATCATTCTGTATAAGCTGACTTATTCTTTCATAATGAATACCGGTCAAACCCTGTTCACGGCCCCAAAAAAGTCCGTGATGAACAAAGAGCAGATCGGCGTGTGCTTGAATTGAGCGGTTTATGGTGTCCCTGCAGGCATCGACACAGAAGGCTGCCTTTTTTATCTGTTTTGTGCCGGGTTGTGAATTTTGAACTTGTATGCCGTTTAGAGAAATATCATTCGGAAAATCTTGAATATGCAAATAACTGCTTAAAAAGGCATCGAGCTGTGTAAGAGTCATTTTTTCTCCTGAAAAGCGCTGTGAGCACGCTGAGCCGTACTTTGAATTATACCGCCTCCTATAATACGGCTTCGTATTCCGGAAAAACTCCATGAATCAGTCAGTTTTTTTCCATTTCTAAGAGAAATTAGAAAAAATTCCAGAGGCTTTGTCTTGTTCAGACTGCTCATGAGGCTGTTATCTGCAGCTGATAATGCATTTTCTTTTGAAGCGGTAAAAACTTTTTTCACTGCCTGAGGGTAGCGCTTTTGAATCTGCTCCGCTCCTGCAGCAGTATATCCTTCAGAAATAATAAAAACAGGTGTAAATTCCTCGCTTTGAAGAATACTCAGTCCTGATTCCAGTTCTCTTTCCTTGTTTGCCTGTAAGAGCGGAACTTTCGCATTAAAAGACGAGGGATCATTGCTGTAGTACATACGCTGAAAAAAAGAACGGAAATGGGCAATATCTATAAAAGTATTGATGTAAGTAATGTCTGACGGATAAAAATCAAAGGAAACAACCCTGTAGCCCAGCCGGGAAAGCTCAAGCATTTGTTCAAGCGCGTCATTAGCGGTACAAAAGACATCGGGTATATATAAGACACAGGGAAGATTTCCGTCTTTATCGGGAGAATAATGTACAGGCAGACATTCTGTTTTTACCGCTGTTAAAGGATCAAGTAAATCATTTCTCTCAAAGAATCCCCGTGAAACAGACCCGTAATATAAGGTTTGTTTGTATGAGGCTTCTGAATTTTTAAACGGTTCCGGTCTAAAAAGTATCAGTGTACCTGCTATAAAAAAAAGCACAGCAAGTAATAAAGCCGAGACAGATTTAAAGAAACCGTTAAAATAATCTCTCTGCATGTGTGTGCAGTATGATATGAAACGGTTAAGGTTAAGGAAAAAAACAAGAAGACAAAACAAGAGGAGCACTAAAATTGAGAGTTCAAGGTTGAAAGCAATTATGGAGAGAATACATATAAACAAAGAAATAACGGGAATAACAGAGAAAGTATCGCGTTTACTTTGATACTGCGAAAGAGTTCCCGCAAAAGGCCTGACTAAAGGAGGTATACAAAGAAAAATTATCAGCAGCTGTGAAAAAAGTAAATCTGTCATAGAGCACATAATAAATGAAAAAACAACAGCATACAACTGTAATATTTGTGAAAAAGTAAAAAAAAACTGTTAATTTTATTATAAATATGGTAATATGTTAGAGGACAGAAAGTTTTTAAACAAACAGGATTTTACATGTCTGAAACTGCTAAAACACTAGTTAATACTGTAAAAATTAAGAAAGCCATCGAAGCTGAAGTTCCGCTGCTCATAACAACATACACTCTTCCGCATGAGATGGAGTTGTATATTCATGATGTCATTACCTGCTACATGAAGGAACTGCATCAGGAACATATGACGGAGTACATTATTTACTGTGTTAATGAGCTTACGACAAATGCAAAAAAAGCAAATACAAAGCGCGTGTATTTTAATGAAAAAAAGCTCGATATAAATAATGAAACAGATTACGATGCAGGAATGAAGACTTTTAAAACTGAAACACTTGGGAATATTGTTCATTACCTGCAGCTCCAAAAAAATGCAGGTTTATACATTAAAATCCTTCTTCATACCAGAAACGGGAAAATAAAGATCGAAATTAGAAACAACTCGCCGCTTACGCTTTTTGAGTATAAACGTATTCACGATAAATTAGCGCGAGCCCAGCAGTATACTTCTGTGGAAGAGGCTTTTGTTCAAATATTGGATGAAACCGAGGGTGCCGGTCTCGGACTCATAATTATGATTCTTATGCTTCAAAAAATCGGCCTTTCCGAGGAAAATTTTCAATTTATCAGTGAAGAGGGAGAAACTGTTACCCGCATAATACTGCCGTTAAGTACCGAAACAGAAAAACATATTGAGTCGGCGTCAAAAGAAATAGTTGAATCCATTGAATCTCTGCCTCTTTTCCCGGAAAACATTTCCTCCATAAACCGTCTGCTTAATGATCCTGATGCAAAACTGTCGGATATTGCACAGCAGATAAGCAATGATATAACTCTTACCGCCGACCTTTTAAAACTTGTGAATTCTGCCGCGTTTTCGCTTTCTTCCCCGTGCAACAGCATCGTTAAAGCGGTACAGCTTGTCGGCATAAGAGGAATCAAGAACCTTCTTTTTTCACTCGGATCTCTAAAAACACTGGGAGATGAAACAGGACAGAAAAAAGACTTATGGCTGCATTCCTACAGGGTTGCTTTTTATGCCTATAATCTGGCCAGAAATTTCTTTTCCACCAAACTAGATGTTGTCGACAATTCATATGTCTGCGGTCTTCTGCACGATATGGGTAAAGTTGTTTTTGAAAATGCCCATCCCGATGTATTACAAAAGTTTTCAGATATTTGTAAAGCGAAGGAAATCCCTGTGGATACTGTGGAGCGGCTTGTTGCCGGTGTAAATCATGCGGAAATCGGCGCAAGAATAGGCATGAAATGGAATTTCCCGGAGATTATTTACGAGTCAATTCGCTACCATCATTGTCCTTTTTTAGCACCAGAACCTGTTGTTAATACCGCAAGTGTCGTGTATCTTGCAAATATGCTGTCTCATTATGAAAACGGCGATATTGAGTATTATCAGTTTGATAATGAGATGCTCCAAAAGTTTAATCTGACAACGAAAGAAAAGCTTGATGCAGTTTCTGAAAAGCTTAAAAATGCATTTCAAAAAGAGCAGGAAGAATAATTATACTCCGCGAATATGAGACGTCCATGCCTGCATGAGAATACCGAATGCTACCCCGACATTCAATGATGCTTTTACTCCCGTCATGGGTATGGTGACTCTGCCGTATGATGCTTTTTCCAAAGCCTGAGGACTTACACCCAATTCCTCAGAGCCTACAATAACAATACCTTTTTCAGGAAAATCAAATGCTTCAATAGAAGTTCCGCCCGTCTCCAGAACAAAAACCGGCAGATCTTCGGGAAGATCCTCAAGAGAAAGCCGCTCCCATTTCATTGTTTCGATGCATCCCATGGCAGAGCGCAGTGCTCTCGGATGCAGGGGATCGGTGCACAGAGGCGAGATAAATACTTTTTCTGCTCCCATTGCTTCGGCTGTTCTAAAAATCGACCCCAGATTAAACGGCGAGCGGATGTCCTCTGCATACACGCAAAGACCCGGGAAAAAATTTCTTGACTCAATTTCACCGGGAGCTTTATCGGTCTTGTGAGGTGCTATAACAAGATCCCATTCAGCAGGAAAAGAACCTATGAGCTGGAGAAGGCAGTTTCTTGCATAGTTGCAGGCGCGTCTTTCATCAAACATGGGTGCATAAAGAAGATTTTTAAGTTCCGCTGCTGCAGCATCAGGCAGCTGGGGATCGCTTAGTACTATTTCTATGAGTTTTTTTGTATATTCAGTCCTCGGGAGGGACGGATATGAGTATTCATGTCCTTTTTCCGCAATTCCTGCTATGTCTCTTTCAAGTGCTCCGAAACACAGCGCCAGTTTTCTTCTGCGCTGTCCGCCCTGTAATGTCGAAAGTTTATCCGGTGTTATCATAATAATCCTTTTAAATGCAAAAAACCGGCAGCGCTGCCGGCTTTTTATAGTAGCTGATGATATTTAGTAAGCCTGCTTTATAAGATCAAATAAATCATCAGCATTCATAGATCTCGGGAGTCCGTTCATCAATTCAAGCTGCCCTGCATCTTCTGCTGCCAGTGCAAGCTGTTCAATTGAAACAGATAGGTCCTTTAATCGTGCGGGCAGATTTGAAAGTGCAATTTTATTGCGTATTGCTTCTACCAGAGCGGTGATTGCTGTTGCAGGATCCGATGTTGTGTACGATATTCTCATAATTTGGGCTATTTTGGCCAGTTTATCACTCTTGTATTTTCCTGCTTCTTCAATCATATACGGAAGAAGGATGGACGTTGTTAATGCTGTTGCCAGTTTGAAACGGCAGTCAATTGCAGTTGCTATGAGCGATGCCGGTCCTAGGGCGCTTAAAGCCACTCCAAGCGATGTCATACAGCCGCCTTGTGCCAGCAATACTTCGGGAGGAGACGTATTGTTCAATGTCGGGGAACCGTCAATTGCAAAAGATATGAGCTCGATTGCTTTTTCAAGAATAGTATCTGAGAAGAAGTTTGATTTCTGGGACAGATACGCCTCTATTGCAATACAAAGAGTCTGTAGAACTATTGAAGCTCTTTGATTCGGGGTATGATTGATGGTTAAATTAGGGTCGAAAAGAGCTAATTTACATAACCCGCTTTGAATTCTCAACAGCTTTATCTGATTGCTCCGGGCATCTGTAATTGGGGTAACTTCGGTAAACAGGAAAGCATCGCGCATGGAAGTGGGTATTGTAATAAGGGGAAGAGGCGCTGTTGTTGGAACTGCTCCGTCAACATAATCATAAACATCATGAATTTCATTGTACAGGGCGGCAACTGCACGTGCTATATTTGCCGTTTTTGTACCCCCTGCTGATATTATGCCGTGTACATGCGCGTCGCGTGCCAGTTTTAAGGCCTGCTGTATGCATTTCGTATCAGGTGCTGAGGGAATGTCGTCGAATACAAAAAAATCAATTTTCCGTTCAGACAGGGAATTTTGAATTTTTGAACCTATGTCGAAATCTTTTAAAACGGGATCGAGAATAAGCATGTAGCGTGTTCCCCATTCTTTTACCAGCTGTCCCAGTCTTGCGGTGGAATATGAGCCGAGCATAATGTTGGGCGAAACTCTAAAAATGAAATCTGCCAAAATTGACTTCCTTTATTGCATTAAATGCAAGGAACAGACGCTAAAGATGTCTGTCCGGTATTTTAAAAAAAAGGCGGAAACTCAGTTCCGCCTGTCAGTAACATGGGTTTGTTACTTATAATCCTAAACTATCCATAAACTTGTCTGCAGTTGAAGATACCACAGCATTGTTTATATATGAAGGATCTTTAATTTTTTCTTTAATCTGGGAAACCAGATCTGCCCGTACATCCGGAGTGGAGGAGGCTACTTCTGAAAGGTAATATGCTTCGGCCATTTCTTTTGCCTCTGCAGATACACTAACAGTGTCTTCTCCCATTTTTACCGGAGCTTTATTTACCGTTCTTTGAGAACTTTGTACGTTTTTCAGAGGGTCAAGACCTCCAAGCCGTTCAATTATCATACTCGACCTGCCTTACCTTAAATTTCGGTATTATTTTCTGAAAGTTGAGCTTTTTTATTTCCTGATACAAATACTGCAAACTCGCCGAGAATTTTTGTTCTCTGAGCAAAGTTTTCATACACTTGTACGGCAGACCCCTCCACAAACTCTTCATGCAGTTTGGTCATTTCCCGTCCAATTACCACACGCCGCTCACTTTCAATATCGGCAATATCTGCCAAAAGTTTAACTATTCTAAACGGAGATTCGTATAAAACGAATGCATCGCCTGTTTCTAAAAGTTCCTTAAGCCTTGAACGTCTTCTTCCCGGTTTCGGCGATAAAAAACCTTCAAATATGACTGTTTTACCGCCTGATCCTGCAACGCTTATAAGAGAAGCAAAGGCGGAAACTCCCGGAATGGGAATAACGGTATGGCCCGCTTTTCTTGCCTCGTCAACTAAGACTGCTCCCGGATCGCTTATGCCCGGAGTTCCTGCATCGCTTGCAAAGGCAACAGATTTACCTTCATTCAGAAGATCAATTATTTTCCCGGATGCATATTCTTCATTATGAGCTCTGCAGGACAGCAGCGGCTTACGTATGCCGAAATGTGTCAAAAGCTGGAGCGTGTGCCTCGTATCTTCGCAGGCTATTGTATCTACGGCCTTGAATGTTTCAAGTGCACGCATTGTTATGTCGCCAAGGTTACCTATGGGTGTTGCTATAATGTATAAATTTGACACATTTAAAGTATATAGCCTTTTTTTTATTACTGCAAGTAGTAAAATTCTGCATACGAGTGTATAATATGCGGTACTATGGATGCTGATTTTATTATCATTTTTATTCTTGTATTAACAGCTCTTGTTATTCTTTTTTTTGCTTTTCAGATGGCAGCAGTCAGGTCAAAGAAAAAAAGAGAAGAAAAATTTAAATTTGTACGGCCGAAGAATGTTGTTTCGCAATGTCCGGTTTGCGGTTCTCCGCTGGTCGATAAAGAAAAAATATTATCTAAAGTCTATCATACAGAAAGTAAAACTACTCAGCATTGTACCATTATGGGATGCCCGCACTGTTTTCCACATATAGAAATGGGTTTGCGGAGAAAATGCCCTGTTTGTCATAAATCAATTCCGCAGGAAGGCTACCTCATAGCACATTTATTTAACCGGAAAGATTCAAAAAATCATGTTCATATTGTCGGTTGTACGGAATGTCACAAAAAAAATAAATAATCTGTTAAGAAAAATTTTCAGTCTCCGATATACAAGTAACAGGGAAAAACCTGTTACTGAAAATTCAAAGTACTTTGTTAGGCTTATTGAGAGACCAGCCTGCAAATGACATTGTCAAGGAGATATACTATGGTTATTAATCACAACATGAGCGCGATGTATTCTAACCGCACCTTGGGAGTTACAAACGATTCCAACTCAAAAAGCATGGAAAAACTTTCTTCCGGTATGAAGATTAACCGTGCAGGTGATGATGCATCTGGATTGGCTGTTTCTGAAAAAATGCGCAGTCAAATTCGCGGTTTAAATCAGGCTTCAACAAACGCACAGAATGGAATTTCATTTATTCAGGCTACTGAAGGCTATCTGCAGAGTACTACCGATATAGTTCAGCGCATCCGCGAGCTTGCAGTTCAGTCATCCAACGGTGTATATACTGATGAAGACAGAATGCAGATTCAGGTTGAAGTATCTCAGCTTGTTGCAGAAGTTGACCGCATTGCAAGCCAGGCTCAATTCAACGGATTGAACATGCTTACCGGACGCTTTGCAAAAGAAACAGGTGAAAATGTTGTTACCGCATCTATGTGGCTCCATGTCGGTGCAAACATGGATCAGCGCCTCCAGCTTTTCATTGGAACAATGACTTCAAAAGCTCTTAATCTTAAGAGTGTTGGAGACGATACAATCCTTAACCTCGGTGCTCCGGATGAAGCAAACCGTGCAATCGGAACTTTGGATGAAGCTCTGAAAAAGATTAACAAACAAAGAGCCGATCTTGGTGCCTATCAGAACCGTCTGGATTACACAGTAAAAGGTCTTGATATTGGTGCTGAAAACCTTCAGGCTGCTGAATCAAAGATCCGCGATACTGATATGGCTAGTGAAATGGTTGAACTTACCAAGAATCAGGTTCTCAGCCAGGCAGGAACTGCTATGCTCGCTCAGGCTAATCAGTCAAGCCAGTCGGTACTCAGTCTTCTCAAATAGTTTTCTGATTAATACAAAAACATATAGGAAGCCCTGCATGAAGAAAAACTCAGCAGGGCTTTTCTTTTTGTTAATAAGAAATGCGGCCGCGGAAACTGCGGGCAAGTGTTAATTTGTCGGCATATTCAAGATCTCCGCCTACAGGAAGACCCGATGCAAGACGGCTTACTTTGACGGGAAGCTGCTTGAGAACCTGCTGAAGATACAATGCGGTAGTGTCGCCTTCGACGGTTGGATTCGTCGCAATAATCACTTCTTTGATCGTACCGGAACGGATTCTGTCTATGAGTTTACCGATTGAAAGCTGATCAGGACCAATACCGTCGAGAGGAGCAATAAGGGCTCCGAGAACATGAAATAAACCGCGGAATTCCCTTGATGCTTCGATGGTTTGAACATCTCTGGGCTGTTCGACTACACAAAGCAGGGTTTGATCGCGCATAGCGTCAGTACATATACGGCAGGGGTCATGTTCAGTATATGAGCCGCAGACCGAACACTGCTTTATTCTGTCATGGAGAGTGACAAGCTGTTGTGCAAAATTTTCTAAAAATATCTGATCTGTTTTTAAGAGATGATGGGAAATTCGGGATGCGCTTTTTTTGCCTATTCCCGGAAGTCTTGAAAATGATTCTGTTAATTCCTCAAGCGCATTCATTACAAACCCATTCCCGGCAAATTCATGCCTCCCATGAGCGGCCCCATTTTTTCTTTAACCGCTTCCTGTGCGTTGGACGATGCCTGACGAAATGCAGATACGACAAGATCCTGAAGCATCTGTACATCTCTGGGATCTACTGCAATAGGATCTATTTCTACCTTTTGCACTTCAAGCTGCCCGTTCATGGTAATTTTAACAAGGCCGCCCCCGGAAGAACCTGTGACTTCAATATCTTTTAGTTCTTCCTGCATTTTTCCAAACTGGTCTTTAATTGCCTGTGCATTTTTTAGTATATCAAACGGATTCATAATCTTCTCCTGTTTCTTCCTGTTTGGTGACTTCTTTTCGTTTTTCAAAACTGGTGACAGTTCCTTTAAATACTGAACATATTGCCTCTACTTCGGGGGGAAGTATTTCTTTCGGACAAGCTTCATTTATTTTGGTTAATGTGATTGAGAATTGAACCTGTTTTCCCCACAGCTTTGAGAGTATAGAATTTAATTCCGGCGCCGCCTGTTCAAGCTTAACCTTTGTAAATGGGTTTTCTATGGATGCGGAAATTACGCTGTTGTCTTCTTTCCACAAGCAGGTCTGCATAAGAGATGTAGCCAAAAGAGTGTTTGAGACGGTTAATTCGCGTATAGCAGCTTCGCGAAGCTGTTGAATAGTTTCAACCTGTCTTGCTAAGGGTTCTGTTTTATCAGCAGAGATCCCGGGATTACCGGGTTTAGGAGCCTCTATATGAGTCTCCTGTGAAACAGCTTTTAAAGAATCCTGTACAGGGGTTTGAATAGAAGCTTCGTCCGTAGTATGCTGGTTTTCCTCCTTCTGAGAAGCGGCTACCGGAGGAATTATCCGGCTTGTCTGGTAACCGCTTTCATCAAAAGGGCCGGGATTACTCAGGGCAGAAAACGTCGGTATATTGGGATTTCGCGGGCTGCCGGTTTGGGGTACGGGAGTGCTTCCCGGAAAACCCGGCGTAGTATTGGTTTGTTCTTTTGAAACAGGGGGCGGCATCATTTCTATTTGAGGTGTTGAAACTGGAGAGCCGGGACAGAGTAAGCTGCGGGTTGAGTCTATTGCCTGTTTTACTTCGAGCGGTGAAACATACGAGGAAAGCCAGCATAATCTTGAAAGTGCAACTTCAAGTTCAAAGCGCGGATTAAGGGAATAACGGACATCTCGGAAAAGCTGCAGAAAAAGGGATAGCGCCCTTTCAATCTGTATTGGGTTCCAGGCTCCAAGGACAGCCGGTGAAAAACGCTCGCTCGCCTGACCTAGAAGTGCTTCTTTAGTTATGCCGCTTTTAATCAGGAGGAGAGAACGGAAGTAGTCAGCAAAATTAGAAATACACTGCTCAATGGAAACTCCGGCCTGCAGTATTTCATCTATCTGCTCCAGAGCGGAACTGGTTTTTCCTTCAACACACAGACTGCATACGGCATTCATGCTGTCAATTCCTACAAGACCAAGTTTGTCGCGGATTTTATCATAGGTTAGATGACCGTCAGAAAATGAAACAACCTGATCAAATAAGGTATAGGCATCACGGAAACTGCCTGTAGCTTCTTTCGCTATCCAATACAACGCCTCATCTTCTGCCTGTATATTGGTTTCTTCTGCCGTTTTTTTAAGCAGATCTTTTATCTGTTCTACTGAGCCCAGTCTAAAGTGGAACTGCTGGCAGCGGCTTTTTATGGTTGCGGGAACTTTATGAAGTTCTGTGGTTGCAAATATGAAAATAACATAGGGAGGAGGTTCTTCAATGGTTTTTAAAAGAGCATTAAACGCACTCGTCGAAAGCATATGAACTTCGTCAATAATATAGATTTTATAACGGCATGAATTCGGAGGGAAAAGAACTTCATCCTTTATTTGGCGGATGTCGTTTACGCTGGTATTTGAGGCACCGTCTATTTCAATAACATCAAGGCTTGATCCTTTGGTTATTTCTACACAGTGATTGCATACATCGCACGGAACGGGAGAAGGGCCTTGTTCGCAGTTGAGGGCTTTGGCAAGAATTCTTGCAGAAGATGTTTTTCCGCATCCTCTCGGTCCAGAAAAAAGATACGCGTGGGCAATTTTACCGAGTCCAATTGCATTTTTTAGAGTAGCAGTAACAAATTCCTGTCCTTTTAAATCTTCGAAACGCCGCGGCCGGCGGCGTGTTGCAGTAACTTCATAAGCCATATTTTAAGAATATCCTAAATAGAGTGATTCGGCAAGTAAGAAAGTATTTTACGGCAGTTTTCATCCACTGAAGCGCAAAAATTTGATCCAGTGTCGACTTTAATGGAAATATCAGCAAGATTTTGATATAACGATACCCGCTCAAGATAAAATGAATGATAGATCTCTTTTACGTCTTGTTCGTTTTTAGGATTATGGCGGGAAATATATGCCGGGTATGAGCCCGATTTTCTGGAATTTTCAATAATTCTCGAGACAGACACTTCTTCTGAAACATCAAGAAAAACAAAAAGGCTGTGTTCTTTTAAAAGCGAAACAGCGTCCGGGTTGCAGCATATTCCTCCTCCGGTAGAAATTATGCATTTACCCTGCTGGTTAGCTGAATGCACTGAGTCAAGAATACTTCTTACCGCTGCAGTTTCTGCTGCTTTAAAACCGTTTTCTCCGCGTTCAAGGTAGAGAGCTCTCACAGAAAGGCCGTTCTTCTCTTCGATTACAGAATCAACATCGTAAAAGGAAAAAGAGGTTTTCTTAGAGAGGGCTTTCCCGACCGTTGATTTTCCGCTGTGCTTAATACCCAGGAGAATTATGTTTTTCATGAGAACTATAGTATCAAATAAACTTGAAACTGTACATTGTTTGCTGTATTGTTAAGGTATGGACCTAATTTTTGATCTTGTTTTTTGTTTTCTTCCCATTGTTATATTCATACTGCTTATGTTTGTAACCAGGCAGGAAATAAGTCTTTCTCTTTGTATTATTGCACTGCTTCTGGGACTGGCTCCTCTAATTCCTGCTGCGGTGCTGCAGCTGGTTATTCCTGAGATTAAGTATTCTTCCCTTATTATGGTTCTGCTGTCCGCCTTGATCTTTAACGGCATTATTGAAGAAGGCGTGAAAGCCGGTTTTCTATTTTTATTTCCCTCTTCAAAATCTTCATTAAAACAGTTTTTTATCTATTCGCTTCTTGCCGGGCTGTGTTTCGGATGCTTTGAAGCGGTAGTGTATGTGGTAAGCGGATTACGCCATATAGAAATTCGATTTCTTACTGCTGTGGTCATCCATACGGTATGCTCCGGAATTGGCGGTCTATTTGTCTGGTCATGCAGGACAAAGCAATGCAGAATTTCCATACTACTAAATGCCGTTATTATTCACGGAATATATAATTTTTTTGCAGGTTTTACCGGTGTTTTCTGGTGGTTTTCTCTTGCTGCCATGCTGTTCGCAGTTATTCAGGCTAGAAGTTTGTACAGATCTTTACTGCCGCAGGACGTTCCGCTCTCTTAAACAGTTCTCAAATACTTTTTACTTACTCAATATAACAGCAACTATTATCGTTGTATATCATATTTTCTTGTTGTATATCAGAAAAAAATTGACAATAGGGAAATTCCCTGATACTCTTATGCTTAAGAACGATACGCCAAGCGGAGAAGAATAAATCCCGTTAGCATAGAGGGGATCGAGATGATGAAGGTACAAATTTCAGGCGGGTTTTGGAAAGAAAAACGAAGAATCGCCGCAGATATAATCATTCCATATCAGTGGAAAGTTTTGAGTGATCAAGTTTCCGGAGTAAAGAATTCACATGCATTGGAGAATTTAAAAATTGCCTCCGGTGAAACAACAGGCACGGTCGAGGGTTTTCCGTTTCAAGATACTGATGCCGCAAAATGGATAGAAGCCGCAAGTTTTTCTCTTCGTTTTACAACACATGCTCAAATAGAATATTGGATTCAGGAGGCGGTGAGTCTTTTTGGAAAAGCCCAAAGAGATGACGGGTACATAAATTCTCATTATTTATCAGTTGAACAGCAGAAAAAACAGGGAATTCCGGAATCGGAATGTATAGATTCCCGCTGGAAAGACTTTAAATGGGGACATGAGCTGTATACTGCAGGTCATATTATAGAAGCAGGAGTTGCGCACTACACCTCTACCGGGAAGAAAACGCTTCTGCATATTGTTTGTAAACTGGCCGATTGTCTTGTTAATACTTTCGGGGCAGAACAGCACAAACTGCATATGTATTGCGGGCACCCGGAAGTGGAGCTAGCCTTATTCCGCTTATATGAAGCAACTGGTAATGAATCGTATAAAGATTTAGCTCTTTACTTTTTAGATATCCGGGGTACGGATCCTTCGGTATTCAGAATGACTGACGAAGAAAAGACCGACGAGTTTAGAAAGTGGCTCGATGCTGATTATTTTTTGGCACATAAACCGGTTCGGGAGATGAAAACCGCAGAGGGGCATGCTGTACGTGCGGTGTACTTATATGAAGCAATGGCTGATGCCGTGTACTATACCGGCGATTCCGAAATTAAAGAAGCGCTGTTATCAGTATGGAATAATATTGTTTTCAGACAGATGTATATTACAGGAGGCATCGGCTCGCAGGGCTGGGGTGAGAGATTCAGTGTTGATTATGATTTACCCAACTCCCGGGCCTATACAGAAACATGCGCATCTATTGGACTTTTTTTCCTTGCATCTAAAATGTTCCATCTTCATACCTGTTCAGAATATGCTGATATTGCAGAGCGGGTTTTATACAACGGATTATTAAGCGGAGTTTCACTGGACGGAACGAAGTATTTTTATGTAAATCCTCTTGAAGTGGTACCGGAAACAGCGGAAGCAAGACAGGATCATATGTGGACAAAGACGCAGAGGGTTCCCTGGTTCGGGTGCGCATGCTGTCCTCCGAATATAGCACGGCTGATTACGTCGATTGATCAGTATGTGTATGCCGTAAAAGACGGAGAGGTGTATATTCAGCATTACGCGGAATCTGTAATACATCTTGAAGAAAAAAACTTTAAAGCGGTAATAGAGCAGAAAACAGAGTATCCGTGGAACGGCAGTATTACTCTAAGATTTGCAGAAGCTGAAGGTAAGCCGTTTACTCTGTGCTTTAGAAAGCCTTCCTGGGCTTCCTCCTATACGGTCAGTATAAACGGGGAACGGGCGGAGCATCCTGCGGAAGAAAACGGATATATTAAATTGGAGAGAGAATGGAAAAAAGGCGATGGTATTGAACTTTCTCTGCCGATGAAGGTACTTTTTATGTATTCGAATTCTTCTGTTCAGGAAAATTGCGGAAAAACCGCACTTCAGCGGGGTCCGGTTCTTTTCTGTGCAGAGTCAGTAGATAATAACGACAATCTTGCCGCTCTGCTGCTTGATCCAAACGAGGCGGTATCAGTTGAAAAAGCTGTTATTTCCGGATGCGAATCGATTGTTCTAAAAACGTCAGCATACCGGGAGCAGAAATTTGAAAACGGTGAATTATACGGGGAAAGAGCACCTGAGAGAAAAAGGGTCAGTTTTACTGCAATTCCCTACCATCAGTGGGGAAACAGGGGTGAATGTGAAATGAGAGTGTGGCTTAGAAGAATTTAGAAATATAATCTGAGAAGAATTCCCTGGTCATAGTTTCCGAAACCGCGGCCGAAGATGTTGATGCCCCCGAGGTGTTCTGCATCCTCTTTAACGCCGATGCGCAGTTTTATTGAATGATGCTCGTTTATTTTTAAGTCCTGAAGATTTACATCCGAGATTTTTACGCCGTCCACAAAGCTGCCTTCATCGGTAACGCTCCAGTGTTTTAAAAGGCCATATTGTGAACCTTCAAGTTTCCACCAGAAGGGTGTGAATTTACCCCGTTTGTCGCCGAAGTCGCCGGGAGAAGTCCAGACGCCGATGTCAACATTATTCAGCGCCATGAAAATATCTGACATCCAGTTTTTATTTGTTCCCGGGGTTTCAGAAGAGAGTTCAACGGAGACTTCAAGTTTTTTAACCTTTCTGTTCTGATACATTGCGTTATTTGGGAATTTATATTCAACAAAACCGCTTCCAAACCAGAGAAGACCGGCTTTAAGACGTTCGGGATTCAAAAAGGCTTCGGGTATGTCGAGAAAACCGATAATGTTTTCGCTTGAACAAAGACCGCACGGCGTGCTTACATTGTAGTTTGTAAAAATACCAATAGGCATTTCCACATCAAGCACATTTTCTATTTCTTTTTTTTCTTCAGGAAAACTGATAATAATTTCTTCAAAACCTGTCGCGCAGATTTTTTGATTTCCTTTTTTTGCTTTTACGGACTCTGTTGAAATAAGTCCTGAGTTTTCAAGTATAGCAATATGGGTAGCAACAGTCGACTGAGGGAGTTTAAGGGATTCTGCAATTTCATTTATATTTAAGCGGCTTTTTCTAAGAAGATCGAGCATTTGTATTCTAGGTTCTGATGCAAGAGCCTTGAGCTTATCAATATCTTCCAAAGGATTTACAATAAGCACCTTTTCGCTGTCTTTCATAATAAAACAATACTATATTTAAATGATATTGTACAGCAATTTTTGATACAGAAAGGGATGGAGAAGCGTGCATCTGCTTCTATTGTATGGAATTTAGGGTAGAGAGTTTTACCTAAGAAAGAATTCTGCGCTCTTTATTATAGATAAAGCTGTTGTTAATCCTTCAAGATTTCTTGTAATGTCTCCGTTTGATCCGTCTATGGAACCCTGTCCAACAGGTTCAAGGCTAACAGTTCCCTTTTCACCGGCTGTGAAATATGCTTCATAAATTAAGGAAGGCTGTCCATTAACGCCGGAGTAGTTCTTGTCCTTCTCTTTTGCATTTTCAGGCCATGATTCGTTGTAGTCAAAACTTGCATTCACTTCGACAAGTACACGGTATTTTTGTCCCGGAATTAGAGCGGACGCAGTAGTTCCAGACGTAATACCATTTTGTGGAGTGGCCGATGTTGTCTCATCAACACCGGCACCGGAGGCTTTTTTTGCATGAATCCAGACCGGCAGAGATTCAGGTCTGCCGTTTTTCGGATTTCCGGCCCACTTTTGTTTTGATGCACTTTGAGTCACGGTAATTGTCGAAACATAGGTACCGTCTTCAGTCTCTATCCAGACTGCAAGCTGAGGGGCTTTTTTTACAGGAATAAAGGCTATCCACATAGTTCTGGTCCAGTTTTCACCCGGTTCAATTGAGATTTGCACCTCATTACTCACATCCTCTCCCTGAACCGCATGGGTACAGCCTGAAAGAAGCAGAAGTGTAAACAACATTACTAGAGACTTTTTCATAATTCCTCCGTTATTGCAGCAAACTGGAATATAATTTTTCAATTAATGCATCAGTAAAGAATACTCCCTTACCCCAGTAATCGGGGAAGGTTCTATTCAATAGAATGCTTTCAATACCGCCCCATAAGGCTGCTATAAGAATTGCACTTTCAAGTTTTGTATCTTTTACTCTTAGTAGTCCCTGGGAAACGGCGGTGTTTAAAAGTGTTATGGCAAAAGTATTTGCAGTGTAATACTTTGCAAGTTCTTCGCTTGAGGCGGTTAAATTTGGCTTAAATCTGCCCATAACTAGGACGGCAATTCTCGGGTGCTCAAAAGCCCAGTCCCGGAAGGCAATCATGGCCGATTTTAGTTGATCCAAAACCGGAAGAGAGGTATTGGTTCTGGAGACAATGTATTTTTCCATATCTGTAAGGCAGTTAATTTTAATCTGCTCAAAGAGAGAATCCTTGTCTTTGCAGTAATAATAGATCGTAGTCGCACTAAAGCCGCAGGATGATGCAATTTCCCTCATACTGATGGCTTCCGGCTCTTTAATGAGCAGTAATTCGAGGGTTTTTTGCTTTATTATGCTTTCCTGCTCAGGATTCGTCTTCCTCATAACATTCTCCTGTTAACTTAACGTTGTTAAGTTACTTTGTATTAAGCAGTTTGTCAAGCTGATGTTCATGTAATTATCAGTTATGTTTAAATAATTTGAGAGAGAAAGTTCTAGTTTGAATGAGTTGATATAGTCAAGTGCTGCAGAAGCTAAAAACCCTGAACGCGAACAGCCTTTCTGCTTAGTGAAGGCATCAGTCTTTGAGAGAATGTTGCCGGATTTTGTTATGTTAATTCTCTTAACATTTTTTTTAGAAAGACTTCCACTATCGATCGGAACTAAACTCCAAAAATATTCAGGCGAACTGTATGAGTTTTTTTAAACTTCTATGGACGAGGGATGGGGAACAGTTACCTTGCCCGTTTTTACCGGATGTTTGAACTGATGATGAATACCTCGAATATTGAAAACAAACCATCCATCAGCTTTTAAGAGTTTTTATTACTTCAGCACTCTTCATGTGTGTATTATGGCTAGGAAAAATCTTCATCTTTGCATACCGCAAGTATCTGTTTTTGCGCTGTGACTGACACAGAAAGCGGGTCATAATTAACTTTCTTATGGACGTCTTATATGAAACAGGCAGTAGAAATGAATTTTATAGGGAAGGTAAGCAGTAAAAAGGGTTTTTCCATTGTTGTGGACAAAGAGTACTGTGCGGGGCTTACCGGGCTGGAAGAGTTTTCTCATGTTAAGGTTTTATGGGTGTAAAGCCAAATTCAGCGGTCATTACTGCACGGATTTTATCAATTAATCGTAAAAAGAGAAGTATTGAAATTTACATTCCTGTTAGTGAATTAAATACTTGACAAATACAACAGTTGCTAAGTACAATCGTTGTATGTTGCAATCAGATATTCAAACTTTTAGAAAACACTTGAGAAAACTCGAGCGTGAAACGGGAATTCTATTAAGCTCTGAGACGGAATGCTGTTCTGTTACAGTTGCACAGTGCCATTTACTTCTTGAGCTTGAGGCTGACAATACACTGGGGCTTCAAGACTTATCGGATTTATTAAGTCTAGATAAAAGCACACTGAGCAGGACAATAAACAGTTGTGTACAGAAGGGCTTTATAGAACGTTCGGTCGACAATAACAACAGACGAAAGAATATTTTAGCCTTAACAGAAGAAGGCAGACAAAAATGCTCTTATATTAACAGTTTATGTAATAATCAATTTTCCCGAATTTTTTCTTATATTCCATCAGATAAACAGGATTCTGTAATAGAATCGATTTTTCTTCTTTCTGAGGCAATGTCAAAAGAGAGATTAAAAGGAGATTCCTCATGCTGCAGCCGGTAAAAGCTCTGCATACACTGTCCTCTACAATGCCCCGTGCTGTAAAAGTCTCCACTCAGCTTACATGGAAAGATAGGGCAGCCGCAGCAGCTCTTCGAACAGGTATTGGAAGAAATAAAGCCTCTATAAAGAGCGGATTATATTACACTGGAAATCCTGGGAAAAACTCACCGGTTCTTATAACATCGAACTACCGCTTAACCTTTGATTCAGTTAGAAAAGAGCTTGGAGGTTTGAATATCTGGATTTTAGTAATTGATACCGGAGGTATAAATGTATGGTGTTCTGCAGGAAAAGGAAGTTTCAGCGCAGAAGCCGTCCTTAGGGAAATTAAAAAATCACGACTTTCTGATTTTGCACCGGACGGAATACTAATACTCCCTCAGTTAAGCGCAAGCGGAGTGAATATTAATACACTTAGAAAGGAAACCAGCTATAAGGCTGTTTTTGGACCTGTGTATGCACGTGATTTAAAAGAATTTATTGAAAATGGAATGAAGAAAAATTCAAAGATGAAGAATATAACATTCACACTAAGAGAGAGGGCTGTATTAATTCCTGTGGAGCTTGTTCATGCCTGGAAAAGTCTGGCAGCTTTTATACTTCTATCGCTTATAACCGCTCTTCCATTTAATGAAGGCTTTGTAAAAAGGTGTTTAAGCATTTTCGTATTTCTATTAGTGTCAGTAGTAAACGGAACTGTTGTTTTACCGCTTTTACTGCCCTATATACCAGGACGGTTTTTCTCCGTTAAAGGTTTTATAATAAACATTTTATGGGCAGTTGTATTTTACGGCTTCAATAGTATTTTTGTACATCAAAATATTCTTTTATATATCAGTATGGTTCTTACAGGGACTGCTGCAGCTTCTTATGGCGCAATGAACTTCACCGGGTGTTCAACGTTTACGAATCAAAAGGGTGCAGAGCTTGAAGTTAGGCTGAGTCTGCCTGTTCAGATAGGTACTGCACTGCTGGGTTTAGCGGCAGGAATTATTCACTGTATAAAAGCATTTACTATGTGAGGTTTATATGAAGTACAGGTACCCTTTGAATGGAAAAAGTCTTGAAATAAATTCTCAAAAGTGTACAGGCTGCGGTATATGCGCAGAGGTTTGTCCTCATGATGTTTTTACTTTTGCAGAAGGAACAAAAAAAGCTTTAATAGCAGCTTCAGAATCATGTATGGAGTGCGGAGCCTGCGCCTTAAATTGTCCTTTTAATGCGGTGAAAGTGAATAGAGGTGTAGGATGCGCCGCTGCGATTGTCGGGAGCATGTTTGGAAAAAAAGGAGAGTGTTCTTGTGAAAGCAGTAAACCCTGCTGCTGAATTATCATTTAAATAAGGAGTTATATATGACAAGAGAAGAAAAGGCTGCTCAGATGTTTACTGCATCGTACAATTGCGCCCAGTCGGTGTTAACATCTTTCAGCGATAAGACAGGATTAAGCGAAGAAGTGAGCTGTAAGATTTCCTGCGCTTTTGGAGCAGGTGCAGGAAGGAGACAGTATATGTGCGGGGCTGTGTCGGGTGCTCTGACGGCATTATCTGCTGTTCACGGACGGGGACTTAAAGACGACAGTTCTGTTCAGGATAAGACGTATGCATTAACACGGGATTTTCTGTCAAAGTTTGAGGAGAAACATGGTACAGTTGAGTGCAGAAAACTGCTCGACGGTGCGAATTTAATGACTGATGAGGGGCAGACGAGATTTAAAAATGAGAACATGAAAAAAAACAGATGCACAATCTTTGTAAAAGATGCAGTGGAGATACTTGAAGAAATAGTACAATAATGAAGGCTCCAAGAGTATACAGATTTAATCAATCTATTTACCCCTGTTTACTCTTCGAGGCCTGTTTTATTTAATTCTTTCCGATTTTTTGGTCTTACGGTTTTTCATAGAAAGCATTAACTGAATGTGTATATATCATATCCTCGATCGGCCATTCCCTTTGGAAAACCGTAGGATTCTTTGCTCCAATTGGTACAAGCATGAGCGACATAGGTGAAGTACGATTAACAACACGGTTATCCAGGAGAACGTCAAAATAAAATAAATATTCCTGTATCCATTTGAAGTAGTAGGAATTACTTATCTCAGATGAAGTAAGTATAACTAAGTCATATCTATTCTTTACGAGTGCATCCTGGAATTCCACTGCATTAAGCGGAGTTCCGTTTAAAACAGGAATTACATCCCATTGACTGTCAACCATAATCCACTTATTAAAATCCTTAACATAGGCTTCAAGAACTACATGCCCCGCACTTGATTCTCTTGTTTCCACATCTTTAGTTTTTAATGCCAGTGTTCTCGAAGTAATACCGACTGCATTTAAGCAGCCGTTTAATACTATTGCATATTCAACACATCTGAATCTGCTTCCGTTTTGTACTTCGTGTAAAATTGATATTGGATCTGATTTTTCCGGTGTATTGGACCCGTCATGTTCCCAAAGATTTTGTACCCATGCAGATAGGGCTCTTATTTTTTCCAGGTCGCTTGTACAGCTGGTAATAATGTCATCAAGCGCAAACTCTGTC
Source organism: Spirochaetota bacterium (assembly GCA_023398165.1). Lineage (GTDB taxonomy): Bacteria > Spirochaetota > Spirochaetia > Treponematales > Treponemataceae > JAAZLA01. The sequence continues at coordinate 102,860 of JAEWSQ010000012.1, read as the reverse complement.
CGCAATTGTATGAGATAAGGATCATCAATAGTATCGTATATAAAATCATAGTCCTCATTTGAATTTGCATCAAACGTTAGAGATGTAATAGCTGTACAGCCTGTTAAAATAACAAGGCTTATAAGAAAGATAGGAAAGATTTTTTTAAACATTTTTACTCCAAAAATAATAAAATGGTATATGAGTATAACATATGAGGTTTCAAAATTTGTTTCTAATAGAAAACATGAAGTTTAAATAAAAAACATAGAACGAACGTTCGTTCTATTAAAGCTAGGTGAGAAACCCTGAAACAGGCAGTTTAACAATAATAAATTGCCGTAATACAGTTATAAAATATCGTTATACGATATATTATACTTGACAAAAAACAAATTCACCGTGTATGATTGAATTATGGGGACTGAAAAAGTCCATGGAGGTTTAAAATGAAAAATACAAAAAAATTTGCTTCACTTGCAGGCAAATTGAATATTGGTGTGATTGTGTTTATGGTGATAACGGGAATATCAATTCTTTCGTGCATCGTTCTTCCGCTTCTTTCAGTAATAAAGCCTGACTTTTTTATGAATGATAAGGGACTGGTTTCTGGAACGTTTGAGATAAGCGAATTGAAAATAAAAATATCAGACGCGCCGATAGCATTTACAAGCATTCAGAATTTTCTTTTTCTTATGGGTCTTTTCGGGGGGTTGAGTATGGCTCTTGTGCTGTATATGGAAAAGCAAATTTATAACGTTCTTAATTGTGTAAAAAAAGAAAAACCGTTCGATACGCTTTGCATAAAATCAATCAGGGTACTGGCCTTTTGTATTTTAGCATGCAGTATTTTATGGGATTTTACAAAAAGCTTATCTGTGTATCTTATGTTTACAATGTTTGAACTTAACACAGTTGTTATTACTTCTCCTTTATTCAAGGGAAGTTTTGAAGGATACGCGCTGTCCTTTCCGCTTAATTTCAGTCTCTTAGGCGTGGGAATAATTGTGCTGCTTCTTTCGTATGTGTTTGAGTACGGTGCGTATCTCCAAAGCGAATACGATGCAACGCTGTAAAAATTGTATAAAACGGCAGGTGATATATGGCTATAATTTTACGGCTCGACAGAGTTCTTGCTGACAGGAAGATGCAGGTGAGCGAACTTGCAGATAAGGTGGGTATAAGTCTTGCAAATATGTCCAACCTAAAAACAGGCAAGGTTAGGGCAATACGGTTTTCCACGCTCAATGAAATTTGTAAGTACTTAAAATGCCAGCCGGGCGATATTTTAGAATATACACCCGACGCTGTACCGGCGAACAACGATGCCTCTGATGAAGGAGCTGTTTAGTCCAGTACATATAAGCACTTTATGGTAAAAAAATTATTTTAACTGGAGTTTTATCATTCTAGGATAAAACCCCAGTTTTTCATAAAATCCTAAAACACAATCGTGTCCGTAGGAAACCGATACTTCAATTTTCTTACACTTTCTCTGCTTCATCCATTCAAGCGCGTTAATACACAGCTTTTCCCCAAATCCTTTGCCGCGCACGATTTCTGACAGATATAAGGACTCAATTTCGCCGGAGTCATTCGTGATCGTTGAAATGCAGTAGCCGAATAATTCCTCGTTATATTCCACTGCCTGAATAAGTACATTATCGCTTTCGATAGTATCAAATGATACTATCCGCTGTTCAAAGGTGAAGTTTGCGTAAAAATCTTTGAAGTGAGGAGAGTCTGCAAAGTGGATTTCGTTCAGTTTTTGCCACAGGGGCTTAAGAAGGGGCAGGTCTTCCTTTCCCATAGTTTGGATAGTGTAATTCATTTATGCAAGTTCTCCTTCCGCGCTTTTGATTACAGAGCCGCCGACTTCAATGTTGTACAAACCGTTTTCAAGGTTAGCTTTTATGTAAAGAATCGATTTACGGTCAATTTCGTACCCCTGCTCCACACTAACACGTATCTGATTTGAACCGAAGTACTTGTGCTTTACAATCCAGGCGGCAAGACAGCCGTTTGCGCTTCCGGTTGCAGGATCTTCGGGAATATCAAAAAATTCTGCGAACATTCTGCAGTTAATGCTGTTTTCCTTTTCATATGTTTCGGGGCAGAAAATAAAAACGGGAAGCGGTTCTTTTCCCGTAAAATAGCGGACGTAAAGCGGAAAATTGAGCGAGGCAATTTTTACGGCGGAAAGAGTTTTAAGGGGAACCATAAGGAAGTTAATGCCGGTGCTCACTTCCTGAATAGGGAAGAAGGTATCAATATCATTCATACTGATATTTAAAAATTCAGCTATTGGCGCGCTTTCATGAACAGAGCCGAAAACCGGTTCGAGCTGCTTCATGCGGATAGTATGTGTCTCATTATCAAAGGAAACCGGTATGCTTCCGGCTTTTACTGAAAGTACTACATTATTTATTTGAGATTTTTCTATTTCATTCCGTATAACCCACGATGTTCCAAGTGTCGGATGACCTGCAAAGGGAACTTCGTTTTTCGGCGTGAAGATACGCACATTCCATGAGCCGTCGGAGTTTTGTATAGGGTCTACAAAGGTTGTCTCCGAAAAATGAAACTCCGCCGCAATGTTCTGCATGAGCTCATCCTTAAGCGGTTTGTCCTGAATAACGACGGCGAGCTGGTTTCCTGAGTATTTTTCTCTGCAGAACACGTCGACAATAAAATATTTCATAGGGCGGTCTCCTTGAGGGTATTACCGAATATTAAATCAGTCTATTACAAAATTAACAGACCACTTGCTGTTGTATTCATTAGTAAACTCTTCCTGCGTCCATTTTATCAGCTTACCGTCAATGCCCTCATCAAAAATGATGCCGTTTTTCATAGATATTGTATGGGTTGCATTGAGCCCCTTGAAAAATAAGTTTGCCTCTATTTGTTCCGGCGATATTTTATTTAATAGATTTATTAACTCTTTTGTATGTAAAATGTTTGCTTGTATATCAATATTGGTAGAAATGTGATCTTCCGCATCCAGCACAATATCTTCATTATCATATTGCTTTTGGATAATCAATACGGCTTCTTCAGGGGATTGAGCATCAATATTTATCTGACGTTGGAATATTTCTGTTACTTCTACTCTATATGTTGCCATATGAAACCTTCCTGTAATTTCCACGGGATGTGAACTCAAGAAATCCTTTGTCACGCAGATATTGAAGCTGCTGACGAATTTTATCTTTAATAAAATTATTATCAGGGTGTTTACGCTTAAGTACATCAGCAAAGGAGTATACCTGGCTTAGAGAAAAATCTGCCTCTGGAATTTTATCGATACATGAAAGTACATCAATAATCCATCCCCGGCTGTCCAAGTTGTTAGTTTGAAGGGATTCTGTTTTCTTGTACTGTGCAAGAACAGTTTTCTTCTCGATCTCAATATTGTTTTTTACCAGAAATACTTTTCCGCTTTCCGGAATATTTTGTATGTTAATATTGCATCCGACCCAGCCGGCACGGCGGGCGTTATCAGAAAGCGGCTTACGTTTTTCTATAATTTCCGGAACAAAGAAGTATCGGGGTATAAGCAGAACATTATTCACCATTACATTATTGTGTGTTAAAAAGAAAAAATTTGGATTCTGTAAAGAAGTGATGCGCGTAATCATTGTTGAGTAAGCACCATCGACAATTTTCTTCCCCAGAACGCCATTTTTATTTTCTTTACTTTTTAATTCAAAATCGGAAGAACAAGTATCACAGAAGAAATCGGCAACGGGTTTATTATTCCCATACTTTATTAACACCGGATTTCCGCAAACCGGACAAAAGACATTATGTGAAATCCAATCTTCTGTTAAAATACGAGCTCTTTGTGAATTACTGGTGTATTCCCGGGCTTTATCAATAGTTAAGTGTAAATTCATCTCTTCCTTTTACCGGAAAGTATATCATTATTCACAAATAGATCAAAGCGGGTTTATAATAGGAATGTATTCCTGAAAAAGCAGGGAGAATCTGGAATTTACTCCTGAAAAACAGCTGTAATTCTGGAGTGTATTCCAAAAAAAAAGCCCGTGAACCTTTGTGTAGTAACAGGTTTACGGGCCTTACGAGTAAAAGTTTATATAAATAAGGACATATCCGACTCTTCGGCGTTCGCAAGCATTGCGGCCGCTCCTGCCATTTTTACGCCCGATATAAGCTCTTCTTCTTTAATTCCCATGACATCCATGCTCATGGAACATGCAAGAAGTTCAACACCGTTACTCTGAGCCTGGCTCATGAGTTCTTCGAGGCTTGCGATTCTCTTTTTCTTCATGACCATGCGGATCATCGCGGGTCCCATACCGGCCATGTTCATTCTTGAGAGTCCTAGTTTTTTTGAACCGCGGGGCATCATTGCTCCGAACATCTTCGACATGAAATCTTTTTTTACACGCTGTTTTTGCGCCTTGCGGAGGATGTTTAAACCCCAGAAGGTGAAGAACATACTCACCTTTCTGCCCATTGCTGCGGCGGCGTTTGCGATGATGAACGATGCGATCGCCTTGTCGAGGTCGCCTGAAAATACGATGATGTTTTTATTGTCGTTAGCATTCTGTCCGGCTGAAGCAGTTTTAGGCTGCGGCTTTCCTTTTTGTATGCGCGCTTTGCTTACTCCTTTTTCGCTTGTCATACCCAGGAAGACGTTTCCCGTTCTTCTGCAGAATCCTTCAACATCGCCTGCAAATGCAGGGTCTGTTGTCGAGATTTCAATTATATCTCCGTCAGAAGCATCTTTAACCGCTTGAGACAGTTTTACAATCGGTCCGGGACACTGAAGCCCGCATGCATTGAGGCTGATAGTTTTTGCGTTTTGGCTACTTTGTAAACCGTCATCCCTCTTCTCTGCCATCTGTGTTTCTGTATTAAAGTTTGCAGGAGCAGCAGGTGCGTATTTACCGTATACCATGTTGTACTGGCGGTAGCCTCCGCTAAGGTTATATACTTTAAAACCATTCTGGCTTAAAATTCTTGAACCTACATAACCGCGCAGACCTATCTGGCAGGTAACATACACGGGTTTTGTTTTGTCGAGTTCGCCGAGTCTTGCGCGAAGGGAATCGAGCGGAATATTTTTGAATCCGGGAATCGTTCCATTTTGATACTCAATTTCTGTTCGAATATCTAAAAGCTGTACCGAACCGTCCCTGGGCAGTTTTTCAACATCGCTGTGGTGGAACTGCTTAACGTTTCCCGTTACAATATTATCAATTGCAAAGCCTATCATGTTGACAGGGTCTTTTGCCGAGCCGTAGGGAGGCGCATATGAGAGTTCAAGATCTTTAAGGTCGGAAGCTTTCATACCGGCGCGTATTGCAACAGCGAGAACGTCGTTGCGTTTATCGGTTCCTTCATAGCCTACAATCTGAGCACCAAGAATTTTTCCGTCTTTTGGGTCAAAGATGGTTTTAATCGACATATTTACAGCACCGGGATAATACCCGGCATGGTTGCCGGAATAGGTAAAAATTTTGTCGTAGCTTATTCCAAGCCTTTGTGCCGTTTTTTCGTTCATGCCGGTGGAAGCAACGGTGAGATCAAATACCTTCAAAATAGATGAGCCTTGAGTTCCCTTATAGGTGCTTTCTATTCCGCAGATGTTGTCTGCCGCTATGCGCCCCTGTTTGTTTGCAGGACCGGCGAGCGGCACGTAGGTTTTGTTTCCGCTAACAAAGTCTGTAACTTCCACAGCATCGCCCACTGCGTAAATGCCTTCAACAGAGGTTCTCATATGCTCATCGACAATGATGGATCCCTTGGGATTAAGCGCGATGCCGGCATCTTTTGCAAGTTTTGTTTCGGGGCGCACACCTATTGCCATGACAAGGAAATCTGCTGATATTTGCTCTTCTGTTGTACCGTTTTTCTGGAGTGTTAAAGAAAGCCCTTCATCGGTTTCTTGAATGGATTTTAACATAGCACCAAGTTCCAGCGTAACACCCTTTCTTTGAATGTGTTTGTGCACTTCGACCGCCATGTCGTAATCTATTGGTGCTATGACCTGATCGGCCATTTCTACAATCGTTACATCGAGGCCTGCAAATTTAAGGTTTTCCGCAAGCTCCACGCCTATAAACCCGCCGCCTGCAATAACTGCTTTTTTAGCACCGTTCTTTTCAATAAAATCCTTAATCGCAAAAGTGTCAGGAATATTGCGCAGTGTAAAAACTTTTCTGGAATCTATTCCGGGAATGGGAGGGCGAACCGGTTCTGCACCGGGGGAAAGGATAAGATTATCATAGTTCTCCTCGTATTTTGTTTTTGTCTGGAGGTTCTGTACCGTCACTGTCTTTTTTCCAGGATTTATTGAAGTAACTTCCTGTAAAACACGGACATCAACGTTAAACCGTGCATTAAAACTTTCGGGCGTTTGGAGTGTAAGAGAGCCCTTATCTTTTATTTCTCCGCCTATGTAGTATGGTAAGCCGCAGTTAGCAAAAGAAATAAACTGACCGCGTTCAAACATAATAATCTGTGCTTTTTCATCGAGCCTTCTGAGTCTTGCTGCAGCAGTTGCACCTCCTGCCACGCCTCCAACTATGATAATTTTACGTGATTTGTCCATAGTTCGTCCTCCATTATACGTAATTCTACCACTGTATAGGAGAAAGTAAAGTAACTAAATCACGCATAACAAAAGTATTCCCGCACAAGGAGAGTACTGAAGAGCTTCTATTTTAATGGAATGTATATGGTAAATGACGCGGGACTCTGTGTTATATGGTATAATTTTAGGCGTTATAAGCTTAAAATAGTGAAAGGACTATATCTATGACACATAAGCACATTACATCAGAAAACGGCACAACTCATTATTGGATTACGAAAAACTCCGGTTCTTCGAAATGTATTGTTTTTACTCACGGTCTGACTGCCGATCATACTATGTTCGAAAAGCAGCTTGAGTTTTTTTCATCAAAGTACACCGTTCTTACCTGGGACGTTCCTTTACACGGATTATCGAGACCTTACCAGGATTTTTCATATAAACAGACAGCTATAGAACTTAAGAGAATACTGGATATGGAGAAAATCTCTAAGATTGTATTGGTCGGAATGTCCATGGGCGGGTACCCGTGTCAAATGTTTGCCTCCATGTTTCCAGACAGTGTGGAAGGTTTTGTTGCACTGGATACAACCCCGTTCGGGAAGGCGTATTATTCCAAATCAGATTTATGGTGGCTCAAAAAGGTTAAGCCGATGGCTCAATGGTTTCCTGACAGTATGCTCAGAAATAGTATGGCAAAATCTGTTTCCCTCACTGAATACTCATATAACACAATGCTGGAAATGCTGAAACCTCTGACGAAGGTGCAGATAATCGAGCAGATGGATATTGCCTATGGAAAATTCGCACAGGAAAACAAGGATATTGTCTTATCGGTTCCTGTCCTTATTCTGCTGGGTGATAAGGATAAAACAGGGAAAGTAAGTCAATATTGTAAGCAGTGGTCTATTAAAACAGGGTACCCTCTTCATATTATTCAAAATGCCGCGCATTTTTCAAACGGTGATAATCCGGAACAGGTTAATAACGAGATAGAAGTATTCATACAAAGTCTTTAATGTGTTCTTTTTTTCTCTTTTAATCAAGCAAACGTTTGATTGAAGGAGAATTATATTGAATTACTTGATTATTTGAATATTGAAAGGGTTATAGTTCCGGCAGATTCTTTGCGGCCATTACGTACCGGGTTTAAATTCGTAAAAATCGCTCCTTGTAGTAACCGGCTCCGGTGACATCCCTGTCAGGCATTAATCTTTTTGACCAATATGATATACTATCCTAATGGAGGGTTTATCATATGGAAACGTATGTTCAATCTATTGTGCGCCTAATAGTTGCACTGTATGCGTTCTTCCTTTTTGGGGACGGTTATCGTAGAAGGAGGGAAATACCCCGTTTTAATTATGTATCTCTTGTAAATGCGGGAATCGGAGGGTGGAATTTTCTGCTTTTCTTATACTATGGACTCATGACTCCTGATGCGGTTTATATTATCAGCCAATGGGGTTTTGTCAGCGTAAACGTAACAATATTCGGACTTTTCTTTTTTTCATGGCGTCTTATACACGCTCACCGTCTAGATCGTGTTCTGCTCCTTTTTGCCGTCATTCCTGCTGTATCATGCATACTATCTATCACTTCGCCTTTTCATGCTCTTTTTCTTACCGGACATAGCGGATTTGAGTTTTTACCGCTGAGAGAATTAAAATTCTCTCATGGACCATGGTTTATAGTTCATTCGGTATACAGTTATTTTCTAATTTTTATCACGCTTGGATTGCTATTTTATCAGTTTATAAAATTACGGCACAAAAACCGTCTTCCGATTTTGCTGTTCGTACTATCAGTCCTGATTTTTTCCATTTTTTTGTTTTTTTCAAATTTCACAAGCCTTAAAGGCACAATTCAGCCGTATGGGTTTATCGGTCATTTGGTTTGTGTAAGTATATTTTATTGGGCAAGCTATCTTGATGAGGATGAAACAGTAATTTATTACGGCAAATACCGCTTTTATGATACCGTCGGTATACCAGTGCTCATGTTCAATAACGGCGGCGAACTCCTGCATACAAATAATGAAGCTAAAGTGTACCTTAAGAGCTGCGGCATCTCTTTTGATGCGTATCTTGATTATGTACGTTTTTTTGACGGATCACTTTTTTACGTAATTGATAACTCTTCCTCTTCAAATAAGGAACAGTCCTTTTTTGCTAAAAATACAAGAAGCGGACGCATTATTTATTTTAGAAAAGCCGATATACATTCCGCTAAGGGAAAGGTCATAGGGTTTTCGTTAACCTTATACGATTTATCGTCTATGGATTCGTTTGTAAAAGGCCTTGAATCACGCGCCTATACTGATGCTCTTTGCCGGTGTCTTAACAGATCCTGTTATGAGGAACGAAAAGCCCGTATACTTAATGCAGCAGATCGTCCACTGGGTATTTTTATTGCCGACATTGACAATCTTAAATCGGTAAACGATAAGTGGGGGCATGCGGCCGGAGATGACTATATTAAAACATGTGCCGAAATTATGAAAACATTTGTCTCTTCCACCGACAATCTCTACCGTATCGGAGGCGATGAATTCATTTTTTTTATTCCAAACCTTGTTCCCGGCGGTGCTGAGCAGATTAAAAAGGGAATCGAGGCCGAAATATCAGCTCTGAAAAAAACATATCACTGCGGACTTTCGATCGGGCATTCGGTATTACAAGAAGGCGATACTGACTTTGACAGGCATTTTAAAATTGCCGATGAAGATATGTACCGTGAAAAAAAATCAAAAAAATAATTGAATTCTGTGCAATCTGCGGATTCCATTTTCCACTATACAAATAAATAGTCATTGTGATAGAATTATGTCATGGCTGTTAATTGGAACCCCTGGCACGGCTGCACAAAACTGAGCTCCGGCTGTAAACACTGTTATGTGTACCGCTCGGATGCCAGACACGGGCGCGATGCTTCTCAATGCGTTAAAACAAACGATTTCTATGTTCCCGTAAAAAAGAAAAAGGACGGCATGTATAAGGCTGCTTCGGGAGAACTTGTGTGGACCTGTTTCACCTCCGATTTTCTTTTAGATACTGCGGATCCGTGGAGGGATGAGTGCTGGGCAATGATGCGCGAACGGCGCGATTTGTTTTTTATGTTCATTACAAAACGCATAGACCGTTTTGAAAGGTGTAAACCGCATGATTGGGGTGACGGCTGGGATAATGTGGAAATCTGCTGTACTGTGGAGAATCAGGACAGGGCGGACTACAGGCTCCCGATCTATCTAAATGCTCCCATAAAATATAAATCAATAATCTGCGAACCTCTTCTTGAGCACATTGATGTTTCAAAATACTTAATTCCGGGAAATATTGCACAGCTTGTGGCAGGGGGCGAATCCGGCCTAGAAGCGCGTGAATGCAGCTATGACTGGATACTATCGCTGCGGGATCAGTGCGGTATTGCGGGTATAAATTTTACATTCAGGCAGACGGGTGCACACTTTCGTAAAGATGGAATTCTCTACAATATTCCAAGAAAGCTCCATCACGTTCAGGCGCGGAAGGCGGGTATTGGTCTGTCGTTCACACAGGCCTCAGGCTTGGGGTATTGGCGAAAAAAAATTCTTCCAAGGGTTTTACAAGAGCAGAATGAAAAAGACCAAACACTCTTATTTTAATTATATACTAGGAGTAATCTTACGCCGGTGTTTTGTTATACATAAAAAAGAATCTTGCTTACTCAAATTAATTCTGTCATACTTACAGCATGCATGTAGTGATTATTCAGCCTCCCCTTGTTCAGTTAAATTCTCCGTATCCATCAGGCGCGTACCTGTCTTCTTTTTTCCGCAGTTTTTCTAAAAAAAGAGAAGGATCATCAATAGAATCTGTGGTCTGGAAAGATTTTTCAATAGAGCTTTTTCACCGCATTTTTTCTCCTGAGGGCTTGGAATTTATTTTTAAAAATACTGAACAAAAGGCTCTCGATCTTGCGTGCAAAGCTGATAGTGACGGCGATGAACAGACCTCATTTAATCTATACCGGTATATCTCTTCCTCCTCCTCCTGGATTTCCTGGATAAACACCATTAAGGCGGTGCTCGGTTCCGGCTCTTTTTCTTCCCGGGAACTGGCTCACGAGTTTATGTTTTCTCCCTTTTCCCCGAGGGGAAAGCGCATGGACGATTATCTTGTAGGACTTGAGGGTGAGGCAGGGGCGGACGATGCATTTTTTCTCTGTTCCCTTGCTTTAGCAGATTTACAAGACTATATAACAGCTGTTTTTGATCCTCATTTTTCCCTTGTCAGGTATGCGGAAAGTCTTGCAGCAAGCGAGAAGGATTTCTCCTCTCTTGTTGAAAAACTGAATGCACCCGTTATCCGGCAGTTCCTTATTCCTCTCATAAAAGAGTACTGCAGCCTTTTAAAAAAGAATTCACTCTATGAAGTCAAAAACGAACCATCGTTTCTTTTCTGCATATCAGTTCCTTTTGCAGGAACCTTTACAGGTTCTCTTGCCTGTGCAAAGGTTATTAAGGAAGAACTCGGTTCTCAGTCCCTCATTGCCTTCGGAGGAGGGTATGTTAATACAGAACTCCGCGATGTCACGGAACCCGGGTTATTCCATTATTGTGATATACTAAGCTACGACCGCGGTTACGGTTCATATTATGATTTATTCAGAAAAGATTTTTCCCTTGACGGAAACCGGTTTTATAAAATCCGCTATTGTCTGCGGGATGTGTCGGGTCAAAGTAAAATAATCGATCAGGATGACAGCGGGTGTGAAACAAATAAAGACTTTAAAGACGTACGTGCATTTGAAGATGCAATGACCCTGAAGATTTTTCCCGATTATGAAGGCATAGACTTTTCACGCTACCCGCGGCTTGCTGATGATAAAAATCCCATGCACCGGATCTGGTCTGACGGCAGCTGGCTTAAGGCCTACTTAGCGCACGGCTGCTACTGGCACCGCTGTGCATTTTGCGATGTAGAGCTCGATTATGTTAAATGCTATAAAAAAATTTCCGTGCCCTCTCTCCATAGTCATCTTCTTGCACAGGCACGCAAAAAAGGCGTCTACGGCGTGCATTTTGTCGATGAAGCTTCCCCTCCTGTGTCGCTTAAAGAATTTGCACTGGAAAATCTGAAAATTTCATCGGGGGAACAGCGTTTAAGTTTTTGGGGAAACATAAGATTTGAAAAATCATTCACGCCGGATTTAGCTCTTCTTCTCTCGCGCGGAGGACTTACCGCTGTATCGGGCGGTATAGAAATAGCGTGCGGGGAAGGACTCGATGCAGTGAATAAAGGAACTGATATTGCCTCTCTGGTAAAAGCCTGTGCCGCTTTTAAAGAAGCGGGCATCCTTGTCCATGCCTATATGATATACGGATTTTTTGAAGAAACCCCTCAGATGCTCATTGATTCGATGGAAACGCTCCGGCAGCTTTTTGCTGAAGGGCTCCTTGATTCAGCTTTTTGGCATAAATTTGTTCTTACCCGGCATTCAAAGGTTTTTGCTGAATGGAAAACGGGTAAGCATTCCGGATTAAAGCCTCTCAACTGTGGAAAACCTGTGGATAAATCATGGTTTGCTCATAATGACTTACGATTCGAAGGGGAGAGGAAAAGTGAGAAATACGGACCAGTGCTGGATACGGCATTACAGGCATGGATGCATGGAGAAGCTCTCGAGAAACCGGTTCACTCGTGGTTTCCTTTTACAATGCCTCAGCCGTCCATAGGGAAAAAATTCATTCAAAATCAGATTAATTCCTATGAAAAAGAAAAAGACAGGGTAAAAAACGATTATGAACGATTTATTCAAAATGAAACAGGCTATGTGTGGATTGGAGGGAAACCGTATACTGCACAGAGAGAAATTAAGGGAACAAAGGAATGGACCCTTCAGTGGATGTATATGGGAGAACTTGTTTCAATAGATATTGCCGCCGATGATGTATCTAAAAATACTATTCTTCAAAATATTGTGGAAAACTTGTGGAAAATGCGTGTACAAGAGGTGGGTAATGCAGATAAAATTGTGCAAAAATCTGATGAAAACCCGTGGAAAAGCAGTCCCCTTATGCACAAGCTGTATCCGGCATTCCGTTCTTCCGGTCTTATTTCACTGTAATGAAAGCAAGTACAAACTAGTAAATAGTGTGTCCTAAAAGGCGTGCAATCAGTTCGACAGCCATAGCGGCAGTCTGATTCCGCACATCGAGAACCGGATTAACCTCAACAAATTCGGCAGATTGTACCATTCCCAAAGAACACATTTCTTCCATGAGAAGAAGCGCTTCCCGGTAATTGAGACCGCCTGCAAGGGGAACACCGACACCGGGAGCGTACATGGGATCAATGACATCCATATCGAAACTGATATGCACTAGATCAACCCGGGTTTTAAAAAAAACAAGTATTTTTTTTAGAATATTCGAAAAGCCGTGCCGGTCAATATCGCTCATGGTAAACGCAGTAACTCCCGCTTCTTTCATGAGCAGTTTCTCACCTTCATCAATATCGCGGAGCCCTATGTAACAGACATTTTTTGGATTAATTTTACGCCCGTTGTCGTAAAGATTCACAAGTTCGGGAATCCCGTATCCGCAGGAGGCGCCCATGCACATTCCGTGAATATTACCCGAAGGAGAGGTTTCCGTTGTGTTAAAGTCCCCGTGTGCATCCACATACAGAACACCCGCTTCTTTTCCATCTTCTTTACAGGCACTTGAAAGACCTGCAAGAGTTCCCAAAGAAATTGAATGATCCCCTCCGAGAACAAGAGGAAAGGCACCGGTTTTTAAAGCAGTTTCCACTTGAATAGCAAGCTGATTACAGGCGAGTACTATGGGTTTAAGATATCTGGCTTCCGGATCTCCCTGTTCCTCGTATTCCTGGGGATGCAGTTCGATCGGGGAAAAGTACTTTTTTGTTGCATGCCCGAGCGATAAAAGTCTTTCCTTAAGTCCTGCAAGGCGGATGGCAGAAGGTCCCATATCCGAGCCGTGTCTGTTTCCGCCGAAGTCGAGCGGCATTTCAAGTATGTGAATATTCATAAACCTCATAATACGACGTTTTCCGCTCAGGTGCAAGCAAAAGAAGCATCAGCTTCCCTTGATAATCTTTTTCCAGTGTAGTATTCTAGTATATCTGAAAATGAATACAGGATACTATGATAGAATAGTCAGGAGGTAAAGATGAAAAAAGTAATAACATTCGGAGAAATTATGCTCAGACTTAAGTCTCCTTCTCATGAGAGATTTTTCCAAAGTCCGGTTCTCGAAGCTACATTCGGCGGCGGTGAAGCAAATGTTGCCGTTTCCCTTTCATTATTCGGTGAAAAAGGAGTTTTCATAAGTTCTTTGCCTGAAAATCCTATCGGAGAAGCTGCTGTACAGTCCATTCGGAAATACGGCGTTGACACTTCACTAAGTCTCCGTAAACCGGGCCGGCTCGGCATTTATTTTTTAGAGACCGGATCCATGCAGCGCCCATCCAATGTAGTATACGACAGGGATGCCAGCTGCATTTCGAAAGTAAAACCCGGCGACATAGACTGGTCAGGTGTTTTTTCAGGTTCTCTTGACGGAACCAAGGAAAAAGCTTCCTGGTTTCATATTACTGGAATTACTCCAGCTCTTTCCCAGAGTGCTGCTGACTCAGCCCTGGAAGCCGTAATAGAGGCAAAAAAAGCAGGTGTTACCGTATCTGTCGATTTGAACTATAGAAAAAAGCTGTGGCAGTATGGAAGAAAAGCTCCCGAAGTTATGAGAGAGCTTGTAAAATATGCAGATGTCATTATAGCGAACGAAGAAGACATTCAAAAATGCCTTGGAATTGAAGCTCATGTTGATGTAACAACCGGCAAACTCGATAGTAATGCCTATAAAAATCTTACCGCTCAGGTTAAAAAAGAGTTTCCCAATATTTCCACCGTTGCAGTGACTTTAAGAGAGTCAATATCAGCTGATAAAAACGGATGGTCAGGGGCCTTATCCGGAAAGACAGGTTTTTATCTTTCCAAGCACTACGATCTTGACGACATAGAAGACCGTGTAGGCGGAGGGGATTCTTTCAGTGCAGGTTTAATCTACGGCTTATTGAATTATGCGGATAATGAAGAATACGCTCTCAATTTCGCAGCAGCGGCTTCTGCTTTAAAGCACTCAATAAGCGGCGATTTTAATCTTACAACGAAGGCCGAAGTCGAAGCTCTGTGTAAAGGCGACGGTTCAGGACGCGTTCAGCGCTAAAAAAATGCTTGCCATAGAGGCGGTATGGCTTTAGTATTGACTCAATAGTTATGGAGGCGTTATGAAAAGAAAAATGGTATGGCTCTTTACTGCTGTTTTTTGTATTATTGCTGCCGGTTGTACTACTACGAAAATGGAATCGAATAAGGTAGGATGGTCGGACTATGCATCAATAACCGTAAAAGATTATGATGTGCTGGGCATTATTAGTTTGAAGTCTGAAGTAAAACGAACCGTCGGCCCTTTGGGGTTGTCATCGTCAAATGAAGGTTCGGAAATAACATACGCTATGCTGATGAAGGAAGCTGCCAAAATGAAAGGCGACGATGTTATAAATGTCCGCATCGATAAATCAAATGAAAATACCAGACACATTTTCAGTAATTTAACCGGATATACTGATGTAATAACGTATACGGCTACCGCTCTGGTTATACGGTACAAAGATGCCGATGCGGATGTCGGAACAAGTCAGTTTAAAAAGCCTATAAAAGAAGAAGGAACTTCTTCATGGGGTTTAATGCAGCCGGGTTCATTAAACAGCGGCAGTTTATTTTATCCTTTCTTTTAAATACAAAAAGGCATCTGCATTAAAAGCAGGTGCCTTTCATTTTATACCCAGCCCGGTTCAGAAGGGTTTCTGTTTATTCTCTGCAGATACTGCTTATTCTGTCTAAAAACTCTTCAAAACTGGTAAAATCCTTACCCAGTAATCCCTGCAATGAACGCAGCGGCGTGTCATTATACATACTTTCCACCATTTCGTTTGTTATTGCTTCTTTCGCCCTCTCCGATGTTCCCTGCATAGCACTGTATCGTTTTTTAACCGGTTTGAGCAATTCTTTTATTCCCGGATAAGGGAGAATATCTGAAACATTGGTATTGGGTGTAATAGTAATTGGAAGTTTTACGTTAGTTTTAAAAACTACTTCTTTGGAAAGCAGGATGCTGCGCGATGATGAGCCTATAAGTATTTCATATGTTCCGCCAGGCGCATGCCAGTCACCGAGAGCTTCTGAATAATAGGCAAAGGAGCGTTTATTGAGCATCATTGTAACTGTCTTTTCTTCTCCGCTGTGCAGGTATATTTTAGTAAAATTCTTGAGTTCTTTATCAGGTTTTTGTACAAAGCCTGTTTTGTCTCTGACATAGAGCTGAATTACTTCTTTTCCGTTTACCATACCGGTGTTTTTCACCTTACATGTAACTGTTAAGGTGTCTGAGTCGGTGAGCACATTTTTATCGAGATGCAGATTGGAATAAGAAAACGTTGTGTAGCTCAGTCCGTGTCCGAAAGGAAATAAAACGGGCATTTTACGCGCATCATAATATCTGTATCCGACAAAAATATCTTCACTGTAATGAACTTTTTTGCCGTCGCCGGGGAAAGAGAGGAATGAGGGCGTATCTTCGAGACGGAGAGGGAAGGTTTCTGCAAGTTTTCCGCTGGGGTTTACCTTTCCATACAGAATATTGAAAACAGCCTGACCGACACCCTGTCCTCCAAGGTAGGCTTCCACAATTCCCTTAACGCTGCCGGCCCAATCCATTTCCACGGGGGAGCCGTTATGAAGTACAACAACAACATTAGGATTTACCTCTGCGACTGCTGATATCAACTCATTTTGAGAGTCGGGAAGTTTCAGGTGGTTTCTGTCGTACCCTTCGCATTCCCAGGTATCCGGAAGACCGGCAAAGATGACCGCAACATCAGAATTCCGGGCAAGATCAAGCGCTTCAGCAGTCATCTCTGCACTGCCTTTTCCGGTGACTGCATCAAAACCTTCGGCATAACCGAAAACAACCGGTTTTCCTTTTATGCTTTGTTCAAGCGCAAAGTCTTCTGCTGCTGAAAGAAAAGCTGCTGTCTTGTAAGCGTTTATGTGCGAGCTTCCTCCACCCTGAAAACGGGGTGTTTTTGCAAATCCGCCTATAAATGCGGCTTTTACATGGGGAGAAAGCGGAAGAATATTTTCGTTTTTTAAAAGAACTATAGACTCCTCTGCAATTTTTACCGCAAGCGCATGATGCTTTTCTTTATTGAATGAACCTTTTTTCCGGTTGTCATGAAATTTGAAAATTATTCGTAAAATACGTTCCACGGTCATATTGAGCTGGTTTTCATCCAGACTGCCGTCTTTTACTGCTTTTACAAGAAGCGCATCGTTATAGCCTCCGCTTGAAGGCATCTCAAGGTCGAGTCCTGCCTCAAGTCCTTTAACTCTGTCGTTAACCGCACCCCAGTCCGACATAACAAAACCGTTAAAACCCCATTCATCCCGTAAAATAGTAGTGAGGAGGCGTTTATTTTCAGATGAATAGACTCCGTTTATTTTGTTGTATGAGCACATAACCGTGTCGCCCTGAGCCTCTTTTACTGCTGTTTCAAAGGCGCTAAGATAAATTTCCCTCAGTGCACGTTCACTCACCTCGGAGGAAACGGTTAATCTTCTATATTCCTGATTATTTGCAGCGAAATGTTTTATGGAAGTTCCTATATTTTTGGATTGAACGCCCTTGATGAAGGCTGAGGCAAGTTCGCCTGCTGCATAAGGATCTTCAGAGACGTATTCAAAATTTCGCCCGCAGAGGGGGGATCTTTTTATGTTTACAGCCGGGCCTAAAAGAACGGCAACATCTTCGGTCTGGCATTCATCGCCCAGTGTTTTTCCCATTTCTTCAAGAAGTTCGCGGTCAAAAGAGCATGAATAAGCACAGGCTGTGGGAAAACAGACAGCCGGAATACTGTCATTTGAATTGCCCCCTTCATCATCCTGTTTACGCAGACCGTGAGGGCCGTCAGAGACCATTATTGAGGGTATTCCAAGGCGCGGTACAGGTTTCGTTCTCCAGGCATCCAGACCGGAACAAAGCCCGGCTTTTTCTTCCAGTGTCATTTGCTTTATCAGTTCTTTTAAATTTCTTTTCACAAAATGCCTCCGCACTACATGTGTTTACAAGACTATAACATGGTATTTTTATAGAATATATCAAAAACTTGCAAAGAATAGCAAAATATTGCATACTGCTGTTATGAAACTACGGCCTTCAACGCAAAGAGATCTGGAAGCTGTTCCGGCTTTAACCGAGGAAATTCTCATAAAAAGAAGGGAAACGTTTAATTTTCATACACCATATGAACATGAACTGTTTTTACTCGATATTGTCCGTACCGGCGACATAAAAAAGCTTGAGGACAGTTCTTCCCGCAGTGCTTCCGGTACTCCAGGTGTTCTTTCTAAAGATCCGCTTCGAAACAGGAAAAATCTTTTAATTGCAAGTGTGGCTACTGTTACGAGAGCTGCGATGGACGGGGGCGTTCCTGAGGAAGTTGCCTATGCGATGAGCGACAGTTTTATACGCAAATCTGAGGATGCTCTCGATATTCAAACTGTGGATGCATTAAATGCCCGGGCTATCCGGGATTTTACGCTTGCAGTAGCGTCATACAAGAAAAAAGTAGTTTCTGCCCGGGCCCGAAAGTGTATTGATTATATTCAAAAATATCTTTATCAGCATATTGAACTTTCTTTACTTGCAGATGAGCTTCATACAAGCCGCAGCACAGTTTCACGAATATTTTCAAAGGAAATAGGGCTTTGTTTTACGGAGTACGTTCAAAAGGAAAGAATTGAGGCTGCAAAAAAAATGCTTAAATTCACGGAACTTTCCATGCTCGAAATAAGCAGTATGCTCACGTTTGCAACCCAGAGCTACTTTATTGCAGTCTTCAAAAAACACACAGGAAAAACTCCGGCTGAATTTCTAAAGGAAAATGAATAAATAGAATTAATCCGTCATCTTTTCCATGCCGATACTTACTGTATGAAACATTCAGAACGACCTGTTATAATTTTCGGCGCCGTCTTACTTCTGGCAGCTGCGTTTTTTACTATATCTATTTTTCTGCACTTTGTTCATTTTGGAACAGAAGGCAGTTTTTTCTTTCTTTTATCGATTGGAACAATTCTGTTTTCAGTATACGGATACTCCTGTTTTCTCATTCCTGTATTCCTTTTTGCATCCGCAATTGTTCTTTTTTTACCCGAATGGAATCAAAAAAAGGCAGTAATGCTCGGTGTTTCCATTTTTCCTTTTTTTACGACGGTCATAATGGAACGTGTCTGCGGTATTTTACTTCCCGATTCTACATTTCCTGTTTTTATGGTCAAACTTATTGCAATAGTACTCATAGGCGGTATTTTGATAATTATTGAATACCTTTCAGCCGCTGTGCTCTACGATGCTGCTTGTGAAAGGAAGACAGCGCGAAAAGGAAAGGCAGAAAAGAATACTTATCAGTCTGTAAAGAAATCTGTGATTATGGAATCTGAAGTTTTACCTGTAAGCTCTGCAGACGAGGAATATGAGCTTGCACAACATATGCAGCAGGCCGATAATTTACTGAATTATGCATCAATTAACGCTGTTCCGGCTTCAAAGCCTGCCGATGAAAATAGTTTTACCTGTGATAATAAGTATCTGGAAGATATTGAAGAATTGACAGAGATTGTAGATTTTGAAGACAGCATGTATCTGGTAAAAAGCAGCGACACAAATATAACCGAGGAACTTAACTCAAGAGAGGAGGAGGAAACCCTCGAATCTCTTCAGCAGAAAGCTGCTATTCAGGAATCCATCGAACGTCAAAAAGTATATGAAAATAATGGAAACAGTGTGGAATCAGAGTTATTCTATGAAAAACCTCAGCTTGGCGAGATTACAAAAGAAGAAAAGCTTCAGAGTGCCGCTCAAAATGATGATACAGACTGTATACAGGAAGAAGATAATGAAGATACGGCCTCCTTCTTTTCAGTTGAAACTCCAGTATTCGGCATAAATCATGAGAACGAAGCCAATGGGGAAAAAGAAGAAATTCCTCAGGAGGAGAATACCGTTATCCCTTTGGAATTTACTTCTCCTGATCTGAGTATCTTAGATATTGCAGCGATGCAGCACAAAGACCTGGTTAGTATAGAAGAAGAAGATTTTTTATCAGACCCGTTTGAAGATACTGAATTGGAAGAAGGCAATCTTGAAAATTCGTATGAAGAAGAGGAAGAAGATTACGATTCTGTTCTTTTTGACGATGACGAAGAGGATGATATACCCTCTAATTCTGTACAGGCAAATAAACACTGCCCGCCTTCTGTACAGAATGAAGGCACTACTTCTGCAAAAAAAAAATATAAACACTACTCAATCCCGTCAGATGAACTGTTAACAACGTATCCCGACGGTGAATACTGGATTATAGACAAAGATACCCAGGATGCGGCAGCCCTCTTGAAAGATACACTCAGCGAATTCCGTATTCAGGCCGAAGTTACCGGAATCCGTAAAGGTCCGGTTATTACCATGTTTGAAATTCTTCCGGCTCCGGGCGTCAAACTTAGTAAGATTGTAGCGCTGCAGGATAACATAGCGCTCCGCCTTGCCGCCTCCAGTGTACGTATTGTCGCGCCTATTCCGGGAAAAAGTGCGGTAGGCATTGAGGTTCCGAATAAAGAAAGGGCGATAGTCAGTTTTAAGGAATTAATTGAAGCCGATAATCCCGCATACAAGAAAATGAGTATTCCGGTAATTCTGGGTAAAGATATTACCGGAGAAGGCCAGTTCTTAGACTTAACGAAAACTCCCCATCTTCTTATTGCAGGTTCAACCGGTTCGGGAAAATCTGTATGTGTTAATACAATGATTCTATCGATTCTGTATAAACGGTCGCCCCAGGAAGTTAAGATGATACTCATCGATCCCAAAGTGGTCGAATTAAAACTCTATAACGACATTCCCCACCTTTTAACACCGGTTATTACTGAACCGAAAAAAGCCTTCCAGGCGCTGCAGTACTGCCTTTGCGAAATGGAGAGGCGTTATGCGCTTCTAGACGGAATGGGCGTCAGGGAGATTAACAGCTATAACAGAAGAATTGTAGAGAGAAATATTGCCACTGAAAAACTGCCCTACATTGTTGTCGTAATCGACGAGTTTGCCGATCTCATGGCTACAACAGGCAAAGAGCTGGAATCAACCGTCGCCCGTCTTGCAGCAATGAGCCGTGCAGTCGGTATACATCTGGTACTAGCAACACAGAGACCGTCGATCGACGTTATTACAGGTCTCATTAAAGCAAATATTCCAACCCGTATTGCCTTCATGGTTGCTTCAAAGATGGACAGCCGCATAATCATAGATCAGGTGGGTGCGGAAAAACTGCTTGGAAAAGGCGATATGCTTTATGCTTCTGCAACCGATCCCTTCCCCATACGTATTCAGGGAACCTTTGTGTCCGATACAGAAGTGGAAAATGTTGTTGAGTATGTAAAAAGGTACGGCGAACCGGAATATATTGACGATGAAATATTTGTCGAAGATGACGAGGATATTTCACTTGAACCTTCTCTTTTTGGAGAGGGAGAAGATCCCCTGTACGATAAAGCTTTGGAAATAGTTATTCAGGCAGGCAAGGCTTCCGCGTCATACATCCAGAGAAGGCTGAAGATCGGCTACAACCGTGCAGCCCGTCTGGTAGAAGATATGGAAGCCCGCGGAATTGTAGGTCCTGCAAACGGATCAAAACCCCGCGAAATAGTGCATATTCCCTGATCGTTACCGCGATTTGCTGAAGACTACCGGCGGCATTCATACAGAATGATCGCCGCTGCCTGTGCAACATTCAAGCTTTCAATAAGACCGCCGCCTGCTTCTGTATTCCGGGAAAATGGAATTGTCACTAAATGATCGCACAGATCTTTGACCTGAATAGAAATGCCGTGTTCCTCATTGCCTAAAACTATGAGAGCGGGCATTTTTTTTCCATTTTTACTGCATAAGGAAGGAATTTCACTGACTGTTTTTTTTGCAGAAACATCGGTTCCAAATCTTGCCATTTTGCCGTCAAGATCTTTTAATAATTTTGGAATAGAAGAAACAGAATACACCGTAACATATTCCATCCCTCCCTGGGCAACTCTGTATGAGCTTGTTGTAATGGAAGACTGTGCTTCATCGAGCGGAATAATTATGTGCTTAACACCGAAAAAAGCGGCGCTGCGTATAATCGCGCCGAGATTATTTGCGTTTCCTACACGGTCAAGAAGCAGCGCAGGCTCATTGCCCTGCACCCATGCAGCAGTATGAGTCGGGGTAAGAGGAGTAACTTCTTTTTCATCGATCATGGCCACAACTCCCTGATGATGAATGCTTCCGCATAGTTTTTCCAGGTCTTTTTGTGAGGGCACCAGGTTGTATGGAATTTTCCGGGCGGCAAGGTTTTTGCATAAACCGCCGAACGAAAGAGCCCTGTCCTGTGTATAGTAAAATCTGCGGATGCTTTCCGGGTGCTCTTTTTCAAGCGCTTTGACGGCAGCAAACCCGCAGACGGCAAGTTCATTTTTTTGTTTATTCTTCATGAGACAGATTATAGCCGAAAGGGACAGTTACGCCAATATCAGTCTTATTCAGATTTACCTGCCAACCCGTATAAAAGAACAGCGCTCAGACCGAAGAGCATTGAAACAAGAAGATTCAGTTCCGGTTTTACCAGCCACAGCCATCCTCCTAAAAATACTCCTCCTGTGACAATGACATCGCGGAAAAAATAGTAGGCGCCGAAATACAAAGCCTTCTGGTTTTCCGGGGCTAGAGACATAATCTGTATTTTTCTCGTCGGCTCGCCGAACTCCTTTAATCCGCGCACAATAAAAGCAATCAACAGAAGCCAGAAATTTCTGCCTAAGAAGAGCAGAACTGGAAAAATTGTGTATAAAACAAAGGTAGTCTGGATAAACCCCTTTCGTTTGAATTTGTCGCCGAGAAAAGCAACCGGAATGTAGACAAAAATAGCAAAAGCCATCTCAATGCCGGTTAAGATACCGAACTGCGTCGCCGATATGTGCGCCCCTTGTGCATATTCCATCGCCCAGATAGCTACATAGGCATAGGGAATTTGGGAACAAATTTTGGCAAGAATATCGGATACAAGGATGATCTGCATACCGCGCGGGAAGTGCCAGGGAAGAATCCTGGGCAGTCCCTGTTCCTTAACCTCTGGAGTAATAGTATTTTTTAAAGCAAGCTGCTGGACAACGATGGCAAGAAGCCCCAGCACCACTGCAATAATGAAAGCAAGACGGATTCCATTAGTAATGCCGAATGTGTCGATCAAGACACCGCCTAAAACCGGACCGAGAGCCATGGGAACCCGTTTTATGAGGGAATGGATTGAAACACCCATGACCTGACGGTTTTTCGGAAGCTCCTGTTGTATTAAATCCATACAGGCAGGCATGGAAAGACTCGACCATGAAAGGAAAAAGACAGACCCTATAATTACCGAAAGCCAGCCGGGAAAAATAATGACAATAAGATACCCCAGGATGGCAAAAATATTAAAATAGAGAAGAGCCTTTTTGTAGCCGAACTTTGTGGAAACCCAGCCGCCGGGAATCGAATATACAGCGGACAAAAAGTTATCGAGCGCGTTCAACACAGAGGGAGCAAAAAGAGTAGCGCCGGCTGCAACAAGATAGACGGGTAAAAATCTTTCACCAATCCGTTCTCCGAGGCCTACCATAATAACTGTAATAAGCAGACTTGCCAGGCCCGCGCTTCCGGCCGTTGTAAATGCCGCTGCAGTGGTTTTTCTTTTCATTGACATTCCTAATACAAAAATTACGTTGCTTTTATTATACTATATAAACGGCAAAATGACACTTATCTGTGATATTGACACAAACTGCTAAAAACTATTACACTAAATTCATGAAACTAAACCTTCATCATACACATCATTATACTCACGATGTAAAGCCTTCCGGGCAGTGATGTTGGTTCTGTTTTATTAATGCAGAAAAATCAGCCGCTTAACCCGTAAGGTAGGCGGCTTTTTTTGTCGATACTTAAAAATATGGGGGCATTCCGGCAAAGCCGGAACCGGACTCTCGGCTTTATCTTTTACCGCACTGACGGTAAAAGTATACCGCCTCGATTCCTTGCCCGAAAACCGGAGGAACACCCGATTATGGAAAAATTAAAAATTCTTTTACCAAAAGGCAGAATCTACGACAACGTGGTAGAATTATTCAGCGGAGCAGGAATATCAATCAAACTGCCGGAGCGCGCATACCGCCCGACGGTAAACCAGGATGATCTTGAAGCTAAGGTTATGAAACCGCAAAATATAGGAAAGCTTCTCGAGCTTGGAGCACATGATGTCGGATTTACCGGACGCGACTGGATCGATGAGACAGGAGCCGATGTTGAAGAAATTATGGATCTGGGATTCGACACTGTGAGGATTGTAGCCGCGGTTCCCTCGAATCTTGATGAAAAAGCACTGAGGGCAAAAACAGTAATAGTCGCAACAGAATACCAAAAAATTGCAAAATGCTGGCTCGATGAAAGAAAATACGATTCACTCATTGTCAGGACCTACGGAGCAACAGAGGTATTCCCTCCTGACGATGCGGATATGATTATAGACAATACTGCTACAGGAAGAACTCTGCAGGAAAACGGGCTTCGTATTGTAGATACAATTATGACAAGCTCGACACGCATGTTTGCATCAAAAGAAGCTTTAAAAGATCCTGCAAAAAAACGCAAGATTATGGAGTTAAAAATGCTCTTTGAAGCGGTAATCGATGCACGCGACCGCGTGATGCTCGAGATGAATGTGACACGGGCACGGTTTGAAGAACTTGTTAAAGGAATTCCTGCAATGAGAAGCCCGACGGTTTCCCCGTTATACGGCGATGACGGGTATGCAATAAAAATTGCTGTAAAGAGAAGCGAAGTGCCTAACCTTTTACCTAAACTGAAGAGCCTTGGAGCAACAGATATACTGGAATATGAATTGCGCAAAGTCTTAGCCTAGATTTTGCATCCATGCAAAATCTAGGCATGGGAGTTTCCCGAAGGGAAACTCCCGGGGGTTAAGCAAAGTCCCGGTGCCATCCGTGGCACCTTTGAGATATACGGGTATCGAGTTTTTAAAAAGGGCGAGAAGAGGAGGTATGATAAAAAGCGTCTGAAATAACGCCGCTTTTTATCATCTAAAGTTTGCGCTGCAAACTTTATTATTACAGTGTACTTTCTCTCTGCGATGCGAAAGTACTTAAAAAAGACAATTCGAAAACTGAAGTTTTCTCCTTGTCTTTTTTTAGAGGAGACGGTGATGAGAACTGCGGAAATTAAAAGAAAGACGGGAGAGACTGATATCAGTTTAACTCTTAATTTAGACGGGACAGGGCTGTGTAAGGTTGACTGTCCGATCGGCTTTTTCGGTCACATGCTTACATCTTTCTGCAAACACGGCCTCTTTGACTTATCCGGAAAAATTGAAGGCGATCTTGATGTTGATCAGCACCACCTTATTGAAGATACCGGTATTGCTCTCGGGCAGGCTTTTGCACAGGCTTTGGGAAACTGCGCAGGAATTTATAGAAGCGGCTCATGCCTGTATCCGATGGATGAATCTTTGTGCAGAGCCGCAGTCGACTTCGGCGGAAGACCGTATCTAGTGTGCAATGCTGAGCTCACAGGTATTCCTCTTGTTTCAATCGGGTTGGACGGTAAGGAATCAAGTTTCCAGACGGACTGCTTCGAAGATTTCTGGCAGGGTTTTGTAAGTACTGCCAAATGTAATCTTCATTTAGATACCCTCCGGGGAAGAAGCGACCACCATAAAATGGAAGGTTTGTTTAAAGCTGCTTCCCGCGCTTTACGGCAGGCTGTTGAAGCTGATGCACGGCGCGGAGGCGCAATTCCTTCTACAAAGGGCGTCATCGTATAAAAATTAAGAAAACCGCTTCATCGTGAGGCGGTTTTTTTATGCAACTTTTTAGATATATCAGCGTCTAATAAATATGATACAAAGAGTTAAAACCCTTGCCGTATGGGGAGATTCAATTTTAAAAGGTATTGTTCAAGGATACGGCGGAAAAAGATTCGGAATATGCGATGACAATTGTCTTAAACTAGCAGGCGAAGAACTTGACATAGAGGTAATTAATCACTGCTACTTCGGCAGTACCATAACGAAAGGAAAGAGCATAATGACGCGCGATATTGAAAACGGTATTGAGTGCGATT
The DNA here is from genome assembly GCA_023398165.1 of Spirochaetota bacterium. Taxonomy (GTDB): domain Bacteria; phylum Spirochaetota; class Spirochaetia; order Treponematales; family Treponemataceae; genus JAAZLA01. Next base: position 76,992 of record JAEWSQ010000012.1, on the reverse strand, counting down.
CTGCAATTATCGAGTTCGGCGGCAACGACTGCAATTACAACTGGAAAGAAGTCTGCGGGTTGAGGGATGTTAAACATCAGCCATATACTCCGTTAAGAGAATTTACCGCTCATATGCAGAATATGATAAATCTGGCACGTGAAAATAATATACGGCCAATTCTTATGACGCTTCCTCCATTAGTAGCAGACCGTTATTTTAAAACAATTTCTGCCGGTCTTGATGAGGCCTATATTTTAGACTGGCTCGGCGACGCACATTATTTATACCGCTGGCACGAAATGTATTCCCTTGAAGCGGCTAAACTTGCTCTAACAAATAATTGTTTTATGATAGATATGAGAAAAGCCTTTCTTGCCGAACATAATTATCAGCGCCTCATCTGCGAAGACGGAATTCATCCGAATGAAGAGGGTCATAAGTTTATGGCAGAGGTGCTTATTGAAATAACAAAAGAAGCCCGGCGGGATAATGTAAAAATAGCATAATAGAGAGAAAAAAAGCTGATGCGCCATGAGGTTCATCAGCTTTTTTTAAGTATTGTAAAATTAGACCTCTTCTATTTGTGTATCATCGGTATTCACTTTTTTTGGCGGCAGAGCTTTGACGGGTGTTGTCTTTTTTTGAGTGCTTTGGCCTGATTTTGGGAGAGCGGCTTCTATTATAGTTTTTTCAGGCTTTGCAGATGTCTGATTATTTTCTTTTTCTGCATCCTGCTGAGATTTGCGTTCACCTAAAATGAGAGTAGAAAGGCTGTTTACTACTGTGTTTAAGGAATCAACCTGGCTTTGAAGTTCCTCTGCCGAACTTGCTGTCTCTTCAGACGCTGCGGCATTCTGCTGAACTACATAATCGAGCTGCAATACAGCCTGGTTAATCTGGGTAATGCCTTCATCCTGCTGCTTGCTTGCAGTTTCGACTTCTCTCGACATTTCATTCGCCTTGTTTGAATTTATAACAATTTCTTTGAATATGGAGTCGAGCTGTTTTGTTAATTCCTGACCTTCGGTTGTCTTTTGAAGCGTCATTTTAATAATTTGAGCTGTTTCTTTAGCACTTGCAGCACTGCGGTTTGCAAGGTTCTTAACTTCATCGGCTACAACGGCAAAACCCAATCCCGCTTCTCCTGCGCGCGCGGCTTCTACAGCTGCATTTAAGGCAAGCATATTTGTCTGGAAAGCTATGTCGTCAATTACATCTATTACTGACTTAATCTCATCAGCAGCTTTAGCAATATCCGACATGGAAACAAGCATTTTATCCATATGCTGAGAGCCGGTTTGAGCTGTCTCAGATGTTTTGGCAGACAATTCAGAGGCTACTCTTGTGTTTTCCACATTATGCTTAACGATAGATCCCAACTCTTCCATGGAGCTTGTCGTCTCCTCAATTCCAGCTGCCTGCTCCGATGCTCCGGATGCTATCTGCTGGGAACTGTTGGAAAGCTCATCGGAGGCGTTGCCTATCTGGCGTGATCCGGACGCTAGGTCGTTAATGATTTTTACAATCGGTTTTGTTATTGAGCGGGATAATGCAAATGCAATAAGTATTGCAATTATAAAACCGGTTATTACAGCAATAATGATAACTATTACCATAGTATCTGCTGATTTTATAGCTTCTTTCGGTACCTCATCGGCATAATATTTTTTTACATAGTCCAAAAGCGATTGCAGACTTGCTATTGAATCATCAAATGCGGTTCGTGCAGCACCGGAAATTGCCATATCTGAAGCTGTTTTACCGTATAGCTGCGGGTCTGTGTTATTCTCTCTCAGTTTTTTCACCTTTTCCATGAAAATAAGGTTTTCATCGATCTGGATCTGAAGTTTCTTTAAAAAATCCTGATACAGAACCTCTTCTTCATCGGTGTTCGGCAAGGCCTGATACACTGCCAGCGCATCGGCACGTTCTTTCTTTAATGTTTCAAAATTTGTATACTGCCGCTCAAAATCTTCATCTGTAAGGTATGGCGAGGTTAGTGTTCTGGTTATAACCTTTAATGCCTGCTGCTTTACCATAACTACTTCCAGATTTAAAACAGCAGGTATGCTATCGCCGATTAATACATGCATACTCGTGTTTGTCCGGGATAACCCGATGTATCCGACACCGCCTACCAGTAACGTAATAAAGGCGACGCATAAAAAACCTGCAATAAGCTTCATTGATAACCCTGTTTTCATAAGTATCCTCCATTCTCGGCTTACGCCGGAATGGTTTTAATGATAAGGGCAAATACGGCTGGTGTCAATTTCTTTAGAGAAAAACAAAATTTATTATTTCCTGCTGCTTCGTTGTTTGCTGACAGCCAGCGCCAGAGTGAAAAAAGCAAGTGCAAAACCGAGCTGAATAAGGGTATTCTGTGTAAACGATATATGGTCAAAGGCAAAGGTATTTTGCGCGTATCCGAGAAGCTTATTATTCACCGTATACCAGTATGTCGGGAAAAATTTGCTTATCTGCTGTATTTGGCTGTTCATGAATTCCTGAGGAATAAAAATTCCGCCGAGAAAAGAAAAAACCATTGCTATTGATGTAGCCAGGGCGGAAAGCTGATTATCACTTTTTACAATTGATCCTACTAAAAAACCAAGACTGATGCTTACAGTTAAAAAAGAAAGGCTGTTAATAAGGAGCCATGAAAAAACTCCGCTTTTTGGAAGTTCATTGCTGTACATTATAAAAGAAATACTAAGAACTATTATGAGAACACTTAATCCCAGTACAATACAGCCGAGGAACAATTGAACATTGCGCGAAAATAGTGTTGTGGAGGAGCACAGGGTACGTTTACGTACTTCTTCTTTATTAAATGAAAGAAAAACAACCCCGATTATCTGTACAAGAATCCCAAGCAGCATGTAGGGAATATATTGATAGTAAAACATAAATTTATATGACTGGGATAGCTTTTTACCGTCGTTAACAAGATTTACGTCTGCCTTTGTATTCATTACTTGAGCAGTTTTAGAAACCGCTTCTTCCGCTGAGAGTCCGTTTGCAAGATAAATACGGAGGAATGAAATATATTGTTCAACCTGCATATTAATATATATGCCGCTGTATGAGTTGGGAATGCTTGTTGTATTCAGTAAGGGATTCCTGCCTTCAAGAAGATCCTTTTCAAAATTCTCGGGCAGGGAAAGAATATAGGAAACATCTCTAAAATAAAGAGCATCCTGAATTGAATCTTTATCAGTTTTTATCTCTTTAAGGTTTTGGGTAGTTCTCATAAACTCAACTATTCCCCGGCTTAAAGTCGAATTGTCATAATCTAAAACGGCCACAGGTTCAGAAGTATCTGAATATGAGGGAGTTGAAGCTCCGGGAATTAACTTAGTTATAGGAATGGCAATCCCTAAAAAAATTGCCAGATACATAATAACAGTTCCTCTATTTTTTTTGACAATTTTCATGAATGTTTTAAATACTGGCATATTTACCTCTTTTGATCGAAAAGTAACTGATAATGATTAATACAGCTGACATGACTCCCAAAGTCGCAAGGCATACCGTATAACGCGTATAGTCATCATAGACAGATAAGCTGTAGAAAGCATCTGTTATTAACGTTGCAGGATTTAGTCTATTAATTATTGGAGCATTCTTGCCTATGTAATATTTAAAATCTGCATACATAAGGCCGCTTAAGATACTGGACAACATCGAAAAACCGAGTGTTAATGCCATCTTAAGATTTTCACTCTTTCTTCCAATTGAACCGGCAAATTGTCCTACGCTAACACCAATGATGCTTCCTAAAAGACAGATCAGAAGGAAGGGGCCTGTATGAGTTCCTATAGGCATTTTTAATACAAAACGTATGAACAGGTATAACAGTGTTATAGAAACAAAGTGTATGATATATGCTGCAAGGGTGTCTGCAATAATAAGAAGCTTCCGGTTTGTCGGTGTAACGTGGCGGCGGGCTCCGAGAGGTGAAAGATTTGCCTGAATAGCGTGTGAATTCTGTAGCCCGAGAAAGCTTCCATACAGACAGGCCATCGCTATGAGTGCATAAAAATACTGAAGCATGGGATCAGATTTTTCTCCGCCTACACTTACATTCTGCGTGTATTGTGTTGAATCATCGAGTAGAGATAGGGTTTGTGATAAATTCTCAGGTGAAGTTGCGGCAATATCAGTAATAATTTGTTCAGTTTGAAGGTATCGTGTAATAAACTGCCGTATAATACTCTGATTAATATCCGATTTTGTAAAAGACAACGTGATTCCTGAGCCCAGTACAATAATTCCGTCAATACTTCCGTCTAAAAGCATTTTTTGAGCTTTTTCAAGGGTTGTTGTACTTACCTTGAACATGGAATTGCCTTTTGAGAATTCAACAGATCCCAGTATGCTCAGAACTCTCTCATTATCCGGGTTTTGCTGTTCCATCACTGCCGCAACGGGTATAGTTTTATACTTTTCCATAATTTCTGACGTACTTCCAAAAGCAAACTTAAAAAGAACGGACAGTAATACGGGAAATAACATTGTCCAGAAAATAATGGATCTTGTTCTGAATAAACTCTTAAGTCTGTATAAAAAAAGGTGTAAAAACATTGTGCCTCCTGTAGGATTTCTCTTTTAATCGCGTAACTCTTTACCGGTTATTTCCAAAAAAACATCGTTAAGAGTCGGAAGCTCTGTATATATGCGTCCGAAAGCTATTTCGTTTTTCTTAAGAAAATCAAGTACATGCATGAGGTTATGCTTTCCCTTGCTGCACCGGAGCGTTATTTTATCGGGTGCGGTATCTGCCTTATAGACATTGGGAAGTTTTTGAAAATCACTCATAAAATGTTCTGGAAGATTTACAGTCTCTATGTTTATTGTTTCTGTGGTTTTTATCATGGACTTTAATTCATCCTTGGTTCCTTCTGCAACAGTTCTTCCTTTATCAATAATTGCAATACGGGTGCAGATCTGTTCAACTTCTTCCATGTAGTGTGAAGTGTAAATTATAGTCGCACCGTTTCTATTTAATTCCTGAATGCCCTCGAGTATTTTATTTCTGCTCTGCGGATCAACTGCGACAGTCGGTTCATCCATGAAAATGAGGGAGGGTTTATGCGCTATTCCGCAGGCTATATTTAAACGGCGTAATAATCCTCCTGAAAGTTTTTTGGGATAGTATTTTACAAAATCCTCAAGACCGGTAAAAGCAACTGCTTCATCAACAAGACCCTTCCTTTCCTTTTTATCTGATACATATAAGCCGCAAAAGTAGTCTATATTCTCGCGAACGGTCAGCTCTTCAAAAACCGCAACATTCTGCATAACAACGCCGATTTTTCTCTTGCTTTCATAGCTGTCCGGGTTCATAGGTTTTCCGAAAACTTCTATCTCTCCCTTGTTATATTCAAGCAGGGCTAAAATACAATTAATTAGTGTGGTTTTTCCCGAGCCGTTGGGACCGAGAAGACCGAAAATTTCTCCCTGCTGTATTGACAGGCTTATATGATCGAGGGCAACAAGATCTCCGTATCTTTTTACAAGATTTTCAACACGTATTACCATTTCTGTTCTCCTTTCAAGTTTCTCTATGATATACTATCACGGTGGTTAAGTAGAAAAACAGTGATGAATGTCAAAATCGAATATGACATTTGTCATAAATTTTATGAACCGGGAGAAATACGGTGTCTTCTTTTTTAGATAGAATGCTTCTTCTTGCACTCTGTTTTTTTTATATGCTTACTCAAGAGATTATAATGAATATTGTTATAAGCTTATTATGCGCGTTTTCTCTATGCTGTATTTCATTTTATGTTTCAAAAAGAATTATTGTATATATTTTATGGATAACCTATTTTACTGCATGCTTTTTTTATAAACCGCTTTTCTTTTTTATTCCCCTCGCCGCATATGATCTTCCTCAGAAGAAAACCGGTGTTATAATAGGTTCCTGTATAGTTTTAATATATGCAACATACGCTTATTTTAACTTCATACAATTCATTTTAGTTGATGTTATGTGTATTTCGGCGTATATATTGTCGTATAAAACACAGAATATAGAAAAAAGTAAAGCTGATATTTTCGCTCATCGTGATGCTCAGGAAGAATTTAAACGCGTTATGGAAGAAAAGCAGCGGTATTTAATAGAGAATAAGGAATACGAGATTCACGTTGCAACGTTACGGGAACGGAACAGAATTGCACGGGAAATACATGATACGGTCGGGCATGTTCTTTCCCGCTCGATTCTCATGGTAGGCGCTCTCATAAGCACCCTAAAAGATGAAGAAATAAGAAAACCATTAGCTGACTTGAAGCTGACGCTCTCATCTGCAATGGATACAATACGTAAGAGTGTTCATGATCTGCATGACGATGCAATAGATTTAAAAACCGCTGCCCTGTCATTAATTAAAGAATTCCGGTTTTGCCCTGTTGTTCTTGATTATGATATTTCCTCTACTGTTGAAAAAGATGTAAAGGTCTGTTTCCTTGCCATCATAAGTGAGGGATTGTCAAATATAGCAAAGCATAGTAATGCCGATTCTGCAGCGGTTCATCTGTGGGAACATCCGGCATTGTTTCAGCTTTGTATTGAAGACAATGGGAAATTTCAAGCGGGAACTGTCGAAAAACGTCTTTCCAGTTCGCAGGGGATAGGTCTTGAAAACATGGGAGAGCGTGTTAAAGCTTTGGGCGGTACAATATATTTTTCGCATGAGAAAGGGTTTAAAATATTTGTAAGTGTTCCAAGAGGTAAAGAATAATGAATATACTTATTATAGATGATGATGCTCTTGTGTGCTCGGCCTTGAAGACAATATTGGAATCGTACCCTGACTGCAGTGTTTGCGCGTCCGGCAGCAGCGGAACTGAGGCATACAGCCTGTATAATAAACATCTTCCGGATATCTGCCTGTTCGATATACGTATGAATGGAATGACGGGTCTCGAGGCTGCTGAAAAAATTCTCAGCGGAAATCCTGATGCAAAAATTCTTTTTCTTACAACATTTTCTGATGATGAATATATTATTAAGGCATTAAAAATAGGTGCAAGAGGATACCTTTTAAAACAGGATTATGAAAAGATTTATCCTGCATTGCTTTCTGTCATGGGCGGTCAGAGTGTTTTCGGTGAAGAAGTGATAGCCCGGGTTCCACGCCTTTTTGGAAAACTCGAATCCCATTTTGATTATGAAAAATCCGGCTTATCAGAGCGTGATAATGAAATTATCAGCTTGGTAGCAGAGGGAATGAGCAATAAAGAAATAGCGGATAAAATGTTCCTCAGTGAAGGAACTGTCCGCAACTATTTGAGTATTATTCTTGAAAAACTGCAGCTGCGCGACAGGACGCAGCTGGCTGTTTTTTACTATAAGAATAGAAACTAAGAAATTCGCAGTTTCTATTCTTTATTTCTGCGTCATATTGAATACTCCGTCCCAGTCCGAAGCCGGAGGATTCTGTATAAAATCTCTGCAGCGTTTTAAGTAGACATTGACCGGGCCGTCTGCATCATCTTTCTCTTTAAGGGATGCAAAAAGTGCCTCTGCTTTTTTCCACTGTCTTTGCTCGAACAAAGTATAAGCCTTTTCATAATCTTCAAGGAATTTTTTTCTTTCATCTTTCAATTCTTCTTTGAAGCAGACAACCTCAAGCAGCTGAACAGGAGTATTAATTCCTACTACGCGGACACGATCGAGTTTTCGGTAAATAAATGCATCTCCGGCTTCTTTTGCCGTATAGTCAGTGGTCAAGATCCAGGTACCATACATTTTATTGACACCTTCAAGGCGGGCTGCAAGGTTTACTGCATTTCCCATAATGGTGTAGTTCATTTTCCGTTGTGTACCCATGTTGCCTGCTACCATCTCGCCTGTATTAATACCAAATCTCGAAAGAAGATCGGTGGGAGACATTTGCTTTTCTCTGAACGTAACATTTAACTCGGCTTCAACCTTTTTCATTTTTATTGCAGAAGATAAAGCATGATATGCATGATTCTCAAGCGGTGTCGGAGCACCCCAGAAAGCAATGATAGCATCTCCTTCATATTTATCGACGACACCCTGTTCGTCAAGAATAATGTCGCTCATACCGGTTAGGTAGGCATTCAATAGAGTTACCAGCTGTTCCGGTGTAAGTTTTTCGCTTATTGTGGAAAATCCCTTAACGTCGGTGAACATTGCAGTCATGTGTCTGCTTTCCCCGCCGAGTTTAAGTTTATCAGGGTCATCAACAATTTGATTAATAACATCTGCAGAAATGTAGGTGCCGAAAGCCTTCCTCAAAAAACTCTTTTCTCTGGATTCGCGGAAAAACCGTATAAGAGAATAACTGATATATGTTAATGTGAGTGCTATTACAGGTCCGACGAGTTCAAAGAACACTCCTGTGAAGAAGAAAAGAACACCGGATGCAATAATCGTTAGAATAATGGTTCCTATACCGAGGAAACTCTGCTGAACCGGATTAAGTTTTCGGGCAATGAGGAAAAGAAGAAAGGGGAGTAACAAAGACAGCACCGGAGGAACCCAATCGGGATTTTTTTGCAGAAACTCGCGCTGGAAAATGGTATTTGCCGCACTTGCGTGGGTTCCAACGTTAATATATTCTTTCTGGAATGGATTTGCTCCGATATCCGAGGTACCCGTACCGGTGTATCCGATAAGACATAGTGTTCCTTCAAGCTGCTTTTTTAAAAGATCCTGATTGGTTCTTATCTTTTCAATGTCTTTCTTTATATTGTTGAAAAGCAATTCTGTGTTATCTCTTTCTACAGTCCACAGTGTTTTCTGATTCCAGTCTGCAGACTCCTCGATTTCAAGTATTGATTTCTGAATTACGCTGTTGTAATTTTGTGCAAGAAAACTCTCGATACTTGAGAACCACTGCTGCTTTGCAAGAAGATACTCCTGTTTTGCTTCCTCTGTCTGCTCCAGCAGAGCCTTATCCAGAAGGGAATCAACATTTTTTTTATCTTCTAGCAGGTATGTAACGGGGTTATCGGGAAGCAATTTCCACGAATCGCGCAGTTCTAAAGAAGTTAAATTCGATGCTAACTCTGAAATATATTTGTTATAGTTTATTAGGTAGTAAATAGAAAGGTGCTTAAAACTGTCGGCATATAACCTGTGAGGCCAGTTTACAAGCATGGTTCCGTCAGCGTTCAAGGGTATTTCAACATCGAACACGCCGTCGGCGTATTGTGCATTTTTAAGAGTTATTTTCCTGTTTCCCAGAACAACTTCGGGATTACCAAGCCATTCCAAAATTGTCGGAAATATCAGCTGTGCATAATGATTGCCCTTCATGGTTTCAACCGGTTTAATAGTACGTCGTTTACCGTCAGGATCGATTTCAACATTAACAAAGCCGGAGTGTTTTCCTTTCTCAATAATGGAGGGAAGACTTGGCAGAATATCAGTGTATCTTTCCTTTTGGGGATAAGTTTCTTCCGCATCAAGGGTAATAAGAGAAGTAATATAGGCTCTGTCTTCCTCGCTTAGGTTGGCGTTTTCTTCTTCCATAAACCTGTAGGCTGTTCCGACGCTGCCGAATAAACCTATAGCATTGGCAAGATATTTATCATTATCAACAGCAATGCGTTGAACATCATTGTACAGCTCTCCCTTTGTGTAGTCAGTATAGGAATTTAACTCGTCAATATAGTACTTAGCATCATCCAGACTGATTTGCTTATCCTTTATGGCAGAAAACAAGTCGCTGAACTGGCTCGAGAGATCCGTGAATGTCTCTTCAAAATCCTGTTTAACATTCTGATCAAGATAGGTTCTGTTAATTCCGGCAGGGCTGGGAGTATTATACTCAATATCGAAAACAACCGACCTTACGCCGAATTCACTCATAACAATCAGAGCGTCCGCCATATAGCTCCGCGGCCAGGGCCAGGCGCCGAGTTTATCAATAGCGGTATCATCAACGTCGAGAAGAAGAATTCTTTCATCCTGTTTAATTTCCGGGCGTATTCTTAAAAAGGAATCAAAAAAAAGTGTATTCAGCTTAGTAAACACGGATATGAGTGAAAGGAAAATAATCAAAGCTCCTATTCCTAAAGGAATAAAAGCATCTTTATACTTATTTTTCTTAAACCTGCTTTGTGATGTCTTTGCTTCTTTCATAATTCCCCCGTGCTGATCTTTATATTTGTAAAGGGTAGTCCATAGAGTGTTAGTTTGTCAAGAAAAACAAGGTAAAGGTTGTGTTTTGTAGGAATTCGGCTTACAATGAAACATTAATCTCATAAGGGGGATAGTGATTACACCATACGAATCAATACTTGAGAGAAGCCGGACAAAACATAAAGAAATTTTACGAAAAATGAAGCATTTATCAAAATTAAGAAAAAAAGGGTTTGATGAAATAGTTCACCGGTTTCATGATGAGGTGTTCGGTTTAATAGACTGTACTGAATGCGGTTTGTGCTGTAAAAACATGGGACCAATATTCCGCAATACCGATATTAAACATATCTGTGCGGAAGTCGGCATAAATGCAGATGAATTTTTTAAGCAGAATTTGGTGCAGGATCCTGATGGAGTCGGTTTTATGCTTAAAGAATTGCCCTGTCCTTTTCAAAATGAAGATAATACCTGTTCTATCTATGAAGTCCGCACACTTTCCTGCGTAAATTTTCCGCATACAAAATCTACCGGTATTCAAAAAAAGCTCGTCGGTCTTGCACTGGATTCTCTTTTCTGTCCTGCCGCTTTTTTAATCTGTGAAAAAATTAGTGAATCGTATTGACCTCAAAAAATCATCATTCCTGAATTGATATGAACACGGCTGAAGGGCTTTCTTTAAGCATCATGCAGTACAGTGCTGATAATTTCCGCCGCGTTTACCATATTCTCCTCTGATAAGTGTGCATAACCTATTATACACTGAATGTTTCTATCATCCGGAGGGGTTTCAAGCGTTTTAATCTTTAACCCTTTTTGAAGAGCTTTTTCTTCAAAGGTTTTTCTTTGTATTGAATACGGTACGGTGAAAACAAAATGCAGCCCTGCATGGTCTCCTGAAATACGGCCGTCAGGGATTAATGTGGTAAGTGTTTTAATCATAAAGTCCCTTCTCTGTTTGTAGACCCTTCTTGTACGGTTAATATGCCGCTCAAAGTGTCCCTGCTTTATAAATTCCTGAATAACGTGCTGTTCAATACGGGAAACGGTGCAGGAATAGTGTCCGAAGTACTGTTTGTAAATAGAAAGGAGGTTTTTCGGGAGTACGAGGTAGCTCACCCGCATGGAAGGAGCCAGTGACCGGGAAAAAGTTCCCATGTAAAGCACTTTATCATGTTCATCCATACTCTGGAGAGAGGGAAGAATTTTCCCCGTATAATAAAAGTCGCTGTCGTAGTCATCTTCAATAACAAAGGCATTGTTTTGTGCCGCCCATGCGAGGAGTTCCTGCCGTCTGCGGTAAGTCATTGTTACGCCCATTGGAAACTGATGCGAAGGCGTAACATACACTGAGCGTACTGTCATAGTACCGGCTGTATTTTCTGCAAGATCGGAAATACTGATGCCGCCTGAGTCAACAGGTATGCTTTTTACAATGCATCTTTCATCATAAATTATCGAGCGGATTTTGTCGTACCCGGGATCTTCGAGTAAAAACTCAACGGGAGAGATGCTTCCTTTATCAGCACTGAGGTCGCCTGCTTTTTGAAGCAGTTTTACGGTAAGCTGGAGAAGGTATTCTGTTCCCGCACCGATTACTACAGAGTCTTCACTGCAAACTAGTCCTTTTGACCAGATGAGGTATGAGCTTACCGCTTTCCTGAACTCTCTATCCCCTTGTGCCTCTCCCTTTTTAAGGAAAAGACCTGCCTTCTTGCCGCTTACCGTATCCCGGTATAATTTTCGAAGTACTGTATAGGGAAAGAGAGATTCATCAATCCGGTTTGCCTCAAGATTTATGGTGAATGTATTGTCCGGATTCTCATCTTCTGCATCAGGAGCTGTCCTTTGCTGCAGCCGCTCTGAATTATTCCAGCGTTTTTTTAAAGGTTCTGCATCGCATACATAGAATCCGCTTTTGGGACGCGCTTCTATAAAGCCCTCCGCAAGAAGTTCGTTATATGCTGCTTCTACCGTGTTTTTACTTATTCCATGACTCGATGCGCAACTGCGGATAGAAGGGAGTTTTTCTCCTGTTTTGCGCTTTCCGGTTATGATGTCAGAAGCCACAGTGGCGTACAGACGCAGATAAAGCGGCTTAGTATCAGCAGATGAAACGTTATTGATTGGAATCATAAACTGTCCTCATAGAAAAAATTAAAACTGTAACTAACAAAGGGTACAGATAAACAGTATAGTACAAAGTATCAGTGTTGAAAAGTGAAAACCCGGTACATTTTTATGGAGGATTATATGGCAGAAACAAGAGAAGAAAGATACTCGCTTAACTGCGATTTAGCAAAGATGCTTAAGGGCGGCGTTATTATGGACGTAACCAATGTTCAGGAGGCAAAGATTGCAGAAGAGGCAGGAGCCGTTGCTGTAATGGCTCTTGAGAGAGTCCCGTCCGACATCCGTAAACAGGGCGGAGTAGCGCGCATGAGCGATCCTGAAATGATTCTTGCAATAAAAAAAGCGGTAAGTATTCCTGTAATGGCAAAGGCCCGCATCGGCCATATTACAGAGGCAAAAATTCTTGAAGCGCTTGAAATTGACTACATTGATGAAAGCGAAGTTTTAACCCCGGCAGATGATCAGTATCATATAGATAAAAAGGCGTTTAAAATTCCCTTTGTCTGCGGATGCAGAAATCTCGGGGAAGCGCTCCGCAGAATCGGCGAAGGCGCTGCTATGATGAGAACAAAGGGCGAGGCCGGAACTGGAAACATTGTCGAAGCCGTCCGTCACATGAGAACAGTACAGGCAGAAATTAGAAGACTTGCCGGCATGCCTCAGGATGAACTGATGACAGCCGCAAAAGAAATGGGTGCTCCCTTTCACCTTGTTGAACGCGTTGCAAAAGAGGGGAAACTTCCCGTTGTAAACTTTGCAGCTGGCGGAGTTGCAACTCCTGCAGATGCTGCATTGATGATGGAACTCGGAAGCGAAGGCGTTTTTGTCGGCTCAGGCATCTTCAAATCTGCAGACCCATTAAAGCGAGCCAAGGCTATTGTAAAGGCTGTGGCATTCTGGAATGATCCGAAGGTTATTGCAGAAGTAAGCACCGGTTTGGGACAGGCAATGGACGGTATAGATATTCGCCAGCTTGACGACAAGCAGCTTTTGGCAGTGCGGGGCTGGTAATGTGCAATGCATAAGACCATAGGAGTACTTTCTCTGCAGGGTTCTTTTGAAGAACATCTGCAAAAGCTCGGCGGGCTTGAAACTAAGATTTTAAATAATGAAATTCCGAGACAGCTTACATCTGTTGCATCTATTTCTTCAATGAAGGTTAAAACTCCTCGTGATCTTGAGACAATTGATGCCCTCATTCTCCCCGGCGGGGAAAGTACGACTATCGGTAAGCTTATTAGAATATTCGGTCTTTATGAACCGCTTAAAAAACGCATCGCAGAAGGTCTTCCCGTGTGGGGGACCTGCTGCGGTATGATTCTTCTGGCAAAAGAGGTGTATTTGTACGAATCAGCTGACGGTTTGGAAGAACCTCATCTTGTGCAGAGTCCCTCCCACCTTGCCTGCATGGACATAAGCGTGCTTCGCAACAGCTGGGGAAGCCAGCTCCACAGTTTTACCTCGGATGTTTCCGTTCCCTCAATTTCACCTCATCCCATTCCTCTTGTATTTATCCGCGGTCCTTCTGTCCTCTCTATTCTTAAAACAGGCACCCCTGATTCACCTGAAATTTTAGCCCGAGCCGGTTCTCAAATAGTTGCAGTCAGGCAGAAAAACATGCTTGCAACTTCCTTTCATCCGGAACTGATTGAGGGTTTTGAATTTTACGAATACTTTTTGAAAATGACGCTGTAGCCTTTCCCTTTCTTCATTTGTTTACTATTTGACTTTGGTCTAATATAGTTTTATCTTTATAAGTGTGTCTTATACGTGTAAACTAAGACAGGCGGGTGTTTATGGGTAAAAAAGTGATGATTCTTTCTGCCAGCGCCGGAAACGGGCATGTGAGAGCTGCCCAGGCAATAGAAGAGGCCTGCAGAAAAGATGAGCGAATTACAGATCTTATTAATCTTGATGCTCTAGAGTACACAAATAAGCCTTTTCAAAAAATTTATTCACGAGGCTACCTTGAAGCGGTAAAGACTGCTCCAGATTTATGGGCCTTTGCCTTTGATTCGACCGATAAACCCTGGCGGACCCCGGGATTTGTGCGCGCCATGCACAAGATTAATTCCCAGCCTTTAGTAAAAAAAATTAAAGAGTTTCAGCCTGATATTTGCATATGTACACATGGAATGCCTGCAGAAATTATTTCCGAACTTATTCTGCAGGATAAAATACAGACAAACCTCGGCATTGTGGTAACTGATTATTATGTTCATGCGCTGTGGTATTTCGACATTTTCACCCGTTACTTTGTACCGAAAGAGGAAAGTAAAATTCACATGAGCTCTCTCGGTATTCCCCCGGACAGAATAGTGGTGTCTGGTATACCGGTAATGGAAGCTTTTTCTAAGAAGGCTTCAAAAAAGGCGCTGCGGGAAAGGTTTGGAATTCATGATTCTCTTCCTGTCGTACTGCTTTCTGCCGGTGCTTTCGGTGTAATGAGCGCTCAAGACATAATGAGAATACTCTGTGCCATTAAAACACGCTGTCATATTATAGTTATCTGCGGAAGAAATGATAGATTAAAAACAGCTCTGGACGCCTACGTTAAAGATAATGCAGGTCTTCTGCATAATACGTATTATATTATAGGTTTTACCGATACTATTCACGATTATATGAAGATTTCCGATCTCTATATAGGAAAACCGGGCGGATTATCGTCCACAGAATGCATGGTAAGCGGACTTCCTATGGTTATTTGGGATCCGATTCCAGGGCAGGAAATATATAATACCTATCATATCCTCGAAAACGGAGCCGGAGTAATGCCTTCAAATGCCCTTACAATCGGCGCAAAGGTTGATGCAATAGTAACAAATCCTGAAAAACTTGCGCAGATGAAGCAGAACGCTCTGTCTATAGCTCAGCCGCAATCTGCATCGATTATTGTAAATGCCATGCTTGAGCATGAGAATGAGACACCGGTAAAAGCCTTTAAAAGAATTCTTTGAATACGTATTTTTTTTCTTGACAGGAAGAATTACTCCTGATATGATGTTACTATTAGTAGTAACTATTTAAGACGTGCCAGTATGACCCGCCGTTAAAAAAAAGGAGAATATGATAAAGAGCGTCTGACAAAGCGCCGCTCTTTATCATCTAAAGTTTGCGTTGCAAACTTTGTTATTAGATTGTACTTTCTCTCTACGATGTGAAAGTACTTGAAAAAAGACAATTCGAAAACTCAAGTTTTCTCTTTGTCCTTTAATAGGAGAATTTTCATGGATTATTTCAAACAGTTTCCGAACAAAGAAGGTTATTTTGGAGAATACGGCGGATCATTTATTCCGCCGGTGCTGCAGTCGGAAATGGATAAAATTACCGAAGCATATTATTCAATCAGCAAGAGCCACGAGTTTATATCAGAATTACGATCAATCCGCAAACATTATCAGGGCAGACCCACTCCCATCTATTTCTGCAAACGCCTGAGTGAAATCTACGGCGGACGCATTTATTTGAAGAGGGAAGATTTAAATCATACCGGCGCCCATAAACTGAATCACTGCATGGGAGAAGGTCTTTTGGCAAAATACCTTGGAAAGAAAAAGCTCATTGCAGAAACCGGAGCCGGACAGCACGGTGTAGCACTTGCAACTGCCGCCGCCTACTTTGGAATGGAATGCGAAATTCACATGGGTGAAGTGGATATTGCAAAAGAACATCCGAATGTCGTGCGCATGAAGCTTCTCGGTGCAAAAGTTGTTCCGGTAACACACGGACTTAAAACACTAAAAGAAGCGGTTGATTCCGCATTTGAAGCCTATCTTAAGGATCCTGTAAATTCTATTTACTGCATCGGGTCTGTCGTGGGTCCTCATCCGTTTCCTATGATGGTCCGCGATTTTCAGCATGTAGTCGGTGTTGAGGCACGCGAGCAGTTTATAGAAATGACCGGTGAACTGCCGGATGCTGTTACAGCCTGCGTCGGAGGCGGATCTAATGCAATGGGAATATTTTCCGGTTTCATAAAAGATGCAGATGTTGAACTCTACGGCGTAGAACCAACAGGGCGTTCATTGAAAATGGGAGATCATGCTGCAAGTTTAACGTATGGTAAACCCGGTGTAATTCACGGATTTAAAACATATCTTCTTCAGGATGGAAAGGGAGAGCCTGCTCCGGTGTATTCAATTGCTTCAGGGCTTGATTATCCGGGAAGCGGTCCGGAGCACTGCATGCTCAAAGACACTAAACGCGTCAATTATGAAACTGCAAGCGATAAGGACTGTCTGGAAGCCTTTTATAAGCTCTCCCGCTATGAAGGAATAATTCCTGCACTTGAAAGCTCTCATGCGGTTGCCTATGCACTAAAATATGCTGATAAAAACAGACGAAAGGCCATCCTTGTAAACCTTTCAGGCCGCGGCGATAAAGACGTTGATTTCGTTGTGGATAATTACGGCATCGGCGACGAGTACTTTAAATAAGTAGCCAGTGCAGTACTAAGATTGCTCATTTGAAGGCATGTACTTTACCGGTGCATGCCTTTTTTATATACTGAAATATCACCTGGCTGCTAAGGGGAGGAAGTATGGATGCATATACACTGGTAAGAACAGAACACCTGAATCATAACGGAAAATTATTCGGCGGACAGCTACTAAAATGGGTTGATGAATATGCCTGGCTTGCAGCCGCCAAAGAATTCCCGTGCAATATTTTAGTTACCCGTGCTATGGAAAACATCGAATTCAGGCATGCTGTTCCTAACGGAGCTATTTTGCGCTTCCATATGGAACGGGTAAGACTGGGAACAACATCTGTCGACTTCACCGTAGATGTGTTTGCAGATATGCGGGGTGGTGAAAGCGAAAAATATATTTTTTCGAATAAAGTAACCTTTGCGGCGATTGACGAAGAGGGAAAGAAAACGCCGTTATTGATTCAATCTAATCCCGAAAATAAAAATTGTAAGGATTATCGCTGATCATTTTCTGCTTTGTATCCAGCCCCAACGAAGATTTTTCGAAACCGCGGTAATAAGCTGTTAAAGATTCCATTTTTAGAAGCGTAAGCGGCCAGTCTGTCCCGAACAGAAGTCTTTGACTTACCACTGAGCGTACAGCGGGACTGAAGTTATTCAGAAGCACCTGCAATTCATCCCAGTAGGCGGTATCGACGCCGTTGAATGCGACATCAGCATATACATTCGGATATTTAAGCATCAGTTCAATAATTTTATCTCTCCACACTGTCTGTTTGCGGCGCAGATTTGTGACGGTGTACTGATTCCCGAAATGGGCAATATCAAGATATAGATTGGGGTGCCGGGCAAGTACTTTTTCCCATTGATCGGGACTTGTCCATTCATACGAAGAACTTTGCGGAACGATTCTAAATCCCTGATCATCGCAATGGGTTATAATAGGAATGCCCTTTTCTTCACAGAATGTGTATAAATAATCAAGTTTTTCCCATTCTTCAGGATTTGACGGAAAAGGATTAAAATCGAGCGGCGGATACAGCTTTATTCCTGCAAAGGCATTTGCGTAGGGCTTGCCTTTAACCGCTTCAGTATATGCAGCCCTTCTCCATGCTGATAAAACATCATTTTTCTTTCCCGACCAGGAACCAAAGTATCTATCAAGAAAATCTGCTAAATCTTCCTTATTCCAGCTTGAAGGGTTAATTCCCATGAACGGCCTGATGATTAGTTTTCCTTCCGGACTGCTGCTGCTGTATTCATGAATCCCATTAAGAACATCGTACCCCTGGGCTTCCACATCATGGGGAGGGCTGTCACGGTAATACGTATTTAAGACCGTATTTTGTATATCAAAATCCATTATCAAAGGAGATATTACAAGATGGGAATATGTAGTACCCAGCATTGAAAACCCCTGATCACTGATGAAAGGAAAATCTTTCATCTGAACCGTATCAATTATTGTTGTTCCGGTAATGGATTCCTGCGTTGTTTTGAAGGCATCTTTAAGGGAGCTTGTGATCGGATCGGATTCGATTTTTGTAGTTGTTACTTCATACTTGCCCGATAAATCCTGTTCATACAGCCGGAGAATATCTGATGCAGAACGTTCCATGACAGCCAGCAGATTTCTTGATGACTTTGTAGTTTGGAACAAATCTTTAAAAATATAATCCTGTGCAGACATAACACTCATAGACTGCTCGAGGGGATTTTTTTCCACATATGAAATATATGCAGACCAGGCGACATGGTTTATCTGCAGAACATGAAGATGGCAGTCAAAGGCAAATGTGTTTTGAGTAATACGGTTTTGCTTGGATTCCTCTTCCGTTTCTAAAAGCAGATTTTCAGGAGCGGGTGATTCTGTTACGATATTATCTGCCGTCTTAACGGACCGAGCGTTTACTTTTTTGGTATTGCAGGACGCCAGACAGGCTGAAACCATACAAATGCTGAAAAGTATAAAAAGTATCCTATATTTCCTGCTCATAAAAAATTTCCTTTCTGTGTAAAGTTCCTTTTTGTTCAAGCAAAGAAGCAAGCGGCAGGGATGCATCAGTATTGCTGAACAAGTCTATGGTGAAGCGGTTCATCGAAAAATGCTGAAATACATAGACTCTATTAAAACAAGTTTCATGCTCCTCAGATACACCGGAGAGCCTTTCTTTCCGGTAAGAATTCAGCAAGGTTTCCCGGTACAAGGAGAATAGACCTTTTCCTTTAAGCTCCGCATATCCCACGAGCCACAAAGGGCAGCCGAGCTTTTTATGCAGGAGGGCAGTGTTTTTTGCCATCCATATCTGGCTTTCCTCTATTAGTTTTTTTACTTCAGATCCGCCGGATTCTGACAACAGCTTCAACTCTTTTGTCTTTGCCGTATGAACCGGCGTCTTATTTAAAATAATAACATTTTTCCGGAAATCAATATAAAGTTCCGGATTTTTCTTAAAAAAACCTTCTGCAATTTTCCCCGAAAGACCGACAAGGTATTTTCTGTGTTTCGAAAGCTGCTCGCTTTTTCCGGGATTATCGCCGATTACAATAAGTTTGATGGAGTCTGATTCAGATAGTTCATCCAGAGCGGTATTATATACAACAGGATTTTCCACAGGATAGTACGGTACGCCGTCTTTCGCTGCGGCGCTGCTTTGAAGAAGCGGAAGCCCTAGAGTTTGAGCTTTTTTCTCCCAAAGGAGACACTGTTTTTTAAAATCGTTTCTAAATGAGCAGAATGAAACCCATTGGTCCTTTGTCACTAAGGAACCCCTTATTGAGTATTATAAGAAAATTTGACCAGTTCTTTTAGTACCGGGCTTTTCTCAGGCGAACCTGTTCAATGTCGCTGCTGAACAATTCGCGGAGGTCATTAAGTCCTAATGCCATGAGCGCCATGCGGTCAATACCGATTCCCCAGGCAAGAACAGGAACATCAATTCCCATCGGTTTTGTAACTTCGGGGCGGAAAATTCCTGACCCGCCGAGTTCAAACCACCCGAGAACAGGATGTTTAATATGTACTTCTATTGAAGGTTCGGTGAAGGGGAAGTAGCCGGGAACATACTTTACATCAGTAGCACCTGCAATTTCCACGGCAAACATTTCCAAAAATCCCAGGAGGGTTTTAAGATTAACTTCGTCGCCCAGAACAATTCCTTCAGTCTGATAAAAGTCAGATAAGTGTGTTGCGTCGACCCTGTCATAACGGAAGCAGCGTGCAATACCAAAATATTTGCCCGGTATTTTAGCTTTCGCAAGCTGATGGGCAGAAAGTACTGTGCCTTGGCTTCGAAGAATCAGGCGGCGGGTAAAATCTCTGTCAAACTGATAATTCCAGCCGCGGCTTCCGGTATTTCCTCCGTTCATATGAGCGGAGGCCACATTTGAAAGAAAGGGTTCTTCTATTGATTTTGCATGAGTAGGATTTTTTACCGAATAAGCATCATGAATGTCGCGTGCGGCATGGAACTGAGGCATAAAGAGCGCGTCGGAATTCCAGAATTCTGTTTCAACAAGCGGACCGTCAAATTCCTCAAAGCCGAGTGAGCACAATTTGTCCTTAACACTTTCCAAAAATGAAACATACGGATTTGTTCTTCCCGGAATGATTCGTGCAGGGGGAACGCTTATGTTGTATCCTCTAAAAGAGGCATTTTTCCATTCGCCTGTTGTGAGCATCTTTGATGTGAGGCTGCCTATTTCCTCACCGGTAATACCGGCCTGTTCAAGTGCTTTTTCCACATCGAGAGCATCTTTAGTAAGAGAGTAGACAACCGTTTCCCGTTCAACAATACGGAAGGCGGCATCTGCGGCACCCCTTTTTTTTGCGAGTGTGCTTATTGCCTCAATTTCTTCTGCAGCCATGGAATCCTGATTTAAAAGCCCGTCCTGCGCCTCTGCCGCCTTTTTTAAAAGAGCATCAATAATTGTAATGCGTTTTGAATTTTCTTTGCCGGTATGGACCGCTTTTTTCTCAGCATCCATAGTAAGAATTCCTTCTTTTGAAAGAGTTCCGAAGGCGCTTCCGACATCTTTATTATCTATGGAAAGAGTCTGTGCTATTTGGGGAAGCGGTGTTGCACCTTTTTCTTTTAAAAAACGTATAATTCTTTGTTCAGGAGTCCCTTTTTCTGCAAAGGTTTTGCCCAGCTCGGTAATCTCATAGTAGGTATGAGGTTCTTTACGCACAACTGATGCAAGTTCCTTTCCTGCCAGCCATGAAAAAGCCTGATTTGCATGACCTTCTTTATAAGAAAGCTCCTTCTGCAGTTTTTCGGATGTGAGTTCCTGCGACGGTGTATATGAGCGCAGCACCTTTATTTCAAGGGGATGCAGATTTTTAATAACTGTTTGAATATCCATGTAAAGCTCCGTTTGTATGACCTAATTTAAAAATTTGATAAATGCTGTGTAGTAGGCAATTTTATTGACATTGTCGTATTTTGTTACAGCTTTTTCTATATATGTATAAAAAAAATATCCCCGTTCTTTTGTAAATTTCTCCGCCCTTTCCTTAATTGCGACCATGGCGTTACCCTGATCAAATGTTCCTGCAGGACATGAATATATAAACCTGGCTTCATCCAAAGACGGAATAAACTCGATAGTCATAGTTACAAGTTTATCTTTCTCCTGAATAACTTCAACCTGCTGCTGTTTCTGAGCCCACATGCTGGTAATAATACAGGTACATAAAAAAAGAATTACAAGACTTTTTTTCATACTGCCCTCCGCGCTGCCCCGGCTTAATACAAGGCGTACGGTATTATTTTACCCACTTGTAGAAAAAAATCAAGGTCGGCTGTGTAGGCGCCTGAATCTATATATAAACGGGGGTTTTTAATGAGCAGCACCGATCCCCTGATTTCTTTGGGTTTATTTTTTTCTATTCCGCGGGCATACGAGCGTACCGCATTTTTGAGTGCTTCTCTGTACGCTTGTATAATTCCTTCTGTACCATTTTCAATTTTCCCTCTTCCTGTACCGCTTATTTTGGGAAAAATAACTGAATCCCATGCCCTTTTTTGAGCCATCATTTCGGCAGATCTCATATACTCAAGCCAGACGTAAAAACGCTCATTTTCAATTCTCGGGTCTTTAAACGAAAGCCTTTCATCGCCTTTTAAAATTACACCTCTTGGAGTAAATTCGAAGTACTCATCTGCTTTTCTTTGTGTATCTGAGGGAGAATACGAAAAATCCCAGCCGTAGATCATGCCTTCAAGAACGAAAGGGGCAACGGTTTTTAATTCATTTACAGAATTGTCGTAAAAAGTAGAAGAAGATTCAATTTCCCTTCCGGGTTCGGTTTCCAGAAGAGACCAGATTTCAATGCGGAGCAGATTTTCCGCGCCTTCAGTCTGATATATTCTTTCCTGCGGAAAAAGAGAAAGAGAAATAAAAAGTACTATTAGAATCAGCGGAAAGCGTTTTTCCATACTTTCCACGGGCTTATACCCATACGTATTCGAATATAAAGCCAAGCAAATGCAAATCCGGCTAGATGGGTCATATGCGCTATGCCGGAATTTACATTTGCAAACTGATTAAACAGTTCAATTCCGGCATATATACCGATAAGAATCGGGGCGGGAATGGGCAGGATTCCCCAAAATAAAATTTGAGCGCGCGGAAAAACAACGGCATACGCTAAAAGTACGGCGTAAACAGCCCCCGTGGCGCCAAGTAAGAAAGAACCGTAACTGCCGGAAAAAAAATAAACAGCAAAGGAAAATACACCGCAAAAAATACCAGAGGCAATGTAAAGAAGAATAAATTCCTTGCTCCCAATTGCTTTTTCAAGAGTTAATCCGAAAAACATCAACCCGAGCATGTTGAAAAGAAGGTGCGATAATCCGCCGTGTACAAACATATAGGTAAAAAACTGCCAGTACATGGAATTCCGTACAACATTAACAACATTAAGAGACAAATAATTGTACAGGTTAGGATTTACCGATGTGAGAAGAAAGACCAGTATGTTTATACCGACAATGTAAAAAGAGACGGCATTAAATGAATAGCGGAAAGGTTTGCGGATGGTACTTAAGAGCCCCATGTTATTCCTCTGCAGATGATGATGGGGTTGCCGCTAATGTTACCCGGTTTCTGCCGTTGCGCTTAGACTGATACAGTGCCTGATCGGCAAATTCAACCAGTTCTTTCGCCGTCATGGAGGTTCCCGGAAGGCAGACTGCAACACCGATCGAGATTGTAACATTCATGGTGTTATTTTCATATGTCAGAATACGCTTTTCGATCTCGTTGCGGATGCGTTCTGCAACAAGCATTGCAGCAGAAGCTTCGGTATTGTAAAGCATTACAACAAATTCCTCGCCCCCGTAACGTCCTGCCATATCCTGACCGCGGATGCCGTCAAATATTGTTTTAGCAACCTGCTGAAGTACGAAATCTCCGCAGGCATGACCGTATGTGTCGTTGAATTTTTTGAAAAAGTCGATGTCGAGCATCATTACAGCAAGCGGCAGACCGTTAATCTGTGAAAATTCCATTTTTTCTGCAAGAACGGTGTAAAAATAATGTTTTAGCTTCAGATGCGTCATCATATCAGTTGTGGTCATTTCTATAAGCGACGCATTGTTAATTGCAATAGCAGAAAGAGATGCAATATTCATCATCTGCTGCCGTTCATATTCGCTGTATGAAACACCCTCGCCGAGGTCTATCCTTTCGCCGAGAAGCAGTATTCCATTTAAGTGATTTTTCTGTTTGAGAGGAACAATGAGAGACGGATTAAGAGATGTAATCTGTTCGAGAATGTTCTCATCCTCGAAAGCTTTTGTTAATTCTTCAAGAGAATAACTGATGTTGTTTTCTGCTAAAAAGGAAACAACAGGATGGGTAATTGGAATGTTGTAAGAGACTTTCTCATGAGGTTCAAGCCCGTTATAGTTTGAGTCGAGGGTAAAAAAATCTGAATCAAAGGTTTTAAGAACAAAAACGCCTGCTCCCAGAACGCGCATCTGGCACATACAGACATAAAGAATAGATTCTATAAGAGTTGAGTATTCAAGAACCGAAGATAAGCTTTTTGAAATTTCAAGGAGCTGCTTATAATCATAAAGCTGTTTTTCATACGACTCAATCGCATCATCGTGAAGAGTCTTTTTGCTTTTTTTAGAAGTTTGTTTCATGTATTTTTCTTCTCAACATCGGCTATTATAACATAATTCTGCATAATATCAAGGAAAATCCGCCAAAGGGGGAATTGTTTTTCCAATAATTCGGCATTATCTTTGTTTCTCATGGAACTTATGAGGATTTTTATATTTGTAATATCTGCTGAAGACGATTTTTTTGCCTCATATAACAGAGATTCCACTTTTACCGACAAATCATGAAAATAAGTAGTCTGTGTTTCTATAAGTGATCTCGCCTGCGAATTGGCATTTTCGATCATTTGAGTCATTTTTTTAAGCAGGTCTGCATTCTGCTGACCGTCTTTACTATAGCTTTTTATGAGTAAAATATCATTCTCGCCGTTTTTTTCAAAGGTTTTTTCAAATTCTTGAATCCTGTTTTTACATTCGCTGCAGGCAAAAACTGCCGCTGCAAATTCAGTTTTATATAAGGTATTGTTAAAAAAACCTTCTACGACAATATCATTAAGAAACGAAAGAATAGAATCGGTCAGATAGATTTTGACAAAGGAATTAAGTATGTGAACAGGGGTTATATACAGAAAAGACTCAGTGGAGTTGTTTTGAAGATACGTATTGTTTTCCTGATTGTAGCCCCGGATTTGAAATAATTCTCTCGATCCGAACAGATGTGTGAGTTCTTTTGTTATTTTTAAATCCTGGAATTCCGAACGTATCCGTTTTGTATCCGCATCGAACTGTTTTCGAAGCCGTTCCTTAAAAGGCTGAATCAGTTTTCTCGTATACTGTGCTGTCTGAAGCTGATATTCCAGCGTGTTTTTTGAAAGAAAGATCATTTTCTGCAGTATGGATTTTGAAAGAATATTACGGAAAACGGCGTTAATTTTTTTTAATGACTGTAAATATTTTTGATTTTCCTCTTCTGTAAGCGAGCTTCCTTTGCGGAGTTCTGCAAGTGCCGTTATTGCTCTGGCTTCCGGTATTTTTATTGTCAACCCCGATGATACATAGTAAATATCCATCAGCGTGTTTTCTATATCTTTCAAGAGTACGGGACGGTATTCAGGAGTATAGGACGGATTATCAGAGGCAAAAGAAGGATCAAACTGGAGCAGCACAGAAACATAATTAAAACGGCAAATATCAACAAGGCGGTCAATTTCTCTGATTACCTGTTCAATTTTTTTGAAATCGTCATTATCAAGAATATGAAGGATTTTTTCGAGGCGCCGGTGTTGTTCCTCATAAATCTTATGGTCTTCTTCCCCTTCTTCAAGTTCCATTTTACGGATATCATAAGTCAGACTGTCCCAGTAGTCCCTGCTTTCTGCATAAAAACCGGTAATTATGAGCATATCAATATATTTATTGGCTTTCAGGGTGTCATCCCCGGCTATAGTTTCGGAGAAAAGATTGAAAAGAATTTTTGTTTCCACATACAAAATATTGAACACTTCAGCCATATTTCCGGTTAGAAAACCATTTTTATACAGCTGAGGCTGAATATTTTTAAGGTCGTTCTCAAAGGTTTTTAATTCTCCCTTATAGCGGGTTTCGGATGTTCCGGGTGAAAAGAGGTTTAAAAAAAGATTAATGACCGCTTTAAAGAAAGACATAATCATATTGTACGGTGTATAAAGTATTTTTACAATAAAAAGTCTGAAAAAATCTCTTTGTAATCCGCTTCTTTCCCGGCCTTAACAATAGCATTACGTAAAGAAGATCCTCCCTCTAAACCCTTCGAGTAACTGCAGAAACGTTTTCTCATTTCTCTGCACGCGGCGGGTTCATCTGTATCTTCAATTAATAAAGCCAGTTCTTCCATTCCTGCTCTAATCCGTTCAGACGGATCTGCCGGGCTGCAGCTTCCTGTGGTTAATAGTTCCATTGTCTGGCGGAAAATAAAGGGGTTGCCCATGGCTCCCCGGGCGAACATAACTGCATCGCAGTTTGTTGTTTCAAACATTGCCCGTGCATCTTCCGGACTAAAGACATCTCCCGAACCGAAAACGGGAATTTTATTTTTTAATAGTAATACCAAGTCTGCTAGAATTGACCAATCTGCTTTTCCCTCGTATCCCTGAGCTCTTGTCCTTGCATGCAGTGTGACAGCTTTTGCTCCCGCTTCGTATGCTGCAAGAGCTGCCTCCCTCCAGGTAAGGTTTTGAGCATCCCACCCGGATCGAATTTTAACAGTTACCGGTATTCCGGGGCAGGCTTTAACGACAGAATTGGTAATTTTATACAATAATTCCGGATCTTTTGTTAATGCAGACCCTGAGCCCGATTTTATTATTTTCGGTACGGGGCAGCCTGCGTTGATGTCAATAAGGGAAGGTTTATAGTTTTCTGATACAATCAAAGCGGCCTGTTCCATGGAGTGAGGATCTCCGCCGAACAGCTGTACTGCAAAAAATTTTTCATTATCAGCACGAAGGAGGAGCCGGTGTGTTTTTTCAGATCCCCTGTATAAAGCTTCGGACGATACCATCTCTGTGTAGCAAAGTGATGCTCCGCCTTTAATACACACGGAGCGGAAAGCTCTATCTGAATAACCGGCAACCGGTGCTAAAAACAGATTGCCGGGAATGAGAAGATCCCCTATTGCTACAGGGTGATAATAGATAGTCATAGCAGATGCTTTATTCAGGAAGACGGAAGAATTTACAGCTGTTTTTCCATAATTGGGCGCTTATTTCTTCCAGTTCAATGTCCAGGAGATCTGACAGAAAGCGGACTGTTGACGGTGTATAAGAAGGCATGTTGCGCTTTCCTCTGAATTCTGCCGGCACCATAAAAGGGCTTTCAGACTCAACAAGAATTCTCTCGAGCGGTACATTTAAAACTGTTTCATGAAGGTTCCGCGCATTCCTGTATGTTAAATTTCCGGCAAAAGAGAAGTAAATATTCAGATCAAGAGCTTTTTTTGCATACGCTGCATCCTCTGAATAACAGTGCAGTACGGCTCCCGCAGACGGTATGCGTTCGCTTAGAATATCTAATACATCCTTACCTGCATCGCGGTTATGAATTATTACAGGAACATTCATTTTCTGTGCTATTTCAAGCTCTGTTATAAATAATTCTATTTGAGATCTTTTGTCCCCGAATTTACGGAAATAATCTAATCCTGTTTCACCCAGCGCAACAACATTCGCCAGCTTTAAAGATGTTTCGATTGTCTGAATCCAGTCTTTTCCGGGGTTTGTTACTTCAGACGGGGCGACACCTACTGCGTGGTATACTCCCGGAACGGATTTGAGATTTGCATATACCTGTGTAAAGTCATGTAAACTATTGCAAATGCTCACAATGCGGGTAACTTGGGCTTGTTTTGCTTCCTGTATAACACGAAGCTGTTCTATAGGGTCATCATAAATCAACCCTATATGGGCGTGAGTATCAAAAAACTGCATGGCTTTCTTCCAAAAAAGGTAACAAATGACGGGAACCGTCTTTGTGGAACAATATTGTATTTAAAACTTAGTGTGTTCCTACCGATAAGAATAACACAGTACAGTTCAATCGTCAACTTAAAACCGAGAAATCTTAAGGTCTTGAGTTTGACAGATTATTTTACTAGTGGTATAATACCGAAAATTGGTGTAAAAACGTTCCCGAGGTACACTTTTGGCACAAACGCGGCGATATAAGAGGGTAGAAAAAAATTTAGTCTTCTCAATACTCCATTCTTTAAGCAGATTTTTTGTTTTTGCCGGCGGTTTGTTTCTCAAGATTTTTAAAGCCGGGGATAGAAAGTTAACAATAATGATTGTTCCGCACTCTCAAAAGAAAGTGCTTAATTTTCAGACGAATGTGTTTGCATTGCTTACCGGTTTCGTGCTTATTGCAGGAATTACAATATCTTTTATTTATTTTAATAAACAGGCGATCGGCAGCAATACCGAGATTAACAGGCTTCGTGAAGAGAATAGAAAAACGCAGGCAAGTTTAGATGAACTGCGTGACGAGAGCAGTAATTTAATTCAGACAGCTAAACGTTTTCAGGCAACCCTGTCGCAGTCTTTTTCGATTCTCGGCGTAGACCAGAATGTTGCTAAAACCAATACTGCCGGTTCAGGCAGCGATTTGTCTTCTCTTTTCGACATGCAGGAGCTTTCCAGCGGATCTTTGCAGGAAACAGCCGAGATTAAAGATCTTACGTCATATTTGGAAAATTCAATTCAGCCCCTGGAACAGATTGCAAAAATGCTTGAGCTTCAAGGCACTCTGTTTGCAGATATTCCAAGCGTCTGGCCTCTAAAAGGCGGTATAGGGCATATATCCATGGCTTTCGGTCAAAATAAGCATCCTATAACCGGGCAGTGGTATATTCATAAAGGATTAGACTTTTCAACATGGCGTTCTGGCGATCCTGTTATTGCAACTGCCAACGGACAGGTGGTTACTGTTGCCTTTAGTACAGATTTTGGAAATTATATTGTTATAAAGCATAAGCACGGATTTTATACACGGTACGCTCATCTGAGCAGTACCAGGGTCTCAAAAGGGCAGTTTGTTTCCCAGGGTGATGTAATCGGCAATGTCGGCAACACAGGTGCTTCAACGGCTGCACATCTGCATTATGAGATTCACATCGGTGACGGTGTAGTAGATCCTGCAAAATACGTTTACGTTAAGCTGGCCAAGTAGTGGTGGAATAATGGCTCAATTTTCAGATGACATAAATATTAATACTCTTATTGGCCCGGGATCGGCGGTTGCTGGAAATCTGCGTGTTGCCGGGTTTGTTAGAATTGACGGTGATATTGCAGGTGATCTGGAGACAACAGGACGGGTAATAATCGGCGAACAGGCCCGTATTAAGGGGAATATTCTTGCATCTGCGGTAATAATCGGCGGAATAGTTGCAGGAAATGTAGTTGCAAGGGAAAGTATAACAGTTTATTCTACTGCTGCGGTTTTAGGCGATGTAGTATCAAGGAAGATTCAGATTGAAGAAGGTGTGATCCTTCAGGGTATGTGCATCTCAATATCAGATGAAAAAGAATTTGAAGAAGCAAAAAAAAGCTGGCTTACTATGACTTCCATCAAGAAGAGAGCTTTTTCGTCTTCTTCGGGATAATAACATGAGCAGTATAGATCCTCTTCAGTCTGCATTGCACTTAAGTGCGGCGTCTCCTTTGCTGAACGGCGCGAATAAATCCAAAAAAAAAGAAGAGACAAAAGAAAAGGGTTCAATAAGAAAAAGTCTTTTTTCATCTCTTTTGGAAGAAGAAAGCGCTCAGATTACGAACGATACACTGCCTGATGAAATAGCAGATCTGCCGTATGAAGAGGCTGTTAAGGTTTTGATAGATTCAGTATATTCTGCAGGTGATATATTAAAGCAAAAACCCTTTGCCGATTCCTTTGCGGTATACAAAAAGGCAGTGGGTAATTTTCTGCGTTTTGTGGTAAATCAATCGTATGAGATTGAAGAACAGGAAGGCATCCGCAGAAAAACAAAGGCAGGAACTTACAGCAGAAAAAAGTTCTCCCTTATACAGGTTATTAATCAGGAGCTGGACCGGCTCGCTTCTGATATTTTGTTTAATCAGGCCGATCAAATACGTCTGATTGCAAAAGTTGATGAAATTACCGGATTATTGGTAGACTTTTTATCTTAAGAGGGAAAGCATGAGTGAAGTATTTGAAAATGACATAGAAGGTTTTCAGGAAAGTGAAGGTTTGTATAATTTGGAGGATGATGCTGCAGACGAGAGTCCGCAGGAGGATTCATCTTCGTATGTTTATCCCGATCCCCTGTACCGTTTAAAACTTGAGTACTCGAGCGAGGGGGTATATGCAGCAACATCGGCTCCAATGGAACTTAAAAGCGGTGATTATGTAATAATACCCACACGGTATGGAAAGGACATTGCCCGCGTAATGGGAAAGTCGGTAAAGCCTATTGGAATTAAACCGTCTGATGTACTGATAGTGGACCGCAAAGCCGTTCAATACGATATTGACAGGGCTGAGCAGCTTAAGGAAAAAGAAACCGCTGCGTATAAAATATTTAAAGAAAAAGTAGCTTTTCACAGGCTCGACATGAAGCTGATAGCGACCCATTATCTGCTTGAGGAACAGAAAGTTCTATTCTTCTTCAGTTCAGAAAACCGGGTAGATTTTAGAGAACTTGTAAAAGATCTTGTGTCAGTTTTTAAGATGCGTATAGAGCTCAGACAGATTGGTGTGCGCGATGAATCGCGCATAACAGGCGGACTCGGTGTGTGCGGCCGTCCGTATTGCTGTCATGCTGTCTCGGACCGGCTGCGGCCTGTTTCTATACGAATGGCAAAGGATCAGAATTTGTCCTTAAACTCAATGAAAATTTCGGGGCAGTGCGGCCGTCTTCTATGCTGTCTTTCTTATGAGTTTGACTGCTATACAGAAGCACGGAAGAAGCTTCCCCAGGAAGGGGTAAGGCTTTTTTATGAAAATACACCATTCCGGGTTACCGAAGTAAATCCCCTGGCAGGTCATATTAAGATGCTGGGTGAAGATGGAAGGCTGCTTGAAATAAAATCCGATCAGCTTATACAGCAGGAAGGAAAGTGGCGCGTAATTGATGCGGTAAAATAGATAAATAACCTGAATGTATTGCTACGATAGTACTGCTATAAGGGATTCGCTCTCATTGGTCATCTCTGTCATGTCGTAATCAGCATAGTACTCTGTATTGGAGAATCCGGCTTCAACTGCCAGAGCCTGAATTTGCTCCCTTGTAAGCAGAGATATTCTTGTGTCTTTAATGAGAGACAGAATTCTTCCAGTACTGGTTTCCAAGTCCATGTCAGCGGTAAAAACACCCTCTTCTTTTTGCCATATTTGGGTAAATAGTTTTGCCCGCATAGATTCAAGATTCGGCAGCTTTGCCATAGGATTTGGTTTATAGAGGCTGAAGTTGTTCATGTGAATAACAACTTTTCCTCCTGGTGTAAGTAAATTTTTGCAGTCATAAAAGAATTTACGCATTAAGGTGGGATCATTAATAAAAATAATTCTATTATCTTTTATTGTAATAATATTATAAAAATTCTTTCCAAGGAAACGGAACATTTCGAGGCTGCTCATATAAAAATACCGTATAGACATGTTGGGGAATTTTCTTCTTCTGTTTGCGGATTCCAGCATTTCCTGATAGTCTTCTATTCCTGTGACATCGTGTCCTAATTTTGCAAGGTAATGCTCAAAATATCCGGTACCGCAGCCTATACGCAGGAACCGCACGGGAGACGGATATTTGGAAATGAGTTTGTTAAAAAAAGTTTTTTGGCTTTCCGTTATAGGATACAACTCATCATAATATTCATTAAATTCCTGTATATAATTCATAGCCAAAGTATAGGGCAATGTTTTTCATTTTTCCAGTATTTTTTATATCATGCTATGTTTTTTTACACTGGGCATCTGCGGATTGACTTAATCGATAAAAATATATAGATTATAAGAAGGGATAGATGCCCGCGGGAGGATTGATGACAACAATTACGGTATGTATGGGAAGTTCATGCTTTAGCAGGGGAAACTCGGTTAATGCCGGTATTATCAGCTCCTTTATTGAAAAACATAATCTTGAGGCCTCTGTTTCAACAAAAGGCTGTTTATGCGAGGGTGAATGCAAGAAAGGTCCTAATATCAGAATTAATGATACGTTATTTTCCTGTGTGAGTCCTGAGGGGCTTGAGGATTTGTTAGCGCATGAACTGGGAGTAGAAAGATGAATATTCTCAATCCTATTTTTACAGAACAAACAGAGTGTCAGGACTGTTATAAGTGCATCAGGCAGTGTCCGGTTAAAGCTATCCGTGTAGAAAACGGACATGCCATGGTTATTCCCGAGCTGTGTATTATGTGCGGACGCTGTGTAATTCATTGTCCTGCAAAGGCTAAACATGTGAGAGATGATCTGATGAAAACAAAACAGCTTTTCTCTCTTAAACCGCGTGTTGTAGCTTCTTTGGCTCCGTCGTTTGCATCCGAGTTTCCTGAATATACAAAGGAACAGCTTATATACGCACTGAAGAAACTGGGTTTTTGGGGCGTGTCGGAAACCGCAATCGGTGCAGATCTTGTGTCGGCGCAGATTGCAAAAGATCTTGTACAGGCTTCGAAGAATAAGGACGGTCAAAAACTGTTCATATCTTCTGCCTGTCCGTCTTGTGTTGAATTTATTAAGCATTTTATGGGTGATTATGCACACTATATTACAGACTGTTCTTCTCCGCTCCTTGCCCATTCACGTTTTTTAAAACAAACTTTCGGCGAAGATACGGGTGTTGTTTTTATTGGTCCGTGCATAGCAAAAAAAAGGGAAGCTGATATTTGGAAGACAATAGACTCGGCTTTGACTTTCATTGATCTTAGAAGGTGGTTCGACAGCGAGGGAATTACACCTTCATCGTTGCGTTCTCTGCCGGAGGAACAGGGTTTTATTCCCTTTAGAGCAGGCAAGGGGACGTATTATCCGGTCGGCGGGGGCATGATTGAGTCCTGCAGGAAGTATGATTCTCTTGCACAGGTGAGAACTCTATCAATAACCGGTATTGAAGAAATTCGAAGCGCTCTTGAGGGATTGAAGAATGAAGATCTTTCGCAGTCCCTTTTTATAGAGGTTCTTGCCTGCGAAGGCGGCTGTGTAAACGGACCGGGGTCGGCTGCTGATTCTTCATTAGCAATCAGAAATGTACGAATCGGGGAATATGCAGAAACAGCCCCCGATACCCTCGATGAACAGCTTTTAAATTCGGTGAGTGATTTACGGGGTACGCTTCCGGTAACTGTTCAGGAAAAGATGAAGCACAGCGATGATGATATTCGTTTTGCTCTCCGTTCTGTGGGAAAATACAGCAGAACAGATGAATTAAACTGTGCCAGCTGCGGCTATGATACTTGCCGGCTGTTTGCAGAGGCTATGCTTGACAACCGGGCGGAAAAAACAATGTGTGTATCGTATATGCGGAAACTGGCGCAGAAAAAGGCTAATGGTCTAATACGGGCAATTCCCGGAGGCGTTGTAATAGCAGACCGCGCCTTGAAAATAGTTGAATGCAATAAGAGTTTTGCACATTTAATGGGCTCAGATATTACAGTCATGTATGAAGCAAAACCCGGCCTTGAAGGTGCTGATCTGACAAAAATTATTCCTTTTTACCGCTTCTTTTCAGATGTACTTGCACTAAACGGTCCTGATGTTATTGAACGGGAAGTACGTTCAGGGAAAAAAATATTTCATGTATCGGTATTTGCGATTGAGAAAGAAGAAGCTGCAGGAGCGGTAATTGAAGATATTACAGCCCCTCAAATTCAAAGGCATAGAATTGTCAGCCAGGCAAAAAAAGTCATAGATAAAAATTTGTCAGTTGTACAGAAAATTGCCTTTCTCCTCGGTGAAAATGCCGCAGAATCGGAGTCTATATTAAATTCTATTATTGACTCCTTTTCAGAGGAAGACGGAGACGGCGAAGAATGAACGGGATTCCTTCTTTTACCGGTTCAAACGGTACTTTTATTGAAGTTGCACACGCTCAGGTTTGTAAACACAAACAGGGAGCGCAGGGAGATGTCTTTTTGTCGCAAAAGAATCCTTCCGACGGACGGGTAATAACGGCGCTTTCAGACGGACTCGGTTCAGGAATAAAGGCCGGAGTTCTAGCGACGTTAACTGCAACAATGGCTACAAAGTTTATTGCCTCAGATATTCCCATAAAGAAGGCTGCCCGGATAATAATGAATACGCTGCCTGTATGCAAGGAACGGGGAATCAGCTATGCTACATTTACCCTTGTAGATATCGAGCCGAACTCTATGGTGAGAGTTATTGAATACGATAATCCTCCCTATATATTAATCAGGAAACAGACCTTTGTTGAGCCGATAAAGGAATATACGCCGATCGAAAGGAAGAATAAAAAAACCGCCCCAAAAAAAGAGGCTGTTGTTCAGTATTCACAGTATGAGGCTCTGCCTGATGACAGACTTGTGTTTTTTTCAGACGGAGTAACTCAGGCCGGTATGGGAACAGGTCATTATCCGTTTGGATGGGGATATAACAATGTTTTATCTTTTATTCTGGACAGAGTGCATAAAGATCCTGAAATAAGTGCAAGAGAACTGGCTAAAGCAGTGGTTAATCAGGCTTTGCAGATAGATTCATATAAAGCAAAGGACGACATAACCTGCGGTATAATATACTCAAGAAAACCCCGTGATTTGCTTGTTCTTACCGGTCCTCCTCTGTATACCGAGAGGGATGCGGAACTTGCCAGAATGTTCAATACCTTTTCGGGACGAAAAATTATTTCAGGGGGAACAACGGCAAATATAATCGCCAGAGAAACCGGGAAAAAAGTGAGTGTGTCTATAAAAAATCTTGATCCGAAAATTCCGCCGGAATCAGTAATGGAAGGTGCCGATCTTGTTACAGAGGGAATAATTACCATGGGTGCAGTGTCGCAGATTCTTGAAAGCGGGATAGGCGCTGAAAGTTCACGCTCAAATGCGGCATCGCATATTGCGGATTTGTTCTTTAACAGTGATAGAATACTGTTTGTTGTCGGAACAAAAATAAACGAAGCTCATCAGGATCCGAACATGCCGGTGGAGCTTGAAATACGGCGCAACATTATTAAGAAGACTGCCGCCCTGCTGCAGGAAAAGTATTTAAAACAGGTTCAAATTCAATATATATAAAACCAATGCACATGCTGTTGAGGTTTTTTGGAGGTTTTATGAAGAAGGTTACGGTAACAATTTGTACGGGGACAGCCTGTTTCGTTATGGGCGGATCAGAAATAATGATGCTGGAAGAATCTTTACCTGAGGATTTGAAAAAATTGGTGCATATAGAAATTAACGGCGTGTCATGCCTTGAAAAATGCGGTAGAACGCAAAACGGGAAAGCACCCTTTGTTCTGGTTAACGGGGAAGTATTTAGCGGAGCCACGCTTTCTGCTGTTATAGACAAGATACGGCAAATAGCAGAGGAATAATTATGAATCTGAATAATAACGCATCGCAGATGAAACGCGAAATACTCATACGGTTAACAAAACTTCAGCTTGAAGGAAAACTTGAAGAGGGTGTTCGCTTTATACCGCGGGAAATGGCTCCGCGCGGGGTGGAACCGATGGGCTGCTGCATATACCATGACAGGGAACTATTACAGCAGCGCGTTATTGCACGGCTCGGCTGCAGCGTCGAGGATTATGATGATGAAAAAACATTAGCTGATTATGTCAAAGAAGCTTTAACGAGGGATAAACCGACATGGCCCATGCTGACAGTTCTCCATGAAGCCTGCAATGCTTGTGTAAAAACACATTATATGGTCACCAATGCCTGCCAGGCCTGTCTGGCGCGGCCTTGTATGATGAACTGTGCAAAAAAGGCTATCGAAATAAAGAGCGGGCGCGCAGTTATAGATGAGGATAAGTGTATTAACTGCGGACTATGTATGCAGAATTGTCCGTATCATGCAATAATTAAGATTCCCGTTCCCTGCGAAGAGGCCTGCCCTGTCGGAGCTATAACAAAGGATGAAAACGGCAAGGAAAGAATTGATTATCATACCTGTATTTTCTGCGGAAACTGTATGAGAGAATGTCCTTTCGGGGCGATGATGGATAAGAGCCAGCTTGTGGATGTTGTAAAGCTCATCATGGCCGGTAAAAAAGTACATGCTATGTATGCTCCTGCGGTCGCCTCCCAGTTTAGAAGCGCTCCCGGCCAGCTCGAAGGCGCACTTCTTGCGGCGGGTTTTACCAAAGTCCGGGAAGTAGCACAGGGAGCCGACATTACTGCCGATAAAGAAGCTCACGAATTTGAGGAGCGCATGGAAAAAGGCGATACAATGATGACAACATCGTGCTGTCCTGCGTATGTACGGGCTGTACAAAAACATGTTCCCTCTCTTATAAGCTGTATATCGGATACAAGGAGCCCGATGCACTATACCGCTGAACTAGTTAAAAAAGAAGATCCTGAATGCATCAGCGTATTTATCGGACCCTGCCTTGCAAAACGCCGGGAGGGAATGGATGATGATTTTGTTGATTATGTATTATCAGTAGAAGAAATAGGGGCTTTATTTGTGGCGAAAAATATTGAGCTTGAAAAGCAGGAAGCGGTTACGTCTCCGGTTGTGCCGTCCCCTTCCGCCCGGAATTTTGCAGTCTCTGGCGGTGTGGCAGAAGCGGTAAAAATAAGGCTGAAGCACCCGGAGAAACTGAAGGCCGGTATTATTAATGGTCTTACAAAGACCGGTATGAAACAGCTTGAGCTCTATGGAAAAATTAATGAGGGTACAGCTTCTCTTTCCGCTGATACGCCGAATCTTATTGAGGTTATGTCCTGTGAAGGAGGCTGTATTGCAGGTCCTTCTGTAATTACAAACCCGAAGATTGCAGCCATTCAGCTGAAGAAGTATATTGGCAGTTAAAACAGATGGAACATTATGTGCTGCGGGTAAAAATGGAGATGGAGCGTTTGTGGATGAAACTACAAAAGGCAGGGCTGCCCCGGTACAGAGCTGGTTCTCATTTACACGGAAGGTGCTGACACTTAGTAAGGAACTTGGGTATGTTTTATCAGGAAGCTGGATGTCTTTTCTCTGAGTTCTTTTTATAAAAAAGGTATTGTTTATCAAGTGCTGTCTCCTTGCCAATATCCACTTTCCTGTCCTATATGCGCCTTCATGCTTGAAAAAAGTTATCTATAGTAGTATTCTATGCAGACACGGTACACTAGCGGGAGCTGTCTATTGGTTCTCGTAATATAATAAATAAGGACGGTCTTATGTCAGACAAGAATCTGGTAATGATTGACGGTAATACAGCCGCCGGTCACGTTGCCCACGCTTTAAGCGAAGTAATTTCTATTTATCCTATTACTCCTTCAAGCCCGATGGGAGAGGTTGCTGATGAGTATTCAGCAAAAGGTAAGAAAAATATTTGGGGAACTGTTCCTGACGTTGTTGAAATGCAGTCTGAAGCCGGTGCTGCCGGTGCCGTTCACGGTGCATTGACAACCGGTGCTTTAAGCACAACTTTTACTGCTTCACAGGGTCTTCTGTTAATGATCCCGAATATGTATAAAATTGCCGGTGAGCTCACAAGCACAGTATTCCATGTTGCAGCACGCGCTTTGGCTACAAGTTCACTTTCAATTTTCGGCGATCACCAGGACGTTATGGCATGCCGCCAGACCGGCTGGGCAATGATTGCTTCTAACAGCGTACAGGAAGTTATGGATTTAGCAGTAATTTCTCACGCTGCAACGCTTAAATCTCGCGTTCCTTTCCTGCACATCTTTGACGGTTTTAGAACATCACACGAAATTCAGAAAGTAGAAGAAGTTTCTTACGAAGTTATGCAGAAGATGATCGATGACGAACTGGTAAGAGCCCATCGTGCACGCGGTCTTACTCCTGAAAATCCTGTTATCCGCGGAACTGCTCAGAATCCTGACGTATACTTCCAGAGCCGCGAAGGTGTTAATAAGTACTACAATGCTGTGCCTGCTATTGTTCAGAAAGAAATGGATAATTACGCAAAACTCACCGGACGACAGTATCACCTGTTTGATTACTACGGAGCAAAAGATGCGGAAAAAGTAATCATTATTATGGGTTCAGGTGCTGAAACATGCGAAGAAACCGTTGAAGCCCTTAACAAAGAGGGTGAAAAACTCGGTATTCTTAAAGTAAGACTCTACCGCCCCTTCAGTGCTGAACTTTTTGTGAACGCAATTCCGTCTACTGTTAAAGCTCTTGCCGTTCTTGACAGAACAAAAGAACCGGGATCTCTCGGTGAACCGCTTTATGAAGATGTTGTTACTGCCCTTGCCGAAATGAAGAGGTCTATCCCTGTTGTAGTCGGCGGCCGGTATGGTTTGGGTTCAAAAGAGTTTACCCCGACCATGGTTAAAGCTGTTTTTGACAACCTGAGCGGCAAGAAAATGAACAAATTCGTCGTCGGTATTAAAGATGATGTTTTAGGTTCAAGCCTCGAGTATGATGAATCTTTCACTCTTGAAGAAGAAGGAATGAATGAGGCTATGTTCTACGGTCTCGGTTCTGACGGTACTGTTGGTGCCAACAAAAACTCAATCAAAATCATCGGAGATGCAAAACCTGAACTCAATGCACAGGCATATTTCTCCTATGACTCAAAAAAATCCGGCGGTTTTACTGTTTCCCACCTCCGCTTCGGAAAAGGCGCTATCCGCAGACCATACCTCATTACCAGTGCAGACTTCGTCGCATGTCACAAGTTTACTTATATGGAAACTTATAATATGCTTGCAACTGCAAAAAAAGGTGCAACATTCTTGTTGAACAGTCCCTTCGATGCTTCTGCTGTTTGGAGTCATATACCTGTAGAAGTTCAGAAGACAATTATTGATAAAAAACTTAAGTTTTACGTAATTGATGCTTTCAAGATTGCCGATAAGGCAGGAATGGGAAGCCGCATCAACGTTGTTATGCAGGCTGCCTACTTCAAGATTTCAGGCGTTCTTCCTGAGGCTACCGCTGTTGAGTACATGAAGAAATTCATCGAAAAATCATACGGTAAAAAAGGTGCAGACGTCGTACAGAAAAACGTTGCAACCATCGATATGGCGCTTGCTGCTGTAGAAGAAGTTAAGTATCCGGCAAAGACAGAAGGAAACCTTCACATGCAGCCTGCAATGAAATCTGATGACGACTTTGTAAAGAACGTTCTCGGTGCTATGGCTATTCAGGAAGGAGACAAGCTGCCTGTAAGCAAACTTCCCGAAGACGGTACGTTCCCCTCTGCTACAACACAGTACGAGAAAAGAGCTATTGCAGAACGCATTCCTGAATGGGATCCTGAGACCTGCATTCAGTGCGGTCAGTGCTCTGTAGTATGTCCCCATGCATGTATAAGAATGAAGAAAGTTACAGCTGCTAATCTTTCAAAAGCTCCTGCATCATTCAAATCTGCTGATATTAAACCGAAGGCTGAAGAAGGCGTGAAAGTTACTCTCCAGATATCGGGCGAAGACTGCACAGGCTGCGGACTTTGTATTTCTGTATGTCCCGGCAAAAACAAGGCTGATCCGTCAAGAAAGGCAATTAATCTTACCGATTATACTGAAACAGTTCGTTCACGCGAAGTTGCAAATTGGAATTACTTCTTAACACTGCCTGAAGTTGATCCGAAAACATTAAACCTCGGTACTCCTAAAGGTCTTGCAATGAAGAGACCCCTATTTGAGTTCTCCGGTGCATGCGGCGGATGCGGTGAAACACCGTATGTTAAACTGCTTTCACAGATGTTCGGCGACCGTGCAGTAATTGCAAATGCAACCGGCTGTTCGTCTATTTACGGAGGTAACCTCCCTTCAACTCCATATGCTAAAGATGCAAACGGACGCGGTCCGGCATGGTCAAATTCTCTGTTTGAAGATGCAGCGGAGTTCGGATACGGTATGAGAATGACAAGCGACAAGCTTGCACAGTATGCACGTGAGGTAGCAGCTTCTGCCAAGGCAAAGGGCATTGCAGCTGCAACATTGGATAAAATTCTTGATAACAAGCAGGAAGACGATGCAGCGATCGATGCACAGCGCGGTTATGTAGCAGACCTGAAAAAGGAACTTGCTTCAAATAAAGATCCTGTTGCAAAAGAACTTGCTTCTTTGACAGACCACTTCATTAAGAGATCTGTATGGGTTATCGGCGGTGACGGATGGGCATACGATATCGGTTTCGGCGGTTTGGATCATACTCTTGCTTCCGGACGAAATATAAACATTCTTGTTCTTGATACTGAGCTTTACTCAAATACTGGCGGACAGATGTCAAAGGCTACACCGATCGGCGCTGTTGCAAAATTTGCAGCCGGCGGTAAGACAATAAGCAAAAAAGACCTCGGCATGATTGCCATGAGTTACGGTTATGTGTATGTTGCACGCGTTGCTATGGGTGCAAATATGAACCAGGTAATCAAGGCAATGAGAGAAGCAGAGTCGTATGACGGTCCTTCAATCGTTATTGCATACAGTCATTGTATTAACCACGGTATTGATATGGCTTCCGGTCTTCAGAACCAGAAGGAAGCTGTTTCATGCGGATTGTGGCCGTTATACCGCTACGATCCCCGCCTTACTGAACAGGGCAAAAACCCCTTCCAGCTTGACAGCAAAGAACCCGATTACAATCTTGCAGACTACATGTACAAAGAAGTGCGTTTCAAGACATTAAAAACAGCAAATCCCGACAGAGCAAAGGCTCTTCTCGATAAAGCAGTTGAAAAAGCCAAGAGACAGTACAAAGAGTACAAGTATCTTTCCGAAAGAGATTTCTAAGGCTGTTTATCCGGTATAGGAAACTGTACCGGACTGCCTGTAATAAAAAAGGAGCGGTATGCGAATGAAGGAAACTTCATATGCCATACGCTCCTTTTTTATTTCACGGGATATCCTAAACCGGATACTCTCCTGTTCACATAGTTTCTTACTTATTGTGAAACGCCGCTGTGTTTTTTAGCTTTTAACTTTTTCTCCAGCCGCATTCTAAGTGTGTTTAAGATTATTACCGTTAAAAAAATGATAATCCGCATATACACTTTAAGCGGAAAAACAAAGG
The DNA here is from genome assembly GCA_023398165.1 of Spirochaetota bacterium. Taxonomy (GTDB): domain Bacteria; phylum Spirochaetota; class Spirochaetia; order Treponematales; family Treponemataceae; genus JAAZLA01. Next base: position 36,571 of record JAEWSQ010000012.1, on the reverse strand, counting down.
CAATAAGCAGAAGCAGAATTCCGATTAATGCATGAACAAGCCAGTTTTTCCAGTCCTTAAGATATGCTATAATAGCGCTCAATACTTTCATAGTGTACTCCTGTGTTATAATTAGACTATATAGTCTAATTAACATTACTATATCTTAAAGAAGAAGGTTAATCAAGTGCAGGAAATCAAAACAAGATTTCAAAAACGGAAAGAAAGTACGCACCGCGCGGTAATGAATACAGCATTAACGCTTATTGAGGAAAAGGGATCAGATACCGTCAGTATGGATCTAATCGCAGAGACAGCTGATATTTCCAGAGCAACTCTTTTTAATCATTTTCATACAAAAGGAGAACTTCTTGTAGAAGTCTTTACCCCTCTGTTTGATGATTCATTGAGAATTATTCAAGAGACATTAGCTGACATCCGCAGCAGTACTCTTGATCCGCTCGAAGGTATACAAAGGGTATGCCTGTATTTATGGGAAACTAAACGTATTATTATGATCTCGGAAAAAAACGGAAAGTCCATTTACGACTGCGATAAACTTATCTCGCTGCATACTGCTATGGTTTCCTCCTTTGAACTGCTTTTTGAAGAGCTTTCAAAAACCTGTACGCTAAGAATGCCTGACTATACTCAATCTGCCCGCCTTATATACAAAACATTCATACCGGTTCTTGAGGTGCTTGGCAGTTCTGCTGACAGAGACAGTATTTTTTCCGGCTGTTTGAAAGGTCTCTTAATAGATGACTGCTAAAAAAGGGTAAATAAGTTCTCTTTCTTGTATTATGACAAGTTTTACTGTATAATCTAGACAGTCCCTTTCTGTCAATAAAACGGAGAAAGATTATGAAGGTAAATAAGTTACTCCCTGTTCTAATTTTTTGGTTTTTAACAGTTTTTTCTTTTGCACAGGAAAAAGAAATTAAAACAGCGCTGGTTATAGGGAACAGCTCGTATAAACAGCCCCTTAATAATGCTGAAAACAATGCCCTTTCTGCCGCGCAGGTATTCGAGAGTCTTGGTTTTGATGTAACGCTCAAAGTGAATGCCGACCAGAGGACCATGATCGATGCAGTGAATGAGTTCAGCAAGAAAATAAAATCTTCCGACACAAGTGTTATTTATTATTCAGGATTTGCATTCCAGACAGCTGTCGACGGCTACCTGCTTCCGGTTGATGCTTCCGTCGAATCCGAAGAAGATTTGGCATATAAAGCTCTGTCGTCCGCGGATGTGATGGCCAAAATGGCCCGTTCAAAATGCAAACGCAATTTTGTATTCTTTGATACCGCCTATTATGTTTCATTTCTTGAAGACGGTGATGCTCCGCGGGATCTGGCAGTTCCCACATCTGTAAAGGACATGGAAGGTCTTTTTATGTTTTCATCCATTCCGGTGAAAGCATTTAATACAAAAAATAAGGAAGCAAGCCCTTTTACAAAAAGCGTTCTAAAAAATATCATGGAAGAAGGTGCCGATATACGGCTTTCTTCCGGTCTGATTATTAAAGATACAAGAGATGCCGCCGGTAGTGCAGTAATTCTTACAAGTTCGTCATTAGTCGCAGCCTATATTTTTAATACCGGAATAAAAGAGGAAGTTGTACAGGTAACTGTTGAGGAAGCGGCGGTTATTGAAGAGCCCGTTGAGACCGAGCAGAATCTTGAAGTTCTTAATACACTGCTTCAAAAGAAAGCGGCAGCCGAAAAAAAATATGCGGCAATGAAAGGGAGCCGTACTGCTGGATTTATTTCTCTGGGAACCGGCGTTGTATTAGGAGGAACAGCCGCAGCCTTTTACATCCTTGGGCTGCAGGCAAAAAGTGATTATAACAGCGCACGTTTTTCAACTGAGTCGGAGGATTTACGCGAGTTGTGCTCATTTTTTTCTGTCGGGACTATTGCTGCTGGAACGGGGGCCGGGATTAGTCTGATAATCAGTCCTATAACGTTTATAGCGTCAGCAAAGCTTTCTAAAACGGAGGCTGAGATTCTGGATTTAAATGAACAAATTGCCCTTTTTAATAAACAGTAAGGAGTTAGAAATGAAGAAACTTGTAATAGTAACAATAGTTCTGTTTGTTTCCTTTCTTTTCAGCTGCACAGATATTTTTGGAGAATATACTAATCCCGTAGATCCCGACGCACCCAATTATCAGGGATACAGAACAGAAGATAAACCGGTTACCCAAATAACACTTACACCGGCTGATATTACCATATATCCCTATGAAGGGCCGCAACAGTTAAGCTGGACAATTGAACCGTCGGATACTGCATATAAAAATGTAGTCTGGTCAGTAAGTAATCCCAATGTCGCCAGTGTTTCAAGCGACGGGCTCGTGACTCCTCTTGGTATAGGAAGCACAGACGTTACTATAAAATCCGATCAAAACGGTGTTGGAGATTCCTGCAGCGTAGTTATTAAACCGTATGCTGAACTTGAAATTGATGAAACGTATACTGTAACAGTAACATCTTCGTATTGGGTTCAGCTTCCTACGGTCAAAGGAACCACCTATACTCTTTCCTGGGCGGACAGGCAGTCCGGCTGGGAAGGCTGCGATGCCTTTGTGCAGCTCAGGCCGTTTTCTGATCCGTTTGGAAATAGCGGGCTTTGGGATGGTTATTACTACGCTACTGAAGGATCTGTTGCTGATAAAGAGTTTACTGCAAAAGGAAGCGTAACATATTTAAATATAAAAACAGTTGACAGTGATCCGGCGAACGGGGGAGATTTTCTTTTAAGTTATTGGGTTTATTAATATATTTGGAGTATTTGATGCTTAGAACTATTGTGTGTGTAATCCGTTTTGTGATGTATCTTGTATTTAAAAATCACCTTTTGAACAAGGCTATGAAGCTTGATAAGCAGGGAAAAATTAAAGAGCGCGATGAACTTACCAACGACATCGTCCGTAACTGGGCAAGATTTGTTGTAGGACTGACAAAAGCTGAAATTGAAGTGCGCGGGCAGGAAAATATTCCATCCGATACTGCTGTTGTAATGATAGGAAACCATCAGAGCTACCTCGACATTCCCGTGTTAATGGGATACGTGAATAAACCTATTGCATTTATATCTAAAAGCGAGATATTAAAGGTTCCGGTATTATCCAAGGCGATGAAGTTAATGCAGTGTACTTTTCTTGTCCGTACCGATATGAGACAGTCAGTAAAGGCTATGGCAGAAGCGGTAGAGACCATTAAGAAAGGGTATTCAATGGTTATTTTCCCGGAAGGAACGAGAAGTAAGGGCGGTCCGGTTGTCGATTTTAAACCGGGCAGTTTTAAACTTGCTTATAAGTCAGGCGTTCCTATTCTTCCTGTAACAATTGACGGCACGTATAAACTCTTTGAGGAAAAAAACAAAGTTCAATCCGGAAAGGTCATAATTACAATACATCCGGCTGTTCCTACTGCAGCTTTAACCAAGGAAGAACAGATTCAAATTCCAGAAAAAGTTCGCGCCATTGTACTGAGCGCATTGCCTAATGAATAAAAAAGAAATAGTATTGGCCGGCGGGTGTTTTTGGGGTACTGAAAAGTATGTATCGCTAATAAGCGGTGTTCTTGAAACTGAAGCCGGCTATGCAAATGGAAAAACAGAGAACCCTTCATATGAACAGGTTTGTTATGAAGGAACAGGTCATGCAGAAGCAGTAAAAGTTGTATACGATGAAGACCGTATCAGTTTAAAAAGACTCCTGGAGCTGTTCTTTGAATCGATCAACCCTACAACACTGAACAGGCAGGGAAATGATACAGGAAGCCAGTACCGTTCCGGTATATATTGCCTGAACGATGAAGATATGAGGACAGCGGAGGCGGAACTGGCTCAGCTGCAGAAAAAGTATGATAAAAAAGTGGTTGTAGAATTGATGAGGCTGCAGAATTATTATAAAGCGGAAGAGTATCACCAAAAATACCTGGATAAACACCCGTTCGGGTACTGTCATATAAGCCCCTCAGTGATGAAAATTGCCTCAGAAAGCTGATTTTTTAAGTACTTTTACCGCCCGTTAGTGAAATTACCTATTGTTTTTCGTTATTAGCTATGCTAGTATACTAGAATCAGCTGCTTTCGAGTATACTATTTTAAAGCATGCTGTGAGGGGTTTTTTATGGTTATGACTTTCAGATGGTTCGGAACCGGATTTGATACTATAGATCTATGGAAAATTCGTCAAATTCCAGGTGTAAAAGGTGTAATTACAACCTTGTACGATAAACAAGCCGGTGATTTATGGGAAGCTTCCCGTATACAGACTTTAAAAAAAGAATGTAAAGAAAATGGTTTGGAAATCAGCGGTATTGAGAGTGTTAATATTCATGACGATATTAAAGCGGCTCTTCCAGGCAGAGATAAGTATATAGAAAATTATATAAAAACGCTTGAGATGCTCGGTAAAGAAGACATCCATATGGTTTGCTATAATTTTATGCCGGTTTTCGACTGGACAAGATCCGAGCTGGCAAAACTGCGTAAAGACGGATCGACTGTATTAGCTTATAACCAGGAAACTATTGATCAAATAAACCCCGAGAAAATGTTTGACCGCCTTCAAGCCGATGCAAACGGTGCAATGCTTCCCGGATGGGAGCCAGAGCGGATGGTGAAAATAAAATCGCTGTTTGAAACCTATAAAAATGTGGATGATAAAGCGCTTTTTGACAATTTAGTCTATTTCCTAAAAGCTATAATGCCTGTCTGCAATAAATATGATATTAAAATGGCTATTCACCCTGATGATCCTGCGTGGCCGGTTTTCGGACTTCCCAGAGTAATAAATGGTAAAGAAAATATTCTTAAAATGCTTAATGCTGTGGATGACGTTCATAACGGAGTGACCTTATGTACCGGATCTTTGGGAACGAATCCTAATAATGACATTCCAGACATAATCAGATCCTTAAAAGGACGCATTCATTTTGCTCATGTGCGTAATTTGTATCATGAGAGACCCGGTGTTTTTGAAGAAGCATCCCATCTTTCATCAGACGGAAGTATGGATTTATTTGAGTTTATGAAGGCTTTATATGATATTGGTTTTGACGGTCCGATCCGGCCGGATCACGGAAGAGCTATCTGGAATGAAAAAGCTATGCCGGGATATGGGTTATACGACAGGGCTCTGGGCTGTACATACTTGAACGGATTATGGGAAGCTATTTCAAAAATGAATAACCGTTGTTCAGGAAAATAGGGGTATATATGAAATTATCCAATTTTAAAACACAGGACAAAATCCTGTGGGAAAAGGCAGGTTTTGAGCTTCCTTCATATGACAGAGAAAAGATTATAGAGCGGACCAGAGAGAATCCGGAATGGATTCATTTTGGTGCCGGAAATATTTTTAGAGCCTTTCCTGCCTCTGTTCATCAGACGCTTCTTAATAGGAATGCGGTAAAGACAGGCATCATCGTCGCTGAAGGTTTTGATTATGATATTATTGATAAGGCTTATAAGCCCTTTAATAATCTTAGCGCTCTGGTTGTCTTAAAGGCGAACGGAACTATAGAAAAAAAAATAATAGGAAGTGTTACTGAATCATTGAAGGCCGATTCCGCATCTTCTGACTGGCTTAGACTCCAGGAAATCTTTGTTTCACCTTCGCTTAAGATGGCAAGTTTTACAATTACGGAAAAAGGGTACAGTCTGAAAAATGCCCAGTCAGAATTTTCTGCTGATGTGTTATACGATTTTGAACATGGCCCTTCACAGCCGAAAAATATAATGGCAAAGATTACTTCATTATGTCTAACCAGGTTTCATAAAGGAGCTCATCCGCTTGCTCTGGTAAGCATGGACAATTGTTCTCATAACGGTACAAAGCTTTACGAAGCTGTTCATTTTATTGCACTAAAATGGAAGGAGAACGGGTTCTGCAAAAAAGATTTTATCAGTTATATTGAAAACCCGGAAACGCTTTCATTCCCTTGGAGCATGATCGACAAGATTACTCCCCGCCCCGATGATTCGGTTAAAGCACAGCTTGAGAAAGACGGTTTTGAAGATACAGGAATTATTATAACTGATAAAAATACGTATACTGCAGCCTTTGTTAATGCCGAGGAAGCACAGTATTTAATAATTGAGGATTCTTTTCCTAACGGGAAACCGCCGCTCGATGAGGGCGGAATTATTTTTACAGACCGCGATACTGTGGACCGGGTTGAACGTATGAAGGTTTGTACATGCTTAAATCCGCTTCATACAGCGCTTGCAATCTATGGGTGTCTGTTAGGCTATACTTCCATTCATAAGGAAATGCATGATCCGCAGCTTACTTCTCTTATTGATAAAATCGGCTACAAAGAAGGGCTGCCCGTTGTAGTAAATCCCGGAATTATTAACCCCGAAGATTTTATTAGAGAGGTTATCACAGTAAGACTGCCTAATCCTTTTATGCCCGATACTCCCCAGCGGATCGCATCGGATACCTCGCAAAAGCTGCCCATCCGTTTCGGGCAGACGATTAAAGCCTACATGGAACGGAAAGATCTTGATGTTTCTTCCCTGTTCTACATTCCGCTCGTTTTTGCAGGCTGGCTTCGCTACTTAATGGGGCTGGATGATGAGGGGAAAATTTTTACACCGAGTCCTGATCCTCTTTTAGAGACGGCCAAAAAAAGCGTTGAAGGTATTGGCCTTGGAGATAAAGGACCTTTTCATTCAAAACTGCAAAATCTTCTTTCTGATGATAAAATATTCGGTGTTAATTTGTATACCGCGGGATTGGGAGAAAAGGTTGAAAGTTTATTTAGTGAGCTTGTTTCCGGGAAAGGAGCGGTTCGCAATACATTGAAAAAGTATCTTCCGTAATTAACGCATAAAAATTATTGTTCAGCTAGGTATAATTTGAACGGAAAAAAAGCACAGCCGTTTGTGAGCTGTGCTTTTTTCTGTTTATGGTACATTATCATTAGAGTAGGTATTACCCCGGATACATTGAAGCCCTCACAAGCCGATTACTCGCCTGATAAAGCCTTCTCGTAATCTTTATATAAGAATCTTCTAATTTTTTTTGTGGCCGTCATCTCGAATTCCTTTTTCCGGATGCCCCAGCATGTTATTTTCTTATAGGAAACAAGAGACTTGTTAATTTTTGCAGCATACTCATCTACCAGCATTCTGACAAAAGAATCGTCTTCAGCTTTTGATCCGTAGTTCTGGTGTAAGTATTCATAATCAGGTACGAATACTGCTGCTATTTCCTCTCCTTTTGCTCCTTTCCTCGGAAGTACAAGTACCTGCGACAGTAAAGGGGTGCCTGTAAAATAGGATTCGATTTCTTCAGGATAGATATTCTTACCCCCTGCTGTGACTATAAGGTTTTTAAGTCTTCCTGTAATATACAAGAAACCGTCGTCATCAAGGTAGCCTAAGTCTCCGGTTTTTAAAAATCCGTCCTCGGTAAAAACTTCTTTCGTTGCTTCGGGATTATTGTAATAACCGAGCATTAGAGATGGGGATTTTACTGCGATTTCTCCAATACCGTCTGCCCCTTTGTCGAGTATTCTAAGCTCTGTGTATTTTACAATAAGACCTGCAGCCTTATTATTTTTATATTTTATTGTATTGGTTGTAATTAATGGGCCGTTCTCGCTCATCCCATAACCTTGAACTATATTAAACCCAAGGTCGTCAAAAAAATCTGCAGTTCTGGAATCGAGGGCGCCCCCGCCTGCTACCAGCAGTCTTATGCTGCCGAGCCCGGCCTGTTTCCGTATGCCGGAAAGAAGAGCTTCTCCTGCTGCATGGGTATGGAGTACGTTTCTGAAAAAACGTGATATACCGCAGAGAGTAGTAACAAGTGTATATACTATGGGACCCTTGGCTTTAAAACCCTGTCTGAGTCCGGTCATTAATTTATCATAGAGTATGGGAACTGCAATAACAATTGTGCCGCCTGAATCTCTGGTGTCGTCTATTATGACTTTACCTACTACTTTCTCGCAGATAGTTAAGCTTGCTCCTACTGTAAGAGGCGATAAAAACGCGCATGTGGTCGGATACGTATGGTGCAGGGGCAGTACTCCCATAAAAACATCTTTTTCGGTAATGGGAAGAGACATAATTGAAGCATTAATATTTGCAATTATTCCGTGATGGGAAAGTGTAACGCCTTTTGCAACTCCTGTAGTTCCTGATGTGAAAATAATTGATACAGGATGATCTTTACTGAGTGAAGATGCAGAAGGGAGTATTTCCTCTTCCCCGTCTGAGAGTTTCCCCTTATCTGTAAATGAATCAAAATCCTTGTCTAAAACCGGGCTGAATTTCAGCGAAGAGCAGGCTGTTTTAAGTATTTCTAGAGAATCGGATTTTTTCTGCCCGAGTATAATACCGCTGACTTGAGCCATGGAAAGAATGGAAGCTGCATCTTCAGGAGGAAGATTGAAATCTATGGGTACCGCAATGCATCCTGCAGCTGCTATTCCAAGCCAAAGAGCGCACCACTCAGGTCTGTTTTCAGCCCAGATTGCGACCCTGTCACCGTCTTTACATCCGGACCGTAAAAGAGAGCGTCCGATTTGTTTCGAGAATGTAAAAAGCCTTGTATATGTCCATGTTTCAAAGTCTTTAGATTTTCCTGTTCTGTAGCGGAGTGCAATACGGCTGCCGTATGCAGATAACCCATGTTCCATCCATGCAGTAAAATTAGGATAATCAATATCCTCCCAGTCAATAAGATATTGGGATTGTGAAAGCATAATATTCTCCTAATAAATAGTATCCTCACATTATATACCCAGACACATGTTTGTGGAAGGCAGTTCATATTTTTTCTTTCTTGCCCGAAATAATAAACAGGTGTATACTGTACTAAGTCAGGGATGACAACTCCTCCCGGTTAATGGAACGGGCTTATGCGGAGTTTTATAGGAGGTATCTTATGAAGAAGATTCTATCAGTTATACTTATTTTGGCTGCAGTTAGTTGTGCAGTATGGTCGCAGGAAGCAGAAAACAGTGATGCATTGAAATTTGTAGCTTCGTCGGTTGAAGCTGGAAATGCGAAAATCGATTTTTCCTTTAATGATTTAACCGGTGTACTCAGGGTAACCTATACTCTCAAAAATTATGTATTTAATCTGGGAGATGCAGATGCTGCAATCCGCGATGAAGTACTGAAGTTTGCAGAAGAAAAAGGGTATTTTAAATATAGAGTATACACCGAAGAAGATGATGTACGGTACTTCCAGGAGACGAGAACAACAAGGTATAAGAAGTTCTTTATTTTATACGATAAAAACAGACTGCAGTAAGTATTATACAGGGCGGGGGGCTCTCCCTTCCTGCAATAAAAAACCCGGCTTTATATACCGGGTTTTCTAATTTTAAACCTCTTACTTAAGCTGGATTATTCTTCCATTCCCTGAATATAAAAACAGCAGCCAGTACAAAAATTACAACACCAAGTATCCTGACAAGAACAAGTCCTATTTGAGCGGGCATAATGAAAAGCAGAACTGCCGCTCCTGCAGAAAAAACGATCTCGTAAAGATACATTTTAGTCTCAATTCCGGCTTCTTTCATTCTTGTAAGCGCATAAAATCCGCTTCCGGCAGAAAAAAGCAAAAATACAGCTAGAGCATATATCATTACCGTCCATATAATTCCTGCAATAATTACCGGCAAGAGTACTGCACAAAGGCCGATGACTATGCTTCCTATACCCCGTATGAGTATGAGTTTCTCGAAAACGGGATCAGCGACGAGCGCTTTAACGGTTTTCAAATTATAAAACCCGTTAAGTACCGCGGCGATTCCGAGTATAATAACGGTAACTTTAATCCAATCCGCAGGGGCAAAGAGCATCATGAGTCCTATAATACCTGCAAGAAGAGCGAGAGCTATGTATGATTTTCTCATAATATTCCTCCTGTTTGTTGTATGTGTCCGGGAAAATATCAGTTAATAAAGCAGTTTAATACTATCTGATATACACCTGATAATAGTATAGCGTAATATGTGAGAAAAGAACATAATTGACAAGATTTTAGATATTTGTTAACTTGAATTAAAATATGGTTAACAAAACTGTGTCATCTAAATATCAAATTCTTTCTATTCTTAGAAGCAATCCTTTTATTCCTATATCGGGACAGCTTTTGGCTGATGAAATAGGTATTTCCAGAGTTGCTGTGTGGAAGGCAGTGCAAACATTGCAGCACAGCGGGTACGGCATTAAAAGTCAGGGAAGAGGGCAGTCTTCGGGGTATGTTCTCGAACAGGATATTCCGGACAGTTTATTTCCCTGGGAATTCGGTGAAATGCATACGGAATACAGGCATTTCATTGAGACAAATTCGACAATGGATGAGGCTTCACTGCTTGCCGGGCATGATTCAAAAGTTTCAATTGTGACAGCTGAGAAACAATGCAGGGGAAAGGGGCGGCTAAATCATGAATGGATCGGTGTTCCTTCCTCGCTTTTATTTACGCTTATAACCAGACCGCAATTACCGGTTGCTTACTATAACTGTTTATGCTCCGCAGCACAGCTTGCACTGGCAAGGGTTCTTGAAAAAATGAGCGGAAGGAAATATTTTGTACGCTGGCCCAATGATGTGTGGTCTGAAGAAGGAAAAGTTTCTGGCATTCTTACAGATATAAGGGGTACGGGCGATATGCTTTCCTGGGTTAACCTTGGTATAGGTGTTAATCTTTTAAATAAACCTCCAATTCCGCAGTCTGACGCTGTTTTTTCTGTAAACAAAGAGAAGTACCCGGGGAGGCGTACAATACTGCTGGAGTTTTTGAATGAATTTAAAATTTTTGAACGTATGATTTATGAGAATAACAGTCTTCTCGTAAAGTTGTGGAATGAGAAATGTCCCGATGCAGGGAAAACAGTTTCTGTATCCGGAAGTACTGACGGTCTTTCTTTCAAAGGAATAAACAGCCGGGGATGGGCTCAGTGTGAAAATGGTGAGTTCCCTCCCGGTGAAATCCGGTTTGTAAAATAGGAGATAATGATGACAAAAAAAAATATTGCGCTTCAAGCAGTTTTTGCATCACTGTTCGCCGCACTAATTAGTGCAGGCGCTTTTATTCAAATTCCGATGCCTTCCGGAGTGCCGGTTACCATACAGGATATGATGGCATTACTGTCGGGTATGCTTTTGGGACCTCTTTGGGGTTCAGCATCAGTAGTACTCTTTTTACTGCTTGGTATAATCGGACTTCCCGTGTTTACCGGTAAGGCAGGAATTCAGGTTCTTTTAAGCGGTCCGACAGGAGGATTTTTAATCGGGTATTTAGCTGCTGCATTAGTATGCGGTATTATACTTCATTTCTTTCTTCCGCAAAAAAAAGGAGCTCTTTATTGGATAGTCCTTGCTGTCTGCGCTGTTCTTGGAACAATAGTGTTATTCCTTTGCGGTATAGCGGGTTTTATGAGGATTACCGGTGCTTCGATTCAAAAAACTCTCGCACTCGTTCTTATTCCTTTTATTCCCGGTAATAGTATAAAAATCATTGTCATGGTTTTACTTGCGGGAAAATTCCGGCCGGTAATCAAAAACTATGCAGGATAAGCGGTGAAAGTTTTAAGTGTTGATTTTGTAAGCAGAGTTTTCCCAAACGGTTTTAAGGCGCTTGATAATGTATCATTCTCTGTCAATAAGGGTGAGTGCCTTGTTATTGCAGGTTCAAACGGTTCGGGTAAAACGGTACTCATGAATATTATAGCAGGCCTTGAAGAGAGCTCCAGCGGCAGTGCTGCTCTTTCTGCTGATGAAAAAGCAGGCCTCATTTTCCAGGATGCCGATGCTCAGATTTTAGGGGAGACAGTTGAAGAAGATATCTCGTTCGGGCCGAGGAATGCGGGGTTATCCAAAAAGGAGATACAAGAGAAGACAGAAGAGGCAGCAATAAAAACCGGGCTGGATAAAAGGAAAGAATTTCCGGCAAGGCTTTTATCGGGCGGTGAAAAACGGAGGCTTGCGGTGGCAGGCGTTCTTGCTCTTGACTGCAGTATAATTATTTTTGACGAACCATATGCAAACCTTGACTGGCCCGGGGTAAGGCAGGTAAATGAAATTATTAAACAGCTCAAGGAAGAAGGGAAAACAGTAATAATATTAACACATGAGCTTGAAAAAATACTTGCTCTCGCCGATCGATTTCTTGTACTTCATTGCGGAAAAATTGTTTATGACGGGGTTCCTGATGAAGGAGTTAAGCAGAATCTGGGAGAGTGGGGAATCCGCAATCCTCTTTCTGTGTATAAAACCTTGAAGGATTTAGTATGGTAGAAAGTTTATTCTCCTACCGCAAAGGTTTTACTGTACTGCATAAGATTAATCCGTCTTTGAAATTTGCCTGTTTTGTTTTTTCTTCAATACTTTTATTTTCTCAAAAATTGTATTCAGACGGGTCCGCGGTTTGGATTAAGACGGTAGTACTTTTTGCTTTTGTTTCAGCTGCCGCTTTTGCCGCACGTACTTCATTTTCCAGTTTGAAAAGTTTACGTGTTGTTCTTTTGCTCGGTTTATGTGTTACTTTATTCAGGATGATTCAAGCAGAATATGTAGACAGCCGGTGGGTGTTGAGTCTTGATTACCATGAGATGAAAGAAGGCCTGCTATATACGGCACGTTTTTTAACCGCATCGTTAGCAGCCCTGGTATTTTTTGAAACCACCAGTCCTTTGGAACTGCAGGAATCGCTGGATGCAATTCAGAATCAGTGTTCCAAACTGCTGCCTATTCTCCGGAAATTTTCTTTGTCTTTGTATCTAATACTGGCTGTAAGTTTCATACCTGAAGTTTTTTCCGTGTGGAATGGTGTTAAGCTCGCATCGCGCGCGAGAAATCCTATGAGCACAAGGAAACAGAAAAAAATAGCTCTTTCAATATCTATTTTCTTTCTTGAGTTGAGCGCCCTTCTTTCAATAATGATACAGAAAGCTGTTGAAAAAAGAAAGGCTCTTTTAAATAGGATGCACCATGGGAACTAAGTGTTTAAATTGCATGCGCCCTGTGAGAACCTGTTATTGTAAATATATTAAACAGATTAATACAGATGTTTTATTTATTTTTTTGATGCATCCGAAAGAAGCAAAGAAACAGAGAACCGGAACAGGCCGTCTGGCCTCTTTGTCTCTGCCCGGATCAAAAATAATTGTCGATATGGATTTTACTAATAATGATGTATTAAATTCCATTCTGAAGAATCCCGATGTTATTCCCTTAATTCTTTATCCCTGTGATGAAGCGCTTTATGCTGACGGAAGTGAAAACTTTTATAATGAAAAAATTCCTGAATTGCCGGAGGGAAAAAAGTTTGCATTAATTCTTATTGATTCTACATGGTTTTTTGCAAAAAAAATTCTAAGACTGAGTAAAAACTTAAACACCTTGCAGAAAATATCTTTTAAAAACAATTATACATCGCAGTACAGGTTTAAAAAACAGCCTGCCGAATATTGTTTGTCGACTATTGAGACCTGCTACTATGTTATTAAAGAATTTCAAAGTGCAGGAATCATCTGCAGGGAATGCGATCCAGAACCTCTACTAGATGTATTTGGGAAAATGGTTGAGTTTCAAATACAAAGTGAAATAGAACGCGAGGCAAAGGGGCTGCCTTCAAGGTATGCCGCCGTCTAAGATATAGTGCAGGAGACAGCATACCTGAAGGAATTTCTAGTAAAGTATTACGGATTGAATATGAACGATTGTATAGCTGCTGTTCCCTTAAACACAAAAAATACGTTTTGGATTCCGGTAAGTCTTGTCTTTAGAGGGATTACGGTATCTGTCCAGATTGGACGGACATGATTCCATGGGACAGCACAGTTGTCGCCGGTGTTGGGAAGTTCACATTCTGCAATTAGAGGACCTTGCGGAGACGCTGTGTGAATTTCAAGAGAGGTACAGCCGTTTGTAGAAATGTGTACTGTACAGCTTCCCGCTCCCTGTTCAGAAAAATCACAATCATTGAATGAAATCCATGCGCCGTCATCTTTTGTAAAGACGCACGGAATACTGCTGCCTCTTTTCTCGTGCAGATAACACTGTGAATAGTCATTGTAATTCTGCGCGAATGTTTTAGCAAAAAGGTTCCTTGGGGGAATTACTTCGCCTTGCACTTCTACAGTTGAGCTTAAGCGGATGTCTTGAGAGGATGAACCAACCTGTATAGTGCACCAGCCGTTTTCAATGCAGAAACATTCTCGTGTAACATCCCAAATCCGTGTGTCTTCTGCAGAGAGTGTAAATTCAATTTTCTGCGATGCTCCCCTTTTAAGGTATACACGCTCGAATCCGCGCAGTGTCTTCAAAGGACGTTTAACTTTTGAGCCGGTGATGGTAATATACATCTGAGGTACTTCTTCAGAATCATATGCACCTGTATTCGTAATAGTGAATGAAACTGTTATTGGGCTTTTCTCCGACAGTACAGGTTTCCCGTTTCTTGTTTCGGCAGAAGAAATACGAAGATCACTGTAAGAAAACTCTGTGTAGCTTAATCCGTATCCGAACGGATATAATACCGGTTTAGTAAAATACTGATATGTATTGTTAGAGCTTATAATATCATATTCCATCATCGGAGGAAGACACTGCGTGTCCCTGTACCATGTCATGGATAAACGGCCTGCAGGGGTAGCTTTTCCAAGTAAAATATCTGTAATGCCGTTTCCGTATTCCTGCATTCCGTGCGATGAATACAGTATGGAACTGATTTTTTTATTTTCCTCGGTTATGGTGTACGGGTAGCTTGAACAGAGAATTAATGCTGTATTTGGATTAACACTGTAAGCAGTATTTAAAATTTTCTGCTGTGAAACAGGCAGATTAAGAGAGGGTCTATCCATCTCCTCCTTGCCGTTAATAAGAGGCTGATTGCCCAGGAATGTAAGAACAAGATCCGCCTCCGCGGCAATTTTTCTTATTCTTTCAAGTGCGTTAAACTCTGTTACCATAACAAATTGGTTAGGCTCCTCATATGCTCCTGCTTCAAGATCTGTTTCATTGCCGGTAATTTTTATGGAATTCCCGTTCCATATTTTTAAGTATACCGATTGTTTTCCTGTTCCATTTTCGGGTTCTGAAGGAACAATGTTATAGAGTGTCATAATAAACCAGTTCCATACAGAATCAGCATCTGCACAGATTTTATAAGGAACTTTATGCTGCTTAAATTGTTCCACTTCTTCTGCAGAAGGCTGGTGATCGGCGCTCATTGCAGCGCTCGTATTGAGGTATTTCTTTTTTGAAGTACTGTACAGGGTGTTTGCACCCCAGCCCCAGTCATCGCGGATGAAAACTTCAGCACCGGAGAAGGGGACTTTCGATGTCCCTTTCGGCGCAATACAGAGTCTGCCTTCGCTGTTGAGAATTAAAGGCCGGCCGTCTTTTGTGTAAAAAGAAACATGACTGCTGCCGCTTTCGTACAAAACGTTTTTATCTCCAAACTCTTTTTTAAATGCATCATAGGCTGTAATTTTATACGACGGATTTCCTGTATACCAGTCTGTATGTACAGATCCTGCCATAGGTCCGATGAGCGCAATTTTTTTGACCTTTGTTTTATCTATAGGGAGAAGTTTTTTTCCGTTAAGCGGCTCGTTTTTGAGAAGTACTGCCGATTTTTGAACAGCCATGCGCGATAATTCCTTTGCACTGTCTGTCATCATTCCGTCTTCCCCTATTGCATCATAGGGGCAAATTCCGTCAGCGTCAAAATGTCCATAGCGGAATCGTACTCGTAAAATATTTTTCAGATGATAATCAATATCAGATTCTGTAATGAGTTTATTTTTTAGTGCAAGCTTTACCGCGTTAATAACCATTTCTGATTCATCGGTCATGCTGTCCGCTCCGTTGGCAAATCCTGCTGCTATAGTCTGATCATGAGACGTAAAGTAATGATGCTCGTTTACCGTTGCATTAACATCTCCGCCGTCGGTAACTATATGTCCTCTGCCTTCGAGGCCCCATTCTTTTTTTACAATATCCCGGATAGAGGGATGCTGCATCATTGGTATACCGTTTACCTCATTATAGGATGTCATGAGCGAGAACGGCTTTCCTTTTTGAAAAACACGCCTGAACGGTTCAAGATAGTATTCCCTCATGTTGCGGGGATCTATTGAACAGGAACAGGAGCCGCGGTTTTTCTCATTGTTGTTGGCAAAAAAGTGTTTCGGTGCACATGAAGCCTTAATGTAAAACGGATCATCACCCTGGGTTCCGAGAACTATTTCACCGGCTAATTCACCGGTAAGATACGGATCTTCACCGTAGGCTTCCTCCGTTCTTCCCCAGCGCGGATCTTTTTCCATATCAATAGTCGGGAACCATAAGGACAGCCCGTTATCTTTTTTCCTGTTGTAGTATGCGCGCGCTTCTGTTCCTATTACTTTTCCGATTTCACGCAGAAGATTCCGGTCCCATGTCGAAGATAATCCCAGCGTCTGGGGAAATGTTGTTGATTCGCCGTTTCTGTCGACAAAGCCGTGTGCACCCTCCGCTCCGATATCGTATGACCGAATGCCTAAGCGTTCTACTGCAACCTGCCGGGTAGGGATTAATGAGATTTTTTCGTCAATACTTAAACGTGAAATAAGATCCTGCAGCCTGTCCTCAAGGGAAAGCGACGGATTTTGAAAAGGAAAATTGGAATTCATTGCGCATACCTCCAAAATAGTGTTATTATAAAACATCGAATGGAACCGGTGTCAAGGGGGCTTCATGCACGGCCGTATACGGAAGAGAATTATTTTAAGTTTTAATTCGCTTAAAATGAGAAGAAAACTGCTGATCATGTATTTCGGAGTCTTCTTTATACCGATGATAATTATTCTTCTCTTCCTGTCTTATAAGGTATATATCACACTGTCAAGCTGGGAAAAAACACAGGCAGAACAAAATCTGGTGCAGGTTGAAAACTATTTTAATACAATACTTACAAATGCCGGGGACCTTTCGGACAGGCTCTATGTTAATGAGGTTCTCTTAAGAATAGCAAATACATATTACATCAACAGCAGATATGTGTATGATGATTATATTAATCTTGCATTTCTTGATGATTATATGAAATCTTTTAAAGAAGTAAAAAACATACGATACTATACAGATAATCAAACGCTTTTAAATAATTCATATTTCATTAAGACAGAAGATGAAATGAAGGAAAGCATCTGGTATAAGAAGGCCGTTGAGCTTGGAGGAAAAATATTCTGGACAGTCAAGCAGGATGAAATTAGAGCCAAAACATATTTGTCGCTTGTGAGAAGCGTATGGGATACGCGGACAAAAAAACTGTCCGGAGTAATTTCTATAAATCTCGATAATGAGAAAGTTATTTCTTTTTTAACGAATCAGCAATTTGAAACACTCATCTGCCTTGACGGTTCAATAGTATACAGTGCGGACGAAGCGATGAGATTTGTTAAGCCTTCCTTTTTAACTGATATATCATCATCTCAGAATGCTGTAATGCTTGAAAATATTGAATGGAAAAAAGAAAAGTATACTGCGCTTGTTAAAACTTTTTATGCTTCCCGCGGTTTATTCGATACATTTCAAATAGTGTATTTAATACCTAAAAACAGGCTTATAACCACAACGAAACAGGTTTTTATTTTTTCCGGTTCAGTACTTGGAGTCGGATTACTTTTTTCAATTGTGTTTATTTTGTTATTCTCAAAATATATTAGCAATAGAGTATACAGTATTAGAAATGAAATACAGAAAGTTGTTCAAAATAATTTTAAAATAAGCAGAACAATCGGGGGGACTGACGAGTTTGCAGAAATTTATGATGCGCTTTTTGAAACCACCGAAAATATTAAGACTCTGATTAATGAAGTATATAAAAGAAATATGGAAAGGGAGCAGCTTATTTCCCGGCAGAATGATATACGGTTTAAAATGCTTTCCAGTCAGATTAATCCCCATTTTCTGTTTAATACGCTTGAGACTATACGTATGAAAAGTCTTGCCAATGACGACCGCGATGTTGCGCAGACGATTAAGATGCTTGCGAATATTCTGAGACACAATCTGGAAGTAATACACAGGGAAGTACCTCTTCTTTCAGAACTCGATGTTATAAGTAATTATCTTGATATTCAGCAGGTGCGTTTTGGAGACAGGATTTCTTATGATATTATTTGCCTGTGCGATATACGCGATTTATTTGTACTACCTCTGTTAATCCAGCCGATTGTGGAAAATTCATTCAATCACGGGCTGGAATCAAAGCTGAAGGGCGGTTTTATTTATATAACTATCAGTTTGGAAAAAAACGGAGAGAAAGAAAACCTCTGCATTGAAATAAAAGATAACGGAAACGGAATCAAATCTGAAGAGCTTTCAAAGATTAGAGAAAAACTTATGATTGATTCGATAGAGGATATCAGTTCTTCGATCGGTTTAATTAATGTACAGCAGAGAATTAAATTGTTTTATGGTATGGAATACGGTTTGTGTATTGAGAGTAAAGAGGGCGAGGAAACAGTAATCACAATACGTTTGCCTCTGACTTATAAGGAACATATTCAAATGCAGGAACGGTAATTATTTTGTACTGATTCTTTTGAATACTGAAAGAGGAGGACATATGTTAAAGTTATTAATTGTTGATGATGAAGATATTGTGAGAAAAGGTATTAGAACAATAATTGACTGGAAAAAACTGGGGTTTGAAATATGCGGGGAAGCTGCAGCGGGAGAAGAGGCAGTTGAAAAAATTGAAAAATTGAAACCTCATCTAGTTTTACTTGATATTAAAATGCCCGGATTTTCCGGGATTGACTGTCTGAAGCATTTCAGCAATGCAGAGCACAAACCGGAGTTTCTCATACTTTCAGGATACTCTGATTTTGCATATGCTCAGAGTGCTGTTAATTACGGCGCAAAAGGTTATCTTGTTAAACCGATTGATGAAGACCTGCTTGAAGAAAAGGTGCAGGAAATAGCCGAGTATATTATCAGCGAATCCTATATGCAGGATGAGACAAGACTCATTGAGAGAAAGAAGAAGCTTACAAAAATGTTTATTGCTCACCGGGTTCTTGATACAGAAGATGCAAAAGATAAGTCAGATTTTCAAATTGTCCTGTTTCATCCGGATTTATGCGGCCATGAAAAAAGAATATCTGAACTTGAAGTAAAAGCAGGGGATGCGATGTCGCTTGTGAATCATATGACGTTTCAGCATGACGGTGCTCTCGTGCTTATTGCGGAAAATGAAAACACCGAAAACCTGCTGCGGCACGTTACAAGGTTCTGTCAAAAGCTTGCCTCTTCCGATCCCGAGAATCTTGCGGGCCCCATGGCTTCTGCGGGAGGTAAGTATTACGGCGCGCAAGGGCTGCTGGACTCTTATTATGAGGCAAAAAATCTTCTGCCGTCGCTGTTTTTTTTCAGTGAAAAATATTTTATAACTAAAGATGATGTGAGGCAGAATAACACAGACCAGCATTTAATCGAACGTACCGGTGAAATACTATCCTGCATTGAGATTTATGATTTGAAAAAGATTGAGGCGCTGCTTGATGACGAGGAGAAAAACCTTCAGCTAAACCACAATGAAAGCGATGAGGTTAAAAAAATCTGCATCGCTTTCATTGTTGAACTTCAAAATGCCGTTTCTGCTAAGTATCCCGAAAAAGAATTAAGCACCGTTCCCGCTCTCGATCTAGTAAACATTGTAATGACAAAAAATTATTTTTTTGAAGTTTTTGATATTGTGAGAAACTTTGTCAACAGTCTTGCTGAATCTTTTTCGTCTAATACCGCGAATTCCACTATTCTGAAGGTACTACAGTATGTTAAAAATAACTTCAAAGAGGATTTGAAACTCGAACTTCTCGGAGAGCTGTTTAACTGCAATAGCGCATATTTGGGGAAAAAATTTAAAGAACATACAGGCGTTCCCTTTAACACCTATCTTGATGTAATACGGATAGAAGCTGCGAAAGAAATGCTTAAAAATACTGATTTAAAAATTTATCAGATATCAAAACTTGTCGGTTACTCAAATACAGATTACTTTTTCCTTAAATTTAAAAAGCATACAAACATGACGCCGAAAAAATTTAAAACGGGCAGCGATGACGATACTTAGCCTCTAAAGTTAACTCTAATTTTTTAAGACAATTGTACTAAAAACAACGGTTTTTTTAAACCGTATACGAATGCTAAACTGATCATGCAAGAATCTTACTCTATTTTTTGGAGATACCATCTGATGATGCATGATAAGCCTTTTAGTGCAAATATAAGCAGTTTTAACCGTATTGTAATGATTGTAATGCGGATCAGTGCTGCATTATTGTTAGTTTGCGTCTTTTTACCCGGAGTGAATCCGGCGAGAATAAGTCAGCTTATAAACCGTAATATATCTTTATTCACTTCCGGATTTGTGTATAAAACCGTCACTGCAGATATGGCCCGTCTTTTCGACAAAGGCTGGATAGATGAATTCACTATGATTCTTCTTTTCTATTCGAGTATGGTTTCATGTATTGGCATTATAATTTCAGCTGCCGGTGCCGTTTTTTCCATTGGAAATAATAAATGTAAAAGAACAGGATTTATCCTTGCACTTGCCGGTATAATTCTTGTGCTGGCCGGGCTTTGCGGTATTTACTTCTCATATACGGATCTTCTAGTTAACTCTGATGTTTCAAGGTCTAAACCTCTTGAGCCTTCAAGCATCTGGTTTTTGCTTGCGGTCTGTTTTATTGCTTTGGTATCTGTTTTTGCAGGATTAAGAACAACACCAGCTCCTGAAAAAGATGAAAAGTACTACATGGAACCTTCCATGGAATTATTCCTTCTTCTCCTTCCCTTTGTTGCCCTCGTTTTTATTTTTTCTTATCTCCCATTATGGGGCTGGAGATACGCCTTTTTTGACTACAAGCCGGGGGGATCTTTGTCGCTCGAAAAATTTGTAGGTTTTAAATGGTTTACTTTTATTTTTGAAACACCTGCAACCGGACGGGATCTCTTGAGAGCGCTAAGGAATACGCTTGCAATGAGCGGTCTCGGAATTGCAACAAGCTGGTTTGCGATGGTGTTTGCAATATTTCTTTCAGAAATGAAAAGCGTAAGAGCAAGAAGATTTGTTCAGACGCTGACAACAATTCCAAACTTTATCTCCTGGGTTTTAGTATATGCTGTTGCCTTTTGTATTTTCAGTACCGACGGCTTTGTGAGCAGTCTCATGGTTAATAGCGGCATCTGGGCAGAAGGGCAAAACATGCTCATGGGAAGCGAGCATATCTGGCTTAAAATGCTCGGATGGGGAATTTGGAAAGGACTGGGCTGGGGTGCAATTATGTATCTAGCTGCAATCACCGGGATTGATCAGCAGCTGTATGAAGCTGCAACCGTTGATGGAGCCGGGCGTTTTCAAAAGATGTGGCATATAACTGTTCCCGAATTAATACCGACGTATATGGTTCTTCTGCTGCTTTCAATTGCAGGAATTCTCAATAACGGTATGGAGCAGTATTTAGTTTTTGAAAACGCAACTAACACACAGGCCATTACTGTTTTAGATTTGTATGTATTCAAGTTAGGCATCGGGCAGGGCCTTATTCCTCTTTCTACTGTAGTCGGAATGGTGAAATCAATTGTAAGTGTTTGCCTTTTGTTTGCGGCTAATTCAATTTCAAAAATTATCCGCGGAACAAGCATTGTATAAGGAGAAGATCATGCTGCGTAAAGAATCAGTTGGCGATATAATATTCAATTTTTTTAATAATTCCTTTTTCTTTCTTTTTACATTAATTTGTGTTTTTCCGTTTTACTATCTATTAATAAATACAATAAGCGAAAACGGACTTGTGCAGAAAGGACTGATAAATTTCATTCCGCATGGAATACATTTTTCGAATTATATTAAACTTGCACAGGTAAGCGACTTAACAAGAGCTTTCGGAGTATCAGTATCGAGAACTGTTATTGGAACTTTTCTTACTGTTCTTGCATCCGGTTTTGTCGGCTACCTTATGACAAAAAAAGAAATGTGGAAAAGAAAATTCTGGTACCGTTTTATGATAATTACCATGTATTTTAATGCCGGTATAATTCCGTGGTATACGAACATGCAGATGCTCGGTCTTACCAATAATTATTTTGCATATATTATTCCGGGTATTGTCGGAGTCTTTAATATAATAATGGTAAAGACCTACATCGAATCAATTCCCGCTGAGCTTGAAGAAAGCGCGGCAATAGACGGCGCCTCTTTTCTGCTAATATATAGAAAAATTATAGGACCGTTGTCAAAGCCGATTCTTGCCACAATTGCAGTATGGGCTGCAGTCGGAAACTGGAACTCTTTTATGGATTCGTTAATCTTAATGCCTGCTAAACCTGAGCTTTACACTCTGCAGCACCGGTTATGGATTTATCTTAATACAACCAGCAACTTGAAGTCGCTCATGTCAACAAGTACAACATCTATAAGTCAGGCATTGATGGAAAGCATGCTGAATCAGAAAGTAATTAATTACACTATTGCAATGGTAACGGCAATTCCAATTCTCATAGTGTATCCATTTATGCAGAGGTATTTTGAGAAGGGTATTATGCTGGGCGCAGTCAAGGGGTAAATTCCCTCTGCAGTCCGTCGTATATAATATGTATTTCTTATGAAGGAGGAAATATGAAAAGAACAAGAATTGCGGCATTGGTTTTACTGGTGCTTTTTGCATCGGCATTGCCGCTGGCAGCCGCGGGAAAACGGGATGCAGGTACAACTGCACCAGCATCATCTTCTAAGGACAGTGTAATTCCTAAGGAGACAGTTACGCTTCAGGTATTCGATCAGCTTGCAAATTATTCAGGTCTTCAGGCCGGCTGGTTCGCAGATGTAATGCTTGAAAAATTCAATGTAAAACTCAACATTATAAGTCAGCCTGCGGATTCAGGAATTTTACAAACCAGAATGGAAGCAGGAAGTTTGGGCGACATCGTAATTTGGGGAAATGACCAGGAAGATTATGTTAATGCATATAAGACAGGTATGCTTTTTGACTGGGAAGATGAAGGTCTTCTTGATAACTACGGTGCATATATAAAAGCAAATATGCCCTATGCTCTTGAAAAAAACAAATCAATTTCTGAGGGCAATCTCTATGGTTTTGGTCATGCTGTATCAACTTCTTCAAAAGATCGCCAGGAATTTTTCTACACCTGGGATTTGCGTTTTGACCTGTATGAAAAACTTGGAAAACCGAAAATCGCAACACTCGATGACATGGTAAGTGTTCTTGAGCAGATGAAGAAAATATGCCCCACCGATGATAACGGAAAACCGACTTACGGTGTTTCATTATTCAATGACTGGGACGGTAACATGGTAATGTTCGTAAAATCAACAGCCACAGCATACTACGGATACGATGAACTTGATTTCGGCCTTTATGATCCTTCTACACAGAAGTATCATGACGCTCTGGAAGCAAACGGTCCTTATTTAACAGCACTGAAATTCTACAACAAATTATATCAGAAGGGATTATTGGATCCTGATTCACAAACACAGAAATATGACGGCATGAATGAGGATTTCCAGAACGGAACAGCGTTCTTTAATATTTTTAACTGGATGGGAAGCGGCACATACAACTCCGATGCACACAAAGAAGCTGGAAAGGGTATGTATCCTGTAGCTCCTGAAAAAGCAACTCCGATCTGCTACGGTCAGAATGTATACGGTTCAAACCGCATATGGTCAATCGGTGCCACAACTCAATACCCCGAATTATGTATGGCAATAATCAACTGGCTTTCAACTCCCGAAGGATTCATTACTTCACAGTACGGACCAAAAGGTGTTACCTGGGATTATGATGCAAAAGGAAAGAGCTACTTAACTGCAGTTGGCCTTACCGCACAGGCTGATCCGAACGGTACACAGATGCCTTCTCCTTATACAGGAACATTTAAAGATGGTTCTTTCCAGATGAACAATATTACATGGTCTCTCGATGCTACCAATCCTGAAACAAATGAGCCCTACAACAAGAATAAGTGGGAACAGGCAAAACTTCCTGCCAAAACAGCAATTGAAGCATCATGGAGAACATGGGCAAAGGCAAGCAGTGCTGATGAATATTTGGGAAATAGAAAGTTCATTCTTTCTCCCGGAAGCATGTTTACCGCAGACCCGATTCCGGACACTTTGAAAGTTAAATGGCAGCAGGTTGCAGAATGCATTAAGAACAACAGCTGGAGAGCAATTTATGCTAAGACAGATGCTGAATACGATAAAATTGTTGCCGCAATGATTAAAGAAGCAAATGATTACGGCTTCTCTGAATGTCTGGCATTTACAGCCAAACAGGTTGCAAAACGCGCAGCAGCTGAAAATGCTGTAAAAGCAAAGTAACAGGATTGTAATATAATCTTTTATGGAATAAGCTGTCTGTAGATGTACGGACAGCTTATTTTTTATCATAACGGGAGGAATGAGTGTTTAATTATAATGAGAAAAGCAAACTCTTAAATTTCATTAATCGTCTTCTGGATATTCTTCTTCTCAATATATTGTGGATTGTCTCATGTCTCCCGATAATTACTGTTGGAGCAGCAACGACTGCTGCATATTCCGTACTCCTTAAAATGCTGACTGATGAAGAAGGATATATAGCAAGAAGTTTTTTTAAGGAATTTAAACTGAATTTTAAAAAGAGCACCTGTATATGGATTTTGCAGGCCGTTCTGTTGTATGCTTTATATCTGGATTATCAGATAGTTACCAAAACAGAAACCCCGTCAATTGTGCTGCTTATAATAAGCATTATAAGTACAGTCCTTGTGTTCACAGGATTTTTATATGTGTATCCGCTAACAGCCCGGTACGAGAATACTGTAAAGAACACGATATTGAATTCCATACAATTAAGTTTTAAATTTTTCCTGCGAACTATAATACTGATTCTTATTACAGTTTTTGAAATTTGTATTTTCACATGGAATACCGCGCTGCTTATTCCCTGTATTTTAATCGGACCAATGATAATTTTTTATACAATAAGCGCCACATCGAGAAAAATATTTCTGGAAACAGAAAAAAAACAATAATGCTTTTCAACAGGAAATTTCTATGAAATCAGAGATTAAAATAAAGGCCGACTATAATAAAGAAAGAGGGTCTCTAAATACTATGTTTAAAAAATGCATAGGAGCCGGAAGGGCAAATGAAGGGCTCCGTGCCGACTGGCAGGACCAGCTTCGGTTTGTTAAAAAAGAGTGCGGTTTTGAATATATACGGATGCACGGATTATTGTGCGATGATATGGGAGTATATAGGGAAAACAATAAAGGGGAAAGCGAGTATAATTTTCAATACATAGATGTCCTTTTTGATTTTCTTCTGAGTATTAACATTAAACCGTTTGTTGAACTCGGATTTATGCCCTCTGCTCTGGCAAGCGGGAAAGAGACAATTTTCTGGTGGAAGGGCAATGTGACGCCTCCTAAGGATTATGATAAATGGCAGAATTTCATAGCAGCTCTGGTAACCCATTTTACACAGCGGTACTCCGAAACTGAAGTAAAATCGTGGTACTTTGAAGTATGGAATGAACCGAACCTTTTTGGTTTCTGGGCAAGTACTCAGGAAGAATATTTTAAGCTCTACAAGTATACCTCAAGTGCTGTAAAAAGTATTTGTCCGGATTATAAGGTAGGAGGGCCTGCAACAGCGGGCGCTGCATGGGTTCCTGAAATGATACGGTTTTGTAAAGATAATGCTGTGCCGCTCGATTTTATTACGACTCATACATACGGTGTAAAAGAAGGATTCCTTGATGAGTTTGGTACGGCAGGCACCGTGCTGGATCCGGATGAGTTGAGCGTTGCCCGCGATATTCGTAAGAGTAAAAGTGAAATACTGGCTTCTTCAATGCCTCATCTTGAACTGCATTATACTGAGTGGAGCTCATCATATACGCCGTGCGATCCGGTTCATGATTCCTATGTGGAAGCTCCTTTTATTCTTGAAAAAATTAAACAGTCCGAAGATTATGCGGATTCTATGTCGTACTGGGTATTTACCGATATTTTTGAAGAATCCGGCCCCCGGTTTACACCTTTTCACGGCGGCTTCGGACTTGTGAATTATCAGGGTGTAAAAAAAGCGGCATACCATGCATATGAATACTTACATGCGTTAGGACCGGTTGAACTTGAGACGGATAATAACAGCTGTTGGATATGCAGGAATAATTCGGGGGGAGTACAGATTCTCTGCTGGAACTACACGAATATACATCCGGGCAGAGAAATAAATAATCAGGATTTCTTTAACAAAGAAATTCCTCCTCACAAGAAAATCCAGATGCAGGTTGATATCAGTTCAATCCCGAATGGTAATTACAAAATGCTGCGTTATAAAACCGGGTATGCTTATAATGATCCGTACACATTTTATTTAAAAGACGGCTCAAGCAGCCAGCTAACACGGGAGCAGGTTTTGATTTTGAAAGAAAAATCCGCACTGCCGCCGATAGAATCCTGCATTTGCGTTACTGAAGAAAAATGTACAATTAGTCAGATTTTACGGGAAAATGATGTTATACTTATAACGCTTGAACTTGTTCACTAATATAGGAAGAGTGATAGTTTAGTAGTGACTTGGAAGAGGAGACAAATGAAAAAAGGATACCTTGCATTTTTTTCCGCTGCACTATTGTTAGTCATATTTACTGCCTGTTCAAATAAGGAATCATCACTGGAAAGGCAAAATGAACCCGTAACGTTCTCTTTTTTCACTTCTGATGCAACTGAATACATGCTGTGGAATGATCCGGTTGCCCGGGAAATTACCAGAAAAACCGGAGTAGCACTCGACATTAAACATCCTATTGCAGGGGACACACAGGCGGTTGCGCTTATGATTGCCAGTGCAGAATATCCTGATCTTATTTATGCGAAAGGCGAACTTTCAAAACTGATAGAAGCCGGCTCCGTTATTCCTCTCGATGATCTGATTGAAAAGTACGGGAAAAATATGAAGGAATTGTACGGGGATCAGATAGTCAGGCTCAGGCATTCAACAGGAGATCCGAGAATTTATTCTGTCGGAACATACGGCGTAAAACAGGCGATTCTGGAAACTTCGGGGATTCTTCAAATACAGCATGCCGTCTTAAAGGAACTGGGTTACCCTGTAATAAGAACTCTGGAAGACTATGAAAATGCAATACGGGCTTATATGAAAAAGTATCCTGAAATTAACGGTCAAAAAACAATAGGTCTTTCACTTCTCATAGATACCTGGCAATGGATGATAGATCTTTCAAACCCGGGGAATTATACGATCGGCTACCCTGATGACGGGCAGTGGATTGTCGATGAAAATCTGACCGCGCGGTATAAATTCCTTGATCCTGAAATATTTAAATTTTATAAGTGGCTGAATAAAATGAATAACGAAGGACTTCTTGATAATGAATCGTTTACACAGAAAGAAGACGTCTGGAAGTCTAAAATCGCATCGGGCAGGGTGCTCGGGATTGCGTATCCAAGCTGGGGGTATACAGAACCCCGTGCGGCGCTTATTAAAAGCGGCGAGGAAAAACGAACCTATGCATATTTGCCTATAACAGTTTCTGATGAATATAAGGATCCTTCCCTTAAGGATTACGGGTTTTCAGGAGGCTGGGGAATTGCCATATCTTCATCGTGTAAGGATCCGGAAAGAGCGTTTCAGTTTCTTGACTGGATGTGTTCTGAAGAAGCACAGATACTTTTAAACTGGGGCCTTAAAGATGTGAACTATACAGTTAAGGACGGGAGGCGGATTGTTCCTGATGATGAGCAGAGAAGGGCGGAGACAGATCCTGATTATGCAAAAAAGACCGGTGTCGGAAGATGGATTTATCCCTTCCCGCAGCGGGGTACCGCAGCACTTGATTCAAACGGCGACTTCATTTCAAGAACTTCGAGGCAGCGGATAATTGATAACTATCTGCCGGTAGAGAAAGAAACTCTCGAAGCTTACGGTGCGGAAATGTGGATAGATTTATTTCCATCCTCCGAAGAGCTTGGAATTTCTAAACACGGTCAGATCTGGCAGTATGCGCTGCCTCCGGGGCTCAACGATATGGTTTCCGTCGCGGATGATTATGTGAAGGGAGCCTTAACACGGTGCGTGCTTTGTCCTCCCGGCGAATTTGATTCCGAATGGAAAACAATGCAGGATACATTAATAGACATGGGTATGGAGGGTGCAGGCATTGAACTTACTGCAATAATAGGCGAAAAGATGAAGCTGTGGGGTATAAAGTAAAAGTGAAAATACTAGACTTCCTGATTCACCTTATACTGTTCAGCTTCATCATGAAGCTGTGTGCTTATGAACTCGATTGTGGATGCATGTTCAGAAACAACTGAAAGGACTCTGTTTATTCGTTCGACTTCCTGAGCGGCCTCTCTGCTTGAATTAATAAAAGTGTTGGAAATGGTATTAACCAGCGTTACAGAGTCCCTGACAAAATCCGTTTGTTTTTTGATAGAAGAAGAATTAGTATTGACATCGGCGGTATAGGAAGATAATTCATTCATAGCTTCCATTATTTGATTTCCTCCTTCTTTTAATTCCAATAACCCATTTACAATTTCATCAAAAGAAGAACTGACAATACCAATGCCCCTCTGTATTTCAAGAAATGAGTCTGCTGTTTTTTTCCCTTCTTCATTAGCTTTTGCAATATTCTCCAGAATTTCCTTTAATGATGAAGAAATAGATTTTGAGTTTGCAGAAGAAGCTTCTGCAAGAGACCGGATCTCATCTGCAACAACAGAGAAGCCTTTTCCCGTTTCGCCTGCATGTGCGGCTTCAATTGCAGCGTTCATTGCAAGAATATTCGTCTGCTCTGAAATACCTTCTATCATTTCCGCCATATTCCGTATTGTATCTGCGCTCTTTTGTATGAGTTCAATGCTTTGTGCCGTATTTGTAATTTGATTTTCTCCCAGAGAAGCTGTCTTAACAAGGTTTTCCGAACCGCTTTTATTTTTTTCCATAATCGCGGAGAGGGATGAAATAGAGGCAGCCATCTGCGTAATGGAGGCTGCTGACTGTTCAACCATGGAAGACTGAGACTCGATCATGCCGGATACGGTAGCTATACTCTTAGAAATTTCTTCTACTGCAGAATTAGAGTTTTGAGCGGATGTATATAAATCCGATGCGCTAGAGGTAATTCCGGAAATTTGTTTTGAAAGCAGTAATGTTTCTTTTTCAGACTGAGATACAGACCGTTCAAGTTCCTCCTTGCTTTGAAGAGCCAAAGCCGAAGTCGACTGTATTTTCATCATTGAGCTGCTTAAGTTTACTCTCATTGTTTCCATGAGACTTCCAAGCTCCGTTATTTCGTCGTTGCCTTTAAGCTCAATTCTTGTTCCCAGGTCTCCGCTGCTGAATAAGCTTGTAGCATGCGACAGTTTAGCGAGCCGCCGTGAAATACTGTTTAGTGCGAGAAGAGAAAAAATGAAAGATGCAGTAATGAGAATAACAGCAATGAATAAGGACACGAGAAGAGCATTTACAGTCATTGCCGCTGATTCTTTTTCAATATGAACAATCTGTTCCTCGAGTAATGCAATACTGGAGCTGCATGACTGTGACATGATTCTAATGCTTCCTGTATATGCGGCTGCTGCTTCGAGATAGGGTATAAAACCGGGTTTTCCGGAATAGTACTGGAGGGGAAGAAAATCGCATAAAGCCATACTGAAACTATTTAAACCAAGTTTTGTTCCTGTCTCTACAAAAGAAGAGGCAGAGGAAAAAAGCCGGTCGCGTCTTGTTGTCATAAATGAATCCATCTGCTTTATCTGCTCAAGGGATTGTGAAATTGAACTGTTCTGTTTTAAATATGAAATTGTGTCCACCGCGTCGAATGAACCGGCCGTAGTCAGGGTAATTTCCTTATATTTTTCAATGCTGGAATTTACCGCAGTAAAGAAAAGTCCGTTAATATATGAAGCTTCTTTATACAGCTGGTCTTTAAGCTGAAGTACTATTAATTTTTCGGATTGAATTTTTTGCTGAACAGTGTTAAAAATGGCAAAAACACCGGCTGCTATGCCTATAACGCAGATAATAACAACTATTGTGCCTAAGAGCTTTGTTCTTATCTTCATGGTACACCGCCTTTACTGATAATACATATGAAGCTCCCGTGATTTAGTATACACGCAATTCCGGTTTTATGCAAATTCAGAACGGAACATTTCTGGAATAATAGTAACGGGGTTCATTTCAATATCAGTTTTTATAAACACTCCGCTGTAATAAATTTTAGCCTGCAGAACAGAGCGCCCTTTCCCGTTTTTATGCAGCATTAACTTTACCAGTTTCCCGTTTTCCCAGAAGATGTCGGCCGTAAGGGAACCTTTGAGTTTTACTCCTTTAAGTTCACCGCTTTTCCATGCATCAGGCAGAGCACATAAAAGATACAGCTCGACCGAAGTAAAATACGGGGAACCGTCTTCGGAATTAAAACGGCTTTGAATTATCATTCTTGTAATACCGGCAAGAGTTCCAAAATTTCCGTCAATTTGAAAAGGCGGGTGGTTGTCGAAAAGATTAGGGAGCGTGGACTGCTCAATGAGTTTATAAATATCTTCAAGAGCCTCATTCCCCTGACATAAGGAGGAGCGGAAATTAATAATCCATGCACGGCTCCATCCTGTGTGTCCTCCTCCGTGTTCAAGTCTCCTCTGCAGAGTTTTAGCAGCAGCCTCTGCCAGATCCGGTGTCGAGAAAGGCGAAATTGAATTACCGGGAAAGAGTCCGTAAAGGTGGGAAATATGCCGGTGTCCAATCTCAGTTTCCTCAACCTCATCGTTCCATTCTTTGATTAAACCGTCTTTTGTAAGTCTGACGGGAGTAAGACGGGCGAGAACTGATTTAAATGTCTGAAGATCACTGGGAGATATTGAGGCGGAAAGAAGAGCTTTTAATTCTTCTGCGCTTTTAATAGTCGCTTTAAAAATATGTTCCAGAATACGGTTGTCCATTTCGCATCCGGCGCATAAGGCTCCCGTCTGTCCGTTTTTAAGACGGTAGGTATTTTCAGGCGATACTGAAGGAGAAAGAACCAGGTATTCTTTACCGTCTTCTTCACTTTTACGCGGAATGAGAAATTCAGAGAAGAAAAGGCAGACATCGTGCATTAAGTAGTAATACCGCTCAAGAAATTCCAAATCAAAGGTGTATTCATAGTGCTCGCGTATGTGCGTTGCAAGCCAGGCGGCTCCTAAAAGCCAGTAGGTTCCCGGAATCCACAAGTCCTGCGGGGCAGTGTCGCCCCAGATATCCATATTGTGGTGTGCAACAAAACCGTTGCAGCCGTACATGATGCGTGCCGTAAATTTGCCGTTCTGATACGAGCGCTCCAGAAGTTCAAACAGCGGAAGCTCGCATTCGGGAAGAGATGTCATGCAGGCAGGCCAGTAATTCATCTGCGTATTAATGTTTATAGTGTATTTTGAACCCCACGGCGGATCCATGTGTTCGTTCCAGATTCCCTGAAGGTTTGCAGGATTCGTCCCCTCTCTGCTTGAGCTTATAAGAAGGTACCGTGAAAAATGATAATATAACTCGATGAGCCCGGTATCAGACTTATCTGTTTTAAAGAGTTCAAGTCTCGTATTAGTCGGGAGCTTTGAGAAAGTATTAGTGCTTTTATCAGGAGAAAAGAGTGTAAAGTCGAGTCTCTTATAAAGATTCTCATAATCCTGTATATGTTTTTTAATGGCCTCATTAAAATAGAACTCTGAAAGCATCTCAAGATGAGAAGCGCATGAGGCAGTCCAGCTGTCCTTTTTTTTACCGGTCCGGAAAGCCGTTTGAATATCAGTTAAGAGAATAACTTCATCGGCGTATTCTGCAATGATGCATGCTCCCCGGGTTTTTACAGAAGCCTTCCCGGAAGCGCTTAATGCTCTGGCAGATGTCATGACGCAAAAAGGAAGACCTCTTGTGTCTTCGAGTGCGATGGTGCGGTCATTTACATTCCAAACCCGTTCAGCCCAAATACCCCTGTCAAGGCGGGCACGAAGAAAAATACTTCCGGGCTTATCAGCTGTGATTCTAAAAACAATGACATTATCGGGCGAGGAAATAAAGGATTCCTGAGTGTAGGTGATGCCCTTAATGGTGTACCGGGTTTTACAGACAGCTGTCTCAAGATCAAGTTCTCTCGTGTACTTGTGATGATCCGAAAGAGGTTCTGTAAGGATTGACGTATGATCCCCCATGGGACCGGTAATTCCCTTTGAAGCTTCCGTATAAAAATCTATATAGAGGTTTCCTGCGCTCTGATACACGCACTGGCCGGGAGGAGTCCCCGAGAGTGAAGTGAACGCGAGTTCCTGGGCTTCTTCAATGCGGCCGGAATCTATAAGAGAACGTATTTCATCGATGTGCTGCAGAGCGTCCCGGTTGTTTCTGTCGCGGTGAAAACCGGACCACAGAGAATCTTCATTGAGCTGTATTTTCTCGCTGTTGATTCCGCCGTAAAGCATAGCACCGAGCCGTCCGTTCCCCAAAGGCAGCGCCTCATTCCAGCAGGAAGCCGGTTGTGAATACCAAATTTTTCTCATGCAGATAGTGTAAGGCATAGAAGTGAATAGTGCAACCTTGAAAAGGTGAATAGTACTACAGTGACTATGGCAGGATTAAGAGAGGTAAAGGTAAAAAAAATTTGCTGAAATAAAAAAGGTAGTGTATACTGTACTTTATAGTATTTAAAACGAGGGAGAGTGTTGTGAAAGTGAAAAATATTTTTATTAGTGCAGTCTGCGTATTCTGCTTAAGTATATGCATTACAAGCTGTACTGACCGCTCATGGTATCAGGTAGCCGATATAACACTGAATAAAACAACATTGGAACTGACCGAAGGGGATTCAGAAAAACTTGAAGCGGTGATTCTGCCTGTAGAAGCTGCAGATACTCCTGTTGTTTGGGAATCGAGCGATGTTTCAATTGCAACAGCAGATTATGACGGAACAGTTCATGCCCTTGCATCAGGCGAGGCGGTAATCACAATAAGGACGGAAGATAATCATAAATCAGCATCATGTGCTCTGACTGTAATAAAAAAAACAATAAAGCCTGACGGCATTACGCTTACAAAAGAAAAGACAGCACTGCTTATAGGAGGGGAAGAAACACTCTCGGCAGTTGTTACTCCCGATAATGCAGATAATAAAAACGTTATATGGTCTACATCGGACAGTACAATTGCACAAGTAGATAAAGACGGTAAAGTGACCGGAAAAGCAGAGGGAGAGGCTGTAATAACGGCAGAAACGGAAGACAGGGGACTGAAAGCGGCTTGTACCGTTACTGTCGCAAAAGAAAAAATTGACGTTACCGGTGTAATACTTGATAAAGAAACACTTACTCTATATATAGGCGAAACTGCAGCTCTCAATGCTCAAATTCTTCCTGAAAATGCGACAGACCAGAATGTAACATGGGAATCGAGCGATGCTCAGACAGCTGCAGTGAGTGAAGCCGGGCTTGTCAGCGCAGTACAGGAAGGAACTGCGGATATTACCGTAACGACAAAAGACGGCGAAAAAAAGGCAGTATGCAAAGTAACCGTAAAACGAAAAGTTGCAATAGTATTTGAAGGAACAAATGACGAGACTATACCCCTTAGCGTAAGCGGATTAAGCAATGAAGCGTCAATATCTTCAACATCGGTACTGCAGGCGTCGGTTACAGGAACTTGGGATTCCTATACCTGGTATTTAGACGGAGCAGTAAAGGGAAATACATCATCAATTTCACTAAGTCTGTCGGGAGAAGAAAAGGGAACCCATACACTCACGCTCGTAGTAGTAAAAGACGGTAAACCGTATTCAAAATCTGTCATGTTTAAAATAATTGAGTAGGAGAGAATTATGAAAAAAATAGCGGGATTTGTACTTTTAACAGCAGCTATATGTGCTTTTTTCTCCTGTGAAAACTTTTTTTCACAAATAAACGCAAACAGAATACCGGCAGAGGGCGGGACAATAAGCATAGTATTGAATTCTGATGAATCAAGAACCGTTTTACCGCAGACACCCGAATTTATAAAATACCGGCTGGAGTTTGAAAATAAAGAAGGCCTTACTTCTGACGTACAGATACTTACTGACAACAAAGCAGATATCAGTCTGCCTGAGGGAAAATGGAAAATAACTGCATATGGAATAGTAGAATTTGACGGGGCAGAAGCGGATGCCGCACAGGGCTATGCAGAAGTAGAAGTGAAAAACGGTATTTCAGTAAATGCTGCAATAACCATAACACCGCAGATGAGCGGAGTTCAGGGAAGTTTTACCTGGAAGCTTTCAACTGCTGCAGGAATTAACCTTACCAGCTGGACGGTGAAGCTTTCAGAATTTGGAAGCGAAACCCTTATAATAAATGAATCGGGTACTTTCAGCGGCTACACAAATCCTCTTTCACAAAGCGGTACGGTTACATTAAATCCGGGCTACTACATCTGCAATATGAGAGTGTCGGGAGACACACAGACCGCACATAGAACAGAAATAGTACATGTGGCATCCGCCCTGGATTCAGTTTTTGACTGTGCATTAACAAAAGATGATTTTGTTAAGTATATACGTGTTTCAGGAAAGATGTCGTTGACCGTAAGCGGAATTCCTCAAGAATTAGCTGAATGCTCCATAAACGTAATGGGATCGGGGCTGTCTACAGACAGTATTACGGGCGTGTTTAATACGGACGGTTCATGGGAAGTGTTTTTGGAATCGAGCAGCAGTAAAAATTTTTATTTTTTTCTCTTTATGATGAAAACAAAAGAGGGTTTAGTTTTCGATCATTTTTCACTGCGATATCTTGATACTTTAAACGATATAGAAATCCCTTCGGTTACAGATGTAAGGATGAGAAAAGTAAGCGGAAAATTAAAAATTTTAAAAGGGGAAACAGAACAGAGTTTTTCCTCTATGGAGGTCAGTCTAAAAGCAGAAAAGACCAGCACAGCCGGTACGTATGGTGATGCAGATGTAAATACTGCAGACGGGTCATGGAGCTGTTATGTGTATGAAAAGAGTGAACCCGTAGACGCCTATTGTTATGTAAGCGGCACCCTTACAGATGGAAGGAACGTGAGCGGTTTTATAGATACCCCGGTCACTCTTTTTAGAGAAGATATAGCTGATATTGAACTGTCTTTTCCGCTTTGCACTGTTACAGGAGCAATCAGGATGACGACAAGCGAAGGCGAAATAAATCCTGAGAAGCTTAGAGTAGCTCTATATGATAAATCAAAAATAGATAAAACAGGAAATAATCCAATCGAAACTGCAGATGCTGCCTCTGACGGAACCTATGAAATATACACCGGCGGATATGAAGAAAACATTCCAGTCTATTTTAAAGTGTCTTACAGTCCCGAAGAAGGGGTATGGTTTTCATCTGTAATTGATAATGATTATACTCTCGGAAGCGGGGGCCTGCATGTCGATCTAGAGGGGCATTTTGTTAAGGCAAGCGGAACTCTGAATATACAGCTGAATGACAGTCCTGTAGATTATTCAAAGTGGTCAGTTGTAACCAATAACTGGGATGGTGTACATAATTATTTAACAGCAAAACCGGATTCTACGGGAAACTGGTATGTATATGTACTTAAACCAATTAATGACCCGGAGGTACGATTTAGTGTTTCCGGGTATCTTCCTAATGAAGCCTTTCGCAGCTATAATATAGTTGATAAGGAAATTACAGACAGTGCTGATATTGCCGGCATCGATTTTTCTCAAAAAATTTACCAGAAAGAATTTAACGGTACTATTAGTGCCGGTACTTCGGGAATTACGATTGATCCTAATAAAACATATATTTCAATAATTGCAAATAAAAACTCCTTTTCGGGATCAGAAAAAGGTTCTGTCAGAGTGAATAATGACGGATCGTGGTCAGTTTTAATAACGTATGATGAAGAAGAATTTGAAGATCCGCTTTATATACATTTACTTGAAATTGAAGACGACCTTACGTATAATTACACATATGTTTATGATAAACCCTATTATGCTGAAACGGACATACTAACAAACCTTGCACTATCAATAGACGACATGGAAAAATCGATGCGCGTTGTCAATGTCACTATAACCGATTTAGCAGATACTAGATATTTTGTTCTTCAAGCTGTCAATAATACTATTAGTGAAAGTTATGGAAGAGGAATTTCATATAACACTAATTCGTGCAGAATGCATGTTGCAGCAGCAGAGGATGCTTACGAAGTCTTAATTGCATTACAGTCTTTAAGCGGGGAAGTGCAGTTCACTAAAACAAGTTTCCTAATTGGAAAAGAAGATAATCAGGAGCTGACCCTGTCAATGGCAGATTTTAGAACTATTTTCTAAGCAGGATTTTTGACGTACAATGTGGTACGACAACCGGCTGAATAACCCGATATGATCCCTAGATCCCACAGGGTTGGTAACTTATGGACCAAACGGACCAGTTAACACCGAAGAAGAAATAGCGAATTATGATCCTGATTGGAATACTTCATATACACCAACGGAAACT
>JAEWSQ010000002.1 GCA_023398165.1 Spirochaetota bacterium | reverse complement strand
GCTGCCAGGCTTTTTTTTATTTAAATGCCTGAGGCGTTTACATAAAAAATGAGCCTAAAGCTTCCTATCAGTTTTGCGTGGCTTATTTCAAGGACAAGGTATCTTTCACCTGAAACTCTACTTCAATAACTTGGTATCTTTCTAGCAAAACTGATGTAGTAAACGTGCTGCGCACGTTTACGTAAGGAAGCAGGAGCGGCAGCTCCGGTGCCGGGCAGGGACTGAGCATAACTATCAGTTTTGCGTGGCTTATTTCAAGGACAAGGTATCTTTCACCTGAAATTCTACTTCAATAACTTGGTATCTTTCTAGCAAAACTGCAGAAGCAAACGGAACGTTTGCGACAGGAAGCAGGAGCGGCAGCTCCGTTGCCGGGCAGGGACAAAGGTTTTCCTATCAGTTTTACTCAGCATTACCAGGCCGGGAAAGCACCTTAAAAGCACGAGTTTGTTGAGTAAATGCAAAGTTCAAACACAAGATCAACAAACTCGGTAAGCAGACAGCCGTCGGCAGGCCTCCGACAAACTTCAAGAGCAAATGCAAAACATAAATAATATCTGAATAGTAATTGGGAAAATTACTAGAACGCATGACTATGCGATGGTATTGATATTCTTACGATCATAAAATAGTATTGTATTTAGAAAAATTGAATTTGTGATACTAATATATATTGTTATATAGACTAGGAAAAATTAAAAAATTAGTATTAATAAACAGGATTTGAAGTGTCTTATGATTTATGAAAGTATAAAGGAAAGAGTATGAAAAAAAGATTAATTAAAATTATCAGCATTATATGTATTATTGGAGTATGCACAGCAATTCTGTATTGTGCCTATGCTTTTTTCTTCAATCCCAGGCGTGGAGAGATTGAGAACATAGAAAAATCCATGCCTCTTAATACACTGCTTGGAAAAGAACAGGCAGTGGAAGATGCTCTTTATTTATATGACAAACTTAAGTATCATCATCCTGCATGGCTTGAAAAAAATAATCCAAATATAGAGTTTATTGACCAGTTTTTTTTATCAATTAATAAGAATCTTCCTGATGAAATTTCTGTACTGGACTTATGGCGGACTGTTTCATCTGCCGTTTCAATACTTCATGACGGACATACTAAAATTGCATGGAAAAATCCCGGAGAGGATTTATATATAGAGGATTTTACCATACCGGAATTTTATGGAAGGCCTGTTAAGATAAATTATCAGAACAGTGAAGAAATACTATCTGATTATTTAAAACTGTCCTCATATGAATATGATTTTTATGCCATACGGAAATTTTATGATTCTGTTTTATATACTAAACATTATCTTGATTTCTTAGGTGTCGATACTTCCACAGGAATTACATATACGTATTTAGAAGACGGAATACCTGTTAATTTCTACTTTGAGTTTGTTCCCTATAAAAATGTAAAAAAAGCAGCCGCAGGGAGTGAGAGTGCATGGGTTTCTTATTCTACTGATGAAAAAACGTCTTCTGGAATTTTAACCCTTAAAGAATGTAATCTCAATGATGAATACCGTACTATTCTAAGATCTTTCTTTAACGAAGTTTCAAATAAGGGAATTCAAAATATTGCAGTAGACTTACGAGGAAACGGCGGGGGGAATTCCGGGGTTGCCAATGAATTCATTGAGTATATTGATATCGACTCTTATAAGTCATGGGATTGTGCAGTCCGTTTCGGTCCTGTTTTGTGGAAGAGTAAAAATATTGTAATAAAAAATGATAAAAAAGAAAATACTTTTAAGGGAAACATATTTATTATGACTGATGTATATTCATACAGCTCTGCTATGGATTTTGCTATGCTTATAAAGGATAACAATCTTGGATTTGTTATAGGCGAGTCTTCAGGCAATAGCCCCGATTCTTACGGTGATAATCTTTACTTTCAAATGCCCAATTCGAAACTTTATTTTTCATTATCGCACAAGAAATGGTATAGAATAAACAAAGATAAGGCCGGTTTACCAATAGAGCCTGATTACGAATGCGCTTCAAAAGACTGTTATGAAACATTCTATTCATTAATCGGGCAAAAATAAATCTTTTTCAGGATGACACGGAGGTCATTAAAAAACCGGCATGGATGCCGGGTATAAAGGTTATGTAGAATTCCCAGTTTGAGTTTTACTCAAACTGGAGAAGTAAAAATGACAAGGATGTCATTTTTACGACTTATTCCCAGCCGAATGTTGCAGGCGGTTTGTTTGTTATATCGTAGTATAAAGCATCGACATAAGGAAGTTTTTTAAGCCTTGTAATAATTCTTTCTAGTACTGTCCGGTCAATGTGTGCAAACCGTGCGGTCATGACATCTTCAGATACAACAGGGCGGAGTACAAATGAGCAGTGTCCTTCCAGGGAAGCGTATGTCGTATGGATTGTAAGATGCTGGAATATTTTTTTATACCATGCTGAACTTTTTAATTCCTCAAGGACTATGGCATCTGCTTCTCTTGTTTGATCGAGAGCCTGTTTATCACAGTATCCTTCCTGAATAGTACAATTCGGTTTTTCCCATAATGAAAGAATTGTCCTGTTAACATCTGCTATTGAGTTTGTAATAAATGAAGATGCTTTTTCCAAGTCATCCCAATCGGGGATTTCATCAGAAAACGATAAAACGGCCGGAAAGCGGTACGTTCTAAAATCACCCTGTACACCTACCGATTTCACCGGCAGTATTGAAGATGAAATTGTTTCTTTCTTAATGTGCGGGAAAAGAAGGGAAAAATCTATGGCGTTTACCTTTTTTTCGGCACGGGCAAATTCTCTTTCCTCTTCTGAAGATAATACTCCAGAATTGCAAAGAACATTAATTGACAGTCCCGGACCGGGAAACGGGTGTCTCATGACAAGTTCGTCGCTTAAGCCGATTTTCTTCCCTATAACTCTCACTTCGTCTTTGTATAAGTCTTTTAGAGGTTCAATTATCAGCCCTTTTGCAATTAATGCCTGTATGCCGTCAACACGGTTATGATGGGTTTTAATTACATGGGAATTTTTTGTTCCGCCTGATTCAATAATATCAGGATAAAGAGTTCCCTGTGCTAAAAGCCATTGTGAATCTAATAAATTAAGTCTTTTAGTTACTTCATTTCTAACAGTAATAAAATTTTCCCCGACAGCCTTACGTTTCTGCTGCGGATCTATGAGTTTATGTATTGCTTTCAAGAAAGATTCGCTTGCATCTTCAACTATGAAATTGGTAAAGCCTGCACTTTTATACCGTTTTTCAATAGTGCTGCTTTCATTCTTTCTCATAAAGCCGTTATCAATATGTAGACCTAAAACACGTTCCTGTCCTAAAGCTTTATTTAATAGGGCAAATGCGACAGTGGAATCCACTCCGCCTGATAAAAATAATAGTACTTTTTTATCATGAGCTTCGTTTTTTATTTGCTCTAAAATTATTTCCAGTATGGTACTTTGATCCCAGTTTTTTTCCATTTTACAAAAAGAAGCAAAATTCTTAAAAATATCATTTCCGCACGGAGTATCTTTTACTTCAACATGAAACTGAAGCCCGAATCTTTTTTGTTCCAGATTTTGTACTGCCGCATAAGGACAGTCTTTTGTAAATCCTGCCTGTTCATACCCGTTTGCTAAATGCAATACTGCATCCTGATGACTCATCCACACTTGCGCAGGAAGAGAAATTCCTTTAAATAGCGGACATTGAACATCCGGTGTCTGCTCAAGCCGGGCTATGCCGAATTCTCCCACCTCTGCTTTCCCGACCAGTCCGCCTGATTCTTTTAATAGAAGCTGATGTCCATAACATAAACCGAGAATTGGAACCGGAAGGCTTAGTATCTCTTTATTAAATTCCGGAATATTTTCATCATATACTGAAGACGGACCTCCTGAAAATACAATTCCTTTGGCATGCTGCAGCTGTTCCACGGGTGCATTAGGGGAGGCAATTTCTGAATAATATCCTAAAAGACGGAACCTTTTCGCGATCAGGTGGGCATACTGACTGCCGAAGTCCAATACAATAATACTGTCTCTCATTTTTTTCCTTCTAAAGATGCTTTAATAAAATCCCGGAATAATGGATGGGCTCTATCCGGTCTTGATTTGAACTCGGGATGAAATTGTACACCCAGCATCCAGGGATGTTTTTCCGATTTATCAAGCTCAACGATTTCAATAAGATTCCTTTCAGGATTAATTCCTGCAATTTTCATTGTACTTTTAGCAAAGTCCTCTCTATATTTATTGTTAAATTCATATCTGTGGCGGTGTCTTTCCCAGATTACCGGAGCTTTATATGCTTTCTGTGCAAGTCCGTCCTTAGTCAGTGAACATTCATATTTACCGAGCCGTAATGTGCCTCCGAGAATTACACCGTTTTGATCCGGCATGAGATCAATGACGGGATGGGGGGTAGTCTTATCCATCTCGGTGGAATTTGCCTTTTTTAAACCCAGAATATTGCGTGCATATTCGATGACCATAATCTGCATTCCGAGGCATATTCCAAAGTACGGTACTTTGTTTTCGCGGGCATATTTTGCCGTGAGTATCATTCCTTCTATGCCGCGGTCGCCGAATCCTCCGGGTACAATAATTCCGTCCGCTTGTGAAAGAAGTTTCTTAGCAGCCGCATCGCTTGTAATTCTTTCTGATGAAATCCAGTCAATAATAACCTCTGCATCATTAAAAATTCCGGCATGGGTGAGTGACTCCACCACAGAAAGATATGCATCATGAAGTTCCGTATATTTTCCAACCAAAGCGATAGTAACCTGCTTTTTCAGATTGTAAAATTTCGTAACAATCCGTTCCCACTCTTTAAGATCTGTTTCCCTATCCTCGAGTCCTAATCTTTTACAGACAGCTTTGCCCAAACCCTCTTTTTCCATCATAAGAGGAACTTCATAAATTGACTTAGCATTAAGATTTTGAATGATGCAGTCGGTCGAAACGTTGCAGAAAAGTGCTAATTTTTCTTTAGTTGAAAAATCGACAGGCATCTCGCTTCTAAGCATGATAATATCGGGCTGTATACCGAGTCCCTGCAGGTCTTTGACACTGTGCTGGGTCGGTTTTGATTTCAATTCCTGAGCTTTTTTCATATACGGAAGAAGGGTTAAGTGGATGTATGCGCAGTTTTCTATTCCTACCTCGTATTTAATCTGCCGGATAGCCTCAATAAACGGCAGGGATTCAATATCTCCTACAGTACCGCCGATTTCTGTGATGATGACATCGGCCTTTGTTTCCTGTGCAGGAAGAAGTATGCGATTTCGAATCTCATCGGTTACGTTTGGAATTACTTGAACAGTCCCTCCCTCGTATCCGCCTTCACGCTCTCTATTTAAAATAGTTAAATACACTCTGCCTGCTGTAGTGTTGCTGCTCTGGGAAAGTGCGGCATCGGTAAAACGCTCATAATGACCAAGATCGAGATCGGTTTCCGCACCGTCGTCGGTAACAAAGACCTCCCCGTGCTGGCAGGGATTCATAGTTCCCGGATCTATATTAAGGTAGGGATCAAATTTCTGATTTATTACGGTAAATCCGCGGCTTTTAAGTATTAAACCCAAAGATGCTGCTGCAATGCCTTTACCGAGACCGGAAACTACACCGCCTGTAACAAACACATACTTGGTCATGATATCTCCATGTTCCGGCTCAGTGCCGGATGATTACTAAAATTACTGCCGATTATATCAAAAACCGGTCTTTTCGTCCATAAAAGAACGGCAGTATGCTGATACTGTTGAAAAGAGTTTTTGCGCTGACTGCGGCTGTGAGAGAATGCTTTTTGAAAAATGTTCAGAGGTAAGTGATATACACTCAATATCTGTCAGTGCTTTTGCCGTATACAGCCGGTTTAAATGTAAAAAGCTTGATAAATCGCCGATAAATGCTCCCCTGCCGAGCCGGATTGTTTCTATTTCGTCTGATAATTCAATCGATCCTGTTAGTATGCACAATACTTCGCCGCTTTGTTCTCCCTTTTTATATAGTATGCTGCCTTCACAATAGGTTTTACAGGTACAATTTTCCTGTATCATTCTGGATTTGCGTAGAAAAACTCTCCTTTCAATGGCAGATGCAGGGTTATTCGTGTCTGTATCACTCAGTGTATACAGTTCTGCAGGAAAAACTACATTAAAAAACTGAATAACATATATCATCTGAGCACATACGAGAAAGATTACAAAAAATATATACACTTCAAGAAGAAGAACTATCAGCCGGCTGAGGATTCCATATATCAGATTATAACGATAGTTCTGGAGAAAAAAGGAAAAAGCGAATTGGAGAATAAAAACGGCCAGCACACAGAGAAAAGAAAAAAACACACATAAAAACCAGGACGGTTTTGTCCCGGAAATGAATCTGAAAATACATATGAGGGCTGGAAACAAAATGGTATACGGCAGCAGTCTCGCTATTTTTATACCAAGGCTGATGAAGAACAATCGTGCTTTTTCAGAAATGAACTGCGTTATAAAAGGAGATGTGCTCAAGGAGCTGGAAAAAAAAGAAATTACTAATGTGGATATAAAAAGCATTAATGCTGTGCTGACAACGAAAAGAATTTCTCCTGAGAAAAGAAATGCTGCATTTAGAATGCTTTTTTTGTGTATTTTACTGTGAAAAATACTTTTAAGGGCAGTCACTATTGAAAGAAAAAAACGCTGGCAGGTCCAGATAATAAAAACTGATAATGAAATTTCAAAAAAACCTATCTTTTTTGTAAAGAGAAGGTTTTCAATAAGTTCCTTGGTTTTACCGGCATCAAGAAACAGGGCTTGTGTGTCTATAAAATTAAAAAGAATATCGGGGGTTGTATGAAAAAATCTAACCAGAACAATTAAAATAAGCATTACTATAGGGATTATTGAAAAAAGAAAACCGAGCGCGCATGCGGATGCATGGGTATTGCAGCTGTTTTTCACATACAATTTAGCGCAGAGAATGAATCTTTGCAGCATTGAAACAGCTGATATTTTTTTCTTCATATTCTAAAAGTATAGCAGAAAAAAAGTGTTTATGATATAGTTTCATTTGCTACATTAGTGGAGGATTAATAAGAATGGAACGTTGTTTTGTTATGCTTAAACCAGGCATCGTTAATCGAAGAATTGCAGGAGAGGTTATTTCCCGTTTGGAGAGAAAGGGTTTGCGGCTTGTAGGTATAAAAATGCTCAATATACCGCTGGAACTTGCTCAAACTCATTATCAGGAGCATTTTGGAAAACCATATTACGAGATGCTTATGAGCTATATAACTTCCGGTCCGGTAATTGCTATGGTTTGGCAGTCGGATGATTGTGTTGTGCTTGTTAGAAAACTGGTCGGCAGTACAAATGTAACAGAGTCTGCGCCCGGAACTATCCGCGGTGATTTCTGCTGCCATACGCCGCACAACATCATTCATGCATCCGACTCTAAAGCAAGTGCCGAACGCGAGATAAATTTATTCTTCAAGCCTGAAGAATTGTGCGTTTGGAGAGATGAACCGGGTTGTTGGTATTAAGATAAAAAAAGAAACGGAGTTTCTTTTTTTATCTTTTCCAGAATGAAACAGAGTTTCATTCTGGCCGTAGTCAAAGGAAACGGGAGTTTCTTTTTTTATCTTTTCCAGAATGAAACAGAGTTTCATTCTGGCTGTGGCCAAAGGGAACGGAGTTTTTTTTTCGTAAAGATGTTGTTATAGTAAAAGAATAAAAAGTTTTTATTCTTTTACTATAATTACCTCAATGTAACGACAGAAAATTCATAATTAATTCAAATATAAGAAATTATGAATTGTCTGTAAAACCGCTTACGAAAGTTAACAGACTTTTGAACGTGGCTCACATTGGTAAAATTAACAGTACCGGAGCAGTATTTTGTAAGACTCCGTGAAGAGGTAAAACATGGAAAGTAAGAATATTGGTGTAATTGGAGCAGGTGCGTGGGGTACGGCAATTGCCCATGCATTGGCTAAAGAAGGTCATAGTGTTGTTATTTGGGCTATGGA
The DNA here is from genome assembly GCA_023398165.1 of Spirochaetota bacterium. Taxonomy (GTDB): domain Bacteria; phylum Spirochaetota; class Spirochaetia; order Treponematales; family Treponemataceae; genus JAAZLA01. The sequence continues at coordinate 53,397 of JAEWSQ010000002.1, read as the reverse complement.
AGCGGATGTTGTACAAAGTATTAATGAAGTCCACGAGAATAAACGGTTTTTAGAGGGTTTCCCTCTATCAAATGCTTTACATGCAACACAGGATATTAGCGAAGCTGCAAGATCCAAGGAGTTTCTCATTCTTGCAAGTCCTTCTCTGTATCTGGCAAAAACTGTAACACAGCTTCTGAATGTTCCTTCAATTGCAGACGGCTCGACATGCATCGGAATACTCACCAAGGGTTTTGTTCCTTCATCCTCGGGTCCGAAGCTTATTACGGAAACTCTGGAAGAGGTTCTACCTGCTCCGTATAAAAGAAGTCTTGTATACATTTCCGGTCCCAGTCATGCAGAGGAAGTAGCTATGGGAAAACTTACAGGACTTATTGCTGCCAGTGAAAATCCTAAAAATACAATCCGCTTTCGGGAACTCTTGAAAACGCAGAATTTAATGGTTTTTTCAAGTCTTGATGTCATAGGCGTGCAGATCTGCGCTGCGGCAAAGAATGTTGTAGCCGTTGTTTTCGGCTGTCTTGATGCCGTTGCCGAAAAATCTGACTTTTTTGGGGATAATACTGAATCGCTCTTGCTTGCTGCGGGCCTCAATGAAATTCAGACCCTGGGCTTTGCCATGGGTGCAACTCATGCTGAGACCTTCACTTCCATTGCAGGAGTAGGGGATCTCGATGTAACCTGCCGCAGTAAATATGGAAGAAACCGCAGATTCGGCCACGATATTATTAATAAAAAGATATTGGATAAATTTTCAAGTCTTGATGATCTCATAACACGGATTTCTGAAATTGGCTATCTTCCAGAAGGGGTTGTGGCATGTAAGTATATTCAGCAAATACAAGCGGAGCGGAATATTAAACTTCCTATCTGCAGCGGTCTATATAAAATACTGAATAAAGAAATTGAACCGGTAGACTTTTTGAAGGAGGTTTTGCGATAATCTTATGCTTGAAAAAATAACAAATACTTTTTCCGATGTTTTTAAACGTATTACCGGAAAATCATCGATATCTGAAAAAAATATAGAAGAAGCTGTAGAACAAATAAAAATTGCATTGCTTGAAGCCGATGTTAACCTCCGTGTTGTCCGAAGGTTTGTTAACAGTACAATAGATGAAGCAAAGGGTGAAAAAGTTCTCCGGTCTGTGGATCCCGGCCAGCAGTTTATAAAAATCGTATACGATAAAATAGTTTCACTCTTAGGCGATCAGAAACAAGACCTCAAACTCAAAGGACCCGACACCCAGTCAGTGATTCTTTTTCTCGGTCTTCAGGGTTCCGGTAAAACCACGAGTGCTGCTAAACTTGCCTCCCGCCTTTTAAAGCAGGGAAGAAAACCTGTTTTAGCTGCCTGCGATCTTGTGCGCCCTGCAGCAGTGGAGCAGCTGAGCATTTTAGGTGAGAAAATCGGCGTACCGGTGTATAAAGAGGATACCAAAGATGCGGTTCGGGTTGCAAAAAATGCCCGCGATTTTGCCCGTAAAAACGGATACGACACACTCATAGTTGATACCGCCGGCCGTCTTCAGGTAGATGAGCTCATGATGAATGAGATTGAGGATATTAAAAAAGCCCTCAGTCCCGATGAACTCATTCTTGTCGCAGATTCAATGACCGGTCAAAGCGCTGTGGATGTGGCAAAATCATTTGATGAACGTCTCGGTCTCAGCGGTGTTATACTGACAAAATTCGATTCCGATGCAAGAGGCGGCGCTGCCTTATCATTAAAATCAATTACCGGAAAACCGATTCTTTTCATAGGTACCGGTGAGAAAATTGAAGACTTTGAACCCTTTCATCCCGAGAGAATTGCAAGCCGCATTCTCGGCATGGGAGATATTGTCTCTCTTGTTGAAAAAGCCCAGGAGACCATCGACGAACAAGAAGCTGAACGGCTTCAGAGAAAGATGGCCAGCAATGAATTTACTCTTCAGGATATGCTTGAACAGCTTCAGCGCGTTAAGAAAATGGGTTCCATGCAGTCTCTTCTAGAAATGATGCCGGGTCTGGCAGGGCAGATAGGTGATCAGGATATTGATACCAGCGGAATGAAAAGTCAGGAAGCAATTATTCTTTCTATGACAAAAAAAGAGAGGGCAAACCATTTGATAATCGGGCCGAGCAGAAGAAAAAGAATTGCTCACGGTTCGGGAACCTCTGTAGCTGAAGTCAATAAACTAATTAAGCAGTTTGAGAAGACTCGCCTTGCCATGAAGAAAATGACAAAAAACAAGGGAATGCAGGCAAAACTTATGCAGCAGCTGGGCGGTCCCGGCGGAATGATGGGGTAAGCCGGCCTGGAAACGCTACTGTACCGCCTGTATCAGGTTATTTACAGCCTCGCTGTTTTTGCCGTTAACCCTGTGGAGATTCTGCATTGCCTCTTCGAGCACCGCATCTTTCTCCTGCTGCTTCAGTGTTTTTTCTCTCAGGTTTATCATTGAATTTTTTAAGATTGCAAATGAGCTGTTCATCTTAGTGCTGTGAAGACTTTGATTTTCTATCTGATTTTTTATATTCTGTGTCGCTTTAATGAGCGTAGCCATTGAACTCTGCATCTCATCGGCGGCATATTTTTGCTCTTTCATAGCCGAATTTACTTCATGAATTACCTGTGTTGTTGTTGTAATAGATTCCCTGATGCGTTTGAAAACATCCTCAGTTTTATGCGATGAATCATGACTTACTTCTATAGATTCAGCCATTGTCATCAAAACTGCAGATATTTCTTTTACACTTTTGGTACTTTGCTCTGCAAGTTTTCTTATTTCTCCCGCCACAACGGCAAACCCTTTTCCTGATTCCCCTGCATGTGCTGCTTCTATAGCGGCATTCATGGCAAGCAGGTTGGTCTGAGCGGCAATTGTTTCAATTATCTTTATGGAAGATACAACGGAAGACGATGATTCCCTCATTTTTTGAACAGCTCTCACTGATTCTTCCAAACACCTGGAACCTTCAGATATAGTTTTTTGAAGAACATCGGTTTCGTTTGCAGCCTTATCTGCAATAGAAACAACAGACGCAATATTTGCTCCCAGCTGTGAAATTGATGCCGAATTTTCTTCCACAACGGCCGACTGCTCAGTAACTGAAGCATCGACGCTTTTTACGGATTCATAAAATAATTGTACAGCTTCAGACGCCTGTTCAACTGCAGTATTTTCAGATTCTACTACTGAGAAAACTTCTTTATTGAGGAACTTCATTGTTTCGAGTGTTTTTTCTGAATCAGACACAGTACTTTGAAGTTCTGCAGAACTTTCTCCGACCGTTTTCCCTGCAGAGGTGAGTGTGAAAATGAGATTATCGAGGGTTTGTGTATATGTGTTAATAAGAGATGCAATTTCTCCATAATCGTCATATGAAATAATCCGTATGAGGCTGCCTCCGGAATCTTTTTTTTGAAGATTCTGTTTAAGGCTGTTTTTAAGCTGATACAGTTTACTTTTTTCCTCGCGGGCAAGAACATAGTGAATGTCGGTAATGATGATTACATATATAACAAGCTGAAGAAAAAACTCTTTATACAGCTTTAGGGAATCTGTCTGCAGATCCAATGTATTATTATTAATGCAGGTTACAATTCCATAAATAAAGCCGCCCAGTAATATTATAGGCAGCAGGAGCTGAACGGTGAAGGTTATTATACGGTATGTAAGAATCGGCATTTTTTTCAGCTCTTTGATCATTTCATATACCTGCAATGATTCCTGGATTTTTTGGAAGACCATGTGAAGAAGACTTATCTGTACAAGGCAGGCGCTTAGCCCTAAAAATACATGACAGCTTACGAGAAAAAAAATTTCAAGCGGTTTATAGTACACCCCCTTTAAATAATAGAACACCAGTGTAAAGATCGGTCCTGCAATGAATCCTGCTGAATTTATCGTAATAAAAACCGCTTCAATTCCCGAGATTTTCCTTTGAATTATTTTTACTGCTTCAGTGTTTTTGTCTGCATTCCGGGTAAAGGAATCGATGTTTTTCCGGAGTGATGAACAGATTCTTATAAGTACAATTTGAGCACAAATTCCGATGATTATAGTACTGGGCAGCTTAATTCGTATTGCACTGACCAGCCTGGAATAATCCCGGTACAGGAAGGCTGACTGGTAGACAGTTGCAAGAATAATGGCAGAAAGTGTCACTGCCCAGAAAATGATGTAAACCTTAATTTCAAATGCCTTTTTCATGAAAACTCCTGTTTTTAAAGGATAAGTACTGCATTCAGACGGATAGTATTGATACGTACATTATCAGCTTGAATTTTCTAAAGTGCAAGTAAAATACCTTTTTTTAAGGAGGGGATTATCCGGCTCGTTTAATAACACTTCTTATACGAGTCTTTTTGCCGGAACTGTGTTATACTATGTGCAAGGACGGGGGGTATGGGAAGATTTCAGACTTTATTAAAATCTCTCACTATGAAATCAGACAATGTTTGTTCAATACTGTTATCAGCTTCAGATAAAGAACTTTTTACCTTTCAGCGTTTCAAAACTAATACGCTCAGAACACTTTTTATTTCCGCATTTTTAACGGTAGAACAGCTGTTGTATGCTCTATTTCTTTCACCGATCAGCAGCATGCAGCAGAAAATTTATGTCGTGAGCGCCGGCATAATGATGCTTTATGCGGTAACAAGCATAGTTCATTATAAATTAAAAGGCATCAGGACAAGTAAAGCAGCCGTTTTTTTTTCATATAGTTTTGCCTATACCGGATTGTGTATTGCCTTATACCGCACGCTGCTTCAGAATCAAGAGCCTTTCAGCCTTCCGACGGTGTATCTTGCTGTAAATTATGCAATCGCAGTGATTTTCTCGTTAACATATCTTGAATCATCAATTATGTATGCTCTTTTTGCCATTGCTTCAATTTTTTCCATGTACCATAACAATATAAGTCCAGGTTTGTATGTATACATCGGGGATGTCCTGTCTAATGTGCTGATTGCATGGATTGTATCTATGCTTCATTACCGCAACACGTATAAAAATTTTATTAATCAAATTTTAATAAGAAAGGCAAATACCACGCTGCTTGAAAAAAACGATCAAATACAGAGTATTAATGAAAAACTTACTGTGCTGTCTGAACATGATCCGTTAACCGGAATTTTTAACCGCAGAAAAATAGATCAGCTTTTGATTGAAGAATGGAACCGCTATAACCGCTACGGCTGTCCCTTTTCCATAATTATTCTTGATGTCGATCTTTTTAAACAGGTGAATGATACATTCGGCCACTTGACAGGCGACTGCATCCTGAAAAAATTTACTGCAGTTCTGGAAAGTCAGCTTCGTTACTGCGACAATATAGGAAGATGGGGCGGAGAGGAGTTTCTAATTCTCTGCAAGGAAACAAATCACGAGCAGGCAGGACAGCTGGCGCGGAGACTGCATGATAAGCTTAATGCTACCATCTTCGATGATGCTGGTATGGTGACCGCAAGTTTCGGTGTCGCCTGCGTGTATGAGGCTTGCGCTTTGGAATCTGTCATTACCCTTGCCGATAAACGGATGTATAAAGCAAAAACATCCGGGCGCAATATGGTAATAAGCTCATATTCTGTATAGTTATTATAGTTTTTTTCTCTAATTAATACCGTTTTTTTTCTCATTCTATCACTCTACTATGGACGATGAGGGGATGAGTATTTTTATCTGTATGACGGGGAAAAAAATGAAACAAAAAAAATCACAGAAAGTATTGCGAGCGGCAGTTTTTCTATCCGCTTTATTGCTGGTATGCTCGTGTATTTCGAAACAGGGTCCCGAGTTTTCTCAAGAGGTAAATGATCCAAAGGTTTTTACTGATATTCCTCCTGACAGGATCGCCTCAGTGCTCTCCCCCGGATGGAATCTCGGAAATCAGCTTGAAGGCGTGAGTGTTACAACAGATGCTGCAAGCGGTATTTCTGTAACATATCCGTCAGAAACAGCGTATATTGAAACAAAAGTTTCTCTTGAACTTTTGAGACAGGTCAAACAAGCGGGATTCAAGTTTGTACGCATTCCGGTGTCCTTTTTTGCCTATATTGATGATGCACACGATTATGAGATTAATGATGCATGGATGAGCCGAATTAAAGAAATAGTTGATATGTGCATTAAAGCAGGTTTATACTGCATGATCGATCTGCACGGAGACGGATATTATACAATACCGAACAGCTGGCTTCTTTGTGCCGAAACGCAGCAGGAAAAAATTATTGAGAAGTATAAAGCTGTCTGGCATCAGATAGCGTTTGCTTTTAAGGATTATGACGAGTCAGTTATTTTCGAATCTATGAATGAGGTTTTTAACGGCAGCTACAGCGGCCCGGTTCCTTTTGCCTATGAAAATATCAATACATATAATGAAGTATTTGTTAAAACGGTACGCGAGACAGGCGGCAATAATGAGAGGCGGTGGCTTTTAATTCCCGGCTGGAACACTGACATTAATGCAACGGTAAACGGATTTGGAACACCGGGAAATTTCAGACTTCCGTCTGATGACCGCCTTATGGTTTCGGTGCATTACTATGAACCCTGGGGATTCTGCGGCGGGGAAAACGGAGTAGCGACTCAGTGGGGCTCTTTTACTTCAAGCAAAGACAAGACAAACGGCTACGAAGCTCCCATGGCAACACAGTTTAATAAACTGGAGGAAACCTTTACTTCAAAGGGAATCCCGGTGGTTATCGGGGAATGGGGAAGCATTGATAAATCTGAAGATGACAGCGAAAGCTCTGTTTACCGTGCTTATTTTGCACAAAAACTCTGCGAAAATGCAAAACGCACTGGCTGCATTCCTGTAATTTGGGATAACGGCTGGAACGGAAAGTACGGTTTTGCGCTTTTTAACAGAGGCGTAAAAGCTGATGATCAGGGAAATATAAAAAAAGGTTCAGTTTCGGTAACGCAAAGCGGAATTATTGATGCCATTAAAAGCGTATATGAAAGTCCTGTTACTGACTCGAAAGCAGCCATAACTCTCGACACTGATTCACTCTCAATGATGAATATTCAAACCGCACAGCTCAATACTGAAATTACCGGATCCTCAGGCGGTGAAATAGTATACTGGCGGTCATCCGATGAAACTGTAGCGGCAGTAAAAGACGGGAAGATTGTACCTCTTGGAGGCGGAACATGCATCATAACTGCATCGCTTTCAAACGGATCGAAGGCGTCCTGCAGCCTGACTGTATCAGTCCCCTTGGGGGTTCAGGCAAAGGTATACTTGTTTGAAGGTGCAGGCTGGAGCGCTGTAAAATCGCAGACACTGATGATTGAACCCGGTGTTGAGCGGGTGTATGAAACAAGGTTTAATGCATCGAAGCTTTCATTGGAGAACATAGCCGCCATGTACCTTAAAGATCAGGAAATAGAGGAAAATCATGCCGAATCCTCGGATGCCTCTTCCTGTCTCATAAGCCTCGAGGAAATCCGCATAAACGGGCTCATTCTTCCTCTAGTGAATAACGAAGCAAAAGAGGCAGTGAATGCTAAAGGGCAGCTTGATCTGCCGTTCATTAACGAATGGGCATTTGATGCCGAGATGGTTCGGGGCTTTCCTTCTTCCGGACATAGAAATATTAAAGATGTGCTGCCGGCAATAAAACTGGATGAACAGACCAATGAAGTCTATATCCGGTTTAAAACACTACCTTCTTCTGCTGAACCGGCACAAGAGGTTGTTCCTGCAGCAAAACCGGTTTTAGATCCTGGTAAAGAATACCATGCATTTTTCGGTATTCAGGCTGCGGACAGCTGGGTGTTTAGAAATTCCTACGGGAATTCGAGCTACGGGGGTAATACTGAACAGTTTAAAAACGGTTTATATGATACTGAAAATGCGGTCAGCGCAGACGGCCATGTGAACGGCCTCATTACCGACGCCCGGTTTACCAGGGGGGACATTGAAAGCGGGAAGACAATAACAGTTGCCTGCACAGATTTCAGCCTTGATGATAAGACCGTTAAGGCATCGGCTTTGAATGTTGCAATGATATCAACTGATATTCCATTTGATCTTGTTGAAGTGACCGGAGCGAAACTCTTTTTTGACGGCAAGCAGGTTAATCTGACGTCAAGCGGAAAAGAAATCTACTCGGTTGATCTTGATAAATCCTATGTACTCATAACATTCATAAATATTTGGCAGACAAGTTTAAAGACATTCGGCTATAAGATGCCTGAGAAAACTATTACCATGGAATTTACGTGCAGAGTAAAAGAGTAATGGATTTGAACCGGCTGTATGAGCCGTGTTACACGCAGCTCCACATCGCATTTTTAAGAGAATTAGGATTAATTCCCTTAAGGTCAAAGAGGGAGCTGAGTGTGACAAAGGAGAAATCCTTTTTTAAAAGTTCGGGAATGAATATATCGAGAGCTTCTGGTGTAGGGTGGGGCGGTATTTGAGTGTCATGAAGCAGAATAATACTGCCGTCGGTGACCTGGCTTAAAACAAGGTCTGCTCTTTGTTCCGCTGTCGTATTGCACCCGATCCAGTCATTTGCAGTTATTCCCTGCGCAAAGGGTTTGGTAACACTGTCATAAAGCACCTTGCTCACTGCAAGATTCGGCGGACGGAAAAAAACAGCAGCAGAACCGGTATAAAATCTGATTTTATCATCGGTTTTTTTGAGCGACCGATTCATTTCTTCCGGAGTCATGGAATCCATGGGTTCAAATGACCATGAGTGATTTGCGAATTCACATGAAAGAGAACAGATGCGTTCCATAACGGGTCTTGTCTCTTCAGTGATGCATTTGCCCACAACAAAAAAAGTAGCAGGTATGGAATATTTTTCAAGTCTGTCCAGAACAAGATGGGTAAGTCCGCTCGGACCGTCATCGAAGGTAAGCGCGCAATATTTCATATAGGTATCCTTATAAGCATTAACCCTTTCAGTATATAGTTTACCCGGTGCCTTGAAAAATAAGGCAGTTCCCCTAAGGCTTAGGGGAACTGCTGCCATCTCCGCTTGTAGATGGTATTTCCTCTTTTGATACTTTAATTCCGAATGTCCCCTCTGAGGAACTGCAGAATCCCCGAATTTTAACATAGACTTTTTCGGTGTGTAAATCTGTTAAAACAGCCGGATTATTTTCGCTCACCGTAATCGGAGTCACTCCGTCCGAAAGATAATATGACTGACATGTATAGGCTGTATACTCTGATCCTGGTAAAAATTTATCAGAAATGAACACTCCATATTTTATACCGCTTTGCACGTCAAAATAAAACCAGCTGTCATCACCTTCGCAGACATATCCATCAGTATATGATGTTCCGGGAATTATTTTTTGTGCTGAGAAGAATGTATACTCTGAGTTTGAGATATCCGGCAGACAGCTTAAGAGATTTACTATGAGAAAGAAAGTGACTAAAAAGACAGAAACTTTTTGTATCATTTTTTAGCTCCCGAAATAGAATCAGAGGAAAAAAATTATGCATTGCCTTCGGGCTTAATAGTAAAATGAAATACTTTGTTTGTCAAATAGAGTCTGCTATATATTAGGGAATTTTTTCCATTACAGCTTAAATTTTACACGCCATCCTATGAAAAACAAAGAAATTACATAAAAGGGAAAATACGGAATAGATGCTGTTCCGTCAGCTGAATAAAAATATCATACGCCGTAAATCTAAGATGAATACTCATCTTAGATTTACTGTTCCAAATTTTTAAGGCAGTTAATTCTTACCAGCGGCGTAAATAACTCACCTGCTTACTTCTTTAGTTTAGCAGTCTCTGCTTCCCATTGTCCGTTGTCAATCCATTTTTTGAAAGCCGCTTCTATTGCATCCTTTTTTGCAGTGTGGGCAGAAGAAAGAGAGAGAAATGTCGGAGTTCTCAATAGAGGGGGCATATGGGTTACATATGAAGCAATACCGGAAGCCTTGGCCATGGGCACAATCAAATCTACAACAGAAATAGCAACCTGGAATTTGCCTTCAGCAAGCATTTTAAATTGTTCGGCCTCATTTGCCGCTTCCACAACAGTAAGACCTCGTGTTATTGCCGTATGTCCGGGATGTCCTTTTACAATTCCAACTGTATATTTTTTCAAATCTCCTGGATTTGTAATTTTAATTGTACTGTCTGTTGTCACCGCGCAAAAGTCGCTTGATGAGAGTCTTGCGGAAATCATAAATGCACCTTTAACCTGCTGAATGAGCGGCTGTGCAAGAAAAAAGGCACCGTCAATCTGACCTTTTGCATAAGCCTCCATCAGCTGAGGCTGCTGATCATACACGGTTATTTTAGTGTCAAAACCGGCTTCTTTTATAACCTTTGCAACAAGGTCATTATACATGTGCATACCTTTAATGGTGCCAAGGTTCAGCTGCTGGGCACCGAGAAAGGCTGAGAGCAATACACAGAGAAGGAAAACACAAAATCGTTTCATACTAGCCTCCAAAAAAATACATCATATTTTTACTGCTTTATTATTTCAAGCTTTAAATTTACTTATTTCGCGGTTGAGAGTTTCTATATTCTGTGAATTGTGTTCTGACAGATCCGCCAAAGATTTCATGGAATCTGATATAGAGAAGACTCTCTCCGACATTTCATTAACACCCGTCTTATTCAGTTCAGATGTATTCAATATGTTTTTCATATAGGTATCTATTTCCAGAGTTCCGTTTTTCATTCCGGAACCTGCGGTTTTAACCGACTCTGTTATGGTATTGAGCGATGTCAGCGAATCTATAATTCGTTTATTGCCTGCTGATATTTCCTTAAGTCCCGAAAGCGTATCATTCATGCTTTGGGCGACAGAAGAAATTCCAGAAATAACTTCTCCCAGGGTTTCACTTGAATCTTTTGCAGCTTCCGCGGCAGAACCGATTACTGAAACTACCTTTTTGATTGTTGTTTCTATGTTTCTGGCATTTGTGGCCGTCTGCTCTGCAAGTTTCCTAATCTCATCTGCAACGACGGAAAAACCCTTGCCGTACTGGCCTGCATGTGCAGCTTCAATGGCCGCATTCATTGCTAAAAGATTTGTTTTACTTGCCACATTATTTATTACGCTGACCATCTGAGCAATTAGTTCTGTCGTCTTTGAAGCTTCCTCCATCATGTTAAGGTTTTGATTCATACCCTTATCCAGTTTCATCGCCTGTTCTTCCAGAGTATGAACAACATGAAGCTTCATTTCTGTAGCATTCTCTATCATATTAACATTTGAGATCATCTGTTCAACTGAGGAGGATGATTCGTTAACCGATTCAGCCTGAGCCTGAATCATATCCACAACTTGAACAATATGACCGTTAATGCTGTCAACACTTTCATTTGATTTGCTTATTTCCCGTAGCAGGGATGATAGACGCTTATTCATGCTGTCCATGGAAGACGACAGCTGGGTAGATGAATATGAAACATCTCTTATTTTGTCTGCAAGAACTTCTCCTGATTCAGAACTCTTTACACTGACTGAATGCAGGGTTACCACTATGAAACGAAGCTTGTCGAGGAAGGTATTAAAATATTGCGAAAGGCGGGCAACCTCATCATTACCCCTTACCGGTATACGCTGTGTAAGATCTGCTTCCCCTTCGGCCATATCTTTCATGATTTTAGATAGAGATATTATGGGCTTTATAACCATCTGTGAAGTGAGTGTAATGAGAAACGCTATGAGAAGAAATAAAAGAATTTCCAAGGATATTATGCGGTTAATAAAAACAGAGGCTTGTTCCCTCAGGTGGTAATCGGTGAAAATGATTTTTGCCGTACCCACAAAAATACCGTCGCGTTCGAGTTCAATATCTTTTGTAAAAGTGTTATCTAAAGAGGGTTCCTCGGCTTTACCAAGGGTAATACCGCTTGAATCAAGAATTTCAATGCTGGTAATTTGTTCATCTTCGAGCATTGATTCCAGGCTGAATTGAAGTCCTATTGCGTCATAGTTCCAAACATACGATACATTAGCTTTTGCAACAAGATCTGATAAATGCTCAATTTGTGCCTGCATTTCCAGAGCGGTATCTTTGTTTTGACTTGATACCTGATAGAGTACAAAAAAAACAAATCCCAGAAAAACACCTGAGAGAGTGGGTATTAGCAGTTTCCTTCGCAATGTCATTTTGAAATCCTTTATTTAGAAGCCTCAGGCATGTTAAGGACAAATATCATACAAAGCTGCCGAACAAGAAGAAATTAGAGGTCGCAAAACGATACCATGATGTTTTTCTTGTAATATTAATTACCATAGAATATATCGCATCTCTGTATCTGTCAAGGTTTTTTTAGAAAGTTGAGATATTAGGTATATTTATTTGGGCGTTGCTGTATAATGCTGTATACTAGCTAAAGGAGTTTTATGGTGAACTGCAGACCCGGCTGTGCCGCATGCTGTATTTATATTTCAATATCATCCTCAATACCGGGAATGGCGCATGGGAAAAAAGCAGGCGAGCGGTGCTGTAATTTAGATGAGCATAATTTTTGTACAATTCACGGCCAGGAGAATTAAGCGCAAGTGTGCGGATCTCTGAAACCGGATATTTTCATGTGCGGCCTGACTAATGAGGCAGCTGCTGAATATTTAACTAATCTTGAAAAAATTACCTCTCCATCTTTCCCCGGAAAAGTACTGGAGTGAAAACATAACATAAACCGGATCAGTACTATACAAAAACATGGAAGAAATATTCAAATAAAGGACGGGAAACTATGCCGTATAAAATGGAAAAAATTGAACAGGGAATTCGCGCAGCATCTAATTTCATTGACGGCTTCAATACTAAAAACATCGAGGTACTGATGTCTCAGATTTCATCATCCTGCACGCTTGAAGCTGCCGGTGAGAAAGACGTCTATTACGGCAGTGAACGTATTTTACACTATTATACAACTCATTTTTCTGAAAACCCGCAGGTAAAAATTAAAGTGAAGGAAATTCATAATATGGGAAAAAAAATAATTATGGAATGCTTGCTTGGTATTGACGATGCGCTATCCTGCAAAACCCCGTCAATGATTTTTTTTGAAGTTATGTATGGGAAAATTATACGGATCAGTCAGTATATAAAAACAAGAACTTCATCTGATACTATAACTATTTGAAAAGAAGCAAAGCATATTTTCAGGATAGTCAAAAAGTATTAAAAATGGTAAACGGTTTTTGAAAAACTGCAGAATAATTTTCAATACATTCCTTTTCAATAATTTCTCCGGTCTTCAAAAAATCCTCAATTCGCGCAAATACCATTTTATACAATTCATATTTATTTTCTAAATCAGGCGCTTTCTGTATTTTCTCGAGAACATCAGAAATACCGAAAGAGTTTTCAAGTTTGTTTATACCGGCTGTAAGCCATTTTGTAGGAGGGTAATATGATCTATTGAGGAGGTATATAAGACGAAGAAACGCTTCAAGTGCACGGTGGAAGTAAATCATTCCTTCCGTTTCTTTATTCCGTTTTAGCGATTCGATTACATTATACCTGCCGCTGTCGCACATAGTGAGCCACAGACCGCGGACATTTTTTTTGAAAACATCATCAGGATAAAATACCGTTTTTCTTCTAAAATCTTCAAGAAAATTTTCAGGATTCCACACCGATACTGCATGCTGTATGTTATAGAGAGCATAAGGATTGGATTCCGCCCAGAAATTTATCATATCATCATTTTTAAGAAGATCAAACTTCCAGAATTTCCCTCCGAATCCGTATGAAACACGAACAGATTTATGCCAATAGGTTTCAGCGCTAAATATCTGTCTAATGGTATCAGCAGTTCCGGTATCAACATCATGTATGAAGTAATCAATATCAATATCTGATAAGTCATCTGAAAAACCGTAAGAAGCAGACCCTTCAATAAAGACCGTCATGTTCTTTACCGCTTCAGCTGATATATCAGTCAGGAGAGGAAGAATTCGGGAATGAAAATGTTCTTTTCCAAATTTCTGCAGGTCTGACGGTGAATATTTCATGATTTGTCCTTGTTGAATACGATGCAATTCTATCTAAAACTATACCATAATGAAAAAAATAAATCACCTTTTTATTTACTCTGATGTGAAGTATAATAAACGTAATAAAAAAGGAGACTGAAATTATGAAAAACAAAATTTTACCTGCAGCTCTTTCCGTGTGCCTGCTTTTTGCATCATGCAAGGCTCATAATACTGTAAAAATTGATGAGGCCTTCGTTGAGGGCGGGACGATGATCATCGGGAATGGTACGTATTTCAAGGAATATGAGTATAATACGGCTGATCTTTATGCCTCGCGTTACGAATATTCATGGGGCTTACTGGCACAGGTTATTAATTACGGTATTGAGCATAAAGATCTCGAAATTAAAAATAACAAACTGTATCCCCTGTCCGGTTCATTTCCCGACTTCAGCAAGGTGATTCTTGACTTCTCAAAACTGAGCCAGTTTATTAATTCTGATACTGCAGAGCTCTCGGCGGCTGCGGGTTATGAAGACTACCCGGTTCACAGCATTGCATGGTTCGGCATTCCCTACATTTTGAACATCATGAGCCGTATGAACAATTATACCCCCTGTTATGAAACCGTGACGTGGAAAACAATTGAAGGAGCAGACGGCTACAGACTTCCGACTTTTGAGGAGTGGGAATTTCTTGCCCGCGGTGGAATGCAGAGTGCGGGTTATATCTATTCGGGTTCCAACGATGATGGAGAGATAGGATGGTTCACATCAAATTCGGAAGGAACGGTTCATAAAGGCGGGTTAAAAAAGCCTAATGAACTGGGGCTCTATGATATGAGCGGTAATGTTAATGAGTTTACAACAGAGATAGGAAAGCCTGTAATGATTGCTCCTGAGGTAACGCTTTTAACTGCAAACAGCCTTTGGAGAGGAGGGTCATACAATTCCTCTCCTGTCAGTACATTCGAGTTCCGGCAGAACATCAATTTCCCGGATTATTTCCTGCCTTTTGCAGATGTAGGATTTAGAACGGTACGGACAGCAAAAATTTCGATTTCAGGAAGATAACCGCTTTTATGCTGTCTTTCCCGTACGCAGGAAAACAAGAACCGCATGGCTCGTATGTATAACAGTAAAAAGAACAGAGAGTGCAATGTATGCATAATTAAGTTTTTTTACTGGAAGATATGACTGTGAGCACAAAATACCGATGCCTGTAAACCAGATAATTGTCGTCCATGCCGGGGCTGTGAAAGCGATTACCGATTGGCCAAAGCCAGTATTGGAAAGATAAATCTGTATGAGGTAGCTCAGAATATACAGAATAATCCCTGTGCCGTACACTATCCATCCGGCTTTATTTGTCAGATTGCTTATCAGTAAAACGGGGCAGAAAAAAACAATCATACGGAGGAGATTTTCACATGTGAGGAGGCTTACAGGTATGCCCTCATCAAAGGCTTGCTGGCTGAACACCTTCGGTAAATATGGCCATAGTACAAGAGATATGAGAATTGCCGGTGCTATGAGTAATAGACCGTTCCTAAGCACAATATCAAAAATTGCTTTTAAAGCTGCCATTAAAAAGCTCCCTAATACACAAGATCCATGCATAAAGCTTGACAGCTAAAGCATAAAGCAATTATGCTGATTATGGAAGAACAAAATATGGAAATTGTAACATCCCCTGAAAAACTGCCTGAAGAAAATGAAAAAGGAATCCGTGCTTTATTGTTGAAAAGTTTCAGGCTGACAGATCTTCCTCCTTTTGATTATTGTTTTACCGCTATTCAAGATAACGAAGTCATCGGATCTTGTGCAACGGTCAGGAGGAGTATAGCAGTTGCTGAAAAAACTCATGATCTGTTTCTATTGGGGCTCCTTGCCATAGAAGAAAACCACCGGAATAGGGGATCTGGTTCTGCGCTACTTCAATACGTTATTACGTATCATATGAATCAGAGGGCGGAAGGAATAATCCTCAACTGTGGAAGGGAGAAGGTGTCTTTTTACACAGCAAATGGTTTTAAAGTTATTTCAGAAAAAGCGCAATACAGCCGTAATGGAAGTATTGGAGAAGATAACGATCCGGTATTACTGTATCCGTATTTTATACACAGCATACAGGATTATTTTACAGATGCCGTATTCTTAGGTACGGATTTTTAAAAAAAACGGATTTGCAGATGTCATTTTACGAGTCGATGTATTATGTAATTATCATGTCTGTAGATATATGAATAGTGTATAAAAATAATATTTGAGAGGTATATGAAACAAGAGACTAAACCATCGCTTAGGAAGACCTTCGGTCTTTTTATTCCCTTTGCCAGATCCCATGCCCTGCTTGCAGCAGTCGGCGTTTTTTTTGCCCTGGCAGGCGCGGTCGTGAACCTGTTACAGGCAGGGCTTCTCGAAAAAATCATCGATTCTGCACTCAACCGGGACACAGGAAGCCTGGTCCGCTATATACCGTATTTCGGCATCCTCCTTATTGTAGATCTGGCAGGCGCCTTCTTCATCAATTTTAGCTACGGCGCATTCAGCGCTCATTATCTTCACGACCTGCGGCTGGCAGCTGTAGACAGGCTTCAGCGCTTACCGGCTGCAGTGATGGAAAAGCGCCATTCGGGCGACATCATGTCACGCTTGAGCGAAGATCTCTCTGTGGTTCAGAATTTCATGGGCAGTACCTTCCTTGATGTATTCATGCAGATATTAATGCTCATTGCAGCCTCTTCTTATATGATTTTCCTCGATTGGAAGCTTCTCATAGTATCAATTCTGCCTGTTCCTATAGCTCTCATTGCGGTAAACGCCATGACAAAAAATATGTACAGCTACTTCAGGCAGGCAGGCGACGCTCTGGGGAAGGCAAATGCGGCAGCACAGGACGCGCTTGGAGGAATAGCGACTGTTAAAGCGTATGGATTGAAAGCAGTTTTGGCAAATAAGTACCGTGTGCATGTTGATGAATCGCTGCGCATGGACATCAAGGCTGCAGGCATCATGCGGCTTACACCTCCTTTCAACATTCTCCTGCGTACCATGCCTACAGTGTTCTGCTTCGGTTACGGAAGTTATCTCATCATACGGGGCGACCTAACACCCGGAGCTCTAATCGCCTTTAATTTCCTGCTGGGCTTTGTTCAGTGGCCTCTGGCATTCCTTCCTGATCTTATTGTAAGGATCAAGCGGGCCATGGGATCGGGAACGAGAGTTGCAGAACTTTTCGAAATCGAGCTGGAGCGGAAAACCGGCTCCGACTACTCAGATGCCAACAGTCCCGAGGCTTTACGTTTTGAGAAGGTCAGCTTTTCCTACGGAGAGGGTAAAGAAGTAATCGTTAACTTGAGCTTCTCCCTTGCAAAGGGAGAAAGAATCGGCGTAGTTGGTTCCTCCGGCTGTGGAAAGAGTACCTTGCTTAAACTGCTCTCGGGCGATTACGAGACTCATTCCGGAACTATCAGGGTACTGGGCTATGATACACGCGACTGGAATCTCGATGCACTCCGTTCATATTTCTCTATCATCTCGCAGGATATTTTTCTCTTTCCTGCCTCCATTCATGAAAACATTGCCTACGGCTGTCCCGGTGCTTCGCGCGAGCAAGTGATAGAGGCTGCAAAGAAAGCCAATGCACACGATTTTATCATGGAAACTTCTGAGGGCTACGACAGTCAGGTAGGAGAACGGGGCATAAAACTTTCCGGCGGGCAGAAGCAAAGGATCGCCTTAGCACGGGCTCTGGTAAAGGGTTCCCCCGTCCTCCTCCTTGACGAGCCCACCTCTGCACTCGACACACATTCAGAAGCCTTGGTACAGGAAGCCATAGACCGGAGCCTTGAAAGCAGGACGGCAATTATAGTTGCTCACCGGCTCTCCACCATCAAAAATGCGGATCGCATTCTCGTCATGGACAAGGGAAGAATAGCAGAGCAGGGAAAGCACGAGGAGCTGCTGGTAGCGGGAGGACTGTACGCAGATCTTTATTCCAGACAGTTCAACTCCGCGGAGGATTTACATGACTAAGAAACTTAATAAGACCCCGGGTGCCATAGCTCAAATATTTCACTTCATACGGCCGGGTGCAAAAACCTTTCTGCCGGGACTCTTCTTATCAACTATCAGCGAGGTTCTCTTCTATCTGGGGATTCCGCTAACTATTAAGATCATGATCGACGCTGCCGTAGAAGGCGACTTCTCAGGACTCTGGAACGGTATCGTCCTAATCCTTTCAATATCTGTGATAGGCGCGGTGCTTTTTTTCTTTTTCCTTTATATGTTTTTTACAGGCTCGCTCAAGATTACCGCGAAAATCAGGATCGCAAACCTGTCGCATGCACTGAACCTTCCAATGCCCTATTTTGAAAAGAACCACTCAGGAGATACTGTCACACGGCTTACCAACGACGTTCAAGCTCTGCGCAACTGTTATGACTGGCCCCTTTGGAACCTGATATGCACCCTTTTTGCGGGGACAGGCGCAGCGGCTGCCATGATAATTCTTGATTGGAGGGTAAGTCTCTTCCTCATCGCCTCAAGTATTGTATTCGCCATACTGGATTTGAAGTTCGCTAAAGTGATCAGAAAGATGAGCGACGGAATACAGACTTCAACGGGTAAGGTCACAGAGCGTCTGAGCAACATTTTAGCAGGCTTTTCCGTCATCAAACAGTTCCATCTCCATGAAACAATGAAAAGAGAATTTGAAGAAGATAATGAAGAGGTTCTGCGTCTCTCCATACGCCGCGCAGCCCGGTCAGCCAGTCTGGAAGCCTACAACTCACTCATAGGATGGATCAATTTTTCAGGCGTCCTCGTTCTGGGAGCTGTTATGGCAGGGAAAAATCTCATGTCGTTCGGCACCATGGTAGCCATGGTCAATTATCTATGGAATATTAACAGAATGCTCCGCGAGACGGGACACAGTATTGCCAATTTCCAGGGTTTTCTCTCCGGTGCGGCGCGTGTCCGAGAACTGGAAGAAGAAAATGAGGAACCAAAGGCGCCGGAAACTCAGAGCTATACAAAGGACGGTTCTGAGAATACTGCCGTAACTATACGCGATCTCCGCTTTTCCTACGAGGGTACTAAGGACACGCTCGCCGGCTTCGATTTCGAGGCTCCGGAGGGAAAAACTATTGCCCTTGTCGGTCCCTCGGGCGGCGGAAAGAGTACGGTGTTAAAACTCCTTCTGGGTTTTTATCAGAGTTCCGCCGGTTCTATAATCCTTGGCGGCTCGGCAGCAGCTTCAATCAAAGGGATCATAGATTACGACGGAATACGCGGGGCAATGGCCTATGTACCTCAGGATCCCTTTCTCTTCGACGGCACTGTTTCCGAGAACATCGGCTGCGGCAGAGAAGGCGCCTCCATGGATGAAATCATTAAAGCTGCGCAGGCTGCATACGCTCACGATTTTATTATCTCGCTGGAGAACGGGTATGACACAATTGTGGGAGAAAGGGGAATACGGCTTTCGGGAGGCCAAAAACAAAGGATTGCGATCGCACGCGCACTTCTTAAAAATGCTCCCGTCCTCCTCTTCGACGAGGCGACTTCATCGCTGGATTCACAGAGCGAGAGATGCATACAGGCAGCCTTGAAGACACTGGGAGGAGAAAAGACCATAATCATAGTAGCACACCGTCTTTCGACTATCGAAGACGCCGACATTATTTATGTGGTTGATAAGGGACGCGCTGTTGAGAAAGGAACACATGCAGAACTCCTGTCAAAAGGCGGTCTTTACAAGAAGCTCCATGATATGCAGTTCACCCTAGAAGAAGGGGCAATAAAATAACAGTATGCATACATAAGAACGTGTTTTATATAACGATATAAGGATGAGTGACAAAAGAACCGGCATAGTGGGAAACTAGTATCAGTTTCTTTAAAAACCATATTCACAAAGAGTAATAAAATGAAAATTATTGTACTTGCAGGCGGTTTAAGTCCCGAACGGGATGTTTCGTTATCATCAGGATCACTAATAGCCAATGCGCTTATAGAAAACGGTCATGATGTGTATGTATTGGATTTACTTAAAGGTTCAAATGATAACTTTGAAGATCTGAATTTCTTAAACAGGAAAGGGCAGTCACGGTACAGTTATACTGTTCCCCCGGAGGAACCGGATCTAGAAGCCTTACGGAAGCAGTATCCTGGTCAAATAGGTTGGAATGTGCTCGAAATATGCAAAAAGGCCGATGCGGTTTTTATAGCTCTGCACGGTTCAGCCGGAGAGAACGGCCAGCTCCAGTCTTTATTAGAACTAAACTCTGTTTCCTATACCGGATCTCATTACATAGGCTGTATGCTTGCTATGGATAAAGATCTTTCGAAAAAAATTGCACAACATGAGGGTGTTAGAACCCCTGATTGGAAGATTTATTCCTTGAGTGAAACTACTATTGAACAGATTGAAAAGGAGACAGCAGTCCCCTGTGTGGTAAAACCGCTCAGCTGCGGTTCCAGTGTCGGTATATCTATTCCTGAAAACAAAGATGAATTGATACAATCTCTACATCTGGCAAAGAAGTATGAAAACAATATACTAATTGAAACTATGATTAAGGGAAGGGAGTTTTCGTGCGGAGTACTCGAACTCAGGGCACTTCCGGTAATTGAGATTGTTCCTAAAGAAGGGTTTTATGACTATAAAAACAAGTATCAAAAAGGATTAACTAATGAAATTTGCCCTGCTGATATTGAACCCGGTATAGAAAGAATCATACAGGAATATTCTGTAAGGATGCATAAGTCACTCAGACTGGGGTACTATTCAAGGTCGGATTTCATCGTCAGGGATGATAATGAAGTGTTTTACCTTGAAACAAATACCCTTCCCGGTATGACGCCAACGAGTCTCCTTCCCCAGGAGGCTCAAGTATACGGTATAAGCTACAATGAATTATGCGAGCAAATAGTGAACCATCCGATAGAAAGAGGGATATAGAGAAATTGACTCAAGTCTGAACCTGAGGCAGTACTCTATACCGATAAAAATATACATTTGACAAATGGCTATTGGTGACTTACACTAAGGCGGGAATAATGAATCTGAAGGAGAGTGCCATGACTGAAAAAAAAGCAAAAAAGAGAAGTGTCCAAAATTGGCGTAAATGGGTACAGTTTTTCTTCTTTGTTCTGGTACTGTTTGCTGCAACAACCAATGGGCTAAGCGAGGAAGGTGTCGAGGTTCCGGTAAATGCAGAGGTCTCTCTTCATGCAATTTGTCCCTTCGGCGGTGTAGTCTCTTTTTGGAATCTTGTAACAACCGGAGCGCTTGTTAAAAAAATTCATGAGTCTTCAGTGGTGCTTGCCGTTATCGGCATACTGCTTTCTTTATTATTCGGTCCGGTTATTTGCGGCTGGATTTGTCCTTTTGGAACCTTCCAGGAATGGCTCGGTATAATCGGAAAAAAGCTCTGGAAAAAACGATATAACGAATTTGTTCCGCGTCCTTTGGACCGTATCCTCAGATTTTTACGGTATGCCGTTTTTATATGGGTATCCTACATGACCGTTATGACCGGCAAGCTTGCCTTTCAGGAAGTTGATCCGTACTATACGTTGTTCAACTTCTGGCGCAGTGAAGTTTCTGTCAGCGGGTTTATAGTACTTGGAGTTATAATTGTACTGTCGTTTTTTGTCGAACGGCCTTTTTGTAAATATGCGTGTCCCTACGGTACGTTTCAGGGAATTTTTAACCTGTTCAGGATTTTTACCATCAGACGCAATCCTGCAACCTGTATTTCCTGTAATGCATGCAGCCGCGCCTGTCCGATGAATATCGATGTTGCCTCTTCCGGGGCAGTACGGAAACATCAATGCATAAGCTGCCTGAAGTGTACCAGCGAAACTGCCTGCCCGGTAAATGAAACGGTTGAATTTGCAGCCGGAAAATTCGCTTTTTAGGAGGTGAAGCATGATTAAAATAAAGACACCTGTTTTGGGAATCATTACTGTTATCATATTGTTCGGCGGAATTGGTATATCAAAGCTTTCCGGGTTGTGGCTGGTAACTTCGACCAAACAACCGGCGCTCATACGGTCGGGTGAATTTGAGGGAATGCCGAATCCGTCAGATATCCGCGGATCGTATACCTGGGATGAAGTATCGAGTGCTTTTGGAATTCCTGTTGAATCCGTCCTAAAAGCGTTCGGTTCTGCGGACAAGGAAGAAAAAGTCAATTCACTTGAGACCCTCTTTGCCGGAAAAGTTCCCGAGGGAGCAGAGATAGGAACAGATTCGGTGCGTCTTTTTGTATCTCTCATGACGGCTCTGCCGCACACACCCGAGGAAACAACCGTGCTCCCCCAAAGTGCCGTTTCGATACTGCAAAAAGAAGGGAAGGCAGATCCCTCCCTTATCGAAGAAGCTGCAAAAAAAGCTGTTTCGGGATTATTTGCATCCGGCAGCGGAAATACTGCCGAAGCTGCCAGTTCAGAGTCCAGAGCTTCAGATCAGGACAAAACAGCAGCTTCAATTACCGGTAAAACTACGTTTAAGAACTTGATAGATTCCGGGTATGACCTTAAAAAAATAGAGGAAATTACAGGAACCCTGGAAGACATTAATATGGTTATAAAGGACTACTGTACGGCAAACGGAATCGAGTTTTCACAAATGAGAACACAACTGACTGAACCCTGATTTATATAGTGTTTGCACCAGCAAACTCTGCACGCAAGTGAAACAAGAAATACAAACTGCCTTTTCTCTTCTTGAGTGTGAATAAAACCACAAATTTGATGATTTTCAATGCAGACCCACAGACTATAAATCTTTAAGGACGTACCCATTCCCGCTTGAAATCATCTCAATTATTAATGGTTTATTATGTAATAAATAAGAGAAAATCTAGTAACTCCTAGAAAACAGCTCCTTGTAAATAGTAATGTCGCGAATTTGCAGCACCAAAACTATATATTTTCAACCAGGAAGAGAAAACTCTTCACCAAAGTATTCTCTGAGTTTCATCAAAGGCGTTTTTCCACCGAGTTTTTTTCGAGGGTAATTATTCATCCAGTCCTGTATTTCTAAGAATCGAGTTTCGGGAATTTGCGAAAAGTCTGACTTTTTAGGGACAAACCGACGAATAATACCATTATGATTTTCATTCGTTCCTCTTTCGCACGCTATATACGGATGAGCAAAAAAGACAATACATCTTTTGGTCTCTCCCATTACTGATTTTTCAATACCATCATAATCCATAAACTCACTGCCATTATCAGCGGTGATCGATTTGAACAAGCTCTTAAATATTTCAGGTTCAAAAGATTTTTCTAAATAATCTAAACTATTCACTACTGATTCTGTTTTAGCATCTGGTATTTTCCGAATGATCTCTAAACGCAATTTCCGTTCAGTTAGTGTTAAAATGCACTCTTTTGTTGTATTCTCTGCACTTTTTTACCGTATCAATTTCCCAATGACCTATTTCACTTCTATCATTTATAGTTTCAGGACGCTTGCTGATACTTCTTTGAGCGCACCCTGCTCTGTTGTGTGATTTTGGTTTACCGCTGCTTTTTCTCCGTTTCCCCTTAAGTAATAAATCCTTCTGCGTAATATCTTCAATGAGACCTTCATAAATATATGAGTATAGTGTTTTTGTACAGATACGCGTTTGGGTTGGCCAGTGGGTATTGTTGAAATACTGAATTACCGCATATGGACTATATGATTGTTTCTTAATGATACTACTAATTTCATGGCATAATTGATTATCTTTTCCAATTTTAAGAGCAGCTCCTTTTGCGCTCATATTGTACTCTGCGTTTTGTTGTGCATAATCTGCGTTATACTCAATTATTTTTTGTAAATCAGTGGTAACATGTTCTACTTTTCCTCGTTGTAATTCCCGTTGTATAGTTCTTTGACTGCATTCTAATATACTTGCTAGTTGTGCTGTTTTTGTTATTTTAGGAAACTTACCTTTTCCAAGACTGTAAAATTCCAATAACAATCTATCCTCTCTTGTTATGTGGCTGCCTTTCTTTGTGCTTTTGTGTATACTATCCATAGTTCCTTGTTTCCTTGATATTGGTTTTGTAGTAAAAACAGTATATCAGTGTTGCAAGGAACTTTTCCCTTTTTGGGCGACATTACATATTACCATTCGCGGGTACGGTGTATACGGCGACTATTACCTTGACAGCTAAAGCTGGTTATACATTAACTGGTGTGACAGTAAACTTCTTTACAGCCGTAGGTGCTTCGAGTGTTACAAATGCTGCAGACTCCGGCGTTATTACCGCTGTATTCCCGGCTACTGAGGCTTTACCTGAATTAACCATGGTAGATGTCCCGGGTGGCACGTTTTACAATGGAAGAGCAAATATGACTGTTAGCAGTTTCAAGATGAGTCAACACGAAATAAGCATGGAACAGTTTATGGCGGTCACAGGCTTGGCTAACCCAAGCTCGAGTTTTACTGAGGTAGTTAATGGCCCTGTACAAAATGTCAACTGGTACCATGCTCTTGTATTCTGTAACAAGCTTAGTGAGGCCGTGGGCTTGGCGCCGGTCTACTCAATCAGCGGAACGATGGATACCACTGGTTGGGGAGCTATTCCAACTAGCGGCAATGCCACTTGGGATGCGGTTATAGCAGATTGGAACGCTAATGGCTACCGATTGCCGACTGAGGCTGAGTGGGAGTTTGCGGCACGAGGAGGCAATAATTCGAACAATTATACCTATGCGGGTTCTAACACGGTCGGCGACGTAGCGTGGTATTATGGCAACTCTAGTAATACACTGCATACTGTAGGTACCAAGGCAGCCAATGAACTTGGCTTATACGACATGAGCGGGAGGTGCTGGGACTGGCATGGCAGCTACCCGACTACTGCTCAGACTGATTACAGGGGAGCCTCTTCGGGCGCCAACCGCATCTTACGCGGTGGCAGCGGGATCAACGATGCGATCAACTGTGCCGTGGATATCCGGCACGCTTACGGTCCGGACTTCCACTACTGCGATCTCGGTTTCCGGGTTGTGCGCCCCTGAGTTTGCCGGTATTCGGACATTCTTGTCCGGCTATATGATGCAAACAAACGCGCATCTATTCTCGGCTGGAAGCAGAGCTTCGAGGTTTGGTTGGAGTAGAAGTGCCACGGCTGTGGCGTATACTCAGAATCTAAGTCCTGCGCTCATAGGAAGCAAAGAGGAGGAGAGAAGTCCTAAATTTTCCTCTCCCCAAGCCCAATCCACATCCGCTCCGTACTCCCGACCATCTTCCTGAACCCCCGTTCCTGAAGTCTCATCGCCAAGAACTTCTGACTATAGAGCTTCTCATTATTCTGCGCACACCAGTTACTATACATCTCATACAGCTTCCTGTGTCCAATCCTCATAAGCCCGGTAGAATCAACGCTGCAGCACTCCCTTAAAAATTGCCCGACCGTATCCATCTCATCCCGGTATTCATTCGGATTTAGTGTTTTTCAATGCAGACCCACAGACCAAGTTAGTCACATTTCAGTCACACCTAGGTTTTCATAATTTGCACTAAAAACAAAAAAGGCTAAACTATTGCATAATGATGCGCCAAGGACGGCGCCTAAACAGTTTAGGGGATCGAGTTTCCAAAGGAAACTTGCAGCACAGGACAAACAGGACGTTTGACCTGTGTAGTGATGCGCCAAGGACGGCGCCTAATTAGGTTAATATAACATTTTATTTCTGCTCTGCAGAAATAAAAAAAAGCTCACCATACAGGACGTATGGTGAGCTTAGCTCCCCCGGCAAGGCTTGAACTTGCGACCCACAGATTAACAGTCTGTTGCTCTGCCAGCTGAGCTACAAGGGAATGTGTCCATTGCTGAACGCATTATGGATATTATAGGAAAATAAAAAAAAAGTCAATATAGTGTCAATCATTTTTATAAGTTTAACGAATTCGTAAGCGATTTTGTCCATAAGAATTGAAGAGTGATGTATACGAAATTGAGACGATAAAACTGCAATTGAGACAGGATGTCTGTTGATCATTTTCTTTTTTATATAGCGGGTAAACCGCAGAGTAAAGAATTGTGTTAACTTGCTGCATAAGGGGTGTTTTTGATGAAAAAGGTTTATGTTAATAGACAGCTGAGTCAAAATGAAGCAGATACCATACTATTAGTTTTCATTTAGAACAGATTAATAAACAGTACTATCTTGTCTTAGCTTTGAGCATCCCGTGCATGGCGAGCCAGCTTACGAAGGCATTGAACCAGCCTGTGCTGGTCGTCTCCTTGGGGTACATGCCGAAGCCGTGACCGCCCTGTTCATAGAAGTGAAACTCGACCGGTCTCCCCTCAGCGCGCCAGCTGTCGATTAATCCGTATCCGCTATCGGCGAAGAAGGGATCATCGGCGGCAAGTGCTACAAAGAGCGGCGGAGCGTCTTCGAGGACGGTCATTGCAGAGAGCGGCCCGTAGATGTCGCCGATGAACGCAGGCTTTGCGGTCTCTCCGAAGCGGGCAGTCGCCATGGTAAGCGCAGCCCCGGCAGAGAATCCCACCATGCCTATACGCTCAGGGTCTATGTGCCACTCTGATGAACGGCTGCGGATCAGGGCGAAGGCGGCGCATGAATCTTCAAGCTGCGCTGGGATGTCATCCTTCATACGCTCAGGATCGGGGTGGGGAGGCCGGGTCTCGAGAGATGCGAACATCTCTGTCATCGAACGTTCGAATCCGGCCAGGTCCGCCGGTGTCTGTTTCAGCCGGTATTTAAGGACGAATGCCGCGACTCCGTGTTTGGCTAGAGCGCGTCCTACATCCCAACCTTCATTCTCCATCGATAACGAGAAAAAACCGCCTCCAGGAGCAACGACGACTGCAGCGCCCGTGGCTTTGGCCGGATCGGGCAGGAAGGGCGTGAGCGTCGCAACAGTGACGTTACGGGCGAACCGGCTGCCGTATTGCGTATACCATGCCTCTTGAGCTGCAGCGCCGGGCAGCGCTCCGGTGCCGAGTTCGATTGCATTAGGCTGATCCGGGATGGTGATTTCTCTCATTTTATCATCCATAAAAATATACTCTTGAAAAAAATACTATTTCTATTACGTGTGTATAGAAGATATCCTTTAATTATACCACCAAACAGAGTGCCGTCAAGCAGTTTTTTTCAATACAATAGACAAACCATGATGAAGCTGCTGATGAAATTCTCATAATAAAAAAATACAAATTATATCATGTTCTATTGTTTGATGCAGCTTTTTAGATATTTCAATTCTTTTTTTAAGTCTGATCTAATACTAATATGCCAAAAAAATTCTCCAATAAATAATATTTTATGAATAAAATCTTCAAATAAAACGGCTTTGATTAATCTTTGTATTGAATATATTCTTTTACTTGCATCAATATGTTCCAGTTGTAATTCATAAGGAGTCATCTGCTTTGGATAATGTACTGTATTTCCATTGTATTTTGACCACTTTTTATGAAGTAAATCATTCTTCTTAGCTTCATAGGCAGGTGTTCCAGGAATAAAATACATGCATTGAATTAAAACACCCTTAATATTGTTTTCTATTACGAAGTCAGCTAACTGTTTTCCGCAGCCTTTTTTATGATGATCAGAACCCAATATAAACAATCCGCGTACACTAATACCATGATGTTGTATATTTTTAATCGAACGCACTATTTCATCTTTCGTACTTTTTTTATGATACGCTTTAAAAGATTCATCATCAATAAATTCTATTCCGAGATCCAATTCAAAAAAACCTGCCTGCTTTAATAAACCCAGCATTTCATTGTCAAAGCCGACTTCATATCTGGCTTGTACATTAAAACTATATCCGGTGTCCGCCTTAATAATCTCTTGTAATACAGATATTGCCCATTCCCTGTTTGCGAAAAAATTATCATCTGTAATCCATAGATTCTTGAATAATCTATGGTTTCCTTTCTCAAAAAAATCTATTGAATAGCTGATATCTGAAATAACATTTTCAGGTGTTCTCGTTCTAACGCTATGCCCGAAATGTCTTACCAGAGCACAGTAATCACAATTATGCGGACATCCTCTAGACGCATGTACTAACGGCCAGATAGTATTATACTTTGTCATTTTCTTATAGTTATATACTAAATCCCGGTCTGGAATAGTATTAATATCTTCCGGCACATCTGCTTTTCCGGTATTATGCAGTATGCCGTTTTCTTTCCATGCAATCCCGCTGAATTTCGGCTGCTCTTTTTTCTCTATGCATTCTATTAGTGAAAGAATTATACTATCGCCTTCTCCGATCATAACGTAATTACAATAATCTGCTGCTTCTTCATAATTCATTGATACATGTAACCCCCCAAGAACTACAACTGCTTTTGTATTCTGACCGAAGTATTCTGCCAGTTCGTATCCGCGTTCGGCAGCAAATGTAAAAAAACCTATAAAGATTATATCTGCATCTGAAACATCACTATAATCAATTTTTGATATAGCTTCACTATACAGTAAGGTATCTTGATAATTCTGCTTTACTATTGTTGCAAGCAGATTTAAACCGGCAGATGGAGTTCTTATATAGCGGTCATACACAAAATGATTCAGCAACGATTTTCTATACGGCCGGTTTCCCGGTTCAATAAATCTTATTTTCATATATTGTACCCTTTCTCCCATTATTCTTTATTCAGGAAGCCTCTACGATTATAACACCCTCAGCAAATCAAGGTGTCAATTTTTTTTATCTGCCACTGTAATTTTTCCGAATCAAAACTTGACAGTAGAAGCGGACTCAACTAGACTCCTATAGAATAAGGAGATTTGAAAAATGAAAAAATTTGCAAAGTATATTCTCATTCTAGCGGTTGTACTACTATCATTTTCATGTGCTACCGGTAAGAAAGATAATCAAAAGACAACTAATTATGAGCAAAAGGCAATGCCCGTTATTTCTATTGAAACAGTGAGCACCGAAGATACTGTAATGGATTTTGTGACAAAGCCGGTTGCTGCACACGTTTCACAGGCGATTGCAACTTGGACGCCTAATTATGTAATGCCTCCCGCTCCGTATTATGAGGACTGCACTATAACGGTAAAGGATGATACCGGGAAAGTTGTTTTGGAAGAAGTAAAGGCGGAGGTTAAGGTACGGGGTAACTGGACTACTAATTATATAAAAAAACCTCTCCGCATAAAATTCAATAAGAAGCAGAGTATGCTTGGTTTAAATGACGGCGCTGAGTTTAAAAACTGGGTACTTTTCGCAGGGTATAAGGATACTTCTTTACTTCGTGATAAGACGGCTTTACAGCTTGCCGGCGAATTACTTGGTGAAGCGGGTTATTATGCAAGTGATGCGGAATTTACAGAAGTGTATATTAACGGCGAATACTGGGGCGTATACTTACTTGCTGAACAGCAGGAAATAAAAGAAGGCAGGGTAAATGTAACGGAAGGTGATGATGAATACAAGGGTACTGATATTGGATATTTACTCGAATTTGACGGTTATTATACTACAGAGAGCGAACTTCAAAGATTTGAAGTCGATTATACCGGCTGGGCTTCGATGAAGGCTTATGACGGAAATAAAGGAAGAAGCACGAGAGGAACCAGTATTAATAAAGGGTTTACCATAAAAAGCGATATTTATTCTCAGGAACAGCGCGATTTCATTGCAAATTATATGAACAGGGTCTATGAAATAATGTACTATGCAGCCTATGAAGATAAGGCTTATGTGTTTAATCAGGATTTCACCTCTATTTCTGAGACAAAGGAAATTTCACCTGAGGAAGCTGTAGAAAGAGTAGTTGATGTAAAATCGCTTGCATTAACGTATATTCTTAATGAAATTGCGTGTGATGCTGATATTTACTGGTCGAGTTTTCTTATGTCTGTTGACTTTGGAGAAGATGGAGCAAAAAAGCTAACGTTTGAAGCCCCGTGGGATTTTGACTCAGCCTTTGGAAACAAAGACCGCTGTGCAGACGGCAAGGGTTTTTATGCTGCAAATATTATGATGGATGTTAACAACAGATATTCTTCATTCAATCCATGGCTTGTAGTTCTTATGTATGAAGACTGGTATATGGATAGTATAAAGCAGGAGTGGACAGAAAAGTATGATTCACTCATGTTTGATAGAGTATTTGATATGATTGAAAAGGATACTTCTCAGTACAGCGATGCCTTCGAGCGGAACTATGAGAGATGGAATAATATTATGGATAAATCGGCTTTTCAAGATGAGCTTACTCAAAAATCCAAAGCCGTAAAGACACATGGTGAAGCAAGTGCACTGCTTTCTCAGTGGCTGAAAACCAGAGTTGAGTTTTTAAACAGCAAGTTTCATTTATAAACTGGTTCTGTATACAGGCATGGAATAAATGTAAAATAATAAGACTCTAGGAGACATTCCTGGAGTCTTTTATTTGCGTATACTATGGTGCTTTGGATTACATCAATCCGTGCATGGCGAGCCAGCTTATAAAAGCATTAAACCAGCCGGTGCTTGTCGTTGTCTTGGGGTACATGCCGAAGCCGTGACCTCCCTGCTCATACATATGCAATTCGACCTTTCTTTTCGCTGCACGCCAGCTGTCGATAAGACCGAATCCGCTGTTGGCTATTAGCTCATCGTCTGCGGCATACGCGTCAAACAGAGGCGGTGCGTCTGATGGAACGTTTAACGCAAACTGCGGTCCATAGATGGTGCCTATAAATGCAGGCTTGGCAGTTCCGCCTGAGATTGCAGTTGCCAATGTGAGTCCTGCGCCAGCAGAAAAACCCAGCATGCCGATGCGGTTTGGATCAACTTTATATTCTGCTTCATGCTTCCGTATAAACTCGAAGGCGGCTTTTGCATCCTCCATCTGCGGTGCGTAGCTTTCTTTTATGTACTCAGGATCCCGGCGCGGAGGGTTCCCATGGAGTGACGACAGCATCTTTCCCAGGTACACTTCAAAATCAGGCAGGGCGGCCGGTGTCTGGGTCAGCCTGTACTTAAGAACGAAAGCAGCGATGCCGTGATTATCGGCCAGAGCGCGCGCTACATCCCAGCCTTCATTTTCCATTGATAACGACATGAAACCGCCGCCCGGTGCTACAATGACAGCGGTACCTGCCGCTTTCGCCGGATCCGGCAGGATCGGTGTAATAGTTGCAACTGTAACATTACGCGCGAAAAGACTGCCGTATTGCGTATGCCACACCTCCTGGTTTTTTGCTCCAGGAAGCGGGGGGGTGCCGAGTTTGACGGCATTGGGCATATCGGGGGTTGGTATTTCTCTCATCTTGTCATCCGCCTGAACAGAAACTTGTGGTGCAGATGTATTATCTTTCTTTTGCATGATTAACACTCCTTATATTTTATCTTTCAATTATACCATCATTATTCGTTAGATCAAGCAATATCTACTGTTAGTTTGATTTAGTTGATATACAAAATGCTGCATACTATCTTATTATCAATTCCGTGATCTTCAGCCGCTGTCATATGGAAAACTGTTTTATATCGATTACCGGATTTAAAACATCATTTACCGCCAGTATTGTAGATTTTAATCCTCTTATTTCGCATCTCTATGATTTTTACTCTTTATTTTTGTGCAGCAAATATTCCTGACGTTTTTGTAATATGTATTTTTCCTGTCTTTTCTATTTTTGTATCTAAAAATCTTTTAAATTCATTCTTTTGTTCTTCAGGAAGAACTTGTATGCCGGGATTTAGATCATTCCAAGACAGTACATAATTGACAAGATCAATAGTATCGGTTATTTCCAGAGAATCACTATATTCAATTTTTTCAACGCTGCTGAAGTATTTTCGTAATTGCTCTTCGCCGTTTTCTAATGAAAACCTATCAGAAATAGTTCCCAGGGCCTGTGAGTAATAATCATTCCCGGTAAACTCTTGTATCAATTCTTTCATTTCTTTCATATTATTTTGTCCAATTGTAGAACAATACAACATGCCCATATTTCTTAAAATTGAATGTATTGTATGTATTGCCTCATCCCTGTTTTCAATATGATACAGCATATGATTAGCAATTACTCTATCAAATGTTTCTGCTTCTGCCGCATAATTATGTAAATCAATTATTTCATATCGTATATTTTGTATACTTGGTGGTATTGAATTCTTAGCAGTTTCCAGCATTCCCTTAGAAAAATCAGATAATGTAATGTTCCATGAGGGGTTTACTCGAAATGAGTTAACATTCCATAGTAAACCATTTCCGCAGCCGAACTCAATAATATCAGAATGATCAGGGAGCTGATACTGACTAAATAACCAGATTGGCCATGGTGTTTTATTTGTTCCATACTTTGAATGGATTAGTATTCGTGCATTAAACCTGGTAGAATCATTATATTGTTTGTCTTTCAATTCATGCATTTGTTTGACCCCTTCTTAAATCTTTTTTCCCTCATCCGGTATTGGTTTTATATTCAAGAAAAAATAATCATTCTTCTTATTTGACTGCTATTGCAACGAACACCGGACTAAAATAAGGAATTAACCATATTAACCATACAAAAATACTGAATTTATGAAACTCTTTTATCATTTTTTCATTCTTTCTAATTAATACAATACTTGCCCATACAGCATGTATTATCATTAGTATAATGGCTGCTAATCCGGATATTCCATGAATATCAAATGACATTCCCCCTGCGGAGTCAAACATCATACCTGTTGCGGTACTATCACAAATTAACCCGAGAAGAAAAAAAATAAGATTCCATAAACGTAATTTTCCTCTTATTTTTTCACCCCAAACACCTATTGAATAGAATACAAGAGCCAGGGTGATAATGATACTTACAGTCTGCGGCATAAAAAACTCCTTTATTGTATGTCCTGAGTTTATAAGAAAAATTAATTTGTAACAATAAACTCAATAATTTGTATTCTTCTAAAAAGAAAAACTCCAATTGAAAATAGATATGCTAAGGCAACAAGAAATTTTAAAATGCCGGTTTTATCAGTAAAGACATAGGTTATTAATCCGATTATAACTAGAAAAATAACAATACAAATATTTACTGCAGATTTCTTATACCATTTTACCAGATTTTGCTTAACAACTATTTCATAATTTGATAATTTCTCAGTAACAGTATTATCAATTATCCAGGAGGCTATATTTTTGGATGGACTAAAGTATCTTCTTTCTTTGCTGAGAAATTCATGTATTTTTTTCTGAAACAAAATAATTACTTCATTCACAGTACTATATTTCCTTATTATTGTAACCACATATGACGGGCAATCTTATATATCAGGTTAGTTTTTGTGATATAAATTCCCACAGCATTTTGGTCTTGCCATATTTATTTGTACTGTTTTCTTTTGCTTGTAATAGAGTGAGCTTGTCATTAAAAAAGCTCCTGATCATTTCACGATCGAAGAATCTCTTTCTCCTGCCGTTATACTCAAAAAAAGCAGGCTCGATTATTTTCCCAATACCGGCGCCATGATTATGGTCATGTATAGAGTTTACTCTTCCGATCAATATTCCATTTTTTATCACAACTCTGTATAAATCAGAAACAATACTGCGTGTCTCTTTTTCTGAAAAATAGTGTAATGACAAATCAGTTAAAATTATATCAAAATAATCATTCGGGAATGGTAATTGATTTCTTATATCATGTACAAAGGTTTTAATATCCCAGTTTTTTTTCACAAAAGATACTGCATTTTGAGAGGAGTCTATTGCTGTTACTTCTGCTCCAGTAGTCAATAAAAAAGGTATATTACTGCCGTTTCCGCAGCCAAGATCAAGTATTTTACAAGTATCTTTAAAGTATTCCTGATAATTCTGCAGCCAGGGATCTGAGAATGTATCTTCTATACTCTCATAAAATGTATTCCAATCTTCCATTTGTTGATTCATATCAATTCACCATAGTATCATATTTGAAATGTTTTACAATACAAATTCATGGATTCTTTAGTACATAAAGCAAAGACCAGGGGGAGGGAAAAGGTGTATTAAGCTGATATTGTACTCCATCCATCTGATCGGGGATAAATATCCCTCATCTTGTCATCCGCCTGTACAGAAAAATAGTGCTGCAGATGTATTGTCATTCTTTTGTATAAATTATACTCCTTATATAGTTATCCTTCAATTTACCCATCATGATTCTTGAGATCAAGCAATTTTTCTGTTAATCTTTACCAGTACTTTGCATTCCAAAATTCAGTAGAATTACGGATTGACAGTTGAAATTGGTTTAAAGTAAACTTCTGCAACCGGCATTGCCGAATACAATTGATTGGAGACATTATGAGCGAAACATATAGAATCTATGCGTATAACAGCCTGTATTGTAACGAAACGGGCGGTTCCTTGCATCTTGCAGCAGGGAGACCCGGAATAGATAATCCCCTCGTACTGAACGAAGGATGCGGAGTTCTCTTCGCCGATGCCGAACCGGATGAGTTGAGGCGTGCCGGAACAACGAAGATCCTCGTTAATCCCCGGATTTTCCGCCTTGCAGACGGATCGTTCGGAATCACTGCCTTGCGGCGGAACGTAGGACCGCAGGGAAAAGCTCTTACGGAACCGGATAGGGGAAACCGTATACTTTTCTACCGTTCCAAAGATCTTATTTCATATACACTAATTTCTTTTGCAGAGGTTTTGCCCTCCGGGATAGTGATTACCGATGTATGCTGCCGGTGGGACGGCAGGCACTATGTTCTGAACATGGAGACCGATACGGGTTTCATGTCCTGTACTTCCTCTGATCTTGCGCATTTTGAAAACACCGTTCCAGGCGGAGAGCCGGTAGAACGGGTAACAATAACCGCTCTCGACGCTGCCCCAGCCGGCACGATTGATATTTCCGCGGAAGAGTATCAGCGTCTAATCGACCGCCTTTCACCCGTACATAACATTG
This sequence comes from Spirochaetota bacterium, assembly GCA_023398165.1. Lineage (GTDB taxonomy): Bacteria > Spirochaetota > Spirochaetia > Treponematales > Treponemataceae > JAAZLA01. Next base: position 18,577 of record JAEWSQ010000002.1, on the reverse strand, counting down.
GTGTTGAACCGGTTGAAATTAGAGCCCCAGCCGGGGAAAGTATTACGATGCCGGAAGCCTGTATGGTGTACAGCGACGGATCGCGGCGTTCCATGAGTGTGGAGTGGGAACCGTTCATCGCTCATGAACCGGGCAGCTATACAGTCAAGGGCAGGGTCAAAGCAACGAAATTTCCCTTCCCGGTCATGGGCGAACGAGGCGACCCCATGGCTATCCGGTATGGAGGCTTCTACTACTACATGGCGAGTGACGACGAGGGCGGTCAGCTTTCGCTTAAGATCAGAAGGGTTAACACAATAGGTGATATCGCTTCTGCACAAGACCATGTGATCCTTTGTGCAGGCGATTTTCCGTTTAACGCTGCCTGCTTCTGGGCTCCGGAACTGCATGAGATAGAGGGTAAGCTCTTTCTCTTCTTTGCCGTGGGCAGTCCCCATTGGTATACGGTACAGTCCCATGTGATGGAGCTGACGGGTAATGATCCAATAAACCCTGCTCATTGGTCGAAGCCCATGCGGTGCGAAAAGGCTGATGGAACCAATCTGATTGAGGACGGAATAACGCTCGATATGAGCGTTCTTAAGGTGAAGGGTGATTATTACGTGCTTTGGGCTCAGCGTTATATGGGGAGCGATCTCAGCAATATAGGAAGTTCAGATTTATACATCGCCCGCATCGATCCAAGGAAACCCTGGCATCAGGTAAGCGAAGCGGTTCTGCTGCGCCGGCCGAGTTTTTCCTGGGAACGCGCTCATTCCGATGTGATAGAGGGTCCCTTCGTTCTCAAGCATGGAGGGGATATCTATGTAACCTACGCGGCAGCTCTCATCGATCACACATACTCAGTCGGACTCCTCCGCACCCGAGAGGGAAGCGATCTTCTCGATCCGCAATCCTGGAAAGTCTCAAATTATCCGGTTTTACACCGCTGGAGCCATCCTGAGCAGATAGGTGCGGGGCATAACTCATTTGTAAAAAATGAACGCGGTGAGGACATTCTCATGATCCATGCAATTCCTTTCAGTCATTACCGCGCCGACCCCGCCGACGGACGGAGGTACCCGGCATTCCGTGCTGTTCACTGGGATGCTTCGGGTTTTCCAAGGCTTGACATGACGGATGAAAGACTACTTGATCCGGCCTTTGAAACGATTGAAGCGAAAGTAATACTTACATAGTTTGTTAATGGCCTGAGGTAATATCTGTATTAAGGGGATGGCAATGCTTAAAATTGATATTACCATATACACTAGGCAAAAAAGGCTGTTATACTGCTCGAGAAGATAATCGCTGGAGAAACCTGATAAGAACTTTATTCTGATTCAGCGTTTTATCATGCTTGCATCTTCTCAAGCCCGGCGCATGAATCACGTCACTTCCGCTTCTCATGTTACGCGTATGTCTGCACAACCCCCGGGCTACCGGTAGGAGTTACTATTACATGAATGAGTATTACAAGCTTTTGAATATATATGAATCTGCTTCTCTGGATGAAATAAAAAAGGCATACCGTAAAGCAGCGTTTAAATACCATCCCGATCAAAATCAAAACGATCCTATGGTTTCAGCACAGTTTATAGTAATAAAAAATGCGTATGATATTCTTGTAAAATCAGAAAACAGAGATAGGTATGATGAGTATCAAAGAGCTCATAAAAGAACAAATAGTTCAAGTTCAAAAAATGAATTTATTTTATCTAAAAAATACATCGATGTTAAAGAAGTTTTTAATAATCAGCTGAACTCACTATTTTGGGATATTGAAGATCTGCTTCATAAGGCTCTAAAAAACCGTAACTCAACATATACTAATAAAGCACTATACACTGATGTTTTACGTCTTCTATTCTTTATTGAAAAATGGGTTCTCATTCCAATCGGACTTAAAGATTATTTTATGGAGGTTAGACAATTAGAAGAAATACAACTTGCTTCCTATATTGATACTATAATTAATCATAAAATAACGTTCTCTCATTTTCCATATACTACAGTTAATAACTACTTTTATAATTTGAGAATGCGGTTAAATGAATTCCTCTCAAATTTTACTAAGTATAATCTGCTTGAATACATCGCCGGTGCCGAAGTAACAATACTTGATTCGATTATTAATACACAAAATTATGCAATGTTTTATATTAATCAAATTGAAAAATCGCTGCGTAATGATGAAATAATGTTTTAATATCTAAATAAAGAGAATACTAATCGTAACGGAAATCCGAAAAACGTGCTTCACCTCCTAGTTCCTTCGTGGAAAAAAGGAAAAGCGCAATCCTGCAGCCGCAAAAATGATCGAGCTTGAAGTACAGTTTATGACTCTCTCCAAGTTTTCTCCATCCATCTATGTCCGCAAAAAACTCGACGGTGTCTTTCATGTCTGAAAAATCGAAATCCATGCGCAGACGGACAGCCGGACCCGGAAGGGTCATACGTTCATTACTGTTCAAATCGATACGTGCAGTCTCTGTTCCATAATCATTATCATCCGGCAGTTTCATCATGCTCATGTCTTTGTTTTCCCGGTGCAGCATCCTTATACTGAAATCATTTCCTTCGCGGACAAGTGCGATTAAGCCGTACACGCTTTGAAACGCTGCAAGTCCCGCATAGTCTCCGTCCTTCATGTTTGATCCGTCCACAAGCACATTTACTGAACACCGGGGGAATAAGGCCCTCTGTGTCAGCACATTCCTTGCCTGAGTCACATTGCGGCAGACTTTACCGCTTTTTAGGACAAGAGCTCCCTTGCGTTCGAGATGCCAAAGTTCGTTATCCGGCGAATGATTCCACTGCCACCAGCTTTTTAGTTTTTGAGTCTGACCGCTGTTGGAATTATCGAACCTAAAGTCGTCGCTTCCGGTAAGAGGGGTATACTCATAATTTTTTCCCGTTGATATAACCGGAAAGTCTTCGGGTATTTTTCCGTTGTCGCCGAATGCCGGAAGGTCTTCCTTCCATTTCATCGGTACGAGTATTGGAATGCGGCCTACCGCACCGCGGTCCTGAAAAAAAAGACCGAACCATGCACCTTCGGGAGTTTCGACGATTCCGCCCTGTGCGACTCCCTGGGCGCAATAGCCGCAGTCATCGTCAAGAACATCGCCTCCTGTAAATTCGCCTTCGATGGAATCGGAACTGAAGCACGCAACTACCCGCCGCCACCTGTCCGGACGTGAATGTATGAAAAATAAATAGTATCGTCCGTTTATTTTATAGAAATGAGTGCCTTCGTATCCGAGAATTTTATTACCTATTTCTCTCACGGCGACCCGGTCGAGTCCGCCTTTTTTCGGACCGTCAAGATCCGCATTAAGTTCGGTGATTTTTATTTCGGTGTTTCCATACGCAATAAAAACGCGGCCGTCATCGAAAAGGAGAGAGCAGTCATGATAAAATCCCTCGATTGTTTTCTTCTTCCATGGGCCTTCTATGCGTTCTGCTGTGAAAAAATAGGTTGTATGGGTGTCGTTTGCTACAAAGCAGACATAAAATTTTCTTTTGTGATGCCGGAGACTTGCCGCCCACATACCCTTGCCGTAAATACCTTTAGCGTCTTCTAATCGGTGGGAGGGTACGTCCTCGAGCTTTTCATAGACAAAGGCTGCATGTTCCCAATGGACTAAATCATACGAACGAAGAATTTCACCGCCGGGCATAAAATGCATCGTGGTTGTTATCATGTAGTAAGTGCCGCCGACGCGTATTACGTCGGGATCGGGATAATCCAGACAGGTTAGGGGATTAATGGTGCTGTTTTTCATTCTTAATTGAACATTCCAGCAAAAAAATCATCTATTTTAGGGGTTAAAACACTTTGTATAATCGTATATGTAACAATTGCATACTGTTCAAAATTTTGATTCTCAGTCAGCGGCCCAATAATATACACGGCAGATCCGACTGATTCACGTAATACTATGCAGAATTTAATATAGTTTGTTGTTCCAGCAGGAAATCCTGAGCCGTCACTGCCGCCTACAAAAAAGTTACCGTTAAATGTAAGCGTATACGTTTTACTATCCGGATTATATAAAGCTGTTTCTAATGGTGCTTTAAAAGTTCCAAACAATCGTAGGTTGTCAAATTTCCCATTAATCTCATAATTTCCATTACTAGTTTTCACAATATTGAACGTAAAAGATCCTGTTGTATCTGCAATTAAGTTATTTGCAATTCCATTAAATTTCAATTCTGATACTGCTTGATCACTGCCGGAAGGGACAGTCTTTAATTGAGCAAATACATTACTAATAACCATTACAAAGAAAATTGTCAGGATTGCTGTTTTTCGCATATGGTACCTCTTTATAAACATTATCAATGATTATACCATTATCATGAGTGCAGTTACAATACGCAACAAGGTGTATACACACTATCATAATCCAACCATTCTTGTTAAGGAATTGTTCTTAAGATAAAAAATGACGGCAAATTTTTAGAGCTCCGGATTCATTCAGTCTTATACTGCGATATTTTATTATTCAATCCGCTAATGCTTTCAGAAATCGCTTTAAAGTTAGTACTCACTTCATCGCTTATTCTGACCAAATTCTTGATCCCGCCTGTAAGTGCGGCATTTCCCGATTTAAGGGTTTCGGAGCTGATATTAAGTAGGGAAATAGAACCTTCAATATTCTTACTATCGCGGGCGAGGTTTTCCGTTTCATTCTTCAGCTGGTTGGTTATATCTAAGAGCTCGTTTATCTCATCGATGTTCCGGAGAGCTTTTTCTGAGTGGCTTCCGGTTGATCGGGAAATTTCATTCAAGGACTGCCGGGTTTTATTCATGTTAACCATCATGAGATCGAAGGTTCCCTGAAGGCTGGTGAAGCTGTTCGACCCTTTCTGTATTTTTTCATTCATCTCTCTAATGATAGTTAAAATACTTTGTGCAGATCTGGAACTGGATTCCGAGAGTTTCTTAATCTCATCCGAAACTACGGCGAAACCCTTCCCGTACTGTCCCGCGTGTGCGGCTTCAATGGCGGCATTCATGGCTAAGAGCCTGGTTTGTGAGGCTATGTTGGTAATAATAGATGCGATTTCATTGATCTTTTTCCCCGATTCATTTATTCCCTGAATAGAATCAATAGATCCGCTTATATTCCGGTTCCCCTCTTCTATAGATGAAATTAAGTCATTAAAAATCTGTATATTGTGTTCTGATGTCTTACTAATCTCATTAAATGCCTTGCTCATGTCCCGGACATAATCCGAAGTATTTGCAACTTTTGCTATTTGAGTCTGAATCATCCGTATAGATTTATCTATAACGGTTAACATTTCTTTGAACTGATCTATGGCGGATTTAATAAAACTTGTCTGAGTGTCTGTATTCTTTTCAAAACTATCAATAATGGGGCTGAGTTCCGATGTTGCCTTCCTGGAATCTTCTATTTTTTCTTCCGCATCCAAACCCTGATGCCGGACTTCGTTACTGGAAGCCTTTATGGAGGTGAAGGTTTTGAGGAGGTTGTCTATAATCTTATTTATGCCGGCAGTCATAATTCCGACATCATCAAAGGAGATAATGTTGATCCTTTGAGAGAGGTCCATGTTGGCGTTCGAAAGCCCGTCTATCTGGCGGATCAGATTCTTTAGATGCGTCTTATATTCATAGATGATGGTTACAAACATAATTATCAATGATAATCGGCGTACTTCGCAAGCAGTCGCTTAAGAGATTAATAACAGTCCCAAGGGGATAAAATACAATACCAATGACCATATAATAAGAATCCATCTTGCTTAAGGATTTACGGGTCTTAATGATTTTTTCGGGCACAGGGGTAATACCCTTCTGTATGCCGAGTATAAGATTTTCGGCGGGTCTGTAAAGAATATAGAATAATGCCGTGCAGACCAAACCGAGCAAGGTTAATGTTATTAAGACCTTCCTTGCTAATTCAATGCCTGAATGAAGATCAAGATTGAGAATAAAGGGGAGTAAGATGCAGTACATTAATCCCGACACCAGTATTCCAAGATAGGACCGGATGATGAAAATTCTGGAAAGTTTAATTTTAAAAGGATTTACCATTACTGCTTCCCCCCTTGGGACTGCGGTATATGCACTCAAAATGCCACAAAATATCAGTTCATTAATTTTCGGTAAGACCGGCACACATAATTGTAATTCCTGCTATTTCAGCTTTCACTCTGAAACTGCTGCAGCATCAGTCAATTTGAGCATCTGTTATTAATTTGTATGAGCCCGGTTTATATGGTATGTCTGACTGTATAACAACTCCTGCTGCCTCAATACCTTTGAATAAGAATACTAATAAACCTGCAAAACCAGTCCCTAAAAAAGTGTAATGAGCTGCATCATTTTGAACAAAATAATTTGCTGCAGCAGATGAAGTTATAGATAGTGTTAATCCTGCCAGCCATAAAGAGGCAGTACTTGTGGTATTAGTATTGCCAATAGTAATAGTAGTAATATCTATATTTTCCCCGTATTTTTTTAGTGCTTTTTGTTCAAGCCGGTCCATCAATTGGATTATTATTCTGTCCTTTGAATCATACTGTCTCCATGAAAAATCCAAAGCGGCAACTTTAACAGTACCAAGAACAACCCTGCCTTCGAGGCTGTTTATCTTATACGTAACTTCATCATAGTCATGAAGATTTTTAACTGTATTTGACGATAAACATCCGGTAAAAATAAAGCAAACTAATAGAGCTGCTGATACTTTTTCCATTTTTATTCACATGCCGCTGTCAATTCATTTGCTTTTGATACTGCCTGCTCGGGTGTATAGGCTTCTTTCGAGGAATATTCACTGGAAGTTGTTGGAATTCCGGTAGTTTTTCCATCATTACATGTATATAAAAAACCTGAAATAAAATAAAACTGAGTATAACCGCTTTCATAGCAATATTGAAAATACTCTAACGTGGTTCCATCAGTTTTATAGTCTATATATAGTTTTTTATTTCCATTTAAATATTTATAGAGAATCCCAATAATTAGTCCTTCATTAGTATAATCATAATCTATGCGTTTCTTTTCTGCTGCAGAAGATGAATCATAATACGTGTACGAATCATCTATTTTCCCATTTCTATAAACATCATAGGATTTTTTGTTGCCGTCAGCATAATACGTGTAATACTGTTTTGAAATTTCATTTCCATATGAATCATAATTAAACACGTATTCTTGTTTAGCCGTATCATAGTAAGTATATTTTATATGCATATAAGAAGGATACACATCTGTCTTAAAATAACAATATTCTTTTTGTACTCCTGATTCATAATATTCATATGATACAGATAAGATTCCATTGGTATATGAATCATTGTGCTTTTTATTACCGTTAGCATGGTACGTGAAATATTGCTTTGAACTTTCATTACCATATGAATCATAAGTAATCTGATATTCTACTTTATTGTTTTCATAATAAGTTTGTTTTGTCTGCAGATAAGAGGGAGTTACATCTGTTTTATATGAATAATACTCTTTTTGCACGCCTGATTCATAGTATTCATACGATGACGATAAAATTCCGTTATTATAATACACATATTGTTTTCTATTACCGCTATCATAGTACGTGTAATAGTATTTTGAAGTTTCCTTTCCCTCTGTATTATATGAATACTGATACATTGTATTACCCGTTTCATAATATTCTGTAGAGGAGGATAGTATGTCATTCTGATACGTAGAATATAGTTTTTTATTCCCATTATCATAATATGTTGTTACATTCTTGTATTTTTTCCCTCCGGACATATATTCGGTCTTAAGTAAGCTCGTTTCTCCAGACTCATAATACTCTGTAGTAGTAATTATTTTTGAGTTATCTCCGCAGAAATGCTCGACAAATTCTGAATACTTATAGTCAAGATCAACGTTTGTTGTATGATCGTATCTATACGTCCTTCTTAATTTACTATCCAGATAATAATACTTGGTATAAATATAAAAATAGGGTTCATTCTGGTTAACATCTGCATATGCTTTTACGGTATACGTAATACTGTCTATAACTTCTGTTGTTTCTCCTAGAAATACATTAGTAGTATCCAGAGGAGAATGATTTGTTCCATCTTTACCGTCTTCTCCGTCAGAACCATCAGATCCGTCGCGGGCAATTATCTGCCAGGAAGTGCCGTCAAACATATATGTTTTTTTCTCAGCGGTATTGTAATAAAACCAGCCTGCTTCCGGATTATCAGGAGCAGCGGCAAGTTCGCCTTTCCAGATTAGATTTAATACATTTTTAACAGAACCATCGGTTCCGTCTTTACCATTCGCTCCATCTTTCCCATCGCTTGCAATTACCTGCCAGGAAGTGCCGTCATACATATACGTTTTCTTTTCAACGGTATTATAATAAAAAAAGCCAGCTTCCGGATTCTCCGGTGCGCTTTCAAGTTCGCCTTTCCAAATCATATGTATGGATGGCTGTTCCTGTGCCGGGTCAATAATTTGTTTACAGGAAATAAACAGCGATACAAGTAAAACAGCTAAGAGAATTAAAGAGATTTTTTTCATGGCATTACCTCAAATATCAGTTTGTCGTCTTCAAAATCATCTTCGGGAATTAATAATAGTATAAACAGACAGGGTTATGATTACTCCTAAGACTTTAAGAAATTCTATTTCTTCATTATACCACCACCCGGCCTGCCGTCAAGCATAATTTTCCGTGTAATCCTGAAGATGCTGTTCACCGCACTTCATTACTTCTAAAGAATAAGGCAATTCTCTAAAAATTGTACTCCGCCGGTTGTTTACAGCACTTTCCTATATCGCCTCCAACACGTAGAAAATCAGATCCTCCGTGCAGAATATCATCCATTTGCCCGCGATCACGGGAGCGCCCAGGATGGCTCCCTCAGTCTCAAATTCCCACAGGAGTCTGCCGTCTCTCGCCGAGAGACAGATGAGGCGGGGATCCCTTAGTGATGGCGAGTATTCACCGCCGCGGAGACCGAGGTAGATGCGGTCTCCTGAAAGTGTCGGTGCACTCGACGCCGGTTCATCGAAGGTCCTGGTCCAGGCAGAAGAGCCGTCTTTAATGCGGAAGGCGCGCACCACGTTGTCGCCGGATGAATATATGACAGTCTTTCCGTACACCACCGGCGCCATGAAGTCCAGCATCTCGGTGGAATCAATGAAGAGGGTATATATATTGAATCCGGGGTTTTGACCAAAGACCGCTTCTTCATTCTTTTCCCAGATCACCTCTCCTGTAAAACGGTCACGGACCAGGTAGGATAATTCCCAGAATGTATCATAGTTTGAACATTTAGAGTACAGAACCCGGTCTCCTTTGAGAGCGGGGAACGAGTACCATGAGGCGACAGTGTTTTCAGCATTAAGAATCCAAAGATATTCCTTTTTATAGATGTCATAGGCCGAGAATGTTCGGGGTCTCTCGACGGGACCCGGTGCGAAATACATGATGTCCTTGTAAATTTGATAGGTATGGTAATGCCAGACAGGATTCGGAAGGCTGTGCACAAGTCTGCCTGAGGTGTCCAGAAAACAGGTATTCCCCCCGTCGCTGGAGAACACTATAAAATCTCCATAACGGACTACACTCGACTGTATCGTACAGTCCGCATCGTAACGCCAAAGGAGGATGCCCGTCTTGCGGTCAACTGCATATAAGCCTCCGTCATTTGATCCGAAGTACACAGCCTCCTGATCGGCTATAGGTACAGAATTGATGGCGGCATTCGTCTGGAACACCCATTTCATGTATCCTGAGCCGAGGTCGAGGGCGTAGAAATTGCCGTCGGTTGAACCGAAGTAGACTGTGTCGCCTATGACTACAGGATTGTTGAAGGACTTTGACGTTTTACTTTCTTCCTGGAGTTTAAGTTTCCATTTGATGCCCAGGGGCGGATAAATCACCCGTTCGGCCTCGCCCTGTCCCTGATTTCCGCGGAACTGTGTCCAGTCTCCAGAGCAGGAAATGATAATACATATGAAGATGAAGACGGATGAAGCCTGTTTTAATTTCATTAGTAGTATAGACTCCTCAAGCTGAATATTTCTCTGAACCGTCTGCCGAATCCTTGAGGTTTAAGGGCTTTAGAGTAGGAAGCTCTGAGCGATGCCCATAATTCAGCCTTCTCGTTCTCGGCGAACGATGATGTATACCGGAGATGGGAATAGGTTTCGGCAAATTCTTGAACAGAAGGATAATGCGCGGCATATTCACGCGCAGTTTCTGAAGGGTGTTTGAGACGGCAGCCGGAATCTGCCATTCGTGAAAGCAGCAGAAGAAAAAATCTTTGTAAAGCCTTGTCTGTCTCGCCCCGTGACAAGACATAGAGCAGAATTCTCCTGAAAGCCTTGTATGCATATAGTGAAATCAGGGACAGGGCGGAAAGATACAGGACAATGCGGAAAAACACGAGCCACTGGAAGTCCTGATCCCTGCCGGGATTGTTTTTTGCTTCTATGACAGGAATAATGATCCTTGCAGAGTTGGGATTTCCTTCTGATTCCGGGGGAATAGCCTCTGCGGTGCTCTCGAAATCGATCCAGCCGAAGAGCGGGAAGTAGAGCTGGGTCCAGGAATGACGGTGTGCAGTAGTCACGAGGTAGAGGGAGTCGATGTCATAGTTCTGGAGTTCCGGTATTGATTTTTGGAGAACTTCGAGACCTTTAATGTGTTCCTGTGTCTGCAGTCCCTTGGAGGCCAAGTATCCTGTAACAACCCTCGAGGGAACCCCGAGGAACCGCGCGAGCAGGGCGAGGGTATTTGAAAACTCTGAGCAGTCGCCCATCTTAGTCTCAAAAAGAAATTTTTGAATATCCTCTATATCTAAACTGTCGTCGAATCCCTTCTGATATTTATACGTTGAAAAGCCCTGCATGAGAGCCTCGATTTTTGCGTAGTATCCTTCCGCGCCTGCGGTCCATGATTCGGTTAATGCACCGAGTCTTTCCATTGAAGCTTGATCTAGGGATAGCTCCAAATATTCGCCAAGATCGAGGCGTTCGGACTCGGAAAGAGCGGATACGGTTTTCAAGGCTTCGGGTGCTGCAAAGCTGAAGAGCGAGGATTCCCGGTAGGAGTAAACGAACGGATAATATGTTCCGTCGTATACTGTCGGCACCACGGTACGGGGTTTATAGGCAAGATAGCGTTCTGCAACAGTGGAGATGATATCGACTTCGCACTCTTTTCTCTCTCTGTCAGGTAGGGAATTCGTATCATTCCATGTTTCGAGTAGTCTCTTGTATGTGAGTTCGTTTAAAGGTTCTGAATCTGAATACAAAAAGCCCCTTTCCGGATCAAGCGTTCCCGAATAGGCTCCTGCTGCATATACAGGATTGGTGTCGGATGCTATTACCATGACCGCATATTGAGGACTCTCATCACCGTCTCCATCGCCTGAGTTTCCCTTCCAATTCCCGGCCGGGATCCCCTCGAGAGTATTCTTCTCTTTACCGTCCGCGTTTCCGCTGTTATTTCCGCTGCTCCTATCCCTCAGATTTTCTGATCTGAAGTTCCCTCCGGGTCTACCGTCCTGTTGATCTCCCAAATCAAGCGGCTTTGGTTCCGGTTCCTTGAGAAGATGATTGAGAACGATTGAATGTTCAACGAAGTCCGGGGGCAGGAGGATGCCGACAAGCACTATGAGGAGAGCCGCAGCCGAGGCAAATGAGAGGTGTTCTTTTAAACAGTCCCTGCTGCCCTGCTTGCGGAATGAGATAAGGTAGGCAATGTAGAGGTGCACTGCGAAGAGTCCGGTGATCGCTGTGAAGAGGAGCTTAGCGGTAAGTGAACTAGAAGATGCTATATCCTCCGAGGCTCTCGAGAACAATAGGAGACGGTAGGCTCTTACTGCGAGGAATGAGGCTTCAAGGAAGCCGAGTATGAAGGCTTTGTACCGGAATTGAATATAGGTTAGCGCGTATACCCCTGCGCCGCAGGCTGCAGTGATCCAGGTGTAGGAATCGAACCTGGTAAAAATTACTGCTGATACCGCAATCGGAGCAATAAAAGCGGCTGTGGAAATAAGTTTTCCTGTTCTGCCCGGACCAAGATAGTAAGATGCGGCCATCTCCAGAGGGACGACAGCGAACCAAAGAAATGCAGATGCCGAATCGCAGGACACCGCGACGGCCGGATGTAAGACAGGTATTATGCTCGAAATCAGGAATAGCGCGGTTCTGATGAACCATAGTATGGTCATTTTACACCGCCTTGATTTTAATCGAATGAATCTCTGCCGCAGGCGGGAGTTTCGGCCGGGATGCTATCCACGGGAAATTTACAATCCATGCTCCCGGCAGCACCGAAAGCGTGCAGGGACTGAGTACTGCGTAGGGAACTGCGCCGCTGAGGTAGTCTGAGACTGCGAAGATCTTTGCGTCTTCCCTTCCGATGAGGGCTGAATCGAGGTTCGGATCGAGACTTGTAGTGAACACGTACCAGGAGCCTTTTTTATACTCCCCGGCGGGGACTTCATGTGAAGGGAAAGCTGAGGCAAATCGCTGTGCAAAGGCTTCGATGCCGTCATCGCCTTCTATCAGTTCGGATTCTCCGGATACCCACACCCGGAAGGCAAGATTTGGAGATGCTATCTTTGTCTGATGCATGAAGGTAAGCAGCGAGGTTTTTAGAAACTGTGCCAGTGCTATGGTGCGGAGTGTTTCGTGCGGGAAGGGGTGATACGGTCTATATTCCACATCCAGAATCATGGTCTCATCTTTTGTCTCAGGCGAAATGCGCGTAATGAGCTGGTTCAATCTGATAGACGACTTCCAGTTGATGTCCCTAAGCCGGTCTCCTGGAGCATACTCGCGCATGTAGTACTTTTCATCATCGCTCTGATGCTGTCTGTTCTTGTGCTCATTTCCGCTGGATACAATAACGGCGGTTTTCTTCGCTTCGATAGAGACAGGCGGAATAACCGGCAGGGATCTTGATACGGGAGAGCCTATGAGGGCTCTTGAAACACCGAACATATCTCGCACCTTGAATACTGCCTTGAATTCAAATTGTCCCGAGAGGGGGATGCATACAGAAGCCTCGATCTGACCGCTGCGGTTCGAGCCGAATTCCCCGGAATATCTCAAAAATGAACCGGGACCGACTTTTATCTTCCCGCAGATGCCGAGATGGAGACGGCAGAAGAGCAGGGGCTTCCAATCTTTACAGGAGGCTGTAAGTAATGAAGTCCTTTTAGCGTAGACCGTTCCGTCGAAAGCAAGGTCGAAAACGGAGGCGTTCAGATGCAGTGCTCTAATCTTGCAGACTATAGCGGCTGCGGATACAAAAATAATTCCCGCGATCCCGGCAAGAAGTGAATAGGCGTCATCGTGCCCGGCTCCGTTTACGGCAAGCACGGCCGCGAAACCGAATAGAATAGTGCCGGGAAGACTCAGAGGGTAATGGCGGACGAGAACATTCATCGCCTGCTGCGCCCCCGTTTTTTTTGTTCGACGGGTACAGACGACAGAATATTGTTTATAACCTTATCAACGGGTAAAGTCTGGTCGTGAAGGGTAATTCTATGGTTCATAACCGGAAAGAAGATCTCTTTCACAGTCTCGGGGCTAACATAATCCTCCCCCCGAAGCAGGGTAAGGGCTCTTGCCATGCGCGAGAGCTTGATGCCTGATCTGGGGCTTCCGGGAACGGCGATATCAGGGTGAGTCCGCGTGGAGCGCACGAGGTTAACGATGTACGAAATAATATCATCATGAATGGGAACGTCGTCAACAGCGTTCTTCCATTCGAGGATGTCCTTTGCTCCGACTACAGAGCCGTAGTTCTTCCAGCCGTCATCGCGTCCGTGACGTTTTACGATTTCCAATTCAGTTTCGGCGTCGGGATACCCAAGAGATATTTGGATCATGAACCGGTCAAGCTGGGGTGCAGGCAGAGGAAAAAGATGAACACCTTTGAGATTCATGGTCGAAATGATGAAGAATGGAGGCTCGAGCTTGAATGTCTTACCCTCGATGCTTACCGACTGCTCCTCCATGGCCTGAAAGAATGATCCCTGGGTTTTAGGAGTGAGAAGATTGATCTCGTCGCAGAGGACGAAATGGGAAAAGATAGGTCCTTTGTTGAATACCATTTTATCAGACTGGAGGCGGTTGTATCCCAGAATATCCTGGGGTAGAAGGTCTACTGTGCATTGAATGCGTGTAAAGTGTTCCATGAGCGCCGAGTTTTTTTTACCCCAATCAATGCAGCCGGCAAGAGCCTTTGCAAGGGAAGTTTTACCGACTCCATGGGAATCGGCGAGGATGACGTGCCCGCCTGCGATCATTGCAGCGACGATGTACTCAAGTTTTTTAGAGTCGATCGATATGATCGACCTCATGTTTTCCACGAGCCTCGATACTGAGGCCGGAATGTCTGAATTCAAGTTTGATTTCATGTTTTTATGCATACAAGTACTATAGTTGGATTTTATACATGATCAAGAAAAACTGCTGTTTAATAGAAATCATATATAATCTATTAAACAATTATATGCCGAATCCGGATAATATCAAGAAAAAAGTAACATATACTGCTGATATATTGATGTAATGAGAAGTATAGAAATGAATATTTATAACTTCTCGCACTTCAAATTTGGTTACAAGAAAATAAAAAAGTGCGAGCATCTTTAACTTTATCTGTAAGATTATATTTTTTGGTCTTGCAGTAATACTACACTTACCAGTACAAAAACTATTAAAGATTCACTATGATACGGTTTGTATCATCAGAGTATCGTTAAATTTTAAAAACAAGAAGTCAAATGATCGCGGTAATTTTTTTCTACCAATTGATACCAAACAAGAGCTCTCCAGATTCTATCCATTTCAAATTTATTTTCCAATCCCACCATCCAATACCAACTGCATTTTGATACTGTATCCTCTTAATAGAAGAGTCCGAAAATTCTCCACTCATTGTCGGTCTACCGTATTCTGATCCTTCAAATATTGCCTTTACATATTGGTCACACCTAACACGACCTGTCGAAGTTATTATTTGACCTTCTATATAAGGCTTCCACCAACACCAAATTAAACCATGGTAATAGTTTTCCTCTGCACCAGCAATATGATAAATGGAATTTCCTTCATCAAAATATCCCGTTAGTTCTCTTGACGGGCCTGCTACCGGCTGTACGGATATTGTAACATAACGAGTCCCTCTGCGTGACTCATCTTCAGGCGGTCTATTTGATAATTCTTCTACATATGCAATGTATTCAGGCGAATTATAATCAGGTTCTTCAAACCCGCAGAAAGGATCATTTATTTGATTCACTACCGAATTTGCATCTCCTAAAAAATACTAACAAGTTCTACAGCTCCATCAATTTCTTGATACTTTTGTGCAGTAACTTCCTGTGCAGAGCAAGCCCGGATTGCATCATTTCCTTCAAAAGAAGACAATTCCCATCCATTAATTGTTTTCACTTCTGTACTGCCATTTGTCTGATAGGCAGAACCACATCCCGTAAATAAGAAAACTGCGAGAAGCCCACATACAAAAGCTGCTGTTACTTTTTTGGATAATTTTCTCATGTTTATCTCACTTAAATTTTTTTATAATACCATGGGTAGTATTATATATATATACTTACATGAGAGCTTGGTTTTATTCTGATTTATTGTTAAGAAATGAAATTTTTAATAAAACTAACTCTCAAAAAGTTTTATAGCCAAAATTACAGCATATTTCTACATCTGTCAAGTTAAAAAACCTGAAATAAAATATACCAATTCGTAAGGGATTTTGTCACTTAAAATGAAGGCTATTTTTCTGCATCTATTGATTTTTAGAATAAGTCCTGGAATTTCATGACGTATTTATAATGGGTTTCTATAAAATCATTAGTCTTGTAAAACCGCTGAGAGCTTTGCCTGTTTTTATTAGTACACACTTCCAGCTGAACAGCATTGTTTTTTTGAACAATCTCTGTAATTAATGTAATAACATTCCCTCCGATGCCTTTCCCCCGGAATTTTTCTTCTATTATGAATTCCTGTATTTCACATACTCTTCCATTATGATGAAGAAGTGTTTGTGTATAGAGACTTATGAATCCGCATTGTTCCTCATCACATTTAATAATAAAATAATCTATACTGCTGTTTTTTAGATTAATCATATAATTCAGGCAGAACTCGTCATATTTAAAATTTGTCCCTTCTAATAAACAAATCAATCCATAAACATATTCACAATCACTTTCATCTGCTTTTTTTAGTTCAATATGTATCTTCATAGTGCTTCTATTTTCCGCTGAAGGCGTTTAAGCCCTTATAGGTGTTCCATTCTTTTTTTGAAAACAAAGCAGCTGCTGATGAAAACCCGACATGCCACATTAAGTGTCGAAACTGCCCCAAGATTATTTCCAATCGTGTGTATTCGCCTCCTTCAGGTTTCTGTAAAAGGTCTTGAGCCGTTAAGACTTCAAAATATGCAGTAATTTTCTTTTCTACATATTCAAAGTAATCCAAAAGCTGATCCCTTGAAATTACAATAGAAGCGTCTTTTTCATAGCCTTCACGTTTAGAATCAACGACACTCAAATACTCCGGAATCCCGAAAAGTGTTTCTCCTTCATATACATACTCAATAGGATTTATAAAAAATTTGTCAAGTGAATGAAGATAATGAAAGATATAGCGGGAGTTATTTTCTGCATCAACTGGAATCTCCAAATCCGCTATACGTATTTGGTCTTTTACATTTATAAAATTTATTTCCTGCTGCTTCTTAATCTGACGTATAATTTCTTCCATGTTCCTATGTTTCCTTCAGGGTTTGACTGCAGCGTTAGTATACCTAATGAATCAATGTAATACAATCAATGCTGATACTTTCATCATTGAGTTTCAAATATGAGGCCGTATCTCTCAGGTGCTCTTCAATTTTTTCGCGCGGAGTTTTAAAAGGAACATACACGGTAAATAAAGCGGAGGAAGTTGTCTCTGTTACCTTGGTTGTTTCATCCATGCCGTATAATATAGCCGATATGATTGACTTAGTATCTCCTATATACAGATCGTCTTTTTTCAGTATCTTTTTTTCTCCATTAAAACTGGTAAATTCTTCTGTTCCTTTTGAGCAGCCGAGTTCTAATGGTTTTTCGACGTATGAAAAATCATGAACCGACGTTAAAAAATGGTTTTTTAATTCTCCCATGAACATTGACTGCACAATGGGTGATACTTGCGGAATTTGTTTGTTTATAAATGCTATGGATTCAAGCTGAAGGAGAACATGATACGTTTTAGTAAATTTTTTGTAGTACGAGCAGTATCCGCTCATGACTTCCATGCTTGTTAAGTCTTTTCTGTCAAGACCTTCATGCGTTTTCCGTATCGTGTTTTCCAGTGCTCTGCTTTCTGTTTCCATCTTACTATTAAGATACCTGTTGTTTATACTGCTCGTAATCATTATGCCGGCAGCTAATTCCGGGTAAGCGTTTTTTGCCTCAGCGGATATGCTTATCATGTTATTTTTCCTTTGTGCTTCCAATTTCAAGAAGATTTCCTTCCGGGTCTGAGGCATAGAAGTTACGGATGCCGAAGGAAAAAGTCTGAGGCTCTCCGCATGGAAACGTAACGCCCAATGATGACAATCTTTTATACTCGGCATCAACATCTGCGTAAAGAGGGAGCCAAAGAGCAATTTCAAACGTCTGATTAATTCCTTTAGGAGGAAGATACGTCTCGTTGATAGCCTCAGCAAAAGCCTTTCTGCTGTACATGAAAAAAGACAAATAACCGCTTGCAGTCTCGAATTCTGCAAAATCACCGCCGTCCCATTGAGCCTTAAATCCCAATGTGTCGCGGTAGAATTGTACCATCGTTTTCATATTCTCAGCATAAATACATGCTCCGATTC
This sequence comes from Spirochaetota bacterium, assembly GCA_023398165.1. GTDB lineage: Bacteria > Spirochaetota > Spirochaetia > Treponematales > Treponemataceae > JAAZLA01. The sequence goes on along the minus strand of JAEWSQ010000002.1, from coordinate 713 downwards.
TGACATCTTTTCCGTTCATTTTTTTCTCCTTCTCTATAAGAGCTCTTCTAACTTTTGTCTGTATATTTCTGCATTTGTACTGTAATCTTCCCTTTTCACTAATTCTTCAAAGGTATCTACACCGGTGCTTCCATTGCGCCTCTGTTTTTTTTAAATACTCAAAACTCAGTCACATGTGCATGATGCAGTATCATTTATTCTCTATTGCTATATAAGTGTTTTTATGAAAGGGTATAGATATGTTCCATAATTGTTTGAATTCCTCTATTGTTATTTCTCTATTTCCTGCAGCAGAGCTTTTAGTTTGAAGGAAAGGCAGAGATTCGGCAAAAAATAATCTATTATCTGAGTAGCCGATTAGCGGTACAAAGTGATAATAATTTTTTTCCTGGAATACTTTAATAAAAACAATAACGGGAATTCCATTTTGCAGTCTTTGTTTTAGCGTCTCTATTGTTCCCTTGTAGTAAAATGCCTTAATACCTTCTTTGTTAAAATAGTGAATTATACTTTTTGGTAAAATAAGTCCTTTTAAAAGCTTATACCTTAAAGATTCATATACAGATTTCCCGTCAGCCTTTTTTTGTTGATAAAGCCAGAGAAAAGAATGAGTTATGACGGAGAAAAGACGGGAATTTATGGGAAAAAGCGAGATTTATCGGGATATTATTTGTAAAGAGATTGCACTATGTGTAAAAAAAGGAGAGGTAAAA
>JAEWSQ010000029.1 GCA_023398165.1 Spirochaetota bacterium | reverse complement strand
GGCTACCAGGGCCGGCCTTCGGGGGGTCCCGGCGGCGGCTACCAGGGGGGAAGACCCTCGGGCGGTCAGGGCGGCTACCAGGGAAGGCCTTCAGGCGGTCCCGGCGGCGGAAGATTTCCAGGGAAACCCGGTTTCGGAAATACATCTCCTGCTCCGCTTGAAGAAAATAAAAAAATTCCCGCTAAAAAGACTTTTAAAGCAAAGAAAACTGTTTATTCCCGCAAGGAAAAAGAGGATGATTTAGAGGATAAATTATTTAATCAGAAGAAAAAGCAGATTATTAAAACCAATCCTGTTCCTGAGAAAATCGAGATTATGGAAACAATTTCAGTCTCGGATCTTGCAAAAAAGATGAATCTAAAAGCATCCGAGCTCATCGGAAAACTCATGAGTATGGGAATGATGGTTTCTATAACCCAGTCGATTGATGCGGACACTGCAACGCTTCTTGCATCTGAATACGGCTGCGATGTACATATTATCAGTTTGTATGATGAAACGGTTATTGAGAGTCAGGAAGATAAAGAAGAGGATATGATCTCCCGTCCTCCTGTCGTTACTATCATGGGTCACGTTGATCATGGTAAGACAAAAACTCTCGATGCTATCCGCAGTGCCAATGTTGTTGCTACCGAATTCGGAGGTATTACCCAGCATATCGGTGCCTATATGGTGGAAACACCTAAAGGCAAGATTACCTTCCTCGATACTCCCGGTCACGAAGCTTTCACTATGATGAGAGCACGCGGAGCAAAGGTTACCGATATAGTGGTTCTCGTCGTTGCAGCAGATGACGGAGTTATGCCCCAGACTGTTGAAGCAATTAATCATGCACGCGATGCAAAGGTACCGATTATTGTTGCTGTCAACAAAGTCGATAAACCCGAGGCAAATCCAGATAAGGTGAAGACCCAGCTTTCTGAAATGGGATTAATGCCCGAAGAATGGGGCGGCGGTACACAGTTTGTTCACATAAGCGCGTTAAAGAAAGAGGGTCTCGATGATCTTCTCGATGCAATTCTTCTTCAGGCTGAAGTACTCGAACTCAAAGCGAACAGAACCTGCCGCGCGGAAGGAAAGATTGTGGAATCCCGCATCGATCATGGAAGAGGGGTTGTTTCTACCATCATCGTTGAAAGAGGAACTCTTCGTACTGGAGATCCCTATGTCGCCGGTATTTATGCAGGCCGCATCCGCGCTATTTTCAATGACCGCGGACAGAAAATTGACGAAGCGACTCCGAGTATGCCGGTTGAAATTCTGGGACTCGAAGCAATGCCCATGGCAGGCGATCCCTTCCAGGTTACCGAAAATGAAAAAACAGCAAGGGCTATATCAGATAAAAGACAGGAATTAAAGCGTTTTGAAGATGCCAAGGCTGTAAAGAAGATTACACTTGATAATCTGTATGAAACGATCGATGCCGGTGAGAGCATGGAGCTTAAAGTTATTATAAAGTCCGATGTTCAGGGTTCGGCAGAAGCTTTGAAACAGTCTTTAGAAAAACTTTCAACACGCGATATACGGCTTGTCGTTATTCATGCATCTGCCGGTGCAATTAATGAAAGCGACGTCATGCTCGCTGCGGCGGACTCAAATGCAATCATCGTCGGTTTCAATGTCAGACCTACGCCGAAGGCAAAACTGCTTGCTGATCAGGAAAAGGTAGATATACGCAAATATAATATTATTTACAAAGCTGTTGAAGAAATTACCCTTGCTATGGAAGGCATGCTTAAACCTGATGTTAAGGAAGAGGTTATCGGTATGCTTGAAGTCCGGGACATCTTTAAAGTTCCGAAAATCGGCACGATTGCAGGTTCCTACGTTACTCAGGGTCTTATTAAAAGAACGGGCAGCGTGAACGTGATCCGCGAGGGAATCGTTATTTACAGCGGAAAGGTTACTTCGCTTAAACGTTTCAAGGATGATGCAAAAGAAGTTACTATGGGTTATGAATGCGGAGTAGGCATTGATGCATGGCACGATATTAAGGTCGGCGATCAGCTCGAGGTGTTCGAATACGTGGAAGTTGCACGTAAACTTGGTGAAACTCTTGTTGAACAAAAAGCTGCGGAAGAAAAAAAAGCTCAGAAAGCAGCCGGTTCTTCAGCAGGGGATTCCGTATAGTGCCTTTAGGTATTAAGGATAATACATGTCAGAGTTTCGTTTAGAACGGCTTGGAGAGCAGATACGGGAGGAAATATCCCGTATGATTCTGCTTCGTCAAATTAAGGATCCCCGCGTTTCAACTTTTTTAAGTATTAACAGGGTTGAAGTTGCCGGTGATCTCGGGTATGCAAAAGTGTATGTGTCAAGTTTCATGGACGATAAAAAAACAGAGAAAGGTGTTAAAGGTCTTGAAAGCGCAGCAGGGTTCATTCAGACCACGCTTTCAAAAAAATTAACGCTGAGGCAGTTTCCCAAATTAACCTTCGTTATGGATACAAGCATTAAAGAGGGTTTTGAGATGATTAAAAAACTCGAACAGCTTGAAAAAGAAGAAAAAGCAGCCGGTGAAATAAAAACGGAGGACTAGCAGTTTTGCATAATCCTGAATCCGGCATTATATTGTACGCAAAAAAAAGAAACCTTACCAGTTTTTCTTCATTGTGGGATATTAAGCATGCTCTGCATACCAGGAAGGTGGGACATACCGGTACCCTTGATAATTTTGCAGACGGTCTTCTTGTCGTTCTCACTGGAAGCATGACGCATCTCGTAGGTCATATTACAGACTTCGATAAAACATATGAAGCAATTATCCGGTTCGGCATTGAAACAGATACGCTTGATCCTGAAGGGGAACCTGTAAAAACAGCGGGGCTCCCGTCTCTTCAGAAGCTTGAGGAAGTACTGCCCGGTTTCATAGGCTCTATGAGTCAGATACCTCCTGTATATTCAGCCCTGCATATTGACGGGAAAAGGGCAAGCGATCTGGCTAGAAAAGGTACTATTCCTGTGATGAATGCAAGGCCTATTACCGTTCATACTCTCAATCTTATTGGTGTTGACAATCCGGATGCAGTTGAATATGCGCACATCAGGTTTTGCGTTTCCAAGGGTACCTATATACGCTCTCTTGCGCGCGATATAGGATGTGAGTGTTCTTCCTGTGCTCATCTGGTTAAGCTTCGCCGTACTCATGTTGGTCCATTTGCCCTCTGTGAAGCAGGTAATGCAGGTGAATTGGAACCTTTTTCATTATCCATGATTGCCTCTCCTTCGCAGAGTACAGAATTACCCGTTGAAAATGAGAAGCAAAAAGAACAGACATACAGTTTGATTCGTCAATCGCTTATGTCTATGTCAGAAGAAATTGCATTAAGATGCGGATTTTCAACCGCTCTTTTAAAAAAGGAGCATGAAGCTGATTTTTATAACGGAAAAAAACTTACGGATTCCAGTTTCCTTTCTTTTTCTTCAAAGGGAGAAACCGCTGTATTTACTCAAGATTCGGTGTTTTGCGGACTCGTAAAGAAAAAGGGAAACACTATTTCATATTCATTTGTCATACCCCGTTCTAAAAAAGATACTATATCAGCATCGAAAGGTGATGTATAATGAGAGTATTCTCATGGAACGATATTGAAAATTTTCAGAATTCCCGAAACCCTGAGTATGTGTCCTTTTTTCAATGCGGTTCAGCGCTTACAATAGGCGGTTTTGACGGTCCGCACCGCGGCCATGAGGTTTTGTGCGATGCGGTTCTTGCCAGCAAAAGGGAATTATCTTCCCTGAAGACCGGGGTTATTACATTCAATAGTCCCCCAAAAGCAAAGAACGGTATAGATTTTCCCGGTGAGGTATCTACTCTTTCTTTGCGGTTATCCTGGTTTAAACATAAAGGGTTCGATTTTGCCGTGGTCATTGACTTTTCTCATAAATTTAGTACAATGAGTGGTACGGATTTTCTTTCAATCCTGTATATGTCTTGTGCAATGAGATATATAACCGTAGGCGATGATTTCAAATGCGGGTATAAGGGAGAGACAGGTATACGTGAATTGAGACAATTTTCGGAAACCCGCGGTATATCTGTAACCGTTATACATACCGTGAGCATCAGCGGTTTAAGAGTGAGTTCCAGCGCAATACGGCAGGCAGTTGCTGAAGGGCAGATGAAGTATGCTGAGCAGCTTTTAGGAAGGCCGTATGCTATAGACGGGGAAGCTCTTGTTTGGAAGCATGAACTTAAGGGTGATATTCATACCTTTGTAATAGATAATAAAGCGGCAACACAGGTTCTTCCCCCGGAGGGCAGGTACGATGTTTCTGTTTTACTGTCCGATATGACAGTTTTTAATACTGTATGCTGCTGCGAAAACGATACCCTTCGCCTTTCGGTTTCGCATCCTTCGGCGTTAATTTCTGTTAGGACAATAGAATTTATTTAGGTTATCCTGAGGAAAAAAATAGTAAGGAGTAAGTAATGGCGCTTACAAAAGAAAAAACAGCTGCAACAATAGCAGCATTCGGTGCAAATGCAAAAGATACCGGAAACACAAAAGTTCAAATCGCTTTATTAACAGAGCGGATTAAACAATTAACAGAACACTGCAAGGTATTTCCAAAAGACAAGGGTGCATCCCGCGGGCTTATTAAACTCGTAGGACAGCGCAGAAGCCTTTTAAAGTATCTGGAGAGAAGCAATCTGGAAGTTTACCGCGAACTTATTAAAGAGCTTGGTTTACGAAAATAAAACAAAATATTTTTTCAGCCGGAACCTGCAGTCGGTGCAGGTTCCGTGTTTTACAATTAATCAAACGGATGGATACCGCATTACAGCCATCCCTCACTGATACCTCCGGTTTATTTTTTTAAGAAGAAGGAAAAAATGGTTCAAAGAGTTACCTATAAGATCGGCAATGACGAACTCGTTCTTGAGACAGGCCGCCTTGCAAAACAGGCTAACGGATCTGTGTATGCTCAGTTCGGCGGTTCCGCGATAGTTGCCACTGTATGTGCTTCATCAGAAGCAAAAGAGGGCTTAGATTATGTTCCTCTTACTGTCGATTATAATGAAAAATACTATGCTGCCGGAAAAATTCCAGGCGGTTTTATAAAGAGAGAAGGAAGACCAAAGGATAAGGAAATTCTCGTTTCCCGTCTTATTGACCGTCCAATGCGTCCTTTATTTGATATTGCATTCGGCCGTGATATTCAGGTTGTTCCAACCTGTGTATCATCCGATCAGATTAATCCCCCCGACATTTTGTCTGTTATAGCAAGTTCAGCGGCTGTTCATATATCAGATATTCCATTTAACGGTCCTATAGCCGCAGTAAGAGTAGGGTATGTTGACGGCCGGTATGTTTTGAATCCGACATATGAGCAGATTGAAAAAGGCGAGCTGGAAATTGTTGTTGCCGGTACCGCTGAAGGATTTACCATGGTTGAAGGCGGCGCAAAAGAAGTTTCCGAAGAGCTGATGCTCGGCGCACTTGAGAAGGCGCAGGAATTCATTGCCGTCATGTGCAAACTTCAGGATGATCTTAAAAAGCTTGCAGGAAAAGAAAAACTGCCGCTTGCGCCTCTTCAGGTTACTTTGGATAATAAAGAAGCAATGCTCTGTGAAGCTATGCCTCTGCTCGAAACAGCCTGTTTTGTTAAGGGAAAACACCTGCGCCACGATGCAATAGCACAGGTAAGAAACTCATTAAAAGAAAAATATGCACAGCAGCTTGAAGATGAAAATCAGGCAAAATTGTTCGCTGCTCTTTTTGAGGAAATGGAATACAACATTCTACGAAAAAGCATTCTCGATAAGGGAATCCGCGTTGACGGCCGCGGCACTGAAGATATCCGCCCGGTTTCATGTGAAATCAATGTTCTTCCCCGTCCTCACGGATCTGCAATTTTTACACGCGGAGAAACCCAGGCTCTTGCTGTATCGACACTCGGTACTGTTCTCGATGAACAGGTGTATGACGACATCGACGGCGACCGCAGGGAACACTTCATTCTTCATTACAACTTTCCCCCGTATTCTGTCGGCGAAGTCGGCCGTATAGGCACAGGAAGACGGGAAATCGGTCATGGTAATCTTGCACGCCGTTCTTTGGAGCCTATGGTTCCTACACGTGAGGAATTCCCCTACACTGTACGCGTTGTATCAGAAATAATGGAATCGAACGGATCTTCATCTATGGCATCAGTATGCGGAGGCACCTTGTGCATGCTTGCAGCAGGTGTTCCTATGAAGAGACCGGTAGCCGGTATAGCAATGGGTCTCATTACCGAAGGATCAAAAGAAAACCCGTATGAAAGGTTTGCCGTTCTTTCCGATATTCTGGGAGAGGAAGATCACCTGGGCGATATGGACTTCAAAGTCGCCGGAACAGAGAAAGGTATAACCGGTTTCCAGATGGATATTAAGATTGCAGGTGTTACCACTGAGATCATGACCAAGGCTTTGGATCAGGCTAAAAGAGGACGCATGCACATTCTGGGCATCATGAATCAGACAATAAGCAAACCTGCTTCCTCTATAAGCCAGTATGCTCCCAAAATTGAGAGCATTAAGATAGAGACCGATAAAATCGGCGCTCTCATCGGTCCGGGAGGAAAGACTGTTAAAGGAATTTCCGCCTTATACGGAGTTACCATTAACACCGATGATGACGGAACAGTAACGATTTATGGTAAAAACTCAAAAGCGACTGATGATGCAAAACGGGCTATAAAAGGAATTGTTGAAGATCCTGAAGTAGGATTTATTTATAACGGTACTGTAAAAAGAATTATGGATTTCGGCGCCTTCGTGGAGATTCTTCCTGGAAAAGAGGGATTGTGCCACATTTCCAAATTCTCACGCTCAAAAATTAATACAGTTTCCGATGTTGTCAAAGAAGGACAGCAGATTCCTGTTAAACTGTTAGAGATCGACAAAATGGGAAGACTGAATCTTTCCTACATTGACGCTCTAGAGGAGCAGGCAAAAAAATAGGGATGCCTGTTTCAAAAGTAACTTTGAATAACGGGATTGTTCTCATCACAGAACCGGTTGCAACGGCTAAAACCGCTGCAGTCGGTTTTTGGTTTTTTACCGGCAGCCGCTATGAAACAGAGAATCAAAGAGGCATATCGCACTTTGTTGAGCATATGTTATTTAAAGGAACGACAACAAAGAGCGCTTTTGATATAGCTGTTTCTTTTGACCGCATAGGCGGATACATAAACGCTTTTACCGACCGTGAAACCTTGTGCGTTCACTGCGTTGTTCCATCGGTCTACACCCTTCAGGCTCTGTCTGTAATGAATGATATGATGCTTAACGCCACCTTTGCCCGGGTGGATATTGAAAAAGAGCGGTCTGTTATTGAAAGCGAAATTCTTTCAGCCTTTGACGATCCCGAGGAGGCTGCAAGCGATGCCCTGTTTGAATCCGTTTGGCCTTCTCAGAGTGTTTCACAGTCAATATCCGGTTCTGTTGAAGATATTCATACAATAAGCCGTGAGGCTTTATTTGAATGGTATAATAAATACATAGCCCAGGGAAAGCTTATGGTGTGTATTTCAGGAAATTTCAGCGAACAGGAAGTGCGGGACTTGATGGAAAAAAATCCCAGCAGATTGGAAAACGATAAGGAATTCAATTTTACACTTCCGGTATGGAAGGGCGGGCTGCACGCAGTAAAGGCAAATTTTCAGCAGGAGCAGCTGTTTCTTTTGCATCAAGTGCAAAAGCCTGAGACTATCGATGAATATTTACAGTGGAATCTTCTTAACGCTGTACTTGGCGATACGATGAGTTCCAGGCTTTTTCAAAGCTTGCGCGAAAAGGCAGGTTATTGTTATAATGTATACAGCTATATATATATGCTTCGCGATACTGCACTTTGGTGTGCGTATGCTTCAGCATCAAAAAAGAACACTATGAAGGTTATTACCGATCTATTTGATCAGATGAAGCTTTTTTTTACCATGAGAATATCTGAAGATGAGCTTGAAGCTGCGAAGCAGCATATTTGCGGAGAAGAAATTATAGCTTCAGAAGATCCAGAGCAGCGGATGAAAAATATTGCACGTCTTTATTTTCTCGATCTGCCTTTATTGAGCTCGGAAGAAAGGGTTGAAAGGGTTTTGCAGATAAGACTGGAGCATTTACAAGGTCTTATACAGCAGTTAGCATGTTCGAAAGATAAGGCACTTATGTTGTACGGAAATTCTATTCCGTGTTATCAGAAAAAAGTAATAAAGAAAAATCTTTCTTTACTGTAAGGAAATGGTATGACAAATGTGATCGGTTCAGTTATCCGTGTTAGGCTCTCGCAAGGTGCAAAAGTTCCGGAATATCAGACTGAGGGCTCTGCAGGTGCGGATATTTGCGCCTGCCTCTCACAACCGCTGTGTTTAAAAAGCGGTGAAATTGCAGCAGTACCGACCGGTCTTTTTTTTGAGATTCCGGTAGGCTTTGAGGTGCAGATACGGCCCCGTTCCGGGCTTGCATTGAAAAACGGTATAACATGTTTAAATACGCCGGGAACCATCGACAGTGATTACCGCGGTGAAATAAAAGTAATACTCATAAATCACGGGAAAGAAGATTTTATAATAAACCATGGTGACCGCATAGCTCAGATGGTTTTTGCTCCTGTGCTGCACTCTTCGTTTGAACAGACTGATGCGTTAAGTGTTACAAAACGTTCTGACGGCGGGTTTGGTTCTACAGGAAAAGCGTAGTACATGAAGAAAAATATTTTGTTCACCTACATACTGAAGGAATTATTTCTCTTTTTTATCGTGGCATTTCTTTTTTTCTTTCTTATCTTTTTCGTTAATCAGATATTATTAATGGCAGAAGATATCTTAAAAAAAAGAGTTCCTGTTCTCGATGTTACGCGTCTTATTATTTTTTCACTTCCTTTTGTTATTGCACAGGCAGCTCCCTTTGCAACATTAGTCGGCTTTTTAATGTGCATAGGAAGATTTGTATCGGATAATGAAATTTTAATAGTGAGAGCAAGCGGTTTGTCGTTTACTGTGCTGCTTGCTCCCGTACTGCTGCTGGGACTTTTAATTTCAATTGTGTCTTTCGCGGTGAACGATTATTTACTGCCGGTCGGCACTATTGCCTACAATGATCTGTATCGTGAAATAATTCTTTCAAATCCCGGTCTTGAACTGGAATCAAACTCGATTAAAAGAACAAATGATTCCATACTGGTAATTGGAAATGTCGAAGAGAGAAATGTATCTGATCTGCTTATGTTCGATACTGATTCCCAAAATAATCAACGTATTACAATTGCCGGTCAGACAACAATACTTGAATCAAAAGATAAGACAGTTTTTATGCAGCTTAACATGGCTGAACCGGAAATAATTCAATTCGACAAAAAAACAGCTTCGACTTTTACACAAATGAAAGCTGACAACGCGGTGATGAATCTTTTTGCCGACAGCTTTCTTTCTTCCTCTTCAAGTTCTACAAATCCGAGAGAAATGACCTCGTATGATCTAAAAAAAGTTATTATTAAAAAACGCGCAGAAAGCGAAGGTGAACGTACATTTCAATTAAACCTGTACGAGATGGAATATTATAAAAAATTCTCTCTCCCCTTCGGTTCTCTGTTTTTCTCACTGCTTGCTTTCCCTCTTGCTCTTATGTTCGGAAAAGTAAACGGTCAGACCATCGGACTTATAATTGGAATTTTAGTTTCAGTATTATACTGGTCATTGATTATTATGGGTCAGAATTTCGGTATCCGGAATAACATTAACGGATTCATTGTCATGTGGCTTCCGAATACTATTGTAGCCGTATTCGGCCTGGTGTTCTTAGTCAAGCTGGTAAAAAAATGACGCTACTATACTATATATTTAAAAAATTTTTACCGGTTTTTATAGGGGCTCTGAGTTTTTTTTCTTTTGTCCTTGTGCTTCTTGATCTTTTAATGAATATATGGAGCTACATTTCCTCTGAAATTCCCGTTATGCAGGTTTTATATATTGAACTGCTGTATGTGCCGAAAACCTTATCATTTGCAATTCCTTTATCCATTCTATTTGCCTCCTCATACATTTTAAGCGACCTTTATGCCAAAAATGAACTAACTTCTATCTTTGCTTCAGGAATATCGCTCTTCCGTTTTACCCTGCCTCTGCTGGTGTTTGCTTTTTTTGCAAGCATAGGATTATTTTATTTTGAAGACCGTGTGGTAGTCCCGACGTATGCAAAAAAAATTGAAATAGAAAATTTGGCTTTGAAAAAAAATAAGTCCAGAAATAATGACCGCATAGTTCTGCTTTCAGATAATGGCTCTGTTATTTATAAGGCAGATTATTACGATGACAAGTCAAAAAAAATTTTCGGATTGTATGTTGTCAGGCGGGATGAAAACCGCAGACTCAAAAAAATACTTCAATCAGATACTGCACTTTGGAAAGACGGAATCTGGCAGTTTAACGGATACACTGTGTATGAAGCAGATGGAGACGGGTTTACCATCACAAACGATGTGTCGGGAATGGAAATAACTGAACCTCCCGAGACATTTCAAAGCAATGTAACCGATATTGAAGCTGTAAACATCTCTGATTCAAAAGTGTATCTGGCGCACTTGAAGAGGACAGGATTACCTTCTGCTGAAGCGCTGTCGCAATACTATAAAAAATACTCATTCCCCTTTATTGTTTTTATTGTTGTTTTTTTATCGATCGGGCTTTCAGGAAAAACACGAAAAAATGTTCTTCTGGTAAGTTTGGGTCTATGCCTTGCAAGTGCGGTAGGTTTTTATGTGCTCCAGATGGTTACGATGCTTCTAGCCCGGTTCGGACTTATTCCCCCTGCAATGGGAGCCTGGTTTCCCGTTGTAACATTTGTCATAATAAGCTCTATTTTATTACGGTTTTCAAGGACATAACATGAATAATTTTACTATCCTGCATAAAGATACTATGTCTCGCTCTCGTACCGGTTTACTAACCCTTCCTCACGGACCTGTTAAGACGCCGGTTTTCATGCCTGTAGGCACTAATGCCACGGTAAAGGCTATTACTATAGATGATCTCAATGAAATTGGATTCGATTTAATACTTTCAAACACCTATCATCTGTATCTGAGACCCGGTGTCGATATTTTGGAAAAAGCGGGCGGTCTTCATGGTTTTTCACAGTGGAAAAAAAACTTTCTCACCGATTCAGGAGGCTTTCAGGTTTTTTCTCTGGCGCCTTTCCGGAAGATAACAAATGAAGGCGTCCGGTTTCAAAGCCACATAGACGGCTCACGTCATTTTTTAACACCGGAATTGATCGTTGAAATACAAAGCAGATTCAATTCTGATATTCAAATGCAGCTCGATGTCTGTACCGGCTGGGGAATTGAATATAAAAAAGCGAAAGAGGCTTTAAACATAACATCCGACTGGGCACAGCGTGCAAAAAACCGGTGGCTTCAGATTGCTGATGAGAAAGGGTATGAGGGGCTGCTTTTCCCGATAGTTCAGGGCAACTTTTTTAAAGACCTCAGGACGCAGAGTGCCGGATTTGTATCATCTTTGGATTTACCGGGCATCGCCATAGGCGGGCTTTCTGTCGGGGAGCCGTTTGAAGAATATGCATCGATGCTCAATTATACAGCTGCATTGCTGCCGGAAGAAAAACCGCGCTACGTTATGGGGATCGGAACTCCTGATTATATTTTGGAAGCTGTAGAAAACGGCATAGATATGTTTGACTGCGTGCTTCCCACCCGCAATGCGCGCAACGGTTCATATTTTACGAGGGACGGTAATGTATCAATTAAACGGGAACAATACACATCAGACATGAGCCCTGTCGACAGCGAGTGCAGCTGTAAAGTATGTAAAACGTATTCACGGGCCTATTTGAGGCATTTATTCAAGAGTAACGAGATATTGAGTTCCATGCTTGCCTCCTATCATAACCTTGCTTTTTTACATACTATGATGAATGAAATACGCGAAGCGATAGAAACCGGTACATTTACAGAATACAAGAAAAATTTCCTACACCGTTATAATGCAAAATAAAGGGAGGCTTTTGAATGTTAAAAAAAATGCTTATTGTTTTGCTGACGGTTATACTTGCCGTTTCCAGTGCGGTAATGCAGGATGCGGAACAGAAGGAATTGGAGAAACGCCAGAAGACGCTTTTGTACGGACTTGAAACCGATGTAACGTCTCTTATTGATACACTAATTAAAGAAAAGGATACATCATTTACACAGGACATACGGACGGTATTCGATAAAACAAGCAATCCTGCGGTAAAAGAAAAAATATTTTCCTATTACAAAGCCATAAAGGATAAGGGACTTCAAGATTATGCATTAACGGTATTAGAAGATCCCTATGATCAGGAGAAACAGCTTGTTTCATCTGTTTTTTCGTATGTTTCAGAGCTGGAAATTAAAGAGGCAGCTCCTTTTATAACAATTCTCTTAAGAAATGAAAATGAAGATTATTTTGATCTTGCGCTTGCTGCTATAGGAAAAATAGGAAATGCAGAGGATGCTGTTTTTCTAGCAGAGTTTTTAAAAACTGCGGAGCTATCCACAGCACGTAAACAGGCGCTTATGAAAACGCTTGGACAGCTAAAAGCTGTGGAAACATGGGACAGTCTTGTTGAGATTATTAAGGATGAAGATGAGAATACGTATGTACGAATGTATGCAGCCGAAGCAATTGGCGCTATGCAGAAAGAAGAATCAATAGAAGTTCTCTCAGAACTGTTCACTAAGACCGATGTAAATTTGAGGACTTCTGCAGTAAAAGGCTTGTCTAATTTCAATACAGAGAAAACTAAATCTATAATACTGGATGCTTTTAAAGATAACTATTATAAGGTGAGGCTCGAGGCGGCATCTGCGGCAAAAAAATATGCATTAACAGAGGCTGTTCCCTATCTTATATACCGCAGTGAAAATGATCCTGAAAATACGGTAAAGTATGCATGTTATGATGCACTGGGCAGCATTAACAATGAGGAAGCAAGAGAATTCCTAAGGAAAACGCTCGAAAATAAAAAAATAAATGATACATCCCGTGCAAAAGCCGCGTCTGTAATTTTGGAAAATTCTATAAGTGATCTGTACAGTTCTGTAATTACTGCTGCACAGGAGACGCTTAAGGATGATAAGCTTAAGAATCTCCGCTACGCAATCGGAAAAGAAATCGCCAAGTATGAAATACCTGATTTTTCCGGTATCTGTGCCGAATATCTTGCACATAAGGATGTTGCAACAAAGGGAACTGGCATAGACATATTTATGAAAAATAACTATCCCGATCTAGTACCTGTAATTCAGGCAATAGCTGCAAATGAAAAGGAAGGCTCAAACCAGCGCAAGGCAAAACTCGCGCTGGAAAAAGCAGGCTTGAGTTATTGAATATATTTTTTCTTGTCTTCTTCGGGTACTACAGATAATAGCAAGGTATTAAGCTTATCTGTCTGGCTTTCATATTCAGTAAAGGTGATCGTAGTAATAAAGCCGTTTTCCGCCCGTATCGTAACCGGAACATTGAGACAGTTTTCAATACTATTGCTTTCAGCTTCCGGGAAGTATTCAGGACGCAGAAGTGCAAGTGTGCACGTGTGACCATCATACCGTATCTCTGCTATGCTTGAAGGCACTTTAACGAAGAAAATCGAGAAGATTGAAAGCCCGCCGCCGACAGATTTTCTTGAACCTGCAGTAAGTGCATGAATATTTCTTGTTCCGATCTTTCTGGTCTGACCCTCAACGAAAAGTTCAAGAATAATAGTTCCTTCTTTTGCAAGCGGAATTTTCTCTGATGAACTGGCAGGCGTTACAGATGAATTAAGCGCAAGCGATTTTAAGGAAGGCAGATTCAGTGTAGAAGAAGATTTCGGCATCTGAGGAAGCATAAGTTTATTGGAAGATACCTGAGGTTTGGATGCAGAAAGAGACAGTGCATTGTCCTGTTTATAATTTGCAAGCTGGGATGCTGAATTCTTTTGAGCATCAGATACGGCAATTGAAGGCTGCCCGGCGCTGAGCGATGCATTATATGAAGAAATCTTTGATGAATCAATCGTAAGTGATGCAGGCTTTGTATAATTCGACTGCAGTGCAGAATTCCCTGAAGATGCGGATGCAAGGGTTTTAGCCGAATCCTTATTCACGGACGGCTTAGTACCGGTTTTTAAATCAGAAGCAGAGGATGTAATTTTGTCGGCCATAACGGGCAGCGTGAGCTTAGCCGATGAAACCTTTGCATTAGAGAGAGTTCCAATATCACTGTGTATTTGATTAACTGTATCGCTGTGCTCATTCTCTTTTCGGATTCTTGCATTGTTGATTCTTTTTGAAAGTGAAAGAATTATGAAAAGAACTATGAGACAGGCAACAAGTGCTGCAATAATCACAATAATTATTATTGATGATGAAGTAAATCCTGCTAAGAAAGAAGATCCGGGGATTAAAACCATGGACCATTCAAGACTTTGCGGATTTGTTCTAACATTGTCTGCGAAAATAAACTGAGCCTTCAAAACAGTTTGCCCGGAAGCAAACGAAGACGGAAGCGTTATTGGAACTGATAATTCAGAAGACTTCTCCGGTTTTATACTTATAAAAATTTTGGTATCAAGAACATTAACCCCTTCTATAAGGATCTTATCAAGCTGGAGAAGAATTTGCTCCTGCGTGTTATTGGTGATTGTCAGAGGCAGGGTAAATGAGTATCTTTTTTTGCCAAGATCCTGGGGACATGACAATAAAGGCAGTTTCATTGCGCTGCCTATAAAATCTTCTCCGCTGTCTCCCACTGTATTTAAATCGGATGATACAACGGATGAAAGATTTTGAAGCTGGGTAGCATACTCGGTCATGACGCTCTCATCTGTAGTTAATACATTCTGTGCAGGATCCTTTTGTGTAATGTTGCCTGCAAAATCTTTAAGTTCGGTGTTCTCCGGAAACGGTGCTTTGATGTAATAAATATAGACGCCCTGACCGGCCATGGTTTCCACAGTTTTTTGAATGGATTTTTCAACATCCCGGGGTTCAAGTGTGAAATACGGACTATTCCTGGAAGGATTAAAGATGCCGTCAGAAATAATCACGAGAACTTTTTGCGAATATACATCGAGAGAAGCAATGTACTGCAGGCTGTACAGCAGGGCATTGAGAAAATCAGAATAGGCTCCAAGAGGATACAGCAGGCTGAATCTCGAGACAATTTTTTGAACATCGCTTTGGTCGTTTACTCTTTGAGAAATTTCGGATGCAGGCAATTCTGCAAAAGAAATTAAGTGGAAGGTATCTCCGATCCGTACAAACTCTGAGCAAAGTTCAGAGAGCACGCGGTTGTTAATATCGGTGTAGTAGGGGAGCATCGTGCCTGAAGTATCCAGAAGAACGACAATATCAGCTTTTTTATCCTGAGCGGAAATAAGAAAAGCGGAAAACAACATAAATAAAACAACAAACATTTTTTTCATTTTCTGTGCTCCGAAAAAAAAAGGGTACAGTATTACTGCACCCTTGAGAATATCGCTTTATTAAAAAGAAGCGGCTTCGATAGAAACAACTGTGTATGAAAAATCTCTTTCATTAATGGTGAATGTCAGTGTTTCACCGACTTTACCGTTAGAAATAGCATTTCCAAAGGGCGACATATAGGAAATAATCTTGTTGTCAGGATCAGATTCCCAGGGTCCGAGAATTGTATATTCCTCTTTTTCTCCGGTAGCATTATTCTTAAGTATAACAGTCGTGCCAAAAGAGATTCTGATGGTAGTAATGGTGGTCGGATCAAAGATCTGTGCTCTTTCAATCTCATCCTGAAGTCTTGTAGCCATGACATTGAGCTGACCCTGTCTTTCTTTCGCCGCCTTATACTCGGCATTTTCACGCAAGTCGCCCAGAGCCAAAGCTTCTCCGATTTCTTTTGAGTTTGCAGGAATTTCAACAGATGTAATATGTTCAAGCTGCTGTTTTTTTGACTCGTACATTTTGCTTGTAACAATAAGACCCTTTGTAATAACGGTCTTTTCTTCCGTGCCGAAAAACTTGAAACCGGGATTTTTTTCAAGAATTTTATTTCTCATGTTCATCTTGATCGCAGGATCCAGATCCTTAACATCGTCGATGAGCGTATAGAGGCGTGTAATAGTGTCTACATCGCTTTTCATGAGGTATGTAAGAAGCGTATCATTTTTAAACAGCAGAACTTGAATCTGTCTGTTGATCTTCCGGTTTTCTGTTGTTTCGCGGTGATTAGCTATCTCGCGGTAGGTGAGGTCAATAATGTGAATTAATGTAATAATCTGTTTTTCATATGAAATGTTCACATCGGTAAACCATTCTTCCTCCTGGCATTCCTTGAAAAAGAAAATTACGGCTTCACGGAAATCACGGTAGTTTTCAAAACAGTTTACGACCAGAAGTTTTACCTTATCAATATGGCCTCCTGCAATAAGAGAGGTAATCATGTCTCCCTGAAGAACAGTCGGAAACAGTCTGATAAATACATCCGCCCAGTCGCTTAAAAGCGTCTTGATGCAGGTAAGAAAATCTTTCCGGAGGAAGGTGTTCTTTGTATCTTTTAACGCAAGGTACATGGCATTGGGATTATCAATTTCAGCAAACAGCTGCGCAAAAGTATACTGAATACCCGGATCCAGATGGGGATGTGCAGCGGTTATTCTTCTTACAACAAGGTATGAGGCGAGAATCTGCTCGTTAACATTGCTGAATGCACGGAGGTATCCGGTAAAGTAGGAAAACATATCGGCAAAAAGATCAGATTCTGTATCCGCATCCTGCGTGAATTTCATTAATATGTCGATTCTCGAGAAAAACTGTTTCTGTGCTTTAAACTCGTTGGAAAGTTTTTCTTCCTGTGATATTGCTCTTTCGCGGACGGTGTACATGGTAATATCGTTTGGATTGACGCCGAATGTTGCATCTGTTTCGAGAATTTTTCTCGCACTGGTGCTCCAGCTTGTCCACTGGCCTGCTTCAAGAATACCGGGAACAAGCTCGGCCTTAATGCGTTTAAAGTCGCAGTTGTTGCCGAAACTCTTAATGATTGTTTTTAAAGTCCATGCCTTGTCATCTTTAACTTTCTTGGCAAGGGCTTCCTTTGATTTTGTTGCTTTTAATACCCAAATATGATCATTGCTCAAAGGCTGAAGGGCATCGACTGCCATTTTAAGCGACATCTGGCGTATGCCGTATTTTTTACCGAAATTGATTGATATTTCATCGCCTTCCACAGAACGTATAATACCCACACCCCATGAGCGGTGGAATACATAGTTTTTTGCATCGAATGCAATGTGCTTCTCGAAGTCCGATATTGCTTCAAATACGTTTCTCCAGCTCTGGGTAAGGTTTGAAACACGGATATATTCCTCGAGCTGGCTGTGTTCGGCATATTTACCGCGGAAACAGTCTACGATTTCTTTGCGGGCCCAGCTGTCTTTTTCATCGATGGAGAGCACCAGCTTTAAGATGTCGATTGCAACATTCCAGTTTTTTGCATCTTTATAGAAAACATAGAGCTCCTGCATAAGAAGGGCGCTTTTGTCTTCACTGATTGTCTTGGCTATTTTTCTCTGAACAAGGTAGAAGAAGTCGATTTCCTCAGGGATGAGGCTTACAAGTTTTGTCCATATTTCTTTTATCTGATTTACCGATTTTCTTGCCACATAGCGCAGCAGGGCTTTTTTGAAATAATCAATAGTGTCTTCTGTATTGCCTTCTTTTTCGTAGTGCTCTGCAAGTGTTTTTGCCATATCGGCTTCTTCGAAATCGATGCGGACAATAGTTTCATACACAGTCCAGATTTTTTCATTATTGTCTTCTTTATAACAGTCTGCAAGAGTTCTTAACGCGAACTTATTAGTTTCATCCTCATCGAGAATGCTCTCGCAAAGAAAAATGACAATGTTATTTTTATGATTATCAAGGAAGATGGTAATAAGGGTAACAAGAGCCGAGTTATCGAGCGCCTTCAGTTTTAAACCAAGCATTCCTGACAAATAAAGGGCAATAATGCTGTTTTTTGTATGGGTTAAGTGTTCATCACATACAGCTTTCACTTCCTGTATACAATTTTCGTCGCGTGCCTTGGACACAGTTGCCGACAATTCCAAAAAATTATTTTTGGTATAGTTAGAAATGGTTGCGCGTGTCCATTTTTCTTCGTTGAGCATTTCCTGTACAGATGTTACGAGCTCTTCAGACATAAAGGGTTACTCCTGTATTGGATTATTACACGGTGTATTTTTCATACACGGAAGTATCCAATATTTTAATTTTCAACAATACTTCATTGATTTTTGAACGGTTTTCATTCACTGCAATGTAGTGATCAATCAGCCAAAAATAATGATTTATTAAACGCGGCACAAGATCTTCACCTGCACCTGCGGCATCTTTCAATTCATTCTCTAAAGCATATATAGCCTGCTTTAGTTTTCCTACTTCCACAGCCCGCAATTCTCTTTTTATTGAAAGAATTCCGTATAATACTCCGTATACGGGGAGCCATGCTTTCTGAACTGATACAGGTTTTCCTGAGTTCTTCACAAGTTCATTGAGCTTGATGAATAACTCCGATTCAAGCATATCAGTGTCTATTTCCTGCGTATTGACAAAAAAAGCTTCCCTGAAAAGAACCTTCGCCTTGCGCTCTTCTCCGCACAACGCGTTGCAGTCTGCCATTTCTGCTAGAACAGGCGGTGAACCCGGAAGCAGCGCATTGGCATCGCATAAAAAGCGCAGAGCCGTATCATAGTCTCCAAGCTTCTTGTGGCATAATCCGATTTTGCTGAATGTTTCAGCTTTTTGCACATCTGCATTATCTTTTTGCGGCGCTTTAAAGCACTCAAGGGCAAGTGAAAAAACTCCTCTGCGTACTGCATACATGGTTTTTTCATGATTAAAGGCTTCGAGACTTGTACAGGCTGTAAAGCTTTTCCATTGCTCGATTAATTGACCGCCCCGCTCAAACGCATTTGATAGTGCTGTAATACCCGGCAGCTTCTGCATCCAGAAATTGCAGCATTTCAAGGCAAAAAGTACTTCTTCGTTCTCTAAATCGTCAGAAAGAGCATCTTCAAGTATTGGTTTAGCCTTTTCCGGGTTTGCGGATTTTAGTAATTCATATGAATGCAGTAACCCGCTGTCCGACTTATTTGTCATAGTACTGTTTCATTATACTGAAATACAGGGATTAGTCAATTGAATGAGGTGAAAATTGGAAAAAGGAGGGCAAAGTTTATAGTATGTTTTTATATATTTAGTCAAGATATCAATCCATATGTTTACATATTTTATACAGTTTGCTATTATAGAAGCCATGAATAAACCTATTTTAGCCCCTTCTTTGCTTTCCGCGGATTTTACCAATCTTAAGAGTTCTATAGATACAATAAATACAGTTAAAAACTCCTTCGTGCATATAGATGTAATGGACGGCAGTTTTGTTCCTCAAATAACATTCGGCCAGCTCATTATCCAGTCGCTGAGACCCTTGACGGATCATATATTTGATGTTCACTTGATGATTAATAACCCTGAGCAGCACATAGAAAGTTTTGCTTCTGCAGGGGCCGACTACATAACATTTCATCATGAGAATACTGTTCATCAGCACCGTCTGGTACAGAGAATTCATGATCTGGGAAAAAAAGCCGGTATAAGCATTGTTCCCTCCACTCCGGTATCCGCGGTGGCTCAAATGCTTCCGTATGTTGATATGGTGCTTGTTATGTCTGTGAATCCTGGTTTTGGAGGGCAGAAGCTTATACCCGAATCCTTAAAGAAGATACGCGAATTAAAAAATACTCGCCAGGAATACGGTTTTGGGTATATAATATCGGTGGACGGAGGTGTCAATAATGAAACGCTTCCGTCAGTTATTGAAGCCGGTGCAGATGTTATTGTTTCCGGATCATCTTTTTTTTCCGGTTCATTGCAATGGAATGTGTGATGGGCAATGGGAGCTTTCATGAGCATTAAAAAGTCTGCTTTGCTGAGTTTCTTACTTGTTTTTACCGCGGTATGCGTTTTTTCTCAGACTGCAAATACTCAATCTGATATTCCTTCTGAAGATTTCCTTGTTCAGGGATTTGAAGCGTATCAGCGTAATGACTGGCCTTCGGCGCTTTTGTATTTACGAAAAGCTTCCTCAATGCCTAAAACTTCTACCGCTGAAGTCTGGTACATGCTCATAATGACCCAGATGTATGCCGAGGAGTATGATGCGGTTATCCGCGACGGGGATTTGTTTACCCGGGTTTTCCCTCAGAGCAGCTACCGGTCAAATGTTGAATATCAGACAGGGCGGGCTATGTACTATGAGGGTAAGTACGACGAAGCTATAAAATGTCTGGCGGATTTCTGCAGCAGGTATCCTGATCATGAGCTGTATCCGTCCGCATTATTCTGGATGGCGGAATCTTTATATACTACATACTATTATGATCTTGCCCGTTCTCTGTATGAAAGAGTCATTACGGAGTACCCTCATTCCCCGAAAAGTACTGAAGCGCTCTATAGAATAGATGTTATCAGTCAAAGGGAAAAAGAAGAAAAACTTTTATATCTGCTCAAGGTAACCGGAGAGGAGTATTTATCTTCAAAGGAAGAATACGAGAGGCAGCTTAAACAGTATCAGACTGAGGAATCAATAGGATTACGCAGACAGCTCAACGAGTCTTTGCTGAAAGTCAGGGAACTGGAGGCTGCTCTTGAGGAATCGCTGCGCGTACAGCAGATGCAGAAAGAAAAAATTGATGAATTGAACCGGAATGCCGAAGTGCTAAGAAACGAAACTCCTGTCTCTGAATCTGATTTGGAAAGACAGAGGCAGATTCTTGAACTGAAGGAAAAGGCAGGGCAGATTCAAAAGGCAATGGATGCCGGGGAAGGGGAATAACATGAAACGTTTACTTTTTACACTCCTGTGTCTTTTTACGGCATTTTTCCTGTCTGCAGTTGAAATAGAAGGAGTGTTCGGAATCTACAGGGTTGTGCTGCACGATAAATCCGGAACGTATTCCATATATATGGAAAATACGAAGACGAGCAAATATGTGCCGGTATTGAATTCACTTGACAGTTCTTCGGGGACACGTTTGTATCTTAAGGCCGGTTCCTTTGTGCATGTACTGTCAAAAAGCGCGGGAGTACCTGTGAGCCAGTATCTTACCGATAACGGTTTCCGGGTGGAATATACTCTTAAAAACTTAGCTCTCGTAACCCTTAATTTTTCTTTTGTATCTTCACAAGACGGTCTTTTAGGCGAGTTTGCCGATGTCATAATCGTGGATATGTATGTTACGAATACTTCCGGAAAAACGGACAGTTTTGCTCTCAAAGCTGTATTCGATACCTGCCTCGGTGAAAGCGTTGCAAAACATTTTTCCACAAACACATTCCCCGTGATTAATGAAGAGATGTCTTTTTCTTCAATGTACGCCGATAAATGGATACGAACTTCCGACAGTAATAATTCTATGCAGTTTTTGCTTGACGGCGATACTATAACAAGGCCCTTATCGGTGACTCTTGCAAACCGCGACATCTTACTCACCGATGTATGGACTCCCACTCTCATACCGGGCAGGGGATTTAATTCCTTGTTTTCGTTTAATAATTCGGCAGTGTGCATTCACTGGAATAGTTATAGAATTTCGCCGAAACTCCAGAGTGCGGTACGTTTTTATATTACTGCGGCCAGCAATGAACAAATTCCTTCCGACACTTCTGCGCCTTTTTTCTCAGGCGGAAAGGCTGCCGAAATTTCAGCAGATCTAATGAAGGTTCAGGAACAGGCAGTGGAAGAAATTATTGAAAGTCCTGCGGTATATGATGTAACAGGAAAAGAACCGGTAAATGACAAGGGTTCGTTAAATTCCAAAACTTCTGTGCCTGATACTTCCACTCAGGATGCAAATCCTTTTGAGTATACTGAACCTATAAGACAGGAACAGCTTGATCCTGCATATATAGAAGCTCTTTTGGCAAAAATAGAAAGTCTCGAAGCCGACTCAACCGACATAGACCGTGAAGAAATACTTCGTCTTAATGCGGAACTGGATGCGATTCTTGAGTATTTAAGGCGGTAGCTTGGTAATGGCTTCCCGGAATGTATTGGACAAAGCAAAAAAACTGCTCCGCAAAAGGCAGTATTCCTCTGTTGTAAAACTTTTAGAGCCTCTTTTATTTGATTTTAGAGAATCTTTCACGTATTTCTATACACTGGGACTTGCCTGCCTGTATCTGGGAGATGTAGGAGGAGCGGAAACGTATTTTAAAAAAGCCCGCCAGATAAAAATTAACGATGTGAATCTACTATTAGCACAAGCTTGTCTTTTCCTTCGTAAAGGTTCTGTTGACAGGGCTTTGGAATACTGTCTCGATGCCCTTGAACTAGAAAGCGGGAACCGTTATGCAGTGAGGTTTTTATCGCTGATAAAAAAGAAGGGCGACAAAGAAAGAATGATACAATGGGCTCATGACGGACGGATAAAAAAATTTTATCCTCCGCTCGGGCTTCATCCCTCAGTTGTTCCTTGTATTATAACTTTTATTCTTCTTTCAGGTGCTGTTTTGTTTTTTGTCGTAAATTCGGCTTCCATTCTGGGATTAAACGGCAACAGGGCTGATGTAAGCAGTCTCTATCTTACCCTTGATGAGCGTTCCGACCCTCTCGAAAAAGATTTAAGTTCATCGGTGTATGCGTATATTCTGACGAAGTCCCAGGTCGAAGAATCGTATGCAAAGGCTCAAAAAGAATTTCAGAAATATAACGACAATGGGGCTCAGATTGAGATTAACAGAATATTAAACTCAAATGCCTCTGTTGCTGTAAAAACAAAGGCCCGCCTTCTGATGACGTATTTAAAGGAACCAGTTTTTGATTCGATGAGTTCTTCTTTATCCTATGCAGAAGCGGTAGCTGAACCTGTGCTTTATGTCGACTGCTGGGTCAAATGGTCGGGACGTGTATCAAATATCACCATAACCGATACGGTGACGAAATGTACCTTGCTGATCGGCTACGAAGATATGAAAAATATTGAAGGTATAGTTCCATTGGAGATGCCTTCGAGTATTATACTGGATCCGGAAAGACCGGTAACGGTGCTTGCAAAAATTTCACTGAATAGCGGAAAGATTGCGCTCAAGGCAAAATCGGTGTATCAGAGTGTCGCAGGACAATAGTGTAAAATAACGAAAAGAATGAGATAAAAAATGTATAGCTGGCGCCTATAATGAAACGGGAGGAAAAGGTGGCAAAAGTGACAAATGAAATAAGCAATGCTCAGGACATGACGGAAAAATTAAAGGCATTGGAGGCTGCCCGGCTGCAGATCGAGAAGCAGTTCGGTCAGGGTTCTTTAATGAAACTCGGAACTTCAAGTAATGCAGCAGGCATAGAGGTAATTCCTTCCGGTTCAATTCTTCTTGATGAAGCTCTTGGAATTGGCGGGTATCCCCGGGGAAGAATTATTGAGGTGTACGGACCTGAGTCTTCCGGAAAGACTACGCTTGCGCTTCACGCTATAGCAGAGGCGCAAAAATTAGGCGGAATTGCAGCCTTTATTGATGCGGAGCATGCTCTCGATCCTATTTATGCAAAAAATCTTGGTGTGAATATTGACGAACTTTGGGTTTCTCAGCCCGATACCGGAGAGCAGGCTTTGGAAATCGCAGAAAGTCTTGTGCGCTCGGGAGCGGTAGACGTAATAGTCGTGGATTCTGTAGCCGCATTGACCCCTCAGGCGGAAATAGAGGGCGACATGGGTGATTCCCACATGGGTCTTCAGGCTCGTCTTATGAGCCAGGCATTACGCAAGCTCACCGCGACAATTGGAAAATCGAAAACGCTGCTTGTCTTTATTAACCAGATCCGTATGAAGATAGGCGTTATGTTCGGAAATCCTGAAACAACTACCGGCGGTAACGCGCTTAAATTCTACTCGTCAGTTCGTCTTGAAGTGCGCCGCATCGAATCCATCGATGCAAAGGGTGAAGACGATGCAGTGGGAAACAGAGTCAGAGTTAAAGTTGTGAAAAATAAGGTGGCGCCTCCCTTTAGAAAAGTGGAGCTCGACATCTTATTCGGCAAAGGAGTATCTGCAATATCAAGCCTTCTCGATGCAGCGGTAAAACACGGCTTTATTGATAAAAAAGGCGCATGGTATGCAACAGAGACTGAAAAAGTCGGGCAGGGAAGGGAAAATGCAATTCTTTTTATGGAACAGAATCCCGATTTTGCCCGTGAAATAGAACAGAAAATACGGCAGAAATTATTTCCCGGTCAGGTGCTGAAAAAAGATGAGTCAAAAAAGGGAAAAGAGACGGTTGAATCACTTGTAAAAGGTTCTCCTTCCAAGTCTGCTTCGCCTCAGCCGATACCTGAAAACCTGTTTTAAATGAATCCGGTTGTTTTAGGTCTTGGTTCTAATGCACCGTATAACACAGGGGTCTGTACTGTATATCCTGTTGATATACTAAAACAGGCCTGCGTATTATTGTCTCCATTGTTCGAAAAAGGCAGTATTACGTATTCTTCGATTTATAGAACTAAACCAATGTACTATGAAAGTCAGAGCGATTTTTATAATATGGTTCTGTACGGCCTCTGCGTGTTATCACCTGAGGAGCTTCTCGAAAAGACACAGGAAATTGAGAAAAAACTGGGACGCAGCAGAGATAACGAAATTCGGAACGGGCCGCGGACTGTGGATATTGATATTGAGCTGTTCGGTTCTCTGCAGCTGAAGACTGATACTTTAACAATTCCCCATGAAAAAATTAGAGAAAGAGAGTTTGTTCTGATTCCTTTACTTGAGATTTTGCCCGAATATGCCGACCCTATAAGTGGTGTAAAGTACAGCGAAGCAGTTAAAACTTTACCGGATCAGGGAGTTAAAAAAGAAGTAACCCCCTTTATAGAATTATAGGAGTACAGTATGAATGATTCTGAAAGACAAGGAGCATCTGCTTTCGATGAACAGGCAAATACGTATAAACTGGGCGATTTTGAAGGTCCTCTCGATTTGCTCTTGTTTCTTATTAAAAAAAATGAAGTAAATATTTATGATATACCGATAGGCGAGATTACCGAGCAGTTTTTGGAGTATATGGATTATGCCGTTTCCACCGACTTAAATAGTCTGACGGAATTCTATGCGATGGCTGCAGATCTATTATATATTAAATCCCGAATGCTTCTCCCTGTTGAAGTCGAATTTGACGGAGAGGAGATGGACGATCCCAGGCAGGAACTTGTTGACCGGCTGATAGAGTATCAGAAATTTAAGAAGCTTACGGTTCTCATGGAAGAAAAAGAAGACGAATCTGAATGGAGTTTTGAACGTAAAAGAATTCAGCGTATTCTGCCGTTTGAAGAAGAGGAATTGTGGGAAAAGATTGATACATGGGATCTATTAAAAACCTTTTCAACCCTTGTTTCAGCGTATTCATCAGAAAAAATTCTTGATTTGTATGAGGAAATATCTGTCAGTGAAAAAATTACATTAATGAACGAGCTTCTTGAAAACAGGGGCGAGTGTTTTTTTACTGATTTAATAGTGCGAAAAGAAAACATGCTGGACATAGTGTGCGCTTTTATGGCTATATTAGAAGCCGTTAAATTCAAAATGGCCTGTATATATCAAAACCGCATGTTCGGCGATATTAAAATACGGCCGTATCAGGCGGCGTAAGAAACAGGAAGGATAATGGAGTTGCACTTGGAAAAAGAAACAGCACTTGTCGAAGCAATATTTTTTTTGGAAACAGAGCCCCTGGATGAAAATGCACTTGCCCGTATATCTGAATTATCAAAAGATGTTGTCGATGCGGTTATTGTGAAACTCAGGGAAAAATATGAGAGTGAAGATTCCGGTGTGGAACTGACGCAGATTTCAGGCGGATGGATAATTACACCCAAGAAGGATCTTTGGTCGTTTTTGAAAGACCGGTACGGCAAAAAAAACGAGACAAAACTGTCAAAGGCTGCGATGGAAACACTTTCTATAATTGCTTATTCACAGCCCATTACGAGAGCAGAGATTGAGGCAATCCGCGGTGTTTCAGCTGATAATATGATCAGGCTCCTCGTGGAACGGAATTTTATTAAAGAAGTTGGAAAAAAAGATATTCCCGGAAAACCTGTTCAGTTCGGTACAACAAAAGAATTTTTAAAGTTTTTCAGACTCAACAGCATTGCCGATTTACCGAAACTTGATGAAACAGAAAGCGAGCGGTTTGAACTTGCACGATAATAAAACTACTGCTGAACAAACTTCAATTTTCCCGATGAGGCTTCAGCTTTTTCTGGCCCGTTGCGGCGTTGCAAGCAGAAGAGCAAGTGAAGTATACATTACTGACGGAAGAGTCAGCGTCAATGGTATTGTGCAGACAGAACTTGGAACAAAGGTTGAAGAAGACGACGAGGTCCGTGTAGACGGGAAAACTATACGTCTTGAGGAAACAAAACGCTATGTGCTTTTAAATAAGCCTTCAGGCTATGTATGCTCCCTGTCAGATGAAAAAGACAGACCCACTGCCGCATCGCTTTTGGCTCCTTATTTTTCAGAGCGTGTATATAATGTGGGACGCCTCGATATGTTTTCTTCCGGCTTAATTCTTTTTACGAATGACGGGGAATTCGCTGCAAAAATATCGCATCCGTCCTCGGAAATAGAAAAAGAATATATTGTTGAAACAAGTCTTCCTATACCCCAGGATCTTGCCGAACGGTTCATGAAGGGACTTAGAGTCGGCAATGTGTTTTATAAATGCCGCGAGGCTCAAATCCTCGGAACGCGAAGAATCCGTGTTGTGCTCATCGAAGGTAAAAACAGGGAAATACGGCGGGTTTTTGAATATTTTGAAATAGGAATAAAACGCTTAACGCGTATCCGCATAGGAAACCTTACAATGGACGGACTGCAGGAAAGACAGTTTAGAGAATTGAGTCCTGCAGATATTTCTGCACTTTTTGCATCGATCAAGGTTCAGGAGGTGTAATATGGTAATTGCAATTGACGGACCTGCCGGTTCGGGTAAAAGCACCATAGCAAAACGGCTTGCCCGGACACTTAATGTGGTTTTTTTAAATTCGGGAAGTTTTTACCGCGGTATAACATTATCTCTGCTGGATAACGGCGTGAATATGGAAGACAGCAGCGCAGTATGCGCTCATGCTGCAGCACTCGATCTCTCATATGAGAGGGAAAGATTATCTGTAAACGGTGTGGATGTTGACGACTTATTACACACAGACAGGGTTGACGCATGGGTTGCCCAGGTGTCTGCAATTCCGGAACTCCGCATCATTGTTAATACCAAACTCCGTCAGATAACAAAATCGATGAGCATCGTCTGCGAGGGCAGGGATATGACAACGGTTGTATTCCCGGATGCCGAGTATAAGTTTTTTCTTGATGCCTCTCTCGAAGTACAGGCAATGAGAAGATATAAACAGGGGGTAAGTTCGCTTACACTTGAAGAAATTAAGGATTCCATACGTAAGCGCGATGAAATAGATAAGAATAAGATCTCCGGTGCTTTAAAAATTGCAGACGATGCCCTCTATATAGACACATCGGACTTGACCATTGAACAGGTTTGTGAGATAATAATTAGTAAAATTTACATATAAGGGTTTTTTATGGATCAGATGGAAGTGGAAAAGAATGAAGCTCAGAACTCCAAAGGGAACATTCAGACACAATTGCAGGAAGAGTATCTTAAAAGTCTAGAGTCTCTCGAAGAGGGACAGCTTGTCGACGGAACAGTAATTCAGGTTACACCAGAACAGGTGTTTATTGACGTTGGATACAAATCAGAGGGAAAAATCCCGACATCGGAGTTTTCGGATTTACCGAAAGTCGGTGATGTTGTAAGTGTTGTTCTTATAAACAAAGAGAACAAACACGGTGAAGTAATCGTCTCTAAACAAAAGGCGGATGTCAAACAGCTTTGGAAAAAGCTGAAACAGGCTCATACTGAAAAAGAGCTTGTTGAAGGCACCATCGATAAAGTTGTTAAAGGCGGTTTTGAAGTCGATCTTTCGAGCGGGGTAAGGGCCTTTTTACCGATCAGCCAGTCTGACAGTCAAAAGGTTGAAAAAAGTGAAAAACTTATCGGCTTGAAGAGTAAATTCTACGTTGAACGGTTATACTCAGACGGAAAACCGAATGTAGTTGTTAACCGGAGAAAATATCTTGAAGAATCAATTACAGAGAATCGTGATAAGTTCTTTAATGAAATAACAATCGGTTCATCTGTAAAGGGAACGGTAAAGAGTTTTACCAGTTTCGGCGCTTTCATTGATCTTGGCGGTTTTGACGGTCTTCTGCACATTAACGATATGAGCTGGGGTCATGTAACAAGACCCAAGGATTTTGTTAAAAAAGGTCAGGAGATTGAACTTAAAGTAATACGCCTCGATCCTGAAGAAAAGAGAATCAATCTTTCATTAAAACATTTTTCAGAAGATCCATGGCTTCATTTCGAAGACAAGTATCATGTTAATGATGTTGTTAAAGGTAAAGTTACTAAACTCACCGAGTTCGGCGCATTTATTGAACTTGAAGAAGGTATTGAAGGTCTTGCACACATAAGTGAATTCTCATGGGTGAAGAAAATCAACAAGCCTTCCGAAGTTGTCAAAATCGGCGACGAAGTTGAATGCATGGTATTAGGCTACGACATTCAGGCCGGCCGTGTATCGCTCGGTCTTAAACAGGTTACTGAAAATCCGTGGGATTCTATCTGCGATAAATATCCTGTCGGTACAAAGGTTACCAAGAAAGTTGTTAAGATTACGAATGCCGGTGCTTTCGTTGAACTGGAAGAGGGTATTGATGCCTTCCTTCACAGCGACGACTGGTCATGGACAAAGAAAGTTAAGAATCTCGGAAGTGAAGTAACTGCAGGACAGGAAATTGAGGCTGTTGTCGTTGAAAACAATCCTGAAACTCACAGAATCCGCTTGAGTGTAAAACACCTTAGCGATGATCCGTGGGAAGTATTTGCAAAAGCGCATAAACCGGGTTCTGTTCTTGAAGGTGAAGTTGTATCGATTACCGATTTCGGTATCTTTGTGAGAGCAGACGGCGGAATTGAAGGCCTTGTCAATAAATCAAATCTTTGTGAAAGCAGAGATGAACCGTTTGAAGAAGCTGTTAAAAAATATACCGTGGGCGACAAAATTAATGTCTACGTTGTAGATATCAGTGCATCAAAACAAAAGGCAGCTTTCTCCGTTAAAGAATATAAGCAGAAAATGCAGAGAGATGAAATATCTCACTATATGTCAACATCGAATGATGACAATGACAGTGCTTATACTCTCGGTGATATGCTCAAAAACAAAAATAATTAAGTTTACCGCGAGTTAACATGACGTCGAAAGCTATCGATGTAGAAAAGTTAAACACACTCATCGAGATTAATGCTCTCATTAACTCTAGTTATTCTGATGTAAACGCATTGCTGGTCTATATACTGGAATCGGCAATGCGTTTAGTTGAATGCGAATCTTCTTCTATTCTTTTAGTTAATAAAGCTGATAATATGCTTCGTTTCGAAGTTGCACTCGGTCCCAAGGGTGTAGAAGCAAAGGGAATTCCTGTATCGAGAGTTGGAAGTATTGCAGGCTGGGTAGTTGAAAACAATCAAAGCCTCATTATTGACGATGTACCGACAGATCCGAGGTTTTTTTCACTCGTTCAGGAGCAGACCGGTTATATAACTAAAACAATGATTGCTGTTCCCTTGCGTGTCAACAACAGCTGCATAGGCGTTCTTGAGCTTCTGAATAAATCCGGCGGTAATTCGTTTACGCAAAATGACCTTGAAATAATTGAATTATTAAGCATTCAGGCTTCTATAGCGTATCAAAACGCGAGTACCTACAGACAAGCTCGTCATGAAATCACTGTTCTGCAAAATGCGATAACATGCGGTCCTGAGTATCATACTTTTATTGCAAAAAGCCGCGTAGTTCTTGATCTTTTACAGGTGATTGAAAAAGCTTCTCAGACTAATTCCTCTGTCTTAATTCTGGGTGAAAGCGGTGTGGGCAAGGAGCTCTTTGCAGAACAGCTTCATTTGAAGAGTCAGAGAGCGAAAAAACCCTTCGTGAGAGTGAACTGTGCGGCATTATCTCCCCAGCTGCTTGAGAGCGAGCTGTTCGGTCATGTTAAAGGCGCGTTTACAGATGCAGCCAGCGACAGGAAAGGAAGATTCGAAACAGCAAACGGCGGTACGATTTTTCTGGATGAGATCGGAGAGATTCCGATAGATCTTCAGGTAAAGCTTCTGCGGGTAATTCAAGCCCGGGCTTTTGAGAAAGTCGGTTCGAGCGAAACGATATCAGTTGATGTGAGAATAATTGCTGCAACAAATAGAAATCTGGAACAGATGGTGGCACAGGGTAAGTTCAGGAGCGATCTATACTACAGACTCAATGTTCTGCCCTTGTATATTCCGCCGCTGAGAGAAAGAAAAGATGATATTGAACCGCTTGCGATGTTTTTCTGCAGAAAGTTCAGTGTAGAAACCAAGAAAGATTTTATAGGCTTTTCAGAAGGTGCTCTGGAGTCGCTTCATTCGTATTTTTGGCCTGGGAATATCCGGGAACTCGAAAATTCGATTGAAAGAGCGTGTGTTCTCGGTAAGCCTCCCTTTATTCATACTGAAGATTTGCGTTTGAATTTCAAGAATCATAGTGATATTCAGGAAGACGCTGAAGTAATGCATGGAGACAGAACTCTTAAGACTGCGCTTTATACATTCAAGAAAAAGTATGTTACGAAGATTTTGGAAGAAACCAGATGGAATCAAACTGAGGCGGGGAAAATTTTAGGTGTACAAAGAACCTATGTTTCAAGACTCATGAATGAATTAGATATACGGTAAGACAAAAAAAGGAGTTCTTTTATTATGGATATCGAAAAAACTGAAAAGAAAACGTTTTCTGAAAAATTAAGCGCACTATTAGTAAATTTCAGAGTGATAATACTTTCAATAGTGATTGTTTTATTCCTTGCTGCAGTAGGATTGGGTGTATTTTCCGCGGTAAAAAGCTCTGTTGATAAAAAGAATTTCGCTTTACTTGATGAACTGATGTATTCTTTGGAAGAATCAAAAACAAATCTGAGTGAAGATATGCTTGCTGCAAAGTATGACTCTATTAAACAGAAAATTTCCGAATTTACGGTAAAAACAAACAAAGGTGCTCCTGCAGCCCGTGCTTTTATGATCACCGCAGGTATAGATTTTGAAACCAAAAATTATGCATCTTCCCGGGATGCCTGGCTTTCTGCTGTTGATGCGAATAAAAAGGCCTATACTGCTTCAGTCTGCTGGTACAATGCCGCGGTATGCAGCGAGGAACTTGGAGAAACTGATAAGGCTCTTGAATATTATGTCTTAGCAGCTGAATCTGCACAGTTCTCATTAAAACCGCATGCGCTGTTCAATATTGCACGCATACAGTCAGATACAGGAAACTTCGAAGAAGCTAAAAAAAGTTTTCAGAAAATTATTGATTCATTCCCTAATGACAGCTGGGCAGATCTTGCAAAATCAAATTTACTGCTCATGACAGCTGAAGGAAAAATTCAGTAAGTGGAAGTAATGAAACCGGTGCAAAAAAATACTGCAGCAATTATCCTTATATGTATATTTTTTTTTGCAGCGGTTTCGTATTCCTGCGGACTGCCTGTTTACTATGCATTAAATCCGCCGACTCCGTCAGCGCAGCCTTCAAATGATCCCCTCAATAGATTTTATTCCTTTAATACAAGCGATTCTGAAAACAGCACCATGGATATTTATCAGGGTGTAAATGTGTATTACAAAATATATAATGATCCTTCATCCCGCGATGCAGATATTAATGCAGTAAATTCAAGCAATACAGAATATTCCGACAACGGATTACGGAAAATTCAAAGCCTCGGATATGCGGAACTGACATCTCCAAAGAAAATCAGTACAGAAAATGATACGCTTTTCCCCATAACGGCGGCTAACCGTCTGATTCAAATAAGACTGTTTACCGAAGGTTTTTCCGGACTACCGTATTCAGCCGGGGTGAAAATAAATAATACACTTATTGAAGGCGTTGTTCCTATACGTGCCGTTCTTTCTAATTCTTTTGATTTTTTTGGTGAGGGTCCTATTCCTTCTTCCACAGATTCAGATGTTAAATATACGGTAAATGCCGGCAATGATGTCTGGTATGTAAATGCCTATGCAGTATCGGTTGGCAGGAATACAAGTTTTCAGTATTTTTACAGCAGCCTGCTACATCTTGGCTACATTACTATAGAAAAATAAACCGGTCTTAAGTTCCTGCTGAGTTTTGCAGGAAACTGTCATGTTTTTTTCATATACCTTTGACTTTTCTTTCAATTTTTGCTATTATCGATTTATTCCTTGGGATCATAGCTCATCTGGATAGAGCAACTGCCTTCTAAGCAGTAGGTAGGGGGTTCGAGTCCCTCTGGTCCCGTCGTTAGCGGTACATCCTTGTACCGCTAACTTAACGAGTTTTGCATAGCAAAACTCGATTTTCTACCTAAGAGCATCCGGTGCCGTACGTCTCTTCGAGCAGATGATACTTGATCTTACAATAATAGTTTTTTGATGTTTTGAAAGGTTTCGTCGCTTATGATGTGTTCCATGGCACAACCGTCTTTTTCGGCTGTCTCGCGGCTTACTCCGACAATTTTTTCCAAAAATAGGGTAAGAACATTGTGCTTTTCTTTTATTTTCTCATATGCTTTTTTACCCGGATCGGTTAAGGTAATGGCACCGTAATGTTTATGTTCTATCATTCCCCTTTCTTCAAGGGTATGGAGTGCGACGTGAACTGAAGGTTTGGTAAGCGACAGACGCTGGGCTATGTCCTTAACCCGGGGGTTATTATTTTCTTCTGTAAGATTTCCAATCACTTCAAGGTAGTCTTCTAAACTTTTCGTCATAAATATTTTATAACAAACTTACAGGGTCGACGTCAACCTCTACATAAACACCGTTAAGCTGTTTATATAAACCGATAAAGCGTTGGACTGCACAATGAATGTACTGTATTGCTGTTGCACGGAGAACTATCTGGCTGCGGTAATTAGCGGCTATCATTGCGAGAGGACACTCTGACGGACCTAGCAGCTCATCATAGTACTCGCTGCCTGGATTTTTCATCTTCTTCACATAATCAAGTTCCTTTTCAAGAATTTCATACGCTGATATTGAAGCTTGGGTGCTCAATTCTTTTTGTGCGCTTCTGAATACCAGCCGTATAAGCCGTGAAAAAGGGGGAAAAAAGAGAAGCTTTCTCTGCTCAATTTCGTATCTATAAAAACCTTCAATATCATTTGTGCAGGCATAATGTATGGCGGGTCTGTCGGGGTAATAACTCTGTACTACTACTTTTCCATCGGGGAAAAATCTTCCCGCTCTTCCTGAGACCTGCACCAAGAGTGAAAAGGTTCGTTCTGCGGCCCTGAAGTCGGGGAGGTGCAGTCCTGTATCGGCAAGTATTACACCGACTAGTTTTAAGTTAGGAAAATTGAGTCCTTTTGCTATCATCTGGGTGCCCAATAGAATATCAGTTTGTCCGCTGCGGAAAATTTCCAGTTTAGTTTCAAGATCATCCCTGTTTTCAAGACTGTCTGTATCAATCCTTTCAACGGTGCAGTCTGGGAATTTTGCTTTTACCTCATTTTCGATGAATTCGGTTCCAAAGCCGAAGTAGCCTATATCGAGGGAGCCGCATTCAGGGCAGGTTGAAGGCTGGGGAATGGAATATCCGCAGTAGTGGCAGCGGAGACGTTTTTCTGTTGCATGGTACGTTAACGATACCGAACAGTTTTTGCAGGTAAGTTCAAATCCGCAGGATGAGCATCTAAAAAAGTGGGTAAAGCCGCGCCGGTTCAAAAACAATATGGTCTGTCTTCCCTGCGATTTTACTTCCCGCATGTAGTTTTCAAGAGTTTTTGATATGCTCGAACTGTTTTCTTTTGCGTTTGAAAGGTTTACGATTTCAATATCAGGAGGTTTTCCTCCGCTCAATCTTTTTGTAAGACTCAGTTTATGTATGGAGCCTTCTTCCATGAGCTGCCATGCTTCCACGGACGGGGTTGCGCTTCCCATAATAAGCGGTATTTTTAAAGCACTGCACCTCATCATTGCGGTCTGCCGTGCGTGATACCGCGGCGTGTTTCCCGACTTATAAGAGGTATCGTGCTCTTCATCAAGAATAATTGCCCCCAAATTGCCCACCGGAGCAAAAACAGCACTCCGCGCTCCTATTACAATGCGGGCTTCCTTTCGTAAAATGCGTTTCCATTCTGATAATTTTTTGCTTCCAGTTAATCCTGAATGGAGAACCGCGGCGGTGTTACCGAATCTTTGTTTTACTTCTTCCACAACCTGATGGGTAAGCCCGATTTCAGGAACCAGGTAAATGACACCTTTCCCTTGTTCGATCATGTGCTGGGCGACCTGAAGGAAGACTTCGGTTTTCCCTGAGCCTGTCGTTCCATATAGATAATGAAAGAGGCGGTCTTTGGAGGCGGCCGATTCAAGTATGCTTGCAACGGAGTTTTTCTGTTCTTCTGACAGCTCATTTTTTGCATAATTACCGGGTTCTTCGAGTCCTGAAGAGAATCCCGTTGATTCCCTTTTCCCGGAGGGAATCATAGCGCTCAATGCTTCTCCCTGAGAGCACAGATAGTAGCTTGATATTTTTTTCGACAGTTCAACCAGCTCCTGTGTGAAAACCGGCTCTTCATCGACAACTTTTAAGACGGGTTTTATTTTATCCGGTGAAAGCTGCGGGGAGGAGGGAGGGAGTGTGTCTGATGTTTCAATAATGAATCCTGTGATTTTCCTTGATCCGAACATGACCTGCACTCTCATGCCGCTCTGTGCACCGGTACACGTTCCTGAAAACTTTGTAACAGGCGTAATGCGGTATGTAAAGGATTGAGATACGGGAATATTTACAAGAACCTGAACATACACTTTTACGGTCTGCCTTGAGTACTAATGAGTTCATTAAGCTTTTTCCTGAACAGTTTTAAATCCTCCCAGGCGGGTCTTTTCAAGCTTTCATCCCTGAGGAGCGCGCTTGGGTGATACGTGGGCAAAAGAGGTATTCCCTTATACTCAAAAAATTTTCCGCGCAGCGATCCTATAGTCTCTTTGCAGTTTAAAAGATTTTGAGCGCTTACCCTTCCCAGGGCTAATATCAGGTGAGGTTTTAAAAACTGTATCTGTAAATCCAAAAAAGATCTGCACGCCTGCGCTTCTTCAGGATCTGGATCTCTATTCTGGGGCGGTCTGCATTTTACAATGTTAGCAATATAGGTATTTGTTCCGCGTGAAAGATCAATAGCGGTAAGCATTTTATCCAGGAGCTGTCCTGCTTTTCCTACAAAGGGTCTGCCGGTTGCATCCTCGTCGGCTCCCGGACCTTCTCCTATCACCATAACGAGAGGTGTTGTACATCCTTCTCCAGGTACGGTGTTTTTCCGTGTTTTAGCAAGAGGACACCTTGTACACTGGGCAATTTTTCCGGCAAGCTGTTCAATTTTCAGTCCGGAGTTAAGTGCAGGTGCAGAAGGTGATCGAAGGGAATCATCGTCTGTTTCTGCCGTGAAAGTACAGGTCTTTTCAAGTTCAGTATACGGACTGGAATAGCCGCAGAGCCATGAATCAGCGGTATTTAAAAAATGAAGAATGTCCTTTTTAGTTTCGACGCTTGCCATTACACTAAAATACACTATGAAATCAATGATTGCAACAAGTTCTTTACAATTCATTGACATAGTTATGCTTAGCTTATATCATTCCTGTATGCTTTCACCAAAAACATCTCTCATTATCATGGTTTTAGGATTAAGTCTTTCACTTTCCGCACTCGATTCTACCCGGTACGGAAGTGTACAGCGTCTGGTACCGGCAGAAAGTCCGGTGTACGGTTCCCTTATCAGACTGGAATCGGAAAGCGGAAAAGTCTCCTTTGCTCAGAATGCCCCCTTAAGTATTGCTGAAATCAGTGTATACCTTGAAAACGTGGACTATGAGAAACTTTCGGATGCGGGAAAATACGAATATGATCTAGTATGCTTTATTCTGCAGAAATCATACCCGGCCTTCGGCTCAAAAGCCCTAAATATCGGCATAGAGCCTGTTTTATCGCTTGAGTTTTACAAGAAAACAAACAGCGCTATTCAGTGGCAGTATGACAGCTATGATAAAAAACATATTCTTGATTTACCCGTAATCATCGGTGCCGGGGATTTTGTATGTATTGAGTCTGTTTTTTTTGCAGGCTTAAACTACTGGGCAGCGGAAGAACCCGGCGTGTTCACGAATATTCCCTATAAAAGCGATTCGATGGAAGCCCATTTTCCAAAGACGGCTTATATCAGTGCAGGTCTTCCCGTATTAAATATTTTTACGGTAAATTTTCAGCTGGGAAAGGGTTCTCTTTCTATCGGTAAAACCCAGATGGGAAGCATAATCCTCTCGGAATTCAGCGATCATGATGCCTATGCGCAGTTTTCCCTCTATTCCGATAAAATACGGTATGCTGCCTCTGTTATTCAGCTTGAAGTAAACAAAAACTTGTATATGCACCGTCTTGAGCTTAAACCCTTCAGTAAGGTGCAGTTCGGCCTCCATGAAGGGGTTCTTGTCAACGCTCCTTTGGAACTGCGTTATTTAAACCCTCTGTCAATTTTTCATAATTATGCGGCTTGGAGAACGTACGAGAAATACAACAACAGCACTGCAGACGGATACGCAAATACCTATGAGGGTTTTTCAAGGGTTGGTTCCTATTTCGGCTTAACGCTCGATGTGAATCCATGGAAATATATGAGAATATACGGACTGTTTGCCATGAATCAATTTCAAACAGCCTATGAAAGAGAAACGTATCCGGATGCGGCAGGAAAAATTCCTGACAGTTTCGGCTTTCAAGGCGGCATGGAAGCATCGGTTCCTTTTAAAAAAGGCTACTTTTACGGAGGTTTTGAAGGTCTGTATACAAATCCCTGGCTGTATATTTGCGATGATGCAGACTGGTCGTTTTACCGTTCCCGGTTAGATTTGATAAAAAATCCAAATACACCTGTTCATTCCTGGGTCGGCTCTCCTTACGGACCCGATACCATCGGATTTTCCGGAAAAATCGGTTATGAGATTCTTTCTTCATGGTCTGCATTTTTATCATATAAAACAATCACGAAAGGGGAAAACTCGTTTAACGTATTTTATCAGGTTGGTCCGGATGGACGAAATACCTATTACCCCGATTCTATTGAAGAGGCAACCTTGAAAACTCCGACTGGAATTCCTGAAGTATTGCACAGCGTGTCTCTTTCGCTTTCCTATTCACCCCTGAGCTGGATTGATATTTCATCCGAGCTGAGTTATACTGTACTTTCGAACCTGAATCATAAAGAAGGTGAAAAGGGAAGCGGATTTGAGGCCGTTTTTTCCTGTTCTGTTTCTTTACCATAAAACGGAGATACTACGTGTTTAAAAAAATTACAGCGGCAATAGCCTTCATTCTGATATGCGCTCTCTCTTTTTCTCAAGTCGCAGCCGATCCTGGAAATGTATTGTATGAGGATATTACTATCTGGGAAAATCTCGGTATTGTAAAAAATCTCAGTCCTTTACGCCCTTATCCTCTTGGGGTAATCGAAGATATCCTGCAAACTGTTATTGCTTCATCTTTCCCTTTGCAGTCTGATAAGGCACAGCAGTACTATGACAGAATTTTTAAGAAACCCGTTTCTGCAGGCGTTTCATACGAACCCAGAGCAAAACTGGCTGATGGAAGTCCTTCAACGCTGCAGAATAATTGTAATCTTCTTTGTACCGGTGATTTTTACATGGCAGGCCGCACGTCGGTATCTCTTGATTTAAAAGTTCATGCAACAGATTCATTTAGAGCTCCGGTTCTTCCCCTTTATCAGCGTCCCCTTGAGGATGCTCCATGGGATCCAGTCAATCTGGGCAGATTCACCGGTCTTCTTGATATGAATATGAATCTTTCTTCTGTTTTTAAAGGCTTCTATGTTCAGGGAGGAATTTCACGAAACAGCTGGGGGCCATTTTTTGACAGCGGAATAACACTTTCCAAAGATTCTTTTCATAACGGCAATATCACCTTCTGCTATAATGGAAACGATTCGTGGAATTATCAGCATTCATATTTTATACTGGGTGCGACAGATAATAACGGATCATCGATCAGCCCTGAAAAATTTATGGCCCTTCACTCAATAGAGTACAACCCCTGGCCATGGCTTTCGTTTTCATATTATGAAAACATGATTTACGGAAACAGGTTCGATCCAATCTATATTCTACCGGTACCCTTTATGGTCGCTCAAAGTATCGGTTCCTATTCTGATAACCTTCAGATGGGTTTAACTTTTGAAATTCGGCCTTTTTCCGGTTTTCTGTGGGCAACAGATATTCTTGTCGATGATATAAGCGCCAACGAACTGGTCCGGCTCGATTTCGATACAAAAATAAAGATCGCAGGAATTACCGGTGTTCAGTATGCTTTTAATAAAAAGCTTCTTAAGACAGCAAGCCTTGATTACACTCTGATAGCTCCCTACATGTATACGCATGAAGACGGTACTGTTATTAATTATCAAAACTATACCAATAACGGAATCTGTATGGGTTCTGATCTCCCTCCCAATTCTGATAGGATTTCGGTCCGTCTATCAATGGAGCCTCTGCAGAATCTAAATCTAGTTGTCAAGGCAAGTTTCGCCCGCCATGCAAATATTAACGAATCTATTCCCGATGATGATGCTGTTATGTACTTAAGAAATTACGGAGGTCATTACACGTCAGTTACCGACGGAGGCATTCATAACTATGCAAATGCAGGAGAAGGATATCTGCAGTATGCGCAGGAAAATTTTATGTTCATGGCGCAGAGTACTAAGATGCTTATTTTCCAGTCAGGTCTGGAAGCGTCTTATATATTTTATACTAAAAAAGCCGGCAGCATCAGTGCCAATGCAGGATGGACATTCGAGTTTATTAAAAACAACGGAGTTCAAAATGCTATGTTCGGTTTTCAAAAAACTGATGCAACAGTTGAAGACGTTATTGCCACCCGTAATACATGGAGAAGCTCGCTTCATAACACTGTGGCAAATTATCTGTCTTTTTCAATCCGTTACACATATTAGAGGTACTTGTGCAGAATACCAGGCGTAAATTCATGTTTCTATATTTGAACACCGGAGGCGGTCATATTTCGGCAGCCCGTGTTTTAAAGCAGTCGGTTGAAGAAGCATACAAGGATATTGACATTGAACTCCTTAACGGTTTTGACCGGACAAATTCACATTTGAAGCTTTTTTTTGAAAAAGGATACCATGCGGCTCTTACCTTTGCACCCGGGGCTTTTTCTATCATATATGAAGCCGCAAAACTCCGGTTTACCCAGGCATCGTTTTCAAAGATCATTAAACCGACTACGGCATTGAGTCTTGAGAAAAAATTCAGGGAGCAGGAAGTGACTGATGTTGTGAGCTTTCATTTTGCACTCACCACATCTGCAGTAACGGCTATACGGAGACTGGGCAATACTATCCGGTTATCTGTGGTTGTTACCGATCCTTTTACCGCACCTCCGGCATGGTTTTTTGAGAAAAATGTACGCTACTATGTGTATTCCGATCAGGTAAAAAAGGATGCTGTAGAGCAATGCGGTGTGCCGGAACACCTCATAACCGTAGCTCCGTTCCTTATCGGTAAGAAATTTCTTGTTCCAAGTACGGAACAGGAAGTAGCAGTGTATAAACAAAAACACGAGTTTCCCCATGATAAAAAAATTGTTCTCCTGGCAGGCGGCGGGGAAGGGCTTCCCGGAGCGTTTGCAATTGTTACTGAGTGTGCAAAGAATAAAGCGCCGTTTTCACTTGCAGTCGTCTGCGGCCATGATAAGGCTACGTACAATAACTTAAAATTATTGAAACTTGCATATCCTGATCTGGATCTTCATGTATTTGGCTTCGTTTCTTTTATGGATGAACTCATAAAGTCCTGCGACTGCGCGGTAATTAAAGCAGGTCCTGCAACATTGATGGAAGTTCTTCACAGCAAAAAACCTGTGATTATTTCCACTTATATTCACGGTCAGGAACTGGGAAATGTACGGTTCGCTGTTGAACATAACTGTGGATGGTTTATACAAAAACCGAAGGCGATCTATGAAAAAATATACGATCTCTTTTCAAACACACAGTACTATGACAGAATACAGGGGGCATTGGGAAAACTTCCTATAGAAATAAACAATGATAAATTCGCCCGCTTACTGGTGGAAAATACATAGTGTCAAACCCTGGCCAGACAGCTGTGAAAACAGCAAGAAAAAGAAAGATGCTTTTCCTGTACTTAAATACCGGCAGCGGTCATGTTACACCTGCCCGCAGACTCAAAGAAAGCATTCAGCGTATATATCCGGAAGAGAATATTGAAATACATCTTCTCCACGGCTTCTCTCAAAAACAAAAATTTGCCCGGCTTTTTTTTGAATCCGGCTATCATGCTTCATCCGCCGTCTGTCCTGCCGCCTACAGCGTAATATATGAGATAAATCAGCTTGCGCCTGTCCTTGCGGTGTCCCGTATTTTGAGTACATGGAAAACACTGCCGTATCTGCAGAAATATATTGAGGAAAACGAAATTACTGATGTGGTTTCGTTTCACTTTGTGTTGTCACCTCCGGCTAGAAGAGCTATACGAAGGCTACGGAAAAACATAAACTTTACCATTGTTGCCACTGACCCTTTTTCCATTCACCGTTCCTGGTTCGAAGTCAAGGATGCAGACTATGCAGTTTTTTCCCAACAGGTAAAAGACCTTATGAAAAATACCTACGGGATACCTTCAAAGAAAAGGTGCTGGAGGGAACAGGATATTACTGTTTTCCCCTTTATTTTAAGTCCCCTTTTTAAACCGGTTTCCGATTATACATCTCTAAGAAAATCACTTTCTATTCCAATTGATAAAAAGATGGTGCTTGTCGCAGGAGGAGGGGAAGGTTTACCGAACATGATGCAGCTCGTTTCCCATTTTGCGCTCCTTGATTTCCCGTACACCATTGTTGCCGTCTGCGGAAGAAATACTAGTTCCTATTCTTTATTAACACAGTTTTCAAAAGTGTATGCAAAAATGGACATACGCGTTCTGGGTTATGTGAACAATATGCATGAATACATTCAGGCGTCAGACTGTGTTGTTACAAAGGCAGGAGCATCGACTGTAATGGAAGTTCTTGCCTGCTGCAAACCTATAATTTTTTCAACATATATTCACGGTCAGGAGCTTGGAAACGTCCGTTTTGTAGTACAGAATAAAGTCGGGTGGTTTTTACGCAGTCCGAAGAAAATAGCGGAGAAAATACATACTCTCTTTACCGATGATGTTTATTATAAAAAAGTAACGGATAATCTTAAATCTCTTTCAATTCAAAGCGGGAATGAGGAGCTCGCCCGCTACATTGTGGAGCAGAAAAG
The DNA here is from genome assembly GCA_023398165.1 of Spirochaetota bacterium. Classification (GTDB taxonomy): domain Bacteria; phylum Spirochaetota; class Spirochaetia; order Treponematales; family Treponemataceae; genus JAAZLA01. Next base: position 11,194 of record JAEWSQ010000029.1, on the reverse strand, counting down.
ACCGACGTCCTGAATTCATTCTAAGATTTAAGAATGCAGCTTCTTATCTGCAGTTTTCCTCCACATATTTCTTTGCACTGAATACTTTTATTTCCCTCTTTTCAAAAGCTTCCTGGAGAAGTGTATCTGCATTCAGCTGTTCGAAAAGGGCGGAAGCAGTTTCTATACTTGCTTTTAAAACAGGATGCTTCGGTGAAAAAAGGACACAGCAGTCTTCATATGGAAGAATTGAAGTATCATAGGTGCCGATGCTTTTTGCTGTTTCAATAATTTCTTCTTTATCAAGCCCTATGAGAGGTCTTAGAAGCGGAAGGGAACAGGCCGATTCCGTGACCGCCATGTTTTCTATTGTTTGACTCGCAACCTGTCCCAGGCTCTCTCCGGTAATAAGGCATTGTGCATGAATATGATGAGCAAGGATGCTTGCGGTTTTCATCATGCACATTCGCAGGAGCAGTGTCGAAAAAGATTCGGTGGAAAAATCCTGTATATAGGGGACATCTTTTGAAAGTTTCCGTATTGCCATCTGTACATCAGTAAAGGGAATAATATTAATATGTGTTTCAATGCCGTATAAACTGATAATCTGCGCGAGATCCTCAACTTTTCTCTGTGCTTCGCTTGAAGTGTAGGGGTATGCATGAAAATAAGCACACTCCACCTTCATTCCGCGCCGTATCATACGGTAGCCCGCAACCGGCGAATCAAGACCGCCTGAAAGAAGGAGAAGCCCTTTTCCTCCTGTGCCTACAGGAAGACCCCGGCAGCCTTTTTCGGCATCGCTGTACACGAAACACCGTTCCCGGATTTCAATGCGTATGGTAAGATCCGGATTATGAACATCTACTGTAAGAATTTTCTGATCAAAAACATCGCCTGCGGCCTCGCAGCTTACTTCATATGATGAAAGCGGAAAGGATTTCTCAGAACGGCGGGTTTCAATTTTAAACGTTTTAGCACCCTTTCGTTTTGCATCGAGCGCTTCTTCCATCACTGCCTGTTTAATAGATGCCATATTTTTTTCGCAGACACGGGTTCTCGCCCAGCCGGTAATGCCTATAAGGTGGGAAAGTGTAAACTCGACGGCCTTGCATGATTCAGGGGGGCAGTCAATATACATACGGCCTGCACGCAGAGTAACATGAGATTTAAACGATTCAAGCAGTATTCTTGTATTATGAACAAGCCGGTTTTCAAATTCTTTAATATTACCGCCCTTTAAGGTTAATTCCCCCAGACGGACTAAATAGGTAATTTCAAACATAAGACGGAGTATAGAGTAAAAACAGGAAAAAGTACATATAAAATAGTAACGTGACAAAATGTGAAAATATGTAATTTTAATGCTTGCATTATGACGGAAAGCATGATAGTCTTTTATGGATGAGAAAGCTATATCTACATTGATATTGAGTGACAGGAGTTTTTATGAAAAAGTACACTGTTGATACTACCTTGCCGAAAAATCTAGCACTTCTGATGCAGTCAAGAGCACGGTTATGTCCGGATTTGACTCTTCAGGCGGCAAAAAATGCAAAAGGTGAATTTGAGTTGTATACGTATAAAAAAGTGTATGAAGATGTTCTCGTAACCGCGCTTGCACTGCAGGAAATGGGAATAAAACGGTCGGATAAAATCGGCTTAATATCAGACAACAGAAGAGAATGGCTTATTGCAGATCTTGCACTCCTTTCGCTCGGCGCCTGCGATGTTCCGCGCGGCTGTGATTCCATGGGCAGTGAAATACGGTTCATTCTTTCATTTGCAGAGTGTTCTTTCTGTTTTTTTGAAAATGCACGCCAGCTTGAAAAGGTGCTCGAAAAGCGCGAGGAAGTAGAAGAGCTTAAAACTGCTGTGTTATTTGAAGGCCTGACGGATTCCGTAAAAGCTAAAGCAAACGGCGCCGGAATAACAGTATACCGTTTTGAAGATATTATGCTTCGCGGAGGGGAAATAGGATTAAAAGAAAGACAAAAAGTTGAATCTATAATGGATACGATAGAGGGAGACGACCTTGCGACAATAATATTCACATCCGGAACGACAGGAACCCCCAAGGGCGTTATGTTAACTCACCGAAACTACCTTGCACAATGTGAAGTAGTCCATAATGTCATGACAGTTCAGCCGGGACATATGTGGCTCAGCGTACTCCCAGTATGGCACAGTTTTGAGCGTGTTATCCAGTACCTTGTTATTACATTTAAAAGCGGACTTGCATATTCAAAACCGATAGCAGCTGCGATGCTTCCAGACCTGGCTGCAATACGGCCTCAGTGGATGTGCGGAGTTCCCCGTCTGTGGGAATCCCTGGCACAGGGCGTGTACCGCAACATGAGAAAAGAAGGCGGTATTAAACTGGCTCTATTTACCTTTTTTATAAGCATCGGAAAAAAATTCATATGGGGCTACGAGCATGTAACAGGGCGCGTCTGCCGTTTTACAAAAAGACCGCGCATATTTGATTTTTTTGCAGGACTTATTCCCTTTATCTTTCTCAGCCCCTTATACGGACTCGGTGAAGTATTAATATACAAAAAAATACGGGCAAAACTGGGAGGAAGATTCGTAGCTGCAATATCGGGCGGAGGAGCGCTGCAGAGCGAAACCGATGCTTTCTACCGTGCAATAGGATTCAAACTTCTTGAAGGATACGGAATAACCGAGGCAGCACCCATCCTTGCATTTAGAAGCTGCGGGTTTGCACGGCCGGGCTGCGTAGGGTACGTATATCCGTCGGCAGAAATAAAAATCGTAAGCGAAAATCAGGGAACGATTGTTTCAATGGAACCGCTTGGACCGGGTAAAAAAGGTCTTATTCTTGCAAGAGGCGATCAAATAATGAAGGGCTACTACAAGAGAAACGACCTTACGGAAAAAGCCGTTGATAAAGACGGATGGTTTAACACCGGTGATCTTGGAATGATGACGTATGATAATGAGATTAAGATAACAGGAAGAGCAAAAGATACGATAGTGCTTTTAGGAGGGGAGAATATTGAACCTTCAGGCATCGAAGGGGCAATGTGCGCAAGTCCCTTGATTGAAACAGCTGTACTTGTCGGACAGGATAAAAAATATCTGGGAGCCCTCATAGTACCGGTAAAGGATGCCGTAATCGCTTACGCAAAAGAAAACAATATAGCTTACGAAACCTATGAGGTACTTCTTGAAACACCTGAAATTATCAATGTAATACGGGAACATATAGACGCACGGATTAATCAGGCACATGATTTTAGAACCTGTGAACGGGTGTTTAAATTTGCGCTAGTGAGCGAATCCTTCACGGTTGGAAAGGAATTATCGGGAAAGCAGGAATTAATGAGACACAAGATATTTGAACTGTATAAAAAGGAAATCAATTTACTGTTTAACTGAGGTATCCTCTTACGGTTTTTCCGGGTCATTGAATATTACTCATTTTTTAAGTATACTCCATGGTAAACGATAGAAAGGTTGATAACATGTTACGTACAATGAGAAATATAGGCATTATGGCTCATATAGATGCCGGAAAAACCACAACAACAGAACGTATTTTATTTTACACAGGAAAAATACATAGAATCGGCGAGATAGACGACGGCGCCGCAACAATGGATTGGATGGCTCAGGAACAGGAGCGCGGAATTACCATACAGAGCGCTGCAACAACAACGTATTGGAAAGATCATCAGATAAATATTATTGATACACCAGGACACGTTGATTTCACCGCTGAAGTTGAACGCTCATTGCGCGTTCTCGACGGGGCGGTCGCCGTACTGTGCGCAGTGGGCGGCGTACAACCGCAGACAGAAACAGTCTGGAGACAGGCTGATGAATATAAGGTTCCGCGTATTTGTTTTGTCAATAAAATGGACCGCATCGGAGCCGATTTCTTTGGAGCGATGCAGGACGTTGCACAGAAATTCGGAAACCGTACTGTTGCGCTCCAGATTCCCATAGGAAAAGAAAGCAGCTTTGAAGGAATTATTGACCTTATTAAACTGAAGGAATACCGCTTTGATCCTGACACGGAAGGCGAAACGATAATCGAATCAGATATTGATAAGTCCCGGCTTCCTGAAGCGCTTGCATGGCGCGAAAAACTGATAGATGAAACGGCTTCTCATAATGATGAAATTGCAGAGCTGTATTTGTCAGGCGAACAAGTGCCGGAAGAATTACTAAAGAAAGAGATACGCAAGTGTACTATTAACAGAACATTTGTACCGTTTCTATGCGGATCAGCGAGAAAAAATACAGCAGTACAGCCGCTTCTTGATGCTGTGGTCGACTATCTTCCCGCACCTGACGAAGTACCTCCTGCTCAAGGATTTCATGTCAAAAAAGAAGAAACCATGCCGATTCCCTGCGATCCTGCGGGAATACCTTCAGGCCTTGTGTTTAAAATTCAATACGACCGGGAAGCCGGAAGCTTATGTTATGTAAGAATGTATTCAGGAAAAATTAAAAACGGCGATCAGGTGTATAACGTCGGAAAGAAAAAGAGAGAAAGAGTCAACCGCATACTGCGTATGCATTCAAATAAAAGCGAACCCATGGACAGCGTTACCGCAGGGGATATAGCAGTAATAATAGGTTTAAAGTTTGCACAAACCGGAGATACCATCGGTACAGAAGGAGTTCCTGTACTGCTTGAGAAAATGCATTTTCCGGAGCCGGTAATATCAGTCTCAATAGAGCCTGCTACACTTTCAGACCGCGAAAAACTCAAGGAGACTCTTGAAATACTATCAAAAGAAGATCCTACATTCACCTCGCGTGACGACAGCGAGACCGGACAGCTTATAATATCTGGAATGGGGGAGCTTCACCTTGATGTACTTGTAACAAGAATGCTCGATGACTTTAAAGTAGCGGCAAAAGTCGGAAAACCTCAGGTAACCTACAGAGAATCAATAACCGGACAAACAGAACACTCAGAATTCTTTTCAAAAATTCTCGGCGGAAAAGAGAATACAGCGGGAATTACAATCCGCGTTGCTCCGAATCCCAATGCAGGAAATACCTACACGTGCAATGTAAAAAAGGGTAGCATAAGCGGAGAGATATTTGACGCAATTGAAAACAGCATACAAAACTCGTTTACATCAGGAATCAAATACGGTTATCCCTGTACCGATATAGCCGTTACCATAACAGATATTCAGTACTCCGAGCTAACCTCGACAACTTTTGCCTTCGAAGCATGCACCGCACAGGCATTTGATGCGGCATGTACTAAGGCAAATGCCGAGCTACTCGAACCGGTAATGAATGTTGATATTCTAAGTCCCAAGGAATTTGTCGGAGACGCCATGAGCCAGGTCACACAACGCGGCGGAATAATACAAAGTCTCGAATCGAAACCGTCAACCGAAGTAGTTCATGCGCAGGCTCCTATGGAAAAAATGTTCGGATTTTCGACAAGCTTAAGATCAGTAACACAAGGAAGAGCCTCATTCAGTATGGAATTCAGCCATTTCCAGGTTAAACCGGGCGGATTGAATAAGTACTAGGTATCAGCGTAAAAAAGAAAAAAAAGATTTCACAAAAAAGAATAAATACTCTATAATGGATTTAACCAAAAGACTTGAATCAGGATTTTGGCAAGGAGAGAGAGCTCCCATGAATCCGTAGCCTGTTGCGGCGGCACGGAACTATGTCTTTTCCGTTTGAATGATGAGGTGTAAAAGATTTTTTTTAAAAAAATCAATATAACTCTAAATAATCTAATATATCCAATATGTAAATACGTTAAAAAGTTTATAGTAATGTCTATAAAGTAATATCAGGGTTATCCCTGCGATGAAATATTAGTTTAGGGAGTTACTATGAAAGTATCACTTTATTGTCTGCAGGAACAGATTGTAGTAATTAAAGCAGGCAGCGGCAATAAGACATTGCATTGTCTGGACAGTATTCAAAGTATAATAGGCAGCAGCAATCAAGGAGTAAAATTCTGTCCCTATGAAATTGAAACAGTGAATACGATGCTGCATGCCCTGTATTATGCAAAAGAAACAGAAGTTCAAACAAAGCCGGCAGAAGATCAAACCGGAATAGTAATAACAGAATACGAAAGGAAGCTGGAGACACTTCAATACAGCAGCCGTACAATAAAAGCATATACCTCATGGCTTAAAAATTTTCTGCACAGTACAAAGAAGAACAGTATTAAGGAACTTGGAGAGGACGATATCAATGGATTCCTTACTCAACTTGCAGTAAAAGAAAAGGTCAGCCCGTCCACGCAGAATCAGGCACTTGCAGCAATTTTGTTTCTATTCCGGAATATTCTGGGCTATGAAATAACGGAATTAGACGGAGTAATACGAGCAAAGAAAAAAATTAGAATACCGGTAGTGTTTTCAAGAGAAGAAGTAAAAAGAGTATTAGCTCATTTATCAGACAGAAATAAACTTGCAGCAAAAATTTTATATGGAACGGGAATGAGAGTTGATGAGTGTGTTACCTTAAGAGTACAGGATATAGATTTTGATAGAAATGAAATAGTAATAAGGAATGGGAAAGGCGGTAAAGATAGAAGAACAATGCTTCCCTCAGTAATAAAGCAAGAACTTCAGGAACACTTGGGGAAAGTTAGAATCCTGCATCAGTCTGATATTGAAGCCGGCTGGGGGAGGGTATATTTACCGAACAGTATAAAAAATAAATACCCCCATGCTGATATTTCCTGGTCGTGGCAGTGGGTCTTCCCTCAGGAACGGCGCTGGAAAAATAGAGCAACAGGCGAGGAAGGACGGCATCACATGGATGTATCGGTTCTGCAGAACGCCGTCCACACAGCTGTAATTCATGCAGGTATAACAAAAAAAGCATCATGTCATACCTTCAGGCATTCATTTGCGACTCATCTGCTTGAAGACGGATATGATATACGGACAGTACAGGAACTATTGGGTCATACCGATTTGAAAACTACACAAATCTATACCCATGTACTAAATAAGGGCGCTCATGCAGTAAGAAGCCCATTAGACAGGAGCTTATCTGGATCTTGGTAAGACTCCACTTATGTTTTATAAAATGTTGTTGTATTGGTATTTATACTGTATCATTATATTTATTCTGGAAGTGTTGACTGGATAACGACAAAATAGTGGAACAATAGAATATATGTTAGACGGACGCCTTCGGCGCTAAGAATTGAAATATTTTTTGAAATATTGAAGACATTATTAATAGGGATGAAATTAAAATGAATAAATATATCTATGAAAAGAATGACTTACCTAGAAAAGGAGTAATGGGTTTTTGTATTTTTTACATTTTCTTAATAGTATCTTGTTCTGCAAGTCATTGGGATTATGCTGAAATAGCTATTCAAAATGATTTATCAAGTCCAATAGAAAATGTAAGTATTATTTATACTACGCCATGGTATTCTGATGCTCTATTTGTAGCTTTTTCAGATTTAATTGCTGATCAAAAGTCGGATTACATAAATATTGAATGTGGATATCAATATGGTAAAAATTTTGGATATGATACAATCAGAAAGATGGAAATAGTATATACGGTAGATGGATACTATAATAAATATTTTGTTTTTTATGATGGGCTAAGTTTTGCTTTTTCTTATGATTCATTAACCGAAGAGGAATATTCAAAAGTATATATAAAAAAGGATACTAAGAATACAGTTCATATTAATGAAAATGGAATTATTATATTATCACAAGACAATTAACTGCTTTGTTGTATAATATATATACGTAAATTATATTCATTTTTTTTTACAGATTACTAATAAATATTTTAACTATGTTTATAAATATTTATAACGGAGATTTTATGAATAAAAACTATTATTTTCGAAAATACTTGCATTGCTATGGAATTATTATGTTTTGTATTTTCTTATTACATAGTTGTGGGCTAAGTTATTGGGACTATGCTGAATTAGCTATTCAAAATAATCTTTCAAGTTCAATACAAAATGTAAGTATTATATATCGTTTACCTTGGAAAGATGAATCTGTTATTGTAGAATATTCAGATTTGTTTTCTGGTCAAAAATCCGATTACACCACAATTAAGAGTGGATATCAGTTTAATCCAAGTGGTAATGGGGTTAGCAGTTATGCAGTAATGCAAAAAATGGAAATAAATTATACTATTAATGGATATTTTGTGAAACAAATCGTTTTTGAAGATAGTTTTGATGAATATGCTTACTCGTATGATTCAATACCAGAAGAATGTTATTCCAAAGTGTTTATTAAAAAAGATTCATTGAATACGATTATTATTACTGAAGATGGAAAAATTAAATTAACTGAGGATGATTAAATATATAGTATCTGAGGATACTTTGTTTGATTTATAAAAAAATTCGTCTAACAACTGCTTCAACCTGAGAATGCTATGTCACGGTTTTTGCATTGTTTACTACGTTCACGCAAAAACACGCGCCAAAACGCATTCCAGGTTAAGCAAATGTTAGCCAGACGCCTCCGGCGCCGGGGAAAAAATCTTGACAATAGTATCATATGATACTATCATATGATATATGAAACCACCGTATGACATTACAAATAGAATATTGTCTTTATATGGACAGATAACCGAAGCGCTTGGTATCTGCCAAAGTATTTTATTAGTTAAGCCAGAAGCGAAGCTCAGAAAACAGAATAGAATAAAAACAATTCATTCTTCATTAGCTATTGAGGGCAACACTCTTAATATAGAACATGTAACAGCAATAGTCGAAAAAACACATGTTGTTGGACCAAAAAAAGATATCCTTGAAGTACAAAATGCAATTAAAGCATATGATCAGTTAAATGAGTTTAATCCAACAAAATTAAAAGATTTCTTACAAGCTCATCATGTATTAATGAATGGATTAGTCAGAAATCCAGGTAAATTTCGAAGATCACAGGTAGGGATCATTAAAGGAAAACAGGTTGCTCATATTGCACCTGGATATGATATGGTTCCAGGGTTAATGAATGATTTGTTTGAATATCTAAAAAAAGATACTGATCTGGAATTAATTAAAAGCTGTGTTTTTCATTATGAGATGGAGTTCATACATCCGTTTGAAGATGGAAATGGAAGAATGGGCAGATATTGGCAAACACGCTTATTGATGAACGTGAATCCAATATTTGAATTCGTACCTATTGAAAAGCTTATTAAAGAGAATCAAGAAGAATACTACAAAGTTTTGGAAATATCAGATAGTACCGGCTCTTCAACAATCTTTATAGAGTTTATGCTTGATATTATTAACAAATCATTACGAGAAACAATATCAGAATCAACACCAACAACATCGGACTATTCAAAACGTGTTGAATATGCATTATCACAGCTAAATGACTGGTTTGATCGAAAAGAGTATTTAAGTATATGTAAGGGTATTTCCACTGCAACAGCGAGTAGGGACATAAAGCAATTATTGAAAGAAGGTTTAATAGAATCTAAAGGTTCTGGAAGGATGATGAAATACCGGAAAAAAAGAAGTGGCTAACAACTGCTTCAACCGGACATTGCTATTGTCACGAAACTTGCGTTCTCGCTTCGCTCGGCAAGTTTCGCGCCAATTAACGCAATGCCGGTTAAGCAAATGTTAGTTGGACGCCTTCGGCGCGCAAAAAAAGAAAAAGAATAGAAGATGATATTTCAGGAGAATTTATGAATAAATCGCAAATACAATTAATTGAATTGATGTTAAATTCAAATGTTTTATGTTTTGGGAATTTTATTACTAAATCAGGAAGAGAATCCCCATATTTTATAAATACTGGTAATTATTCGACAGGCGAACAGATTTCAACTTTAGGTACTCTTTATGCTGATAAAATAATGAGTAGTATTGGAAATAATTTTGATGGAGTATTTGGTCCTGCATATAAGGGAATTCCGCTCGCAATAACTACCGTAATAAGTTTATCAAGAGATTATTCGGTTGAGAAATATTACTGTTTCAATAGAAAAGAAATCAAGGATCATGGTGAAGGTGGTGGTTTGGTCGGTAAAACACCAGGTTCCGGTGAGCGTATAATAATTGTTGAAGATGTTACAACCGCTGGTAAATCAATACATGAAACCATGGAAATATTTCATAAAATGAACGGAATAAAAATATCTGATTTATTCATATCAATTAATAGGCAAGAAGTTGGAATGAATGGATTATTAGCACAGGATGAAATAAAAGAAAAGTATGATATTACAACACATTCAATTGTTTCAATAAACGAAACCGTTGATTATATTTATAATAATGAAATAAATGGTATAAAATATATTGATGATAAAATGATGATTAAAATTGAAGAATATCAAAAAAAATATTGCATAAATAATTAAGCATTGATCGGGTGAATAAAAATCAACTAACAACTGTTTCAACCTGATAATTGCTTTTGTCATGAAAATTGCAGTCGCTTCGCTCGGCAATTTTCACGCCAATCCCTTCGGGCCGCAATTACAGGTTAAACAAATGTTATACGCACGCCTAACGGCGGTGGGAAAGAATCAAAATATTATCAAAAAGTTGACATTAATACGTAATGTGTATTATGAGAACAAATATTGTTTTAGATGATGTTCTTGTCGAAGAAGCTTTTAAATATTCTTCATCAATACGAACAAAAAAAGACTTAATTGAAACTGCTTTAAGAGAATATGTACAAAATCGAAAAATAAAGGATTTAAGAGAACTTAAAGGGAAAATACAATTTTCTGATGATTATGATTATAAAAAGATGAGAATTGGAAAATGATTTTAGTAGATACATCAGTTTTTATAGATTACTTAAAAGGTCAAAATAATGATTCAACAAAAAGATTTGAGTATATTTTAGAATCAAAAATACCGTATGGAATTAATGATTATATTTATCAGGAAATTTTACAAGGATCACGAGACCTAAAAGAATTTTCAATCCTAAAAGACTATTTTGAAACAATTCCATTTTACTACTTACAAAATGGAAAAGAATCTTATGAAAAAGCTTCAATGATAAATATTTTATGTAAAAAAAATGGAATAACAATAAGAAGAACAATAGATTTGTTAATAGCAGAAACAGCAATAGAAAATAATCTGTACTTATTACACAATGATAATGATTTTAAGTTTATGTCAAAAGTAGTTAAGAATCTTAAAATATATGAAGAAAGATTATATTGAAAGTTACGTATAACAAAAGTTTCAACCTGAGAATGC
>JAEWSQ010000027.1 GCA_023398165.1 Spirochaetota bacterium | reverse complement strand
TGCTTGAGGGACAGAGCTTGCTTGAGGGACAGAGCTCGCTTGAGGTATGGAAACTTTAATTGTAACAACAAGCAGTACTGTACATACACCCAAAACTGTCAAGGCCATGAAAAGAGCCTTGAGAGGAGACAGCTTGATCTTTTTCCTTTTCCTTGCAGATAAATATGTTTTTTTTCTTTGAATTTGTGCCATGAAGGCACTTATAGTATCTTTTTAAAGTGCTGCTGTCAAGAAACCAAATATCCTGATGCTTCCGCTGTTTTTCTAAGACGTTTAAGAGCTCTCATTTCCATCTGCCGCACTGTTTCTGACGATATTCCAAGTAACGACCCGACATGGCGCAGTGTATTTTTATCCTGATTACCTGAAAAATTATAGCGGAGAGTTAATACTTCTCGTTCAGTATCCGGCAGGGTATTGATCAGTTCATGAACATCATTTTTGGTTTCCCTTTTAATGTATTCTATTTCCGGTGAAGATTCTGTATCGGCAAGAAAATCACCAACGGTCTTATCGCTCTCAAAATCTATCACCGCATCCAGACTCGTAAGCGAATATGAATACTGCAATGCGCTTTGAATCTGACTGACTGATATCCCCATATATACCGATAATTCCTCATAACTGGGTTCATGACCGCACTGTTGATATAAATAATCTTTAATGGCATTGATTTTCCTGACAATAGCCTCTTTTCTATGGGGCAGAGATATTAAAGGACTCTTGTTGCGTACAAAGCGGAGTATTGCCTGGGAGATCCATAAATATGCATATGTTGAAAACCGTGTATTGAATGAAGTTTTATAGCGTGATGCAGCTGTTATTAGACCGATATTTCCTTCTTGAATCATATCAATAAGACTCACCTGAAAACCGCAGTATTTTTTAGCAATACTGACAACTAACCGTAAATTACCCTGTACAAGCTCATTTCTTGCTTTCTCATCACCGCATTGAACAGCATTTGAAAGTTCAGCTTCCTTTTCAGCTGATAACAGCGGATAACGTTTAACCTGGTCAATGTAACTCTGAAGTAATAAGGTTTCCATAACACAATACCTCTGATAATAATGATCTCGGATATTATCATGCAAATATCGTGCCAATACCTTAAGTAATTTTATTTTTTTATTCTATAAGTAATTACATAATTCCTAGTATGATCGTGTATAATTTTGTATACAGCTATAAAAAAGTACACGTATATTTTTGTATACAGTTTCTCTACAATGTAAATGAATAACTCAAAGCAAGACGCTTAAAATACCATTCCCTTGACTCATATACTTTTTCAAGATCATTTTGAGCACCCGCTGAATCAGCAGTGAAACTTCTCCTGCTTGAAAACCCTGCCTGAAGTATCAGATTATGCTGTTTACTGAATTGAAGATTTATAAGAGGATTTATAGAAACTGTTGTAAATTCAGGATTCCATGATGCATACCTGGGAGCCCAGGAATCTGAATCATAGTATCCTTCAAATTCCAGCTGAACTCCCGCAGTCTGCAGTACAAGAGGCATCTGGTATGCAATAATAATATTTGAGTAATACTGCCATGCATTTACATTTTCTCCTGCACCCTGCCATATCCAGGGATTACCGTTTTCCCCTCCCGAAGTTAATCCCTCATAGAAGGGTTTATAGGAGGCAACAAAAACTGCATGATTCCATTCTCCGGGAAGAACTGCAGCAAGATCGAATTGGAATAGCCCCTCAAACCAGTATGTATGATATAACGCACTGAACGGGGACAGAGCTTTATAGGAAAAGGCTGATTCATCATATGATGCCATTCCGTCTACATTCAGAGGCGTAAAAGTCCATCCGGATCCTATTTTTGCACCAGAAGTAAAGACAAGAAATGCAATTGGGGTAAACGAGATAGACACTGATGGTGCTATTGATACAGGAGAAACTTCAAAAGATGTCTTTATTTTAACATTATTTCCATTGACAAGCGGATTTTTAGAAAAAGGGGTATAAACGAGATAGGAAAACGATGGAACCACACGAAACTCCAATCCGCTGAAAGGTCCCGTAACAGGAGCAAAATGAACTTGACCTGGAAGCTTATTTGATTTCGGGTAATATGCTAAATCAGCTCCTATGGAAAAAGCCGAATCTGTTTTTGGTTCCGCATTTTGTGTAAAAACATCCGCATAAAGCAGTAAAAATAAAAAAAGTAAAAGTATTTTCTTCATGTAGTAATCCTATGGGGACAGAGCTTATTTGTCAAGAAATAAGACGAGGCTGTCCCTCATAAAAAAAGCTGTTTGACTACTTGTACTCAAACAGCTTTATAAAGACATAGCTAAAAGCTACTTTTTCTTATACGTAGTAGACATTATTGTCATTTCATTCCCGTCTACGGTGCCTTTGGCAAACAGATACTTATCGCCAAATAGTTCTGAATACAATGTTACATTTGTACCATCATACTCATACGTATAGGCTGTTGTTATGTCGCTTTTTTTACCGTCGACTATGAGATAGAACTCAGCATCTGTTGCTGTAGTAAATGCCCAGCCTGTACCGCCGCCTCTAACAGTGTTCTCCCATTTTGTACCCTTCAAAGACTGTGGATTACCGCAGCTTGCCAGTAAGCCGATTGCCAAAAGTACCATAATTGCCAGTAGGATTCTCTTTTTCATGTTTTTTACTCCGTTCTTTTGTGTATATGAATCTATCAACTATCGTAATTATCGTGAATCGCAAGTTGCATGTCAAGAGCTTTTAGATATATTAGAGCTAATAGATTTTTATTAAAGTAATAGAGAATAAAAAAAAAGAGCTGATCAAATTGACCAGCTCTATCATTCAAAGAAGGTACTAATTACTTCTTCTTATAGGTAAGACCATCAGACATAGTCAATTTATTACCATCTACAACACCTGTAGCATAAGTATAAGTAGATCCATAAATATCATCAAAAATTGTAACATTTGTTCCATCATAGGTATAATCAAATGTTGTACCATCTGCAGCAAGACCAAGAACAATAGCATAATTAGTAGCCTCTGTTGCTGTAAACTTCCAACCCACACCAGTTCCTACGGCTGAATATTCCCATTTTGTTCCTGCTAATGACTCAGGATTACCGCAGCTTACCAGCAGACCTACTACGAGCAGTAAAACTGCAACCAAAGCAATTCTCTTTTTCATAAAAACTCCTATTTGCTTTTGCGAATAAACCAAATTTCTCCCATACCTACATTATTACGTATGAAATTATTTTTGTCAATTTAATTTTAATCTTTTTGGAGGTTTTATGTATACTTCATTGCTTTTTTTCCCGCTTTTTGATAATTTACTTTTGGTCATTAATAATTAAGGATGTATCATGTACGTTACTTGTTTAGATTTAGAAGGTGTTCTTGTCCCGGAAATTTGGATTGCCTTTGCCGAAGAAACCGGAATTAACGAATTACGGCTTACGACTCGGGATATAAGCGATTATGATGTGCTTATGAAAAAGCGCATAAGCGTTTTAAAAGAGCATGATCTTAAACTTAAAGATATTCAAAATACGATTGAGAAGATTAATCCGCTGGATGGAGCAAAGGAGTTTCTTGATGAATTGCGTTCCTTATGCCAGGTCATAATTTTATCAGACACATTTACCCAGTTTGCCCAGCCGCTGATGAAAAAACTCGGGATGCCTACAATTTTTTGTAATTCCCTGTCAGTTTCTGCTGACGGTTTTATAGTCGGACATATTATGCGGCAGATGAACGGTAAATATCATGCTGTTAAAGCTTTACAGTCTATAGGCTATAGAACGATTGCATCAGGGGATTCGTTTAACGATTTAGAGATGATTAAACAGGCTGAAGCGGGATTTTTGTTCCGCCCTCCTGAGCATATTGCCAAAGAATACAATCAGTTTCCGACTTTTACTGAATACAATGAACTATTGGATGCCGTAAAAAAGGTAATAGAAAATTAAGGAACTTAAAGCTCTGTCCCTTTTCTATACTTAACATTAAGAGCTTAAAGCTCTGTCCCTTGAACTATTCTTTCGGGCGGCGGTCGTCAACCCTTTTTGCTTTTCCTTCAGCTATCGGCATTGAATTAGGCTGTTTTAGTTCTATCACAGGATTAATAGTAATAAGTGCGGCTAATTCAGTCTTTAGTTTTTCACGCAATGCATTAAGTACCCGGGCATCATCCTCAAATATCTCAGGTGTTACCTCTGTTTGTACTGTCAGCTTGTCTAAAGCTCCCTGCTTTTCTACTACAATTAGATAATTAGCACCAACTCCTCTCATTTTTAAAAGCACTTCCTCTATTTGACTGGGGAAAACATTAACACCGTTAATTATCAGCATATCATCGGTTCGGCCGGTGAAACGGGCAAGACGTCGGTGTGTTCTTCCACAGGGACAGAGCTCGGGAATTATTCTCGTCAAGTCGCGTGTTCTGTACCGTATAAGAGGCATTGCATCGCGGTGGAGTATGGTGACGACAAGTTCGCCGATTTCTCCGTCCGGTACCGGCTCCAGTGTATCAGGATTAATGATCTCAATTATATACCGGTCTTCCCAAACATGGAGCCCTGAGCGATACACACACTCAAAAGCAACTCCCGGCCCGTTAAGTTCGCTCATTCCATAGCAGTTGTATACTTCTATGTTTAATTTATCTTGAATCTTACAGCGTAATTCCTCTGAATGGGGTTCGGCTCCGGTTACCGCCAGCCTCCATTGAAAATCACTGCGTTTATATTCCGACTCTTCGATTGCCTGATGCAGATGCAATAAATAACTCGGTGTCGCATGGGTTACTGTCGTACCGAAATCCTTCATAAACTTAATCTGACGAAGCGTGTTTCCCGCACTTGTAGGTATAACAGTCATGCCGATAAGTTCCGCTCCGTAATGAAATCCCAAACCTCCTGTGAATAGTCCGTAGGTCATCATATTTTGTACTATATCGCCTCTTGTACATCCTGCGGCAACAAGTGAACGCGCCATTGTATCAGAAGCCATATGAAGATCCTGTTTATTATGATAAATAATTGTAGGAGTTCCAGTTGTTCCGCTTGAAGCATGTACACGTACCAGATCCTCTTTCGGGACAGCGAGCATTCCAAAAGGATAGGCATCCCGAAGATCATTCTTTGTTGTAAAGGGAAGATTTCTTATATCAGATAAGGAAGTAATACACTCAGGACCGGTAATCCCTGCTTCACTAAGCCGTTTCTTATAATGTATTGTATTCAGACCATGTTCTATTTGACGCTTCAAGCCTTCAAGCTGAATTTTTTCGATCTCGCTGCGGCTCATTGTCTCAGTATTTTTGTCCCAAAATGGAATATCCCGTTTCATTATAAATTCCTTATCGTTTTTTTGCTGCTGCTGCACCCAGTTCAAGAGCTTTACAGTTGATATCTACAAGCTTCGGATCCTTTTTTGCAAAGCGGTCGTGTACCGATTTTTCAACCGTTTCCAGCTTAACCGGTATGTATTGCAGAGCTGCGCCGACCAAAACCATATTCTCCGATTTTATATTCCCGGCTTCCAAAGCCAAATCATGTGCTTTTACAATATGGGCATGAGGAAGCGTTTGTATTGCATCATATATTTTTCCGATTTCCGGATAATTTGGAATGTTAATAAAGGGCTCGGAGCTTGTTATAAGTATTCCCTGGGGACAGAGCTTGTCTAAATACCGTAAACATTCAATCGGTTCCATGGATAAAATCATATCAGCACTGCCTGACGGTATTAAATCGCTTGCAATCACCGTATCTGATAAACGAAGATGAGCCTGAACACCCCCTCCGCGCTGACTCATTCCGTGAACTTCAGACTGCCTGACATAGAGTCCGTCTGTCATAGCGGCAGAGGCAATAACGGCGGCTATCGACAATACGCCTTGTCCGCCTACACCGCATAATAATATATCATATTTCATCATTATCTCCTCAATTTTATGCTTTACAAGCTTTTGCGGCTTTGTTTCTAATTCTGAAAGCTTCGAGACACTCTCTTACTAGAATTATCACTGATACCCCTCTGTATTCGGCTTCTTCTAGAATTATCTGTGTATTTTCCTCAATTTTTGAAGGATTTGTCGGAAGAACACGAATATGCTCTTTTTCCACCCCCAGCCCTGCAATAAGCGGTTCAAGCTGGCTTGAAGGAAGAATTGTCTGTTGGCATCCGGTCATAGCAACAATAGAATTATCTAAAATTACCGCCGTCATTGGAGTCTTTGTGGAAACAGCATCGATGAGATTTGTTATACCCGAATGAATAAAGGTAGAATCACCTATAACGCCGAAGGTATACATAATTCCCGCCAGGGAGGCACCCCTAGCCATACCGATTGAAGCTCCCATACACACGATCGACTCAACCGCGTTATAGGGAGGAACGGCACCCAGAGCGTAACATCCAATATCAGACATAACTGCCACGTTATTTGAACCGGCTTTTTCTTTCAGCACTTCAACGGCTTTATTTAGGGAAGAATAGGAATCGGCATGGGGACAGCCCTTGCATAATTGCGGCGGTCTGGAAGGAAGATTGGCAAGGGTATCTGATAATGATGGAGAGGAAGAGAGTATAGAAGGTTTCTCTTCGAGGGACAGAGCTTTTCGGACAAAGTCAGGATTCAGCTCCCCTGTCCGCGGTAAATGTCCAGATAATTTTCCAATTATTTTATTTTCTTGAGGAAGAATGCCCTTAATCATTCTTTCCAGGAACGGCATTCCTTCTTCTATAACCAGTAAGGTCTTTGCCTGCTTCGCAAGCTGTTTTATTGCATCTATAGGGATCGGCATTGTCCCTATATGCAGAAATGAAGGTAAGCCTTTCCCGGGAAATGTCTTATCACATAGAGATTTATAATCGTCTAAATTCTCTAGATAGTAATTCCGACCCAGCCCGCTTGTAATTACAGCAAGATCCGGGCGTTTATCATTCAATACTACTTGATTCCAGCGGTTATTATTTGACCACTGTAGTAATACTTCCTGTTTTTTTAGCATTTTCTCGTAGTTTTTTCGTGCCAGAGCAGGAAGAAGCATCCAGTCCATTCTATCAGCTTTAGAGAGTGCATTCTCTTTAACGATTTTACTTGGTTCAAGCGGGTGAACTACAGCCCGGCTGTGTGCGAGACGGGTTACCATTCTGATCATCACAGGAACTTGATTCTGTTCAGATATTTCGAAAGCCTCAAATACCATTTCATATGCTTCCTGCTGCGTTGTAGGTTCAAAACAAGGGATCATTGCAAAATCCGCAAAAAAACGTGAATCCTGTTCACCCTGGCTGGAGTGCATACTTGGATCATCCGCTACTATCAGAATCAAACCGCCTTTAATACCTACTAAAGAGGAATTCATAAAAGGATCTGCGGCAACATTCAGACCTACATGCTTCATTGTTACAAGAGTTCTTTTGCCTGCAAAAGAAGCACCTAACGCTGATTCATATGCCGTTTTTTCATTAGCGCACCACTGAGCAACAGGGCCTGTTCCGTTTTCATATTTTGTTATTAAATATTCTAATATCTCTGTTGACGGGGTTCCGGGATACCCAAAACCGGCTGAGAGACCGGCATGAATTGCTCCAAGGGACAGAGCTTCATCTCCTAATAATACTAAATCACTCATCTTTTATCCTCATCTTAATTTCTTCAAGTATATCAAGAGAGGTAAATGGTGTAAAGGCTCAGAATTTAAAAAAGGATACAGGCTTAACCGGCATTGACACTGATATGCAAATCCCTTCTTAAATGGTGAAAATATGAATAAAACTTACGGCAGGACTCAAATGATTACCAGGGGAGCGCTTAAAAACATAACGCCATACTGATTGTTTTTGTATATACTAATTTTACAAATACAGGCTCTTCATCAATAATTTTTCTTGATCTAATATATTTCTGATATTTACCGCTGTACATCCATAGTTCATATGGATGTACTAAACCCGCTGATATAGGATTCTCATCAATATAAGTTTTTACAATCAAATATTGATAGAGCGTCCGTAAAATACGTGAATAAAACCGTTCGCCCCAGAGGTGCCCTGTTCTTGACAGTTTTTTATTTGCATTCATAGCAAAGACACTCATAATCCACTGCATTATGCAAGATAATGACTCATTTTTCATAGGTCTAATAATAATGTGGTAATGATTTCCCATGATAACAAAGTTTTCAATAGTAAATTTATACTTCTTTTTTGCCCTAACTAATATTTTCTGAAAGAGTATTTTCATTTGTTTTGATTCCAGCAGCATTTCTTTATTATTTATCCGTGCAGTTACATGGTACACAGCCCCTTGCTGTAATTGGCGATTCTTTCTCATACCTATGTTTATAGACAGAATAGTGGTATTTTTCACTAATACTATTTTTTTTAATAAGCTCTGTCCCTCCGTTTTGTGCATTTTACTTGTATGATGAACGAATTCAGTATAAAATGAGTGTCATGTACAAACACATATGCGATTTATTAAAACATATTGAGTATGATTCTATCTCTAATTCAACAATGAATCCTATTATTACTTCGCTGGCATTTGACTCAAGAAAAGTAAAACTCGGTTCACTCTTTTTCGCATTACCAGGAACACATATTCATGGTAATGCTTTCATAGCTAAAGCTATTGAAAAAGGAGCCTCTGCAGTTATTTATCAGGATCAACTTCCCAAAGAAGCACTAGTGGCAGCATCACAATTCGAAACAATCAACCGATGTCTTGGAACTGCAAATATGGGAACATCATTAACTCCTGATACTGATTTAAAAACCATGTTTGGTCCCGTTATTTTTATAAAAGTTAAGGATTCCCGGTTCGCGATGGCTCCTGTAGCAGATGCTTTCTTCGATAATCCATCTTCAAAACTTGGTGTTATTGGCGTTACAGGAACAGAAGGCAAGAGTACTACTGTTTCTCTCATTTGGCAATTACTTCAAGCTTCCGGGATAAAAACTGGTTTCATTTCAACAGTTCAGTACTCCCTCGGGGACAGAGCTATAGATAATCCTGAACATCAAACAACGCCCGAATCTCCTATCATACAAGAAAAGCTCTTTCATATGGTTCAAAACGGATGTGAATATGCAGTTATTGAATCATCATCACATGGTCTTTCAAGGAAAACAAATAGATGCGGAAATATAATTTACGATGCTGTTGCTGTGATGAATGTTACACATGAGCACATTGAATTTCACGGTACTCATACTCAATATGCCAATGATAAGGCCAATTTATTTAGATATTTAGACCTTTATTCTCATGAAAAAGTTATTAACGGGAATAAAACGATCATCCCATCCTTCGGTGTTGTCAATGAAGAAGATCGAATTGCACGTTCATTTTCACAAGAAACATCTAAACCGGTATATGCATTTACAACCTTCGGAAAGGCAGGTGGGAAGAGCGAAATTCCTGCAAAGAGCGGACTGCCTTGTCTTGAAGGACATGCAATTATTCCCGAAAAAGAGGGGAATTCATTTGAACTGAGGGGAGAGGAATTCTTACCACAGCCGGCAAAGTTTTTTATTCCTCTTCCAGGAGCTTTTAATGTATATAATATGATGGCTGCATTGATAATTGTGTCAAAAATTCTTCACAAACCTATATCAGATTTTACAGACTCAGCTTTAAAACTAATACCCGTTAAAGGGAGAATGACTGAAATCACGAGGGGACAGCCTTTCGAAGTATTAGTAGATTATGCACATACACCTTCATCGTTTCAAACAATTTTTCCTCCTATCAGGGACAGAGCTAAAGGCAAAATTATTTCTCTTTTCGGATCAGGTGGAAATAGGGATATTCAAAAAAGGCCTGAACAAGGAGCAATAGCTGCTGCATATAGTGAAATTATTATTTTAACAGATGAAGATCCAAGGGATGAGGATTCTGTGGAGCTTTTGGAGATGATAGCACAAGGGTGCCGTAATCCTTACAATTATTCAATTCCTCCGGGGACAGAGCTGCGAAACGATGCATCCCCTTCCTCTCTCTTCATCATTCCGGATCGCCCCGCAGCAATCAGAAAGGCATTTTCATTAGCCGGTAAAGATGATATTGTACTGCTGCTCGGCAAAGCACATGAAAATTCTATATTATATTCCGACTATAGTATGCCGTATGACGAGATTACAGAAGCTGAATCCGCTCTCTCAGAAATAGGTTATAAAGAAGGTTAATAAAATGAACATTGTAATAATATACGGGGGAATGAGCGGAGAACATGAAGTTTCACTTTTATCCGCTTCTTCTGTGGTAAGAAATGTAAATACTTCAAAACATTCGTTGATTCTGATAGGAATAACAAAAACCGGTTCCTGGTTTCTACAGGATAACAAACAAATTGAAAAAATCAGAACTGATAAAAGTGCTATATTAAGAGTAGAAAAGACAGATCAACAGGTTTCCATTTTACCAGGGGGCAAGAGGGACAGAGCTTTTATCTGTATTTCTTCTTGTGGAACTTCATATATCACTTGTGATATAGTCTTTCCCGTTCTACACGGCACTTTTGGTGAAGACGGTACTGTTCAGGGTCTATTTGAAATGGCTCAAGTACCATATGTCGGCTGCGGAGTCATGTCAAGTTCACTTACAATGGATAAAGAAAAAACGAAACAGGTTTGGCTGTCAGAAAACCTCCCCGCTGTACCCTTCGTTTGTATAAAAAAAGGTGATATTTTAAACGATACTGACAAAAACAAGCTTTTACAGAATGCTGAGCAGCAGTTCGGATATCCATTGTTTGTAAAACCCTGCTGCGCAGGAAGTTCCGTAGGAGCCTCGAAAGCGGGGGACAGAGCTTCTTTAGAAAAATCCTTGACTGAAGCTTTTTTATGGGATGAGAAAATCTTAATTGAACCCTTTATCAGTGCAAGAGAAATTGAATGTTCCGTGACCGGAAATTATGAGCCAAAAGCATATGTACCGGGAGAGGTCATTCCAAGGCATGAGTTCTACGATTATGAGGCTAAATATATCGATCCTGAAGGGGCAGCCCTGCTGATTCCTGCTAAACTGACTAAAGAAGAGACCGTAAAAATTAAGGACATTGCCATAAAAGCATATAAAGCTGTGGATGCCAGCGGATTATCACGGATAGATTTTTTTCTTGATAAAAAAACCGGGGAAATGTTGTTAAATGAAATTAACACAATTCCGGGTTTTACGTCTATCAGCATGTTTTCCAAAATGTGCGAAGCAGAAGGACTCACATATCCGGAACTGATAGAGCACTTATTCGCGCTTGCCCTTGACCGTTTTAAAAACCGGAACATGCTGAAAACCAGCCGGTAGCTTTATTACGGAAGGATTTGTCAATAATTCAACATTCAGGAGAAACTGCATAATGAGAGTACGCTTTTACAAGCTTCAATTAGGAGGAAACGGCTTTATTCTCATTGATCTTTCTGAATATCCTGATATTCACCCGTCCAAATTTGGAGAAATAGCCAAGCAAATGTGTGACAGGCGTTATGGGATAGGCGCCTCTGCCTGTTTATATCTCTCAAAAGACAATGAACTGCGTTTTTTCCAGCCGTCAGGAGAAGAAATTTCCGAAAGCCTCGACGGTCTTTTTTGTGCCGCAAGATTTGCTTTTGATTCAGGAAAAATTATTCGTGCACCAAATGGAGAGAACTCGGTAGTATTCAAAACCATGCGCGGGGACAGAGCTTTAAAAATTATCTCCGCACGAGAGTTCAATCTTTCTCTCGGCATTCCTTATCTGCTCACAACTGGAATGGCGGTAACCCAAAATTCTTCAGGCACGGTTGAAAACTTTACCATTGAAAATAAGCCGGTATGCGTATCCGCGTTTCATATACATTCTGATATTTTATGTGCTCATCCTTCGGTAACAAGAGCAGATACCTTTTTTAAATTTTACAGTAAAATAAAAAATAACTTTTCAGGTAAACGCGTATACCTCGTATTTTCACGAACCATAACAAGAGAAACCCTTTCAATAAGAACACTAAAAAGAGGAATATCAACTTCAACAGCAAGCGCAGCAGCTGCTCTTGTTTCTTCAGTGCTATCAGGTGCTTCTGAAACTGCTGCGGTATGTGTATTTGAAAAAGGCAATCCCTCCCTCGCTGTGCAGCAGACAAAACTCAGCGAAGATATTGATAATTCCCGGAAAATAACAATTCTTTGGGATTCAGAAACAAACGAATTATCCGCCGTAGCAAGCGGAGCTTACATATTTGAAGGGTTTTTTGAGACAAGGAGCAGTCAATGACTGATAGTTATACAAATCAACACGTTTATCCGGCCGCGTGTTTTTTTCAATCTTTGCAGGATATAAAAAATAAAAAAGTTACCATAATGGGACTCGGCTTAAATGGCGGAGGAGAAGCTTCAGCCCGTTTTTTTTCGAAACACGGCGCATATCTAACTATCACCGACATGAAAACTGAGGAACAGCTTAAAAGCACTCTCGATTCTCTAAACAATGATCCCGAAATCGATCAAAGCCGTATCCGTTATGTTTTAGGGAAGCATACTATTGACGACTTTCAAAATGCCGATGTTGTAATTAAAAACCCCGGGGTTAAATTTGAACATAACCGCTTTCTTGCGGAGGCAAAACATATTGAAACTGATATATCAATCTTTTTACGGTTCACCGAGGCTCCAATAATTGCAGTAACCGGCAGCAAGGGAAAGTCCTCTACCGTGAGTGCTATACATTACGGACTTTGTAAAGCAGGATTTACCGCCTTTCTGGGAGGGAATATTACCGTAAGTCCCCTTACCTTCCTTCATCAAACATCAAAAACCACACCCGTCGTCCTTGAGCTTTCAAGCTGGCAGCTTGCCGATTTACGGGGAAGAGGCATTTTGAAACCGCTGATATCAGTTATAACAAAAATTGTCCCGGATCACCAGAACTGGTATGGTTCGATGGAAGCCTATGTAGCTGATAAAAAATTGATTTACGCCGCTCAGTCTTCACCTGATATTACCATCTGTGCGTATGATGATCCGTGGGGAAATATTTTCGCACATGAGACGAAAGGTACCGTTGTGCGGTATGGTAAAAAAGCTTTTAATAACCCGGATACTCAAGGTGTATGGCTCGATGAAGAAGGTTTCGGCTGGAGCTCTGTCCCTCAAAGTGAAGGATTTTCACTTTCGGGGACAGAGCTTAAAAAAACTGCTTCAAATCCCTGCCTTATTCTCAAAGATTTATGCGTTCCCGGTCAGCATATGAGGGAAAATGTACTCAATGCGGCATTAGTTCTTCAACTTATGGGTGTAAAACCTGAAAAAATCCAATCTATTATGGCGGGGTTCCCCGGTATTCCTCATAGACTTGAATTTTTCCATATCTGGGAACAGGGGAAGAATAAAAAGGTCTTGTTTTATAACGATTCGGCAGCAACAGTCCCGGAAGCAGCGGCTGCCGCACTTGATTCATTTACGTCACCGGTTCATCTCATTTGCGGCGGAACTGATAAAATACTCGATTTCCAGCCGCTTGCCCAATGTGCAGATAAAGCAAAATCTCTTTTTTGTCTTGCAGGAACCGGAACAGATAAATTAATACCACTTCTTGATAAACGGTCTATCCCCTACCATGGTCCGTTCTCAAGTGTACATGAACTTCTTGCAGCGTTAAAAGAAACACTTGAAAAGAACTACAATGAAGCAGAAAGAGAGGAAATTGTTGTCTTTTCCCCTGGAGCAACTTCATTCGGAATGTTTTTAAATGAATTTGACCGGGGCAGCACGTTTAAAAAAAGTGTTATTGATCTTTTTTCGCAGTATACAGATAGCGTTTAATCTTCTGACTGGCAGTCTTTTCAAATTCTTTTATATATTTTACTGCATTCAGCTTAGATATTTTACTGACTTTCTGATTAACAAAAAACTGTATTTCAGACAAAATATCTTCCTGAAAATACAGAATATCGTCTTTAATATCAGTCAGAGCATTCCCGGCTTTCTCAAGCAGTGTTTCCTGATGCTTCTGTGCGAGTTTTTCTTCATCGAGCTGAACAAGAGCGGTAAGACCATTATTATCCTCAATTACGAGAGATTCCATAACAAAGGGATGCTGATTCAGTACAAACTCAATATCTTCCGGGTAAATATTTTCACCTGCGGAGTTTAGAATCATATTTTTAAGTCTGCCCTTAATTGATAGTCTATTTTTTTTATCGAGAATTCCCAGGTCGCCTGTTTTGAACCAGCCTTCCCCTATATTGTCTTCCTTCGTCGTAAAAACTGATGCTGTTAATTCCGGATCCTTGTAATATCCTTTCATAATATTGTCACCTTTAGCAACAATCTCCCCGATTCCCGTATCAGGGTCAGGATTCAGAATTGCAAGACTAACGCCTTCCAATACCGGGCCAACAGTTCCGGGCATTGTGATTTTCGGTCCTGAACCGGCTAACAGAGGTGACGTCTCCGTTAATCCGTATCCTATAGCATATTTAAAACCGGCTTCTTTCATAAAGAGTTCAACATCAGTATCAACCTTGGCGCCTCCAATGCCGAAAAACTTTATTCTTCTGCCAAACGTCTTATTTAATGATTTTCCTGCGGCTCGATGCAGTATTTTTCTAAAAAAGGGGATAGAATACAGTTTCTTCATCCTGTCATTTTTTGTAAGCTGCGGTAAAACTTTATTTTTATATATCTTCTCCATGATCATCGGCACACTTAAAACAAGAGTCGGTCTTATTTTCTTAAAAGCAGGTAAAAGGCTTGAGACAGCCGGCGGACGGCCTAAATAGTATACTATACTGCCGTTAAGCATCTGCATAACAAATCCTATAGTAAACTCATACACATGTGAAAGAGGTAAAAATGATAAACAACTGTCTCTTTTATGTACACGCTGAACTGTCTGGCATTGAACAGCATTCACTATAATGTTTTTATGGGTCAACATGACGCCTTTTGAACGTCCTGTTGTACCTGAGGTATAGATTATGGAAGCAATATCATCTTCCTGCACGTTTTGAACCTGTTCATTTAAGATATTCAGGGACAGAGCTTTAAGCTCTCCTTCCGGAGTAGAATGGAGGGACAGAGCTTTAAGCTCTCCTTCCGGGGTAGAATGGAGGGACAGAGCTTTAAGCTCTCCTTCCGGAGTAGAATAGAGGGACAGAGCTTTAAATTTCCCCTCCTTTCTAAGAATTGTAAAATCATTCAGCGAAATAATTACGGGAAGAATATCATTGCTGAGGGAATTCAGGCGAGGAGCCATCTTTTCTGATACAAATAGAACTTTCACTTCTGCATGAATGAGAATAGATTCAACTTCAGTTATTGAAAAATCGGGAAGAAGGGGTACAGCTATAAAACCTGAATCCACTATTCCAAAATACGCCGCACCCCAATTCGGCATACTGGTACTATAGAGTGCTGCTTTATCACCTTTTTGGAAACCCAGGCTCCGCAACAAATCTGAAACAATAACAGAACGATTCAACAACTCGTTGTACGTTATGACTTCACCGTCGACTAATCCGAGAGCTTTTCTTTTTCCGAATTTCCTAACTGAATTGCCTAAGAGTGCAGGAAAAGTATATAAACCAAGATCAACAAGTGTCTGCATAGGATACCCCTAAGCCCGTTTTAAAGATGAAACCAGTATCTCCGCCTACAACATACTCATATTATAGGATAATAGCAAGGGAATTAATAAATAGAGGGACAGAGCTTTAAAAATAAATACGGTCCTGAGCGAATGTTCAGGACCGTATCACAATGGTAATTACCAGATTTTTGTCCGCAGGAAGGTATCATTTCTTTCATACCCTACTGAAATAATTCCAACCGGAGTTTCACAGAATTTCTCTATAAAATCTACATAATCCCGCGCAGGTTTAGGCATTGCATCATAGGATCTGCAGTTCTTTAATGACTGTTTCCATCCGTGAAATTTCTGCAGTACTGGTTTTGCTTTATTAAGAGCTTCTATTGAGGCGGGGAAATCTGTAACTTTTTTCCCGTCTATTTCATAAGCCACGCATGCTTCAATTTCATCCAGGGTATCGTAAATATCGAGGTGTGTCAGTACTAATTCATCTATTGAATTAGTCTGGCATGCATAACGGAGAGCTACAAGATCGAGGTATCCGCATCTTCTGGGTCTTCCGGTTGTTACTCCATATTCTCTTCCGGTCTCACGTACATAATGATACAGCTCGCTCTGGGTTTTCTCATTAAATTCAGTCGGCATCGGACCATTGCCGACACGGGTGGAATATGCTTTAAAAACTCCGAGAATTTTATCGAGACTCCTCGGCCCGATACCGGCTCCGATGGAAGCTCCGGCAGAACAGGACATTCCCGATGATACATATGGATATGTTCCCGTATCGAGATCCAGCAGCGCACCCTGGGCTCCTTCAAGCAGTATATTATCTTTACGGTGTTTGTACATCTCTGCTGTAAGGTTCACCCGCATTGATATCAGTCTGGATGCATATTTTTCAAGAAATACTCTGTCTTCCTCTTCAAGATCATCCATTTTCTCTTTCCAGTCTAAATCTGCAAGGCGTATGCCGTCCCTCTCAGATTTCATGGAATACGTTGTTCCAATACCTCTTCCAGTTGTTCCTATGGGTCTCTTTCGCCCTGCATCTCTTTCCTTATCCAGTTTCCGGTAACGGGGTAATACAAGATGAGCCCGGTCTGATATGTACACGCGGCCTTCCCACTGTATTCCCCGGTCTTTAAGCATCTGCAGTTCATTGAATAAGGCTTCCGGATCTATTACCATCCCCATGCCTAAGTATACAGTTTTGTCAGGATATAAAATTCCGGAAGGTACAAGGTGTAGAGCATACTGCTCATTGCCTATAACTATGGTGTGCCCGGCATTTGCTCCGCCTGCATACCTTACAACTACCTTTGCTTCATCAGCAAGATAATCTACCATTTTTCCCTTTCCTTCATCACCCCATTGGGCTCCAATGACAACTACTTTCATTCAATGATCCTCCGTTGCATATCGTCAACGTAACGCAGTCTAGCATAAATCGCCGTTTTGAAAAAGAGAGGGACAGAGCTGCTTCTTATTTTTTCTCTGCAGTAGCATGATTTTTACATTTCTACTATAACTAAGGTATTATGAATATTTTTGCAGAATTTCTCCCGGATTTTATGCAGTTTGATGCGGTTGACGGTGCATCGCTCATCCTGCTGTTTGGTATTGTTCTTTTACTTGGAAGCCTTGGCGGCAGATTCTTTCAAAAGGTTAAAATACCCCAGGTTGTCGGATATATTGTTATAGGAATCTTAATCGGACAGTCAGGGTTTCAGGTATTAAGCATTTCAGTTATTTCCATGCTGAATCCAGTAAGCAGTATAGCCCTTGCTTTTATAGGTTTTTTGATCGGAGGGGAACTTAAAACAAGCGTTCTTAAAAAATACGGGAAGCAGTTCACAGGTATTCTTCTTTTCGAGGCTGTCGTCCCCTTTTTTACTGTTTCCATCGTTGTCAGCCTTGTATCTTTTCTTATTACTAAAAATATCGCAACGTCTCTTTCCATCGGTCTTGTTTTGGGAGCAGTTTCCTCTGCCACTGCACCCGCAGCCACTACCGATGTTCTTCGGGAAAACAGAACCCGGGGGCCGTTAACCAGCACCGTCTTAGGTATTGTGGCTCTTGATGATGCGGTCGCCCTTATTCTTTATGCAATTGTAGCTTCTGTTGCTTCTTCTCTGCTTGGATACACGGGGGGTTCCCTTTCGGGTCAGCTTTTACACTTAGCCTACGATGTATTTGCATCAATCGGAGCAGGATCTTTAATTGGTTTCCTCCTGAGTCTTGTCATTAAAAATATTATGGTTAATGAGGACAGAATTTTAACGCTCTCTCTTGGGGCAATTCTTTTATCATCAGGTACCTGTGAACTATTGGAACTCGATACCATACTTGCCGCAATGGCCATGGGTTTCTTCATGGTAAATTTTGCAACAGTAAAAACACGCGGAATCTTCTCGCTCGTTGAAAAATTTACACCGCCGATTTATGTGTTGTTTTTCGTTCTTGTTGGTGCAAAACTAAATATTTGGAATCTGACACCGTTTGTTGCTTTGATCGCGTTTCTGTATCTCCTGTTAAGAACCCTTGGAAAATCAATAGGGGCAAAACTCGGTTCAAAACTGACGAAAGCACCCGAAACGGTGAAGAAATATTTACCCTTTTGCCTTTTAAGCCAGGCCGGCGTTGCAATAGGGCTTTCAATATCTGCGGGGCAGCAGTTTTCGCAGACAATCGGACCGACGGTAGTTCTTATAGTGACTGCTACAACCTTTGTTGTACAGCTTCTTGGTCCTGTCAGCGTTAGATATGCAGTGACCAAAGCAGGGGAATGCGGACTGGATATCTGCGAAGCTGATATTATGAAAACCTGCTGTGTAAATGAAGTGAGTGTTGCAGGTGAAATGATCTGTTCATCATCTTCGCCTGCTATTGTATCGGAAACCACCCGCCTGACTGATATTCTTGATTCCTTCAGTAAACACTACAATCTCAATTATGTTGTCAGTGATGCATCTAATAAACTTTCCGGACTTATAACCGTTGATCACCTGAAGGAATCACTGCAGATTGGTGAAATATCTGAAGCACTTGTTGCCTATGACATCATGGAACCGTGTACTGTTTTTATCACTCCCGACATGATTTTAGATGATGTATTAAAACTTTTTATTGATAAAGATGCCGAAGCTCTTCCGATTCTCAATGAAAAGGGCTGTGTATGCGGTATTATCGAAAAAAATACCGTGGAGCATTATCTCCACGGTAAGGTTGTAGATTTACACAAAAAACTTGCCAGCTTAGGCTGATATTATTTTTTACTAACTTTTACAGAACCTGAGGTACTTTTTGTCGTCAGAGATACAGCTGCTGTTTTATAGGTTATACTTCCGGCTCCTCCGCTTGTCTGCAGTCCTGTAAAAGAATTTTTTACTGAACCCGAAGTCGTTTCATATGCATGAACAAATCCGTCATTTTCAGGGAAACCGACATCTATCGATCCGGAAATTGTTTGAATACTTGAATTCGATGTGAACATCTGGGAAAGAGTAATAGCAACCGAACCGCTGGTGCTGTACACGGCAAAGGCGCCTGATTTTCCGGTTATTGATACACTTCCGCTCACTGTGTTTACATTCAGAGTACTTGTTGATATATCTGTTACGGTTATGTAGCCGCTGGAGCTTTCCAGATTGACAACCGGAGCAGAGAGAGTCTGGGCATCTATGTAGCCGCTGACAGTCTCAATTGTCCAGCCCTTATCAGTACTGACTGCGGTAAAGCCTTCAGGTACATATATTTTTACCGAACAGTCATAATTTGTTCCTAACGGTATATTTTTTGTCTGATCAAGAATTTTGAATGTATCATTCATAATTGTTACAATGGGGTAATAATCTTCATCAGTTAAATTAGATTCAATTACAACCCGGAAATCCGGCTGTGCATGGCTTACAATATCGAGGCTTTCACTGACAAGAGTTATTGAAACTCCTGTTACTGCTGAAGCACTGTAGGTTTGATCAAGCACTACAGTTTTTGCATCTATTCCGGAACCGAACAGGTTAAAAATGTCGGCGCAGGAACTGAAAAGTAGAGAAACTGCAATCAAACATACTGCAGCCGAAAGTGTATTAATTTTTTTCATAATGTTCTCCTGTCATAGTAATGCTGATATCAGCATGCGCTGCTTCCTCATGCATCGTTAATACAGCACTTTGTTGAATGTATTCTGCAATATATAACACCTGCATAGAGCCAATGTATCACCTGTGAGCGGAAAATACCCGCTTAATTTCATATGAATCCCATGAGGTTATTCATTTAAATCAGTTTGCACTTTGCATTCCATGCCATTTTATGCTATAATCGGACATTCTTTGACAAACGAGGTTAGAAATAAAGTATGAAAAAACGTGCTCTTATTAGTGTATTTGTAAAAGACGGTGTTCTTGAACTTGCTCAATTCCTTGACAGTAAAGGATGGGAAATCCTTTCCACCGGAGGAACAGCTTCCTACCTGAGTAAGAACGGAGTTCCTGTTACCGATGTAAGCTCTGTCACCGGTTTCCCCGAATGCCTCGACGGACGGGTTAAAACGCTGCATCCCTTTATTCACGCAGGACTTCTTGCACGCCGCGATGATAAATCCCATATGGATACTATTAAAAACCTCGGAGTTCAGCCCATCGATCTCGTCTGTGTTAATCTCTATCCTTTTTTTGAAAAAGTTCAAGCCGGTTTATCCTTTACCGAAACGGTCGAATTTATTGATATCGGCGGTCCGACAATGCTCCGCTCTGCTGCAAAGAACTTCCAGGATGTAATCGTCCTTACCGATCCTGCTGACTACAGCGAAGTTATTTCATGCCTGTCATCAACTTCAAGCTCTGTCCCCGGGGACATACAGATGAGTATCCCTCTGGAATTAAAAAAACGGCTTGCCGGCAAGGTTTTCAATCTTACAAGCGCCTATGATGCCGCCGTTTCCCGTTTCATGCTGGAAGAAGAACTTCCCCATTACTACAATCTTTCTCTTGTTAAGGGACAGAGCTTACGCTATGGTGAAAACGGCCATCAAAAAGCTTCTTTATACCTCACTGCCGACAGAAAAGGCGCGTTCGGCGGTATGAAACAGCTTCAGGGTAAAGAGTTATCATATAACAATATCAGGGATCTTGATGTTGCATGGAAGGCCGTGTGTGCTTTCAATAAGCATGTTAAAAATGCAAAACCTGTTGACGGTATTTCATTTGCAGATGCCGCAGGTTCTGTTTTCACCGTTGCTTTAAAACATAATACTCCCTGCGGGGCTGCTTTGGGTGATTCTGTGGTGGAATCGTACAGAAAAACCTATAATTGCGATCCCGTTTCGATCTTCGGAGGCATTATTGGTTGCAGTACAATAATCGACAAAGAAGCAGCGGAAGAAATGGTACAATGCTTTTTGGAAGTAATTGTTGCTCCAGGTTTTACTCCCGACGCCTTGCAGGTATTCTCTGCTAAGAAAAATCTCCGTATAGTTACCGCGGAAGTAAACGCGGATGATGAATGGGAATGCACCTCCGTTGACGGCGGTATTCTTGTTCAAAACCGCGACACAGTACTTTTTGAAAAATGGCAGGTTGTTACCAGGGCTCAGCCTACCCGCTCTCAGATTGATGAAATGGCATTCGGAATGACTGTCGCTATGTTTGCAAAATCAAACGCAATTGTCGTTGTAAAAAATAGAGCTGCTATAGGCATCGGCTGCGGTCAGACAAATAGAATCTGGGCTGCTTCCCAGGCGCTTGAGAGGGCTAAGGCAGTAACCGATAAAGAAAAGATTTCAAATGCCGAAGTTATGATTAGTGATGCTTTTTTCCCGTTCTGCGACTGTGTGGAAGAAGCTGCAAAATACGGTATTAAAGCAATTATTCAGCCGGGCGGTTCCATGAGAGATCAGGAATCTATAGATGCAGCAGACAGACTGGGAATTGCAATGGTATTTACCGGAGCAAGGCATTTTAAACACTAACTGTCGGTTTTAGGAGGAAGTCCCGTGCTGTACTATCTGGCTTCATATTTTATAGAATTTTTTGGACCGTCCCGTCTTCTCAGGTCATATGCCGTTCTTATTACCCTGGCGTTATACGCAGGCTTTACCATAACATATTTTTTACTTCCGAAATTCTATACATTTCTGCCTTCAGACAGGGGCAGGGAATTCACTCTTAATGCAGAGGCAGCTAAGGGTAAACCCACGGGTTCAGGCGTTGTCTTCATAACTTTTTTTGTACTCCTTGTTTTTCTCTTTGCACCGCTTCATAAAGTACAGATAGCAGTTCTTATCCTGACATGGATAACAATGCTCACAGGCTTTCTCGATGACCGCAGTGTCACAAGCTGGGGTGAATATAAAAAAGCTCTTTGCGATCTTATTATTTGTATTGCCGCCTCCTGCGCCTTATATTTCCTTAATGATAAAGTGCAGCATGGTCTGCCTCTTCAATTCTGGCTCCCCTTCATTTCAAAACCGGTAACCGTAACCCCCTGGGTTTTTATCAGTCTGTCTACCATAATTCTATGGACATCAATAAATACCACAAACTGCACTGACGGAGTTGACGGGCTTTCAAGCACTCTTGTTCTTATAGCTCTGTTAACAATGGGTATCATATTTTATTTTATTTTGGGACACAAGGAAATATCAGCATACCTTCTGGTGCCGCATCTGTACGACGGTGCTACCTGGGCAGTTATGACCTTCTCCCTTTCAGGCGTTTTGATGGGATACCTCTGGCATAATGCATTCCCCAGCAAGGTGCTTATGGGAGATGCCGGCAGCAGAGCGTTGGGATTTTATATAGGTATATGTGTAATCGTTTCAGGCAACCCCTTCCTAATTCTTGCAACATCATCGATCATTCTCGTTAACGGCGGAATGGGTCTCCTAAAAGTATTTCTGCTGCGGTTTTTCAAAATACGCATCTTCGAAAAAATCCGATTCCCCCTTCATGATCATATGAGAAAAACTCGGTTATGGTCTCCGACGCAGGTTCTGGTTAAATTCATGATTCTGCAGATTCTCATTACCATTGCCATGATAGGATTGATATTTAAAGTACGTTAGTATTGCTATCAGTCAAGGGATTTTCTCCGCGGTAAAAAACAGGTATATAGTCAAGAGGGCTCTGTGTTTCTATAGTCTGCCCTGCATTGAATTTTTCACCGGTAAAAAGATTTGTCCAGCTGCCGGTACTGTCCGATTGAGGCAGATACACTTTTACTCTTTCAACACCCTTGTCCATTACCGGTGCAACAAGAATACGGGAACCTAACATATACTGGCTTGAGCAATCCCATGATTTACAGTCATTTGGGAATTCATAAAACATCGGTCTCATAACGGGACTTCCGTTTTCGTGCGCTTCATCCATTACCGTATGAATATAAGGACGCAGATTCTCACGCAGGTGAAGAAATTTCTGCATTATTTCATAAGCTCTGTCCCCGAAACTCCATACCTCGTTATCCTGTCCCGAGGGCATCTGCCGTACCTGACCGCGGTATTCCGCATCGCCGAGATCCTCAAAGGGAGGCCGTTCTCCGTGCAGTCTCATCACCGGACAGAAAACACCCCACTGAAACCAGCGGATAATGAGCTCTTGAAATTCAGGATCATGAATATCTCCGCCTAAAAAACCGCCAATATCAGTTGTCCACCAGGGAATTCCAGCAAGCCCCATGTTTAATCCTGCCTGCAGCTGCTCCTTCATTGAGCGGAACGAGGAATGTATATCTCCCGACCACACCAACGCGGCGTATTTTTGGCTTCCCGCCCAGGCACAGCGGACAAGATTGAGAATATCAGATTGTTTTTTAAAGCTCTGTCCCTCGAAAAAAGCTTTTGCAAAATATAAGGGATACACGTTGGTCACCTGCAGCGCCGGTCCGATTGAGTAGCGGAACTGATCAAAATCGTAGATGCCGTACTCCGGCTCAGCCTCATCGAGCCAGTAATGCTGTATGCCGTATTGTCCGTAATTTTTATCGCATGTTTCCCAAACAAACTTTCCCGCCTCAGGATTTGTCGCATCATAAAAAACGGTGTTCCCCATCCAGCTCATGTGAACACCGCTTCCGCGTTCAAAACCGACAAGATAGCCTTTGTCCGCCATATATCCGAAGTTTTTACTTCTCTCGTCGATAGTGGGCCAGACAGAGACCATACATGTAATTCCCATTGAATCCAATTCCTTCACCATCGCAGCGGGATCGGGCCAGTCAATAGGATCGAACATAAAATCGCCCTGAAGAGTCCAGTGGAAAAAATCAATTACAATGACAGATATTGGCAAATTCCGCCTTTTATATTCACGTGCAACTGAAAGAACTTCTTCCTGATTCTTATAGCGTAGCTTGCACTGCCAGAATCCTGAAGCAAATGAAGGCAGCTTAGGCGTACGGCCGGTAACAGTCGTGTACTGTTCCATAATTTGAGCAGGGGTGTCTGCGCATGTAATCCAGTAATCCATTTTTTTAGTGCTTTGTGCATGCCATTCCGTAAGATTCTTCGCAAAGCTGACCCTTCCTGCTGCAGGATTATTCCATAAAAAACCGTAGCCTCTGTTTGATATCATAAAAGGGACAGAGCTTTGAGAGTTGCGTTGACATAAATCGAGCACAAGGCCTTTTTTATTTAAATACTCATCCTGATACTGCCCCATGCCGAATATCTTTTCATCGTCAAAGGCTTCAAACCTGGCAGTAAGTTCCCAGGCTTCTGTTCCCATAAGAGGTTTTAAAACCCTTGCAGAAATATTCAGCGGGACGCAGTACCGGTCTATTCTGGCTCTGTTTCTCCAATATTCTTTAAGAAGTACTTTGCCTGTTTTATCAGTAAAGGTAAGCCATCCTTCATGATTAAAATCTGCGGTAATATTTCCATTGGTAATCGATGCGGTCCAAAAAGTTTCTGTTTTTGATTCTGCACCGGGGTAATGCTTGTGCCAGGGAGCAGTCACAGCAGCTTTTTCTATTGTAACAGAACTAAGTTCTGTCCCTGACCAAGGCTCACTCAAAGCCCAAGTATTCTCATCAATGATGCGTTCTTTCGTCATCTGAACACGCAGAGAGTTTTTACCCCACGGCTGTATGAAAATTGATGTATTTCCTTCTTTTGCAATAAGCATGCCGTTTTCTTCGCTGTACATCATATGCTGCTCCCTTTTTATCAAGCTTACTCCAGTATACTGAAGGCAGCATTTCTCTACAACTCCAGAAAAATACCTAAAAAACTTGAAAATTTAGAGAAACTGATATTGACAATTTTTTTCATAACTTGTATAAATAAACTGTTAACATCAATGGCGATGTGAACCTCTTTGGGGTTCGCATCGCCTTTTTTTTTACCGTTTTCACTTTATGGAGGACTTAACGTGAGTACGATTTCAGAAATTTTCGGCAGTATGGTTTTTAATGACACTGTCATGCAGACACGTCTTTCAAAAGAGGTATACAAATCTCTAAAGAAGACCATGGATGAGGGAACTCCTCTCGACTTAACTGTAGCCAATTCTGTAGCAAATGCTATGAAAAACTGGGCTATTGAAAAGGGCGCTACTCATTTTACTCACTGGTTTCAGCCCATGACCGGTATTACGGCAGAAAAACATGACAGCTTTATTACCAAGGGTCAAAACGGTCAAGTGTTAATGGAATTTTCGGGAAAGGAATTGATAAAAGGCGAGCCTGATGGATCGAGTTTTCCTTCAGGAGGATTACGTGCAACATTTGAAGCGCGCGGTTACACTGCCTGGGATCCGACTTCCTATGCTTTTATAAAAGACAATACGCTGTGCATTCCAACAGCATTCTGTTCTTACGGCGGACAGGCTCTGGACAAAAAAACACCACTGCTTCGTTCAATGGCAGCCTTGAATAAACAGGCTCTGCGTATTGTTAAGCTTTTCGGTTCTGATTCAAAACGCGTTATTTCAACAGTGGGAAGCGAACAGGAATATTTCCTTATTGACCGCGATCTCTATTTGAAAAGAAAAGACTTAATGTTCTGCAACCGGACATTGTTCGGAGCAAAACCTCCAAAGGGGCAGGAACTTGAGGATCATTATTTTGGTGCGATTAAACCTCGAATAGCAGCATTCATGAAAGATCTCGATGAAGAATTGTGGAAACTCGGCATACTTGCAAAGACAAAACACAATGAGGTTGCCCCTGCTCAGCACGAGCTTGCACCCATTTATACAGAGACAAACATTGCAACTGATCACAATCAGCTTACAATGGAAGTTATGAAAAAGGTAGCCATGAAACACGGTTTAACCTGTCTTTTGCATGAAAAACCTTTTGCCGGTGTTAACGGTTCGGGAAAGCATAATAACTGGTCTATTTCAACTGATACAGGAGTGAATCTTTTTGAACCTGGTGATTCACCATCAGAGAATGCTCAATTCCTGCTGATATTGACTGCTATTATTAAAGCAGTTGATGAACATCAGGATCTGTTAAGATTATCAGTTGCGTCAGCCGGCAACGATCACCGTCTGGGTGCAAACGAGGCTCCTCCTGCAATTATTTCAATCTTCCTGGGAGATGAATTAACAGGAATATTAGAGGCGATTAAGGAAGGAAAACCGTACAGTAAAAAAGATAAGGAAGTTATGACCCTTGGAGTAGATACTCTTCCGTCATTCCCGAAAGATACAACGGACCGCAACAGAACGTCTCCTTTTGCTTTTACCGGCAATAAATTTGAGTTCCGTTCAGTCGGTTCCAGCCTTTCAATTTCCTGTCCGAACATTATGCTGAATACTATCATAGCAGAAGTTTTCAGCGAATTTGCCGATGAGCTTGAGAAGGCTAAGGATTTCACTGCTTCTCTCAATGCACTAATAAAGAAAAATCTGCAGAAACACAGCAGAATTGTTTTTAACGGCAACGGTTATGATGCCTCATGGGTTAAAGAAGCAGAAAAGAGAGGGCTTTTAAACCTTAAAACAACAACAGACGCTATGCCCTACTTCATTTCTGACAAAAAT
This sequence comes from Spirochaetota bacterium, assembly GCA_023398165.1. Taxonomy (GTDB): domain Bacteria; phylum Spirochaetota; class Spirochaetia; order Treponematales; family Treponemataceae; genus JAAZLA01. Next base: position 4,881 of record JAEWSQ010000027.1, on the reverse strand, counting down.
ATTAAGCTTTTTACAAAGCATAAGGTTCACAGTCACGAGGAAATGGAATCACGCTACGAGATCCAAATGGAAGAATACTGCAAGGTTTTAAACATTGAAGTTCTTACCATGATAGATATGGTAAAGAAAGATATTATGCCTGCTGTGTATAAGTACATGAAAGATGTAGCTCATACAGCTCTGGAAGTAAAACAGTTTGTTCCTTCAGCTGCATGTAAGAGTGAAGAAAACCTTGTTAAAACATTATCGGCTCTTGCCGATAACGCGGCAGAAAAACTTGAAGCTTTGGAAAATTGTATTTTGAAGGCTAAAGAGTTTGATGATGTAACATCATGCGCTAAGTTCTACACAGCAGAAATTATTCCTGCAATGTCGGTTCTTAGAGCGGTCTGCGACGAACTTGAAACAATTACATCAAAGGATCACTGGCCCTTCCCCAGTTATGCCGATCTTTTGTTTAGAGTGTAGTACGAGTCTTTTTTAGTTTTTTACAGTTATATATTGCGAACAATGACGTTCGTGTTGAGAAAAAAATCATACTAATTTTGTATGAACTTTATCTCTGCACGGACGTCTTTTTTTATTGGTTACACGTTTGCTCAGCGGGCAGGAATCTGCCGGGCAAACATACGTTTACATAGGTGAACGTAATATAACGGCGTGAAAACGCAACTAGAGGAGCGGTATATGGATTTTTCAATTCAGCTCGATACCCTATGGGTATTACTGGGAACTGCATTAGTCTTCTTTATGCAGGCCGGGTTTGCAATGGTGGAAACAGGACTAACACGTGCAAAAAACGCCGGCAACATCATTATGAAAAACCTGATGGACTTTGTCTGCGGGTCTATCGTATTCTGGATAATCGGATACGGTATTATGTACGGATCAGCAAGCGACTGGTTCGGCGGCATTGATCTGTTTGGTACGAAGCTTACGTCACAGCAGCTGATAGGAAATCTTCCTTCATGGACTCACTTTATTTTCAATACAGTATTCTGCGCTACAGCTGCAACGATTGTTTCAGGCGCCATGGCAGAGCGGACACAGTTCAAATCCTATCTTGTATACTCTGTAGTAATCAGCGCCTTAATCTATCCGATTGAAGGTCACTGGATATGGGGCGGCGGATGGCTCTCAAAGCTTACTATTGCAGGCTGGACAGGTTTTCATGACTTTGCAGGTTCTACAGCAGTTCATATGACAGGCGGTATAGCAGCTCTCGTGGGTGCAAAAATATTAGGTCCGCGAATTGGTAAGTATTCAAAAGATGGTAAGGCAAAAGCTATACCGGGACACAGCTTGACCCTTGCAGCGCTCGGTGTATTTATTCTGTGGTTCGGATGGTTCGGTTTTAACCCTGCCTCTACCTATGGATTAAGCACAGTAGCACAGGCCATAGATGCTTCAAATATTTTTATGACTACTAATATTGCTGGAGCATGTGCTGCATTGGCGAGTATGACAATAACATGGATTATCTATAAAAAACCTGATGTTTCAATGACATTAAACGGCGCACTTGCAGGTCTTGTTGCTATTACCGCAGGCTGTTCTGCAGTAGATCCATGGGCAGCAGCCATTATCGGTACAATAGCAGGACTCCTTGTATTTGCAGCAGTAGAGTTTTTGGACAAGGTTGTAAAAATCGATGATCCTGTCGGTGCTGTTGGTGTTCATGCCTTTAACGGTGCATGGGGAACAATCGCAGTCGGATTATTTGCCCGCGACGGCGGTTTATTCACAGGCGGCGGAATCGGAAGAACTCTTGTTCAGTTAACCGGTGTTGCTTCTGTGGCGGTTTTTGTCACAGTTACAATGACCATTCTCTTTTTAATCCTTAAGAAAACCTTCGGATTACGTGTTGGAAGAGAAGAAGAAATCAAAGGTCTCGATTTACCCGAGCACGGGCTGCTCTCATGTTATGCGGACTTTATGCCGTCCATACCTTTGGAAACAGGTGATGAAATGGAACCAATCATTCCCCCGAAAGAAACAGTTCCTGTTGCACACGTTGTTTCTGAGGCTAAGGCAAAAACACCGGACGGTCATAAATATACAAAGGTAGTTATCATTGCCAAGGAAAGCAAACTTAACGTCTTAAAAGAAGCAATGAATGCAATCGGCATTACAGGTATGACAGTATCGAATGTAATGGGCTGCGGTATACAAAAAGGTGCAAGTGAATTTTACCGCGGTGTTCCGCTTGACATCACACTGCTTCCGAAGGTTAAGATGGAAATTGTCGTATCAAAGGTACCGGTAAGAACAGTTATCGAGACTGCAAAAAAAGTACTTTATACGGGACACATCGGTGATGGTAAGATCTTTGTTTCTGATCTTGAAAATGTTATCAAGGTCAGAACAGGAGAAGAGGGTTATGCTGCGCTGCAGAATGACGCATAATTGTGCAGCATTAACTCTTCTTTATAGTTAAAAAAGTTTTAAGTCCTTCTTCGGCCGGGAGATGTTCTGCGTACACCTCAATACAGTTTGAACGCTTCCGGCCGTTCTTTATTCTGCAAGTATTTCTTTAATATATGCCCAAGTAACATCTTCATAATCATCTTCAATGTCGATGAGTTTTGTATCAGCCGAATATGATTCGGGTAATCCCAATTTCAAGAGTAATTCTTTGTCACTGATTCCCAGATTTTTTGAAGCCGTCTGTATTGTAGTATTCATAGTTATTTCTCCTCCGGAATGTGAGCCGGATTTATTATCAGCAATAAGGGGGACAATGAAGAAAACAAGAACAAGGAAGAGCGCACTAATCAAACTGACTGTATAAGAAGAATTATTGGTCCTAACTCCGGGGGGGCAGGAGGAAGTGCACAGTCCGCAGCGGATGCACCGTATATTAGTTACTTTTTCTTTTTCCTGCGGATGAAGTCCTGAGGGGCATGCTTTACAGCATAAACCGCAGCCGATGCATGCGGAAGACGGTTTTTTTTGTTTAAAAATGCTTAATCTTCCAATAATACTCAATAACGCTCCCAATGGACAAAACCACCTGCACCAGGGGCGGTCAATAAAAAGAGCAAGAACCAGGGTACAGACCAATATCAGTATAGAAAGAAGAAACACCTCGCCTGTCCAGAAATGAAAAAGCGCATAGTAAGGATCAAGCCTGATAAACACTAGGGACAGGCTTTTTGCCGTTGCAAAAATTATAAGAGCTAAAACACCAAACCGTACAAGGGACAGAGCTGTGTTTAAATAACCTTGAACCGTAATCCGCTTTATTTTTAATTTGTTTGAAAGAGTTCTCATCCAGTCCTGAACAGACCCGAGGGGACAAATCCATCCGCAAAAAACAGGACCTGCAACTATTGTTACGAGAAGAACTGCGCCGAGAATTATAAAATTTGTAATTCCTGTTTTTGAAATAAATAGTCCCTGAGAAATAAAGCGGCTAAGCGCTGCTATACCGCCCATTGGACAGATCATATGAAATATACCTGCAGGAAGCAGCAGAACCCCTGCAAAGACAGCAATCTGCACTGCAGTATGAAAATAGTGCTCTTTCCTGCTCCGCACTTTATTCAACACTGAAGGAGATTTTTTCATTATATCCGCCCTTTGGACAATCTCTTACTATCTGCAGTTCATGAACACCCTGTACTGAGGCAGTAAATTCAATCACCATACTATTTTTTGTTTGTGTTTTTTCATCCCACTCTGTCATGCTTTTTATTATGAGCCCCTGGCTTTCCTTTTTTAGTTTCCATTTTTCATTATCTAAAAGAAAGTATGTGTCACAGGCGGGAACCCTGCAGTTTCTATGGTCCTCAATAAATTCCACTGTTAATTTGTAGCTCTGTCCCTTTACAAGCTTTATAGCGGAGCCGGGATGTATTTCTACAGTACTATACTCCTGCCCTTCCAGTCTGAAAGCCATTTCGCAGGCAAATGCTGCCGCTCCTGCTGCAAAAAACACCAGCATTACTGCAATTTTCCTAAACAGTGCTCTATTCATACTAATACCTCCGTCGCTTCCTCTCCAACATTGCACAAAGCATACATAGCACCGGCAGAGATGCAGTGAAATAAAGATGAAGATTAGATAAAGATTTGTATGAGAAGGCGAAATCTCATCTTTTTTTGAAAGAAATATCTTGACCTCAGTATTGTTCCACCGTAGTATTTTACTATGATATTCATAGTGGAAGATAACGATACAATACGGGATCTCATCTCAACTTATCTTGAACTGGAAGGATACAAAACTCATTCATTCGGCAGAATAGAAGGAGTTTTGGAATCATTTTCATTTAAACAGCCTGATCTGTGTATTCTTGATGTTATGCTTCCGGACGGAAACGGATTTACCCTGGCAAAAACAATAGCTCAAAAATATCCTGAATGCCCATTCCTTTTTTTAACAGCCCGCGAATCCGAAAGCGACAGAATAACCGGTCTGGAATTAGGGGCTGATGATTACATTGTTAAGCCATTTTCTCCCAGGGAACTTGTTTTAAGGGTGAATAATATTTTAAAAAGAAACGCTAACAGTTTAAAATCTCCTATACAGTCTGATGTTTCAGTGTCAAAAGAATGGATCTTGGAAAACCATACTCTGCTCATAGACGAAAATGCCCACGCAGTGTATGCGGACGGCAATGAAGTAAAACTGACGGCAGTTGAATGGGCAATACTGATGTATATTTCAAGCAATCCGGGAATTGTTATTTCACGAGAAAAAATTCTAGGGGAATGTCTCGATTATTACCATGACGGGTCAGATAAAACGGTGAAACAGCCGGAGAAAAAACGCAAAAAAAACAGAGAAAACAAACCTCTGATTTATTGCAGTATGTGTAATGCAATTGCACATACTGCTTTCTTTTTAGCTACCTGTCAAGTTTTATTGGATAGTTA
>JAEWSQ010000025.1 GCA_023398165.1 Spirochaetota bacterium | reverse complement strand
GCGGCGGGGGCTGGCGGGGCGGCGGGAAACTTGGAAGACAGAAGGATTACGATTGAGCACTCTTCATGCTCCTTCGATGCCACTTGGAATAATGCCTTGCCAATACCGGCAGTGAACCTGATGCGGGAATGCGAAAGCCAGGAGGGCTTGAAGCATGGAGCAGCAGGAGAACGGGCAAAAAAACACGGATGTTTTTTTGCATAACGATGAGCGGACCAATGCTTATAGAATTCGCTTTTACTTACGATGAGCACTCTTTCCCGCGAGTGCGTTATGCTTTTCAAGCGTTACGATCTATACGTAACGCGAAAAGAGTAACGCTGATGCTAGTGAATGATTAGAATGAAGGCGAGCGGGAATGGGTGCGTCCTTTGCAATTTTTCATATATAGCACTTAAAATAAATGTATATAAAGCAAAATAAAAAACTGGAATTTCGTTATAAAGATTGTAATAAAAGTATTACAAATTTGCATTTTTCTTTTACGACATATTTTTTAAATTCATGAGTATACTATAACTACAAGCTTTTTTAAGACGGAATCTATCTGATATTGGTTTAGATCAGTTGGATGTAGAATACAGCATGACTTATGTTTAACGGTTTAATAAAGCTTATTAAAGGCTAAAATATTTTTCATGGCTGCAATTTTACAGGCCCGATGCATAGGGCTCTATTGCAATAATGAAATCCTAAGATGAATAAACCAGAACGGTTTTAAAAGGAATTTTATGAACACCATTAAACAGGAGCCTAGAGGTATACAATCACCTGCGCTACGGCGGAAAGACGCAGCACAATATCTTTGCGTTTCACTTTCAACTCTTGATAGAAAACTTAAAATACCAAGAGTCATTATGGCAGGATCTATTAAGTATTTGATACGTGATTTAGATGAATATCTTATGAAAAACAGGGTTGCCTCCTATGATGCATAATAAACTGAAAACTGAGCTTGAACGGATAATGCGCAATACACAGAAAGATAACATAACTGGTGATGTTACTGTTTCTGTGAAAATTAAGGACGGACATTTTTCAGTAATTGAAGTTGAAGAAATTCTAAATGATAAGGTATTACTTGAGGTGACTAATGATTTCAATTCTTAAAATATTTACTGAGGCTTCTAAAAATATTTTCCATGGGAAGATTGTTTTAAAACTTACCTTTACTGAAGGCAGGCTTACTAAAATTACCCAGGTGAGAGAAGCTCATGTACTCATGGTGGAATAAATACTAAAAGGATATTTTGATGAAAAAGTACAATAAGGAAACCAGAATCCAGGCAATTAAGTTGTCTTACGAAATTGGGGTAAAAAAAGCAAGTGAACAGCTTGACATTCCATTCTACACTCTAACTGACTGGAGAAGAGATAGAAGAAGACATTATCTTTTAGGGGAAACATTAATAGATACTACACATCCTTCAGATCTCGAAAGAAAAATGTTTAAGGAACTGAAAGAACTGAGAGAGTCAAATCAGTTTCTAAAGGACGTTCTCAATTTTATAATCAAAAATCAGAAGAAGTAAGTACAAGTTCATGGTGTACGATCATAAAGGTATATTCAATTTCTTCTTGTATGGCGTTACGTTGGATTTAAGAAGGGGCAAATGAAGTTATACTCATTGATTACCACAAATGATATTCATTAAAAAAATAAATCTTTTAAGGTTTCCATCAATTGTTCATAACTGACTTCTTTTGCATACGAAAACTGTTTTATATACTTTTGCCACTGTGCCTTCATAAGTTCACTATATTCAATCTCATTTAAACGTATTTTAATTTCATCAAGTACATACTCAGTTCCCCTGTGTTTACAAGTTTCAGAAAAAGCTTTCTTAAATATTTCCATGCTGAATGATTTTTCCTTACAAAGTATATACACATCATAATAATCACGAGGTCTGGTCGAGGCTATACCTCTGCTTATAATCGTTTGAACTTTTTCTGCAAGTATAGACTCAATATTATAGCTGAAAAGTTTGAATGACTTATCATTTTCAAATGCAGAATGAAAAAAATATTCCTGAGGATTTGGTATTATTTTATCACCAGTTGATATATCAATAGAAAGCGGAGTAATGATTGAAAAATATCCTGCAGTAAATTTAATACAGTACCCTCCGTATATATCATCCTTTCTGATTGGAGTAAATGAAAAGTCTGAAAAAGAAACTCCATCATCGAGATTAATGTTACTTATGTTTTTTAGTGCATTAAGAATTTGCTGCTCTTCCAATTGCATATTACGGATTGTAATGTCCATATCCATCGTTGTTCGAACTGCAAGGCCTACCATATTTGATATAAGCATTCCGCCTTTAAGAATAAATTTATTCTGATACTCTGATATTGAAAGACGCTCAAGAAACCGCTCAAAAAGATAATTCTGTAAAACCGCCTGTGCACTAATATTATGAGTCTTTGCATAATTATTTATTTTACTTTTAAAACTCATAACTGCAGTTTTATTACTCATAGAAGTACTCCCAGTATATCCCTTACTTTTTTTAAAATATGAAACTGTTCTGCATAACTTCCAAGTTTACCAATATCGGTTTCTCTTCCTGACATGTACTGTTTAATTCCATCATAAAAAGTTTCTTCATCAATACGGTTTCGGCTGCGGATAATATCGCAAATTGTGCGTTCTGCATCATAACAAGGAACAAGATTTCCATGAGGTGTTTTACTGTACATCAACCCAAGAGAAAAGAGCTCTGCTTTTACATAATACACTTTACACTCTTTTTTAAGACGATCAGAAAGCCGTTTATCTGATGGAACGGTAATTGAATGATAAAAAGGAGTTCTACTACTCATGTTATGTAAAAAAAGGGCACTTTCGTGAGAAAAAATTAAATTCTTTGAACGCTGGCTTATAGAATACATTTCATCTGATATTTCCGATGGAAAGATATATTGCCCCTTAGCAATACGCTCTAAATATCCTTGTTTTTCGTAATAGGAAAGCAGAGAGCGCGAAATTCCTGCATTAACTGCAGAATCAGTAAGGATAAATCCTCCATTTTTTTCCGCGATATCTTCGAGAAGAGAAAAAAAACCTGTTTCCTTTTCTTTGACAATCATAACAATATGATACTTCATATTACTATGATTGTCAAATAAGACTTTTATATCTCTGATCGTTACTTTATGTTAAGGATCATATTGAGCTCAGAGGCCAATAAAGAACATCTTTTAAAAGCCGTCGGAAATGTTAACAACCATATTAATTTGGTTTCAATTCTGGATATTGGTCACGAAGAATCACAGAAGAACATCGTTTAATCTATATTATAAAAGATGACACACTATATATCGCATCCTGCAAATACCATTATTAGCACTCCCCCCATGACTCCCCGGCTGCAGTACTTTATGGTTTTAATTGTATAAATTCCCTCTTATACATAGTTTTATATCAAAGTGTGTGCCATAAAAGTGTGCCATAAATGTACTTTTCGGTACTCTTTTTTACTTCATTTTACGTTTTTTACCATTGACATATAATAGAAAACGGTTGTAAAATATGACATATAGCGTTGTTTTACGCTGAAATACACGCCCATTCTTAAAAACTTCCAAGCTGGAGACGTGGGTTCGATTCCCATCATCCGCTCGAAAGATCAGGACTACCTTTAGGTAGTCCTTCTTTATTTTAAAGATGATGGGTATTGACAGCGAAGCTTCGAGGCATCGAAACAAAGCGAACGCCGAGCAGGTGCGAGGAAGAGCCGGCATGGAAGCCGGCGTCAGTGAGCGGAGGCGGCTCGTAGCGAAAAATCAGGATGATTTTTTGCGGAGAGGATTCCCATCATCTTTTGCCGTTGCTGTTTAGCAGTAGTGTAATAGTATACAGTACGTATGAGCACAACAAGTTTAAATCTCTATGTAACCTTTAGTTTGAATGACATTTTCTTAATTGACACGTGTTGAACTATTATGTGATATTTGTTCTTTGGAGATAATTATGCCTAAAACCGGTCTATGCGGTCTTCTCTCATTGGTTTTACTTTGTACTTGTGTATCCTGTTATTTACTTCCCTACAAAACTGTTGATTTTTCTGAAGAACAGGATTTAACAGCCCAGTTTAATATACATGCAGCGCCATATGACAGAACAGGCTATGCTTATTACTATATTAAATCTGATTTAAAAGGTAAAAATCCCTGCCATGTATGGATTTATTATCCTGAATCTCTGCGAAGCGAAAGTTTTAAAATTTATCAGTTTGCGAAACTTCAGGGAGCAACCGACCTTGTGTGTGCGGACTATAATGAAACAACGTTTATGCCCGATGCAATCACCGCATACCTTGTAAAAAAGGACGGTGAAAGAGTAAAAAATGCAGTTACAGAGTACAGCGGTTTTACTGCAAAAGCTTCATACAAAGATAAAACTCAGGAATTTTCATTCGGTATTATCCCTTCGTTTTTTTACAATTTTGACTGGGCCGATCTTAATTCGATGATTCCCTATCTAAAAGAAAAACATACAAGCTTTAATGCCGGTTTTATAAGTCCTGATAATTCAACCGACATACAATATCAGGGAAATACTTCGTTTGAGTATACCGGTCAGTCTGTATATAAAGATGTTTTATGTGATGTTTTTACGGTTGTTGTTCAGGGGCTCGAAGATAAAAAGGGTATGCTGTATGTAGATGCTGATAATTCCGATGTCATTGAAATAAACATGGAACTTCCAAATAATCCCGGTTTTAATTCATTTCTTTTTTCGCTGCAGTCTAAGGCCCAAATGACAGTAGATGAATGGAATGCTTTTATACTGGCTAAAACAGCAGAGGCTTTATAGGATTGTGTTAGTATAGAATTTTCGGGAGCTACTATGGAGAAAATGAATTTAAAAAAAATAATTGATGTTGATAAAGATAAATGTGTTAACTGCCACCAATGCATCAGTGTGTGCCCTTCTAAATTGTGTAATGACGGTTCAAAATCGTATGTTGAAGTGAACCCTGATCTCTGCATTGGCTGCGGTGCCTGTTTGAAAATATGTACTCATGATGCACGTATAGGTCTTGATGATTTCGATCTTTTTTTGAAAGCCGTTAATGACAAAAAACAAATCGTTGCGGTTACGGCCCCTGCGGTTGCCGCAAATTTTCCCGGAAAGTACCTGAACATTAACGGCTGGTTAAAAAAAATGGGAGTTAAAGCGGTATTTGATGTCAGTTTCGGAGCTGAATTAACGGTGATGAGCTACCTTAAGGCGATTAAAGATAAGAATTTGAGGCACGTGATTTCCCAGCCTTGTCCTGCGATCGTCAGCTATATAGAGTTGTATCACCCTGAACTTATTCAATACCTGGCACCTTCCGACAGTCCGATGATGCATACGATTAAGATGGTTAAAAAGTTTTACCCTGAATACAAGAATGCAGAATTTGCAGTATTGTCACCCTGTTATGCCAAGAGAAGGGAATTTGATGAAGTTGGTATAGACGCTTACAATATCACATTTAAATCCCTTGATGCATATTTCAAAGATAAACATATTAATCTCGATACCTACCCCCCTGTTTCGTATGATAATCCTCCTGCAGAAAGAGCTGTACTTTTTTCGAGTCCCGGAGGCTTACTGAGGACAGCACAAAGAGATGTTCCCGGAATAGAAAATAAATCCCGCAAGATTGAAGGCAGGTATTCTATATATAAGTACCTGGATACTTTTAAAAAATCGGTTTCAGATAAAAAAGCTCCTCTATTAGTTGACTGCTTAAACTGCGGGATGGGATGCAACTGCGGCCCGGGAACGCTGAATCAGGATAAAAATATTGATGAAGTTGAATCACTAATTGAAAAACGTTGTGATGAAGCCCGAAAGGAATAAACTAAAAAAGAGTACACCGGTAATTCTTTCTTTTCAAAAAGGAAAATAAAAGCAACACTGGAAAAGTTTTGGATTAAGGGGTTATATGACCGTACTTATGTTAATAGAAGCAGTACTTCTCAAAATATAAAAACACCAAGCCTTTATGAATTTAATGCAATTTATGATTCTATGTACAAGAAGAATAAAGAAGATTTTCTCGACTGCTGCTCCTGCGGGTATAATTCTTGCGAACAGATGGCAATTGCAATACATAATGGAGTAAATAAACCTGAGAACTGCAGACATTATCAGGAAATTAAAATACTGAACAACGAAAAAGAGATTTCAAAAAAACATAACGCTCTTCTTCAAATGGTACTAAATATCAGCGGCTCAATAGAAAAGATTTATAAGAGTATTCAGGCGCTTGATAATTCGATCGAAGATCAGTCTGCAAATATTACAGAATCATCTGCCGCCGTGAATCAGATGATAAATACCATATCAGTTATTACAGCCTCATTAGTTACAAACTCTGATGAGCTGAGTGTATTAAGTAAAACATCAGAATCGAGTATTGTTAACATCGACAGCATCGCTCATGATGTCGGTAAAGTTGCTGACGACTCTAAACTTCTTTTTGATATTACAGAAACAATAGAAAACATAGCGGGCAGGACAAGCCTGTTATCCATGAATGCAGCAATTGAAGCTGCTCATGCAGGGGCAAGCGGAAAAGGTTTCGCTGTTGTTGCCGATGAAATTCGTAAACTTGCAGAATCCTCAAGCTCTAATGCAAAAACTATTGCCAATAAAGTTAATATTATTGTAAAATCAATAAATAATATTTCTCAATTAATTCTTGAATTGAATAAAAACTTTGTTTCAATTGATACTACTATGCAGACCATCAATACACAGGAGCAGACAATGAAAAACGGGCTGCAGGAAACAGAGATCGGAAACAAGCAAATTAATGAATCGTTATTATGTCTTCAGAATATTACATCCATTGTAAAAAAAGCTTCGGTGAATGTTTTGGATCAATGTAAAGATATAACAGTAGAATTAAATGCAATTAATAAGAGCCGTTAATATTTTATAAGACTTCATGTGAAGGAGTTTAAGATATGAATTACATTAGTTTAGTTGTTGTATTTGCAGGTCTTTTTGCTGTCGTCTGCGCAGCAATGGATTTTGACTGGTTTATGGAACACAGGAAGGCCCGGCTCATAGTTAAACTGTTTACCAGAAACGGAGCCAGAATTTTTTATGTTATTGCAGGACTTCTTCTTTCGGCTGTCGGAGTTTTACTGTTTCTGGGAATCATAACTTAAGACATTTCAAGGATTGTATGATTGTAATAACCGGATGTGATTCAGGCATAGGAAAAGAATTATATGCTCAGTATGAGTCTGGCGGTTCTGCACTGCTGGGGACAACAATAGAAAAAAAGAGGACCGGTACACTTCATTATTGTGATTATCTTTCACGGGACAGCATTTTTAGTTTTATACAAGCCATACAAAATCTTCATAATTCAGGTGATAAACTTGAAAAATTATTTTTGAATGCCGGAAGAGCTGACGCGTGCCCCATTGAACACCTGGATGAAAAAAGTTTCAGAGAAATAATGGAAATTAATTTTTTTGGGAACTTATTGCTTTTAAAAGAACTCCTTCCTATTATTCGTGAAGATAAAACAAGAGTAGTACTGATTTCTTCTTCTGCAGGCCGCATTGCACCTCCTTTTTTTTCACCATATGCCTGCTCAAAGTTCGCCCTCGAAGCCTTGGGAGACTGCCTTCGCAGAGAAGTTGGACCGTTAGGTGTTCCAGTTATTATTTTTGAACCCCGCTCTATTGCAACCCCCATCTGGGAACATACATGGAATAAGGCACTTGAGTCCTCAATTCCGCTTTGTAATGAGGTTTACAGGGAATCTATGAGAACAGGCGGAGAAAAACTAGTAACAAGTGCAGGAAAGGGGATGAGTGCTTACTCTGCATCTCTATTAATAAAAAAACTTTCTGAAAAAAGAAAACCAAAAGCTCGTTACATTATTGCCAGGAACCGGTTACTGACATGGATTCTGTATCATGTGCCGTCTTCTCTTGCCGATGCAGTTTTTAAACGATTATTTAGAAGTTGATATTTAAAAACTCTACGCCGACTTCAGATACCATGACTACATACTTGTATAGTTAAATCATACTAAGGGGAAAAAGATGAACGAAGATGATGGTTTTATAGTTTTTAAGGAAAAAGGACTTCCAAAACTTATTACGCTTATTGCATTTTTTTATGATCTTGAAAAAGCAATGCGGGATTCCTTTTCTAAAAGAAATGCCGTAATGTTTGCAGAACTTGTAAGCTCCGATGCGGTGATGATCTTACGATATCAAATTATATTGTAATAATAGACTGCGCTGATGCCATGCTTTCGATTTCTTTTAGAGTATCTTCTCTATGGCACTTTGGTGACAACAAATGGAATCTAGTGTTTAATCAGGACAGTAAACTATAGTATCAGATCAACACAGTACAAATCATATAGCGCGCAGTTGTACCGTATGCGGACAGCGATGATTCTATTTTTCTACTGTCCATTATAGTAAAGCCGTATTTTTTCCAAAAGACATCTGTACCATACACAGATACAAGGGCAATTACATCAATCTTATTTTTTTTGGCTTGTTCTTTTACAAAGTGTATGTATTCGCTCGCAGCTCCCTTACCCCGCATTTCAGGGAGAAGTGCAACATCATGTATGTAAACACAGGTTGGATTAACTGGCAAATCATGTATAAATGAATCCAGAGGTGGAATTGAATACAGAGTCCATGGATGAGCAATTCCGTATCCGACCAGGGTTGTATCAGCATAGAGACCTCTGCAGAATGAAGGCGCCAGTGTTATTTTCTCTTCAAACACTTCCCTTCTTTCGCCTAATTCGGTATGTATTTCTTCTGCTATTGAAAATACTGAAAATGATGCATCCGGTGTTAACGGGTTCCATTGCAGATGATAAGCAGTTTCATTTTTGTCAGTCATAGTGTGAACCTTGCCATATTAAAAGTATATGGAAATAGAAGATTATTAGCAAGAGTGAAATTTCATTTTTTATAAATGTTGACTTCCTGATATTCAGGTTTATACTGGAATAATAATTCCACGGAGGGTTACTATGAATTCTTTTACAGTTGCACTGCTTCAAATACACAGCGGAAAAACACTTGAAGAAAATCTTGTTAAGGGTTTGGAATACTGCGGTAAGGCAAAACAAATGAATGCTGATATTGCGCTTTTCCCGGAAATGTGGAGCTGCGGCTACACTATTCCAGATAGTATTGAAGAGCTTCAAAATACTGCTGTTGATGCAGAGAGCTCCTTTATTGAATCTTTTCGAAAAAAAGCTCAGGAACTAACCATGGCGATAGGCATCACCTTTCTTGAAAAGCATGATCCCCTTCCCCGCAACTCAATTATCGTTTTTGACCGGTTCGGTAACAAGATACTGCAGTATGCAAAAGTACATACCTGCGATTTTGACAGTGAAATAATGCTCAGTCCCGGAGACAATTTTTATACCGGAGTTCTGGACACAGAAAACGGAGAAGTAAAAATTGGAGCGATGATCTGTTATGACAGGGAATTTCCTGAAAGCGCGCGCATCTTAATGCTTAAAGGGGCTGAGATTATTTTAGTGCCAAATGCCTGTCCCATGGAGATAAACAGACTGTCCCAGCTGCGCGCAAGAGCTTATGAAAACATGACAGGCATTGCTACGGTGAACTATCCTGCCGGAAAACCTGACTGCAACGGCCATTCCTCCGCCTTTGACGGTATTGCCTACAAACCAGGTGTACTAGGCTCGAGAGACACGCTTGTAATTGAAGCGGGCGAAGAAGAAGGTATTTATGCAGCGCAGTTTACTCTGGATGCGCTGCGTGATTACAGGAAAAGAGAAGTGCACGGCAATGCATACAGGAAACCCCAAAAATATGCTCTTCTCGTGTCGGAACACAAAGAAGAGCCGTTTATTAGGAAAGACTGCAGGTAATATGCATCAGACCTTTTTAATGTAGCGTTTTGCGTCAAGGGCAACTGCTGCTACAATAATTACGCCTTTAATAATATACTGATAATATTGATCAAGTCCTATGAATGTCATTCCGTAGCTTATAATCGTAAAGAGTAATACGCCGATTATTGCACCGGATACTTTTCCCACACCGCCTGAAAAAGAAATACCGCCGACAACGCAGGCTGCTATTGCATCGAGCTCGTAGCCGTATCCTGTTCCATTATTTGCGCTTCCGATTCGTGCGGCTTCAAGAAAACCGCCTATGCCGTACAATACTCCGGAAATAACAAACACAATAATTGTTGTCCTAAAAACATTAACTCCGGAAACCTTGGCAGCCTCAGGATTTCCGCCAATTGCATATAAGTTTTTTCCAAATGCGGTTTTATTCCACAGTATCCAAACTACAATACTTACAATACCTGCATAGATTACTAAATTTGGAATACCAAGTGTAGTGCCGATTACAAATTCTGTATAGCGGGTGTCAAAACCTCCAATCGGCTGAGGTCCTGGTGCACCGGAGGCAAAGTAAATTGACATAACTCCGTATAAGGTTATCATCATTCCGAGCGTCGCAAGAAAGGGATGGATTTTAAATTTTGCAACAACAAAACCTGATACTCCGCTGACAAGAGCACAGGCTGCACAGGAAATAAGAAGCGGCACTATAAGCGGAAGCGGCTGCATATCAGGATAAAACCTGGAAGCATAATCCACGCGCTGCAGGAGGGAACCGCTTATGATTGCGGCAAAGCCCACAATTCTTCCAAGAGACAAATCTGTTCCCTGTATAATAATTATACCGCCGACACCGAATGCCAAAATAAGACGTACTGCACTCTGGGTTAAAATGTTCCGCATAACGGTACCCGATAAAAATGCAGGTTCTTTAATTATTATTCCAATAATAATTAGAAAAATTACAATTAAAATTGCATTTTTTAAAAGCAGTTCTTTCCAGTCGTCTTTTTTCATTAGAGCAATTTTTTTTGTGAACATAAAACTCATAGAGAAGCCTCCCTTTTCTGATTTAAATATTTTGCTGAAAGCTGGAATATTTCCTGCTGTGTTGTTTTATCAGTTTCTACAATACCCGACATATATCCGTTACTCATAACAAGAATTCTATTTGTAATACCGATTAATTCCGGCATTTCTGACGAAACAATTATTACAGATTTACCGCTTGAAGCTAAATTAATTATGAGCTGATAAATCTCATATTTTGCACCGACATCAATTCCTCTCGTCGGTTCATCAAGAAGAAGAATATCGGGATTGGTAAGAAGCCACCTGCCTATAATAACTTTCTGCTGATTACCGCCGCTTAAAGAGCGTATAGGTTCCCTCTTGCTTGGTATTTTAATCCGCATAGAAGCAACCTGCGTATCGGTATCCTTACTCATTTTTCCATTCTGTAAAAATCCGATTTTGTTTTTATATGAATTGATATTTGATATGGTGGTATTAAAGGTAATATCTGCAATGGGATAAATTCCGGTTGCCCTTCTTTCTTCCGTTAAAAAAGCAAATTTGTTTTTAATTGAGTCTGTAGGATTTCTATTAACAATTTTTTTACCGTCAAGAAATATTTCTCCTGAATCGATTGCACGAACGCCGAATATGGATTCTATTAATTCAGTCCGGCCTGCACCGACAAGTCCTGCTATACCTAAAATCTCGCCTCTTCTAAGATCAAAACTGATATTTGCAATTCGCGGCTCGTACCTGGTGGTAATATTTTTTACCGATAAATGCACTTCACCGGGCGTATTTGTTTTCTCGGGGAATCGTTGGCCTAGATTTCTTCCGACCATCATATTTACAACTTTATCGATGGTAAGATTTTTTACATTGTCAGTACCAATATATTTCCCATCGCGGAGAACCGTAACATCATCTGATATTTGAAATATTTCGTCCATTTTATGAGAAATATAAACGATTCCAACACCCTGTGTTTTTAATTTTTGAATTATAGTAAAAAGCATTGTCACTTCTTTATCGGTCAATGAAGAAGTAGGCTCGTCAAATACAATAACTTTTGCATTATAGGAAATAGCTTTTGTAATTTCGACCATCTGTCTCTGAGCTACCGATAACTTATGAAGAGGAGTATCGGGGTCTATCTGAATATCGATTCTTTCAAATAATTCCAGTGTATCCTTTTTCATTTTCTTTTCATCAATAAAAAAGCCTTTTAAAGGATACCTCCCCAGCCAGATATTATCGCTAATGCTCCGCTGTATAACCTGATTAAGCTCCTGATGAACCATTGAAACACCATGCTCCAGAGCATGTTTGGGATCAACAAAGTTTATCAGCTTATTTTCTAAAAATATTTCACCCTCATCTTTCTGATAAATTCCGAAAAGACACTTCATAAGAGTAGACTTTCCCGCGCCGTTTTCTCCCATGAGAGAATGGACTGTTCCGCTTCTGACGTTGAATTCAACATCATCAAGAACTTTTACACCTGAAAAAGATTTTGATATTCCCTTCATTTTTAAAACATGGTCATCCATAACAACGTCCTTATTCATTAAAAAGATGCATACCCTAATTTGCAATGAAACCGCGGGGCAGCAGATGCTGTCCCGCGGTAAGAGGTTATTCTTATAAAGAAATTTATTTTCTAAACTCTTTATAATTTGCCGGTGTTACAGGAAGGTATGGTACGCGGACTGCTTTTGTTCCGTCAGTTGTGAGTTTCCATGCTGTTCCGTCTGTTACATTTTTTCCCTGAGCAGCATTGATAGCAAGATCAAGTGTTGCACGGCTCTGATTCACACCGTCGTTAAGAACGGTACCGTTCATTTCACCGTCTGCTATGTGTGTTAATGCCTGATCAAGAGCATCAACGCCGTAAATGGGAAGCTGTACTTTTGCAGCTTTGAGAGCATTGATCGCACCGAAAGCCATACCGTCATTGTTGCAGATTACAAGTTCAATCTTGTTTCCGAATCCTGAAGTAAGCCATGCAGCCATCTTGTCGTTTCCGTGCTGGGTTGACCAGTTTGGATCCGCTTCGAGTGCAAGCTGTTCTACTTTAATTCCTGCATCGACAAATGCTTTAACCGATTCTCTCGTGCGTGCCTCTGCATCCGGATGTCCGGGCTCGCCTTTAAGCATAACATACTGAACAGTGCCGTCGCCGTTTTTGTCCCATGATGGATTTGCCTTCCAGTCATTAACCATCATCTGTCCCTGAATAATTCCTGATTCAGCCGAATTTGTTCCTACATACCATACTTTATCATATGATGCCATTGCACCCTTTTCTGTTGCTTCTTTATTAAAAAGAATAAGGGGAATGCCTGCAGCTTTTGCCTTTCCAATAATTGTACTTGCAGCAGCAGGATCAACGAGGTTTATAGCAAGAACATTTACTTTTTTAGTAATAAAAACATCAACTTGATCATTTAATTTTGCCTGCTGGCCTTCCGAGTCAACAATCTCAATTTTTGCACCTTTCTCTTTAGCATACCTTTCAAGTTCAGGTTTCATAACACCGTTCATAAAGTTATCTGCAAATGAGTAAATATTTGCTCCAATAACAATGGTGCTGTCCTTGGCAGCTTGAGCATCCCCTTCTTTTTTTCCGCCTGCGAACATGCTCATTGCTGAAAAAACCATCAGCAATGCAACAGCAATAGTCAGAACTCTTTTCATTATTGTCTCCTTACATTTAGTATGAATACTTCATGGTATTCACCGTTACTGTAAGAGTACTGTGATATTTTTTACCTCACAATGTAATAATCTGCGGAAAATTTGTTTTTTTCTACACAAATTCACCTATTTGTCTTCCAAAATATAAGGGCTGTAATCAATCCAGATATATTTCCCGTCTGCAAGGGGTTCAGATAATTCTGAAACATCTTTTTTTTCCATAAGCAAAAGAGAAAGCTCTATCATTACTTCGGTCATTTTTTTTGAATTATTTTTTACTGTTCCGTAGAGAAACCCAGCTTCTATAGCGGTCTGTGCTTCTTCCAGACCGTCAATTCCGACAACCGGTATCCATTGATCATCATATTTATTCACATATCCGTCATTATTAGTATCAGAGAGGAATCCTTCCTCACGCAGTGTTTGAATAGCGCCCAAAGCCATGTCGTCATTATTGGATATAATAAGTTCAACTTCATCATGGAATTTTTGAATAAGCTTCAGAGTTTTTAAAGATGCCTCATTGAAATTCCAGTTAGCCACTTCGATTGCAACAAGATCTATGGAAAAATTATGCTCTTCAAAGCTCTTAAGTACTTCACTGGTTCTTGTTTCGGCATCCTGATGTCCCTGCTCGCCCTTTAGAATTATAAGCTGGATTTTTCCATCATTATTCCTGTCCATCTCATTGAGTTTATAAGGATTATTTCCAAACAAGTCCATAACGAGTTTTGCCTGGAGCTGTCCTGACTGGGCAGCCTTGGCTCCCACATAATAAATCTTGTCCCATAAAGCAAGATCTTCAGCAAGCGGCTCCCGGTTGAAAAAAATTATGGGAATGTTTTTTTCTTTCATTGTTTTAATAATTGAATAGGAACCAAGACGGTCAACAGGATTAATCATAAGCAGTCTAGGATTATTTTCAAGCTCTTTTTCAATCTGTTCATTTTGAATTACCTGCGAGTTTTTAGCATAGTATAAATGTATGGGAAATTTCCCGTCAGATTCCGCCATAATCTGCCCTGCAAAACTCTGCATATAGGGATCTGTTTCATTATATACAAACAAGCCAACCCGGTCATTTTGTTTCGAGCAGGATACAAGTATCATCACGGCGGCTGATAAAACAAGAAATACGTTTTTCATACTAAGGCCTCCTGATTATACGGTATTAACAAAGTAATTGTAGTACTTTCATCCGGAATACTTGATATTGTCATGTCGGCTTTATCTCCGTAATACAGTTTAAGTCTCTGATACACATTTCTAATTCCAATACTCGGCCTCTCGCCGCCGCCGCGCATGGTTTCATACATCTGTTCAATTTTTTCATCGGTTAAACCGTATCCGGTATTGGAAACCTTAAATATAAGAAACTCTTTTTCGATTTCTCCCTTAATGTGAATCTCTCCTTCTTCATCGCCGATTCCGTGATATATGGCATTTTCGACCAGAGGCTGCAGTATTAACTTCATGACTTTAATCTTTTTCATCCGCTCATCAATCGATATTGTATAGGTGAATTTATTAACATACCGTATATTTTGAATAGTAAGATAATTTTCAACATGGAATATTTCATCTTCGATGGGAATGAATGATTCACCTTTTGAGATGCTGATGCGGAAAAAATGTGCGAGGGAGACTACTGTTGTAATAACATCTTTATTTCTTTTATGTTCTGCAAGCCATACGATTGAATCCAGCGTATTATACAGAAAATGCGGATTTATCTGGTTTTGAAGTATATGAAGCTCCATCTTGCGCTTTTCCCTCTGCTGCGACACAAGACGCGACATCAATTCCTGTATTTTTAAAATCATACTGTTAAATGAATGTGCTAAAGTCACAACTTCGATTTGACCGGAAACAGTAATAGGTTTTGAAAAATCCCCCTGCTCAATAGCAAGCATGGCGGTTTTAAGCTGGTTAATGGGATGGGAAACACGGAATGATATAATTCCTGCGACAAGTGCTGAAACAGCGACGGTTACCAGAAATATAAGTAAAAGTATTCCGCTCAACCGTGTCAGCGCATTTCGTATTTCATTAATATTGCTTACGGTAACTATACGCCACCTCGTCTGAATAAGAGTATTAACACTGATATACATATTTATATTTTTAATAGTCGCCTTGCAGCTTCCTAAAAACATATTGCGCGCTATAGGCGTACTCAATTCTGTCATGCTTAAATTACCGCTTTCAGAGGAATACAAAAGATCCCCTTTGTCATTAAGAATCAGTAAATGCCCTTCCTCCCCTAAATTTGTTTTTTTTGCAAGATCGGTTAACGTTTCATTATTAAGCTCTATCAGGAGTACACCGTTCATCGTATTTTTACCCGAAGTATAACTCACCGATTTTGAAATTGAGATTACTTTTTCTTCTTTATTTTCCGCTATGCTTTTTCCCTGCTCCGTGCTGAAGTGATAAATCTCTTTTATTGCCAGCGCCGATGTAAACCACGGCATATCTGTAATCTGGTCAATTATCTGTTTGTTAAGAAAAGAGCCTGCGATTCTTTTTCCTTCTGTATTAAACAGCACAATTGATACCATATCTTTTTTAATTTCTGTATTTGCAAAATACAGTTCATCGAGCGGTTTCGTATCCTGCAGAATATCATATTTTATAGTCGCAGTTTGTATATATGTTGCAGTCTCAATAACACTGTTAATATAGCTTTCATAATTCATAACAATCTGTTTGTTAATCTCACGGGCCTGACTTTCAATTATATCATCGAGCAGTTTTGAAAAAACTCCAAGGAATACTATACTTGTAAGAATGAGGGCAAGGGAAACAATACCCAGAGTCATAACAAAAATAGTAAATCCTATAGACCTCGATGTGTGTTTAATGTTCTTCACGGTAATTCTTCGGCGACAGGCCGGTATACTTTTTAAAACTGTGACTGAAGTAGTACACATCCTGATACCCGCATGCAGTTGCAATTTCGACTATTCGGTCCCCTGTTGATACAAGCAATGTAATTGCCTTTTCCATCCGTAAACTCGTAAGAAGTTTTACAAATGTTGTTTCCTTATATTTCTTAAAACACTGGCTCAAATATGATTCACTTATTCCTAACTCGCCGCACACCGTTTCCATGGTAAGATTTTCACGGCAGAAGTTTTCAGTAATATACTGAACAGCCTGGTCAAGAATTTTTTGGGCATTATTAACCCTTGAAGCGATAGTCCTCTCACGGAGAACCCTTACAATTTTTTCAACCCACATAAAAAGCTGATCTATGCTTCTTGTTTTTTCAAGAAGTTCTATAATATCGACACCGGCAACATCATTGAAGCTGACTCCGGCTGTTGCACAATAACCTGACAGCAGGCTGACAAGGCTTACTATGTATAAACTCATAGTAACATATTGTGCAGAAACATCTAATGCCTGCTTTTTAAGTTCATCAAGGAACACAAAAAGATCATTGTCATCAGCATATTTTAATAAATACTCAAGCTTCCTTGCATCGCTTTCTTTAAAAACAACAGGAAGTACTTCTCTTTCTCCAAACTGATTGTACCAGGATATTTTTGTTACCGTATTGTATTTATTGTACGACACTGCAAGCTGGGCTTCGTCATAAGCGTTGCTTAATTCATTAAAAGTTTTATGCAGTAAACTGACTCCAATATCAATAGAAACAGATAAATAAAGCTCTGTTGTTTTTGTCATTCTGTTAAACACAAGATCTATTTCATTTTTAAAAGAGCTTCCACGCTCTTTAATGATATACACTAAATTATCATTAAAAATAAAAGAATAAAAAGAATATGATTCCTGCTCTAAAAGCGATGTCAGTCTGCTCCTTACAGAAAGCTTAAGCTTTTGAAACTCAATAATACTCCAATTATCAGGATTTCTATGTATATGAACAACACCTAATATATAGGTCGAATCATCAAGAGATATTCCATTTTCGCGCAGCTGCTCAATATCTTCTTTTCCGCCTCCGGTACCGGAAGCTAAAATTGATATAAACGTGTTTTCAAGTATAAGGGGAATACTTTCCTCATAACGCTTTTTAATCAGTTCCCTATTATAATTTTCAGCTATTTCTGTATCCAAATCCTGTTTCAGTTTTTTTAGAAAGCTTGAAATATCTTCCTGCGTAAGAGGTTTTGTAAGGTAGGTAAATACATTGAGCTTTATAGCTTCCCTTGCATAGTCAAATTCATCATAACCGGTAATGAAGCCTATTTTTACCGCAGGATAATCACGCCTTATTATATGGGCAAGTTCTATACCGTCAATATAGGGCATTTTTATATCAGTCAGAACGACATGAGGACTATATTTTTCTATGAGTTCAAGAGCATCGTATCCGTTGCCTGCAGTTCCTGCAACAACAAAACCGCTTCCCTCAAGTATCTTTGATGAAATGCGGCCGCGGACCTCATCTTCATCATCTACAAGAATAATTTTATACAAACCGCTCAAATTGACTCCTGGTATTCAAACACGTATCAGTTTTTATATAAATCATCATTTGTAATACACTATTTGTCAAGTTAATTTCCTTATAAATTGCTTGACCTCGTACATAATATCATACTAGAATACATAACCGTCAAGGAGCATTGTGTGAACTACATTCTGAAAAATAAAGAAGCCTGGGAAGAAGCATTTGACAACAGGGACGCTTCGTGGGGTACAGATATTGTTGAAAAAATTAAGACGGAGAAGTTTCCTTTCCTGGAGAAGCCTTTTCTATCGTCCATAGAAAAACTTTCATTAAAAGGAAAAACAATAGGGCACTTCTGCTGCAATAACGGACGCGAGCTTTTATCTCTTATGCAAAGCGGTGCAGATGAAGGCATCGGTTTCGATATAGCAGAAAATCAGGTAGCGTTTGCCAACAGCAAGGCCAAGGAACTTTCTTTAAACTGCAGATTCATTTCTGCAAATATTTTAGATATAGGAACAGAGTTTTACAACCGTTTCGATCTTATCATCATCACGATCGGCGCTCTATGCTGGTTTAAAGATTTGAAAGCATTTTTTGAAAAAGTCAGTTTGTGTTTACATGACGGAGGCGTCCTTTTGATTAATGAACAGCATCCCTTTACCAGCATGCTCAGCGCTCCGGGCGAGGATAACTATAATGAAAACTTCCCGGCCAATTGTGTAAACTCCTATTTTACTAAAGAATGGGTAAATACAGGAGGTATGTATTATATGACACAAAAAACGTATGAATCAAAACCGTTTACCGATTATACTCACTCGATATCGGATATAATGGCCGGCGTCTGCAGAAACGGAATGGTAATTACCGGTTTTTCTGAATATGATTATGACCTGTCCGGAATGTTCTCTACCTTGAGTCACAAGGGATTTCCTCTTTCCTTACTGCTTGAGGCGCGGAAAATTAAATACTAATATTTTTACGCATTATACAATAACAATGCACACTGCTGCAGCGGGAGGCACAAAAAATGCAGATTACAAGCCATAATCAGTAAACCCCAAAAACTTCTTATGACGCTTCGGCGTCGGATACTATATAGCTACTCCATTCGTTCAGAAGCTCAAAACGGGTTTTATCAGGGTTGCTGATTCAAAACAGCACAAGAAAAAATTTTTCTAAAACCAAACTACATGGAATGATAAGGAGCTGACTATGAAATACGAGTTTTCATATTACACAGAAAATGATTTTGATGAACTGGAAGATTTAATTCTTAATTCTTACAATTGGGATTGTCCGAACTACGGATTAAGCAGATTTGAGTTTTGTTTAGGACTGCATCCCAAACACCGGGGAATTGAGAGGCTCATGGAAAGAGGCTCCGGTATTTTCCGCCTTAACGGGAAAATTGTCGGCGCTGCACTTAATGAAGTGAATACGGAAGGAGATGCCTTTTTTCTCTTTAGCAGTAAAGAAAATGCACAGAATGCTGAATTACTCGAACATATGATTTTCTTTGCACAGACAGGTATGTCGCAGGTTGAACAGAACGGCTCAACACGGTTTGTTCAGCTGCGTGTACCCGACTGGAATACAGTTCTCGAAGATATCGTACTAAAGCACGGGTTTGTCAAAGACGGATGGCCTGAAAGGAATCTTGTAAAAGAGTATGATCCTGGAAACCTTGATACTACTCTTCCCGAAGGCTACTTCTACGCGGACGGGAATGAAACTCCTGATTTCTTTCTTTCAAACACGCATATGGCTTCCTTTAATTACAGCATCGACAGGATTAAGGAGCCTGAGCTTGCGTTTCATACTGTAAGAACAATGAAATCATATGATCCGGATTTTGATGTCTGCATCATCGATCCGTGGGGACGCCCTGTTGCTATGGCAAATTTATGGTACAGGAAAGGAATGAGCTACTGTGAACTAGAGCCGCTGGGAGTCGTGTGGTGGGAAAGACGTAAAAAACTCGGTACAAAGCTTTTAAATGAAGTTTTTAGAAGACTTCATGAAAAATACCCGGAATGCAATGCAATGCTCGGAGGGAGTCAGCCGTTCTATGAAAGAATTGGTTTCGTAAAGAAGGGGGAATGTTATATGTATAAATGGAAAGTTGATATTTACCCTTCATGGGAACAAAGATCTGAAAATCTCGATTACAGAAGCGGAATGTAATGGGATACTGCTGCAGACTTTTCTGCAGCCGGGGAATAAACATCCAGTTTTTTTGATTTACCTTTTATCACGGGTCCCTCGTGAATGGTAAAATTATGGTTATTCATAAGCTCCGGATGCCAGGTCCGGAGCTTTTCTATAAATGAATCTGAATATAATATTGTTGTTCCAATCTGTTTATTAAGACCTTGAATTCTCTGAGCTGTATTGACCGTATCTGAAAGATATCCGATTTCTTTACGGTCAAACCCTATTTCCCCAACAGCTGCAGGACCTGTATGAACTCCAATTGAAAACTGAATGTTGTAATCATATATTTTCTTAAAATGATCCTTATTCTCATTCAGCTGATGCTGTATTTCGCGTGAACATTCAAAAGCATCCAGAAGAGGTTTTTCAAGCTCATTCCAGACGACAATAATGCAGTCTCCGACATATTTATAAATCTTACCGTTATAATAGTCGATTACCTCCTCGCATATGAAGATAAAATCATTGAGGCAATCAAAGAACTGAGAAGGATTCAATCTCTCGCCGAGTAATGTTGAATCGCATAAATCGATGAACATAAAGCAGTAGTTATTGACGGATGCTCTATGGTGTGTGGCAAATAAATAGGATTTGAAAAAACCCTTGCCTAAAAACTGAGTAAAAAAGACGGCAACGTTCATAATAAATGAAATTCCGAATAATATTGAAAACGTAAAAATAATATTGTCTGCATCAAATATTTCATCGCGGAATAAAAAGAATCCCACGATTGAATACATTAGTATTCCCACTGCAAGGTATATACAAATTCGTAATGTAAGCAGGAGGGGTAATGATAATGAACGTATATTTCTTCGCGATAGGAAAAAATCTTCTAAAAGAAAAATACATGCAGGATTTAAAAAACCTAAAAGAAAACTTATGAAGGCAGAGTATAAATTTACACTCAAGGAAGCATCTTGAGCCATACCTGCTGAAAAACCGGTAATACCCGTAATCGAAGCAATAATTACGCTGATCTTAAGCATTGCGCTTAATTTCCGCTTTCTCAGTTTCTTAAATGATTTCATACCAATTCTTATATCACCTTTAAAAACATCAGTATACTTATAATCGAGTATAAGAGCCGTTTTATGCGCTGTCAAGAACATTAGCTATTTCATACAATCACATCCGGATTGCGCCGTCTATGCACTTATGATAGAATTATATGCATGACAATTGCTAAAGATTGGAATCCCAAACAGAAAGAATTGAATCTTCTTTTATCTAAATCACATACTTTTTCAAAGGGCATTACCCTCTGTCTCTCAATGCATTCTGAACTGCATGATATTAATAACAATACATTGACAAATATGTATCAGGAATTACTTACCGATCTTACACAGGAGCAGTCGGTTTGGAGGCCGGCACACAGGTACAGCTCAATTGCATGGAACCTCTATCATATTACAAGAATTGAGGATGCTGTCTCGTCTTTACTCATAGAGGGGAAAAGTCAAACCTTCTCTAGAGCATGGCAGAAAAAAATGGGCATTACTTTTACCGACACAGGAAATGCGTGGTCCGAAGAAGAGCTTGACTCATTTAACTCAACAATAAAACTGGAATCATTATTGGAGTACCGCAAGAAAGTAGGAATGCGCAGTCAGTCAATTATTGCGTCCCTTTCAGAAAAAGATAGAGTAAGAAAACCTGATAATTCACAGGTAAAAAGAATTCTTAGCGAAAGAGTAGTCACAGAACAGAAAGATTCCCTGTGGCTCATGGATTTCTGGGGAAATAAAACGATTGCCGGTTTATTATCAATGCCCATGACGAGGCATCAGACCGTGCATATACATGATTCATATACATTAAAAAATACATGGATAAAACAGAAGGGGAAGTATGAAAAAAATACTCGAAACTGAAAGATTATATGTACGTGAACTTACACTTAACGATGAGGCAGAACTTTCA
Source organism: Spirochaetota bacterium (assembly GCA_023398165.1). GTDB lineage: Bacteria > Spirochaetota > Spirochaetia > Treponematales > Treponemataceae > JAAZLA01. The sequence goes on along the minus strand of JAEWSQ010000025.1, from coordinate 192,140 downwards.
AAAGTGCTGTCAGATGCGGAATCCATGAAATACTACCCTCACCCTTTCTCACCCCAGGAAGTTGAAAACTGGATCAAATGGAATATTGATAATTATGCAAAATACGGATTCGGCTTATGGGCTGTCATACGAAAAGAAGATGCTGCCTTTTTGGGAGACTGCGGAATTACCATGCAGAACATCGATGGAGAACAGCTTCCCGAAGCAGGTTTTCATATTATTAAAGATTTTCAGAGAAAGGGCTATGCCTCTGAAGCAGCCCGCGCGGTAATTGAATATGCTTCAAAAAAATATCATTTTCCCAAAATTTATTCCTACTGCGAGGTACATAATGAACCCTCTAGAGGTGTTATGATTAAAGCCGGAATGGTAAAAGAAAAAGAATATAGTAAGGAAAGTATAACGAGAGTTGTGTATTCAAAAGCGTTCTAAGATAATACGGAACATGTTTTTATGGCAATTTTTGATGTTATACTATATAATGTGTCAATATGAAAAGAAAAAGTTCTTCAAAAATAGCACTAACGTCTGCAGTACTCTTTTTTTGCATGCTAGGGTTCTGCTTTCCAGCTGATTCCCTTTCAAGTACTAATCTTCCTGATTTTCTAAAGAACTGGATTGTATCCTTTTCAAGCAGTTCCGGATTTACCCTGGTTACAACCGATCTTCCTGATTCTCTGCAGTTTTACCACACCGGAGATAAAGCATTCAGTATAACAATAACACAGCCCCTGCTGCCGATCTGGTTTGAGAAGTCAGGTTTTGCATGGGAAGACTCTTATGAGCAATGGCTTGCCAAATTTTCAAAAACGAATGCTTTTACGGTAGACACAACACAACCTGTAATAAAAAAAACTTTTTCTTCCGGTACGATTATAGAAAAATTTTTAGCAGACATAGATGCACTTTGGAATAATGACAAGAATTTTCTGGTAAGGGTTCATTTTTCCCGATCTGGAAGTCCTGATTACGTTCAAATAACCTGGAATCAAAACGGATTCCGCCAAATTCTGGATCTAAAAAATAGAGAGAGGCCTGCTGATTTTTGGGAATCTCTTCCCCTTGAAGAAAAATACATCTGCGCTCTTTCTTCAAACTTAGTAAGATTGAATAATCAGTCAGTACATACTCTTAACCCTGATCCAGGAGAGGAAGAAAACAGCACAGATTCAAAAAGTATACTGAAAAACTCATGGTCCATTACAGATAAACAGGGAGTCTTTACTCAGATCAAGTCGCTTGAGGAAGGCGGACACGCAGGAGCATACAGGAAGCTTCTTGAAATTGATGAAAAATACAGCGGATTATCTGTAGAGGAAGTTGCAAAAAATGAATGCTTCTCACTATATGAAATTTCACGTTTTCTTTTCGTCCGTTCCATGAAAACCAAACTCGGTAAACAGGGTCTCGAAGCCTGGGACAAGGGAAGAGAACTGCTCCTCTTGCGCTGGGCAATCGGAAGCGGCTATATAACGCAGGATGAAGCGATGAGCGAGTTGAGAAGAATATCTGATTATCTAATTAATTCATACTCCTCCTGGGAGGATTTTACGGCTCACTATATTGCAGGCCGTGCTTTTTACGGATTGTCCGATGTTTCTTATGGATCATTAACGGAAAAAGCTTTGAATGCCTCCCTTGATGTTATGAGTGATTATCCTGTTGAGGATTTAAAATTTTACGGGAAAAGCAGCAGCAAACCTATGCAGCTGAGCGACGCATGGTATACGCCCTCCAAAGAAGCCCTCGAATATGAAAAAGCTCTCGTCATAGAGAATTCCGAATCATGGGAGAATAAGGACTATATACTCATACAAGATATTTTGAACCTGTTCCCCAATACCCCATGCCTAAATTTTTTACATGCACGGCTTTCAGTACAGTTCGATTCATATTACAATGCACTGAATTACTACCGGAGAGCATATGATGTATTCAATTCCTGTACAGAAAAAACCTCACTGTATGATAATTTCCATACATATTATGCATCGTTTGCAAATTCCATGGACAAACCCGGAGAAGCTTTAGAAGCTCTTGAAAAATTATCAGAAAGCGAAAAACAAAGTGCATTATCCTATTATTTGAAAGCTCTTTCATACTCAAAGCTGATAGGTACCTCTGCCGATTATGAAGAAAATGAAGATTATGCCTCCCTTGCATGGACCAACTTCCAGACTGCCCGTGAACTCGGTTACGAACTTCCCGAAGGACTGCTGACATGGCTTTCAGATATTTCCAACAAAAAAATTGAAGACGATAAGACAAAATAAGGAGATTCCAGACAATGATTACTTTTAGGAAAAATAGAGCATCGTTGAGAATGCTTATAGGTTCTTTTTTACTGCTTGCATGCTCTTATGTAAGTTCCCAGTCAATATTAAAGAATGAGATTTTAGATAATGTACTCTCATCGGTTTTTGAAGTTGTTGTCGAAAAACCGGCAGAAGGCAGCATTACCTATGAAAAATCCCTGCCTTTTTCGCGGCTCGCATTCTCCATCCGCAACGACACATACCTTCCCCAGGGAACAGCCTTTCTCATGAGCGACGGTCTTTTTTACTCGGCTGCGCATGTTTTCACTCTTTCTGATAAAACCATATATACTGACTACTATATACGCGACCGGAACGGTAAAACATATATGGTCGATACAATAATAAAATTTTCTACCAACCGCGATTTTATTGCTTTTACGGTAAAAGACTATCCTAAGGAAAAACAATCAGGACTTGAGTTTACATCCGATATAGTTTTAAACTCGCAGATTTTTTCTGTGGGAAATGCATTGGGAGACGGCATTGTTATCCGCGACGGTATATTAACAAGTCAGACCTATGAATCGCAAAACGGGGAATGGAAGTGGCTTCGATTTTCAGCCGCAGCAAGCCCCGGGAACTCCGGAGGCCCATTAATAACTTCCGACGGAAAGGTTCTCGGGCTTATTACTATGAAAAGTGAGAATGAAAATTTGAATTATGCGCTTCCTTTTTCAGAAATTTCATTAATCCCGGAAGGGACTGGATACATGTTTCAGGATTTCTATTATACGCTTCCCAATATTTTATCTGAAAAGTTTTATCATAAATTCACATCAGAGCTGAAACTGCCGCTCGAACTGAAGGAAGTACAGAATCAATTAACCGAACAATACACTGATTACTGTACTCAGGTAGTGGATGGACTCCGTAAACAGTTTTCTCCGGGAGAAAAGAAAAGTTTTTCCCATCTTACCGGCTGGGAGGAAGTCCTAAATAGTTATTACCTAACCACATTCCCTTACCTTCTCTACTTGTCAGATACCAATACATGGAATTATGCGAAACCTTCAAAAATATCAAATTATCAGCTTGAAGATAACGGCGTTGTTTCATTCGGCAGTATGATGAATTATACCATGGCAGTAATTAAAAAGCCTGATTCGCTTCCACTTCAGGATTTGATATCCAACCCTGATTTATACACTCAGTATATTTTACGGGCAAGCAGAGTTAACCGCAGTGTTGCCGGCGAAAACATAGCAATCACCTCTCTTGGAACACCGGTTAAATCCGAAAAATATGTAGATTATTTTGATAGAACCTGGCAGGTTAACTACTGGAATTTAGCATTTGCAGATTATATGGTCATCACGTATGCCTTGCCGCTTCCCGAAGGATTATTTGTATTATTCAGATATAATTCAACAGGTTTAATTCTAGGCGGAATTTCACTCGATACGGCATTTCTCACAGATTTTGTGTATCCGTCATACATTGGTACACTGAAGAACTGGAAAGAGTTTCTGTCTTTAAGCGAAGAGACTGCAGGAAGCAAACCAGATTTTATTAAAAATTTTAAAGTTGAGTGGGATGCTTCTTCCACAATACTATCTACCGGGAAAATGGGATTTACCATACCCTCTTCTTATTTTTTAAGCGACGGTGAAACAATGTTCAGAGCAACATGCAGTTATAAAAAGACGGACACGGGTGTAGAACTTGAAAACCGTTCCTTTGACCTCTATACCAGTCCGAGAGTTGAAAACTACAAGTATATTTATCTTTCGAAAAATCCCAAACCGCCGGCCACATCTGTAAAAAAAACACTTGAGCAGTGGAATCAAAAACTTAACTGCGTTTCTCCATTTAATGCGCAGCCGTATAACTACGAAGAATACACCTATTATGATAAAATTCTGTATCCTGAGGGGATTACGTTTGAAACACGCAGCTCAACTGATACAGTATATGTCCTTTCATTTGAACTTGACGGGCAAAACCGCACCGAAGACATGCTCGATTTTGCCGGCAAAATGGAAAAGACTGTTCAGATTTCACAATAATCAGCGCATTAAAGATGTCAGCTCTATTACATGAAGCAGATATACGTTCTCAAGAATACAGCACTGATGCACAGTGCCCCTTATGCGGCTGTGCATCAGTTTTTTTTGATAGTGGAAAATGGGGCTCATATTACAAATGCAGTGAATGCAGCGGTATTTTTCTTCATGAAAAAAACCGCATGAATGAAACTGATGAGAAGAACCGCTACCTTCTCCACAGAAATGATGTGAATGACAAAGGCTACCGGTCTTTTGTATCTCCGCTTGTCAATGCCGTACGTTGTAATCATACCCCTTCAGATAAGGGATTGGATTACGGTTCGGGTCCGCATTCTGCTGCTAGTACAATGCTGGAAGAATCATCATACCCTGTTTCTCTCTTTGATCCTTTTTTTCAAAACAAAGCGGAGGTTCTTGATCGAACATATGATTACATTATTTTATGTGAGGTCATGGAACATTTTTATTTTCCTTTGAAAGAATTTTCCACACTATATAAAATGCTCAATGAAAATGGGAAGCTATACTGTATGACATCGCTGTATGATGAGTCAATTACTTTCAAAACCTGGCATTATGTCTCAGATCCTTGCCATGTATTCTTTTACAGCCCAAAAACACTGTCATGGATAAACAAAAACATAGGTTTTACTAATCATACCGTCGATGAAAGACTAATTATCTTCGAAAAATAAAATCGATTACAAGTCGTATAAATCTTGAACACAATTTACTCAAATCTGTCCAAAATAATCACGGAATTATAATTTTTTTTTAATATCTATATTTTAACACTCTTTTTAGTTTATTTTTATTTACTATTAAACATTTATATAGTATAACTTAATTAATACACCAATCATTAAAGGGGTTTATACATGAAAAAATACATTTTACGGCTTGGAATGCTTGCTTTCATTGGACTTATGAGCATTTCATTAGTTTCCTGCCCGAATCCGGCAGATGAATTACCTTCTTTTTCCGTCACATACGATGCAAACGGCGCAGTGAGCGGTACAGTACCTATAGACAGCGGTTTATATAAAACAGCCGGAAGCGTTACGGTACTGGACAATACAGGCTCCCTGTCCATTCCTGACTATAGTTTTACTGTTTGGAACACAAAAAAAGATGGATCAGGCACCCCGTACAAACCCGGTGAAATATTTGCAATGCCTAGCGAGAACGTGCTTTTATACGCACAATGGACTCCGGTGTATTATGAACTCACGTTTGACGGCAATGAAGCAGTAACCGGTACAACACCCGCTGCAGGAAAGTACACCAGCGGAAGTAAGATAAAACTTCCGTCAAATACCGGTTCTCTAACAAAAACAAACTGTACTTTTGCAGGATGGAATACAAAAAAAGACGGTTCTGGAACGCTGTATGAAGTAGAAACTGAGTTTATCATGCCCTCAAGCGCAGCCACACTCTACGCACACTGGACTACCATAGAATATTTTACTCTTACCTATGACGGAAACGATGCCACCGGCGGTTCTGTTCCCTCTGCTGCACAATACACCGGAGGAAGCATCGTAAGTCTTCCGGGAAATACAGGCAGCCTCGTAAAAACAGGGTACAGTTTTTACGGATGGAACACAAAAAAGGACGGGTCTGGAACGTTATATACTGCAGGAACCCAGTATACTATGCCTTCTCTTTCAACAACACTGTATGCACATTGGGTAGTAACCCGAACAATAACCTTTAATGCAAACGGCGGTACAGGAACCATGACATCACTCGCTGCCTATGAGAACATTCCGGTAACCTTACGTAAAAACACTTTTACGCACCCCAGCGCAAGTTTTTCAGGATGGGCAGCATCGGCATCAGCTTCTACAGCACAATATACTGATATGGCCCAAATAACTGCAACAAGTACCGACATAACTCTTTACGCGGTATGGAAACCATGGTTCAGCTATACTGTATCAGGAACTAATGCTGTAATAACCGGATTTGCAGCAAACTGGAATGAAACACCAGCATTAGTAATTCCTTCATCTATTGATGGAAACACTGTTACAGGTATTGCTGATGATGCATTTAGAGACAACCTCACAATTACTTCAGCAGTAATACCTGACACAGTTACAAGTCTTGGTCAAGGTGCATTTTATGGCTGTAAAAAGCTAATATCAGCTGATCTTGGACATTCTATAAAAAAAATAAACCAATATACCTTTCAAAGTTGTGAAAAATTGACGTCAATTATTATTCCCGGTTCAGCTGCAAGTATAGAATCTCAGGCCTTTGCATGGTGTTTAGATCTTTCCTCAGTTACTCTGGAAAACGGTATTACCTCCATCGGCAATAATGCCTTCTACGAATCCGATTTATTAACTGCCGTAGCTTTACCCGCATCTATTACAACACTTCATGAAAATTTTATTACGTATTGTAATAATCTTGCATCTATAACGGTTGACCCGGCAAATACGGTGTACTCATCTGATAATGGAGTTTTGTACAACAAAGCAAAAACAAAGCTCATAAAGTGTCCGCAGGGAAAGAGCGGGAATCTTACTATTATTTCGGGTGTATCTGAAATTGGTGCCTATAGTATCTCAGGATGCCCTCTTCTCACAGGAATTAATCTTCCGACGAGCCTTTTAACACTAGGAAACTATGCTTTCTACGGCTGTACCGGTATTACAAACATTACACTGCCCAATTCTCTTACATCAATTGGTTTAGGAGTTTTCGGTGAATGCAGTGTAATAACTATAACCATTCCAGCATCAGTCACAGCAATTAGCGGCGGAGCCTTTCAGGATTGTACACTTCTGACATCAATAACGGTAACAACAGGCAATACTAAGTACAGCGCCTCTTCTGGAATATTGTTCAATAATGATTCTACTTCGCTTATCTGTTATCCTGCTGGAAAGACCGGTACAAGTTATACTATACCTTCGACAGTAACAACTATAGCGGCCTACGCATTTGAAGATGCAAAGCCGGCATTAGTTACCATTCCTTCCTCCGTCTCTACGATAGAAACGTTTGCTTTTCGGGAGGCAAAACTTACTTCGATCACTGTGCCTTCCTCAGTTACCTCTATCGGGAATTATGCATTCACAGGTTGTTCATCTGCCTCATCTATTACAGTCGAGGCGTCAACCCCTCCGGCAGCAGGGTATACTATTTTCCCGAACAATAGTATAAGTATCTCTGTTCCTTCTGCCAGTGTCGCTTCCTACAAAGCAGCATCAAACTGGTCTAATTATTCGTCCCGAATTATTGGATACTAAATTTCTAAAAAATAACAGGTACAATTTGTGTACCTGTTATTTTTTTTAAGCTGTATACCACAGTGTATTTGTTTATTACTCAGAACATCATTTTCAAGCCGAATGAAGGGAGCGGAACAAAACTCATATCAATGGTATACGATCCTTCTCCTATTGTCCATCCTGTTGATTCAAAAAAACCGTCTACCTTTTTCATATTTTCTACCTTGTAAAATGCATATGGTAAGCCCAGAAGGTTTTCAATACCGATGTACTATTCCCAGGTATGCTTAGGATTTTTAAATGTACCTTTTTTACTGAATCGAATATCAACAGTCCAATCAGGAAGATTTCGTAAAGTATCGCTGTACAACACCAGAAACAAATACTCATTCAAGCCGGGATCATAATAAGTACCTGCAAGGTATTCTTCGATCTTGTCTATATACTGCTTTCTCGGATTTCCCGTTGCAAACGAACCGCTCAGGGTAAACGTGCAGTCTTTAGGGAGCCTGAAATTGAGAACCGTATTGACGGTATGAAAACGATGATACAGAGGATAATACCAGATGCCCAGCGGATCTCCTGTCGTTGTTGTCTGACTATCGTATTGAGAAACTGCAGGATTGTAAAACCGTGCATGTAAAAATGAATAACTAATATAGCCGTCAAGCCAGCCGTTAAGGCTTTTTTCGATCATTATGTCTGCACCTGTTGCGAATCCCTTTCCGTTATTAAGCGCATAATACTGAATATTCTGTACATCCCGTTCATCGGCATAGATATAGGTTCGAGCTAGATAATGCTTATAGTAACCCTCAAGCGTTATATGGATTCCGTTTTGGAAATCAGCAGCAGTTCCGATTACAGAAGTCCAGGCTGTATCCGGAGTTAGTATAAACGTATCAGATACCGTACTCTTTTGTATTTCTGATGCTTCTCGTGACAATGATGAATATAGTCCGCTTCCTGCACTAAAGGAGACAACATCGAAAACACCGGTATTACGAAACGGCGTATAAATTATATTTGCCCTCGGATTTACCACAGGATAGTTATATAAATCAAAACCTGCTTCCTTATTCCACAAGTAATAATGCTCTGCCCTAAGACCTGCTTCTCCCTGTAGAACTGAGGTATCCGTACCGAAATTCCAAAGAGCAAAGGCGCAGGAATTAAGGATGTTGTTTTCAGGAACTGATGTAAAATCCTTTATTTCAGGCCCTTGAATAGGGATATTTGTGTCATCAATTACTTGAGAATATACTATCTGTTTGTGAATATCAGTCTCGTTTATGCGGGTTTTAAGAACTTCTTCTATACCAAAATTTAGAATACTGTTGTCAGACATTTGTAGTTCACTTAAGAATCTTCCCTCCATCTGCTGCTTTATAGTTTTTTTCTTCGTAAAAGAATCTTCATTTGTGAATCTTAGGACATATTCTAAAATCGGTTTGCCATCTTCATCATACGAAGGATTTCCATTCTCATCATACACTGGAAAGTACCCTTCATGGCGTAGCAAAAAATCATACTGATGGTTGTTTTTAACCAAAGCATGAATTGTGTACGACAACTGCCCGTGAAGTAATAAAGTATTTGAAATCATCCAATCAAAATGGGTTCCTGCCAAACCTTGATAATCATCATACATAAATTGTGTTATGCTACTATAAGGAGGGTAAAGCCGATATTCATCAAAATTTTTCAATTCCTCATAATATACAATACTGTCACCGCCGCCCTGAGTGAGTTTTACCTGCATTCCATCATAGGCAAATAAAAGATTTGTTGTTAATGAAAATTCAGGAACAGGATTATAATTCCATTTTCCGTACACTGAATATATATGGGGCATTTGCTTTATTGCAGGAAATAACACATCCCTGATACTATAGAAAAAATCTTCCTCAGGCTCTGATAAATCATACAGTGCAATAACTCCCATCATAGCCCACTTTACCATGGTTAAGTCGGTCAGGTGTGCATATAAAAACAAATCATTCTTTTCCCCAAGCGGAAGCTCAGCGGCAATATCAGCAGAAATACTTGATACATTGAATGTAAGCTTTCTTACATCTCCGATGTTCACGCTTGAAGTCTCGAGTAAGCCCGATGTACCCTGTCCGTACCTTGCAGAAAATATTCCAGTTGAAAGTTTTACCGTGTCTACCATGTAAGGACTCAGGATTGATACCATACCGTCCCAGTAAAAGGGTTCCAATAAATACACCCCGTCAAAGGCAACACCCATTTCTGCAGGGTAGCCTCCCCGGATCGAAGGCTCCATGTTCATGCCCATTTTGAAGCCGACTCCGGGGAGAAGAGAAACAGAACTCATTACATCTTCTACAAAACCGATTTGGGCTGTTGTTTTTAGTTCTTCGCTGGTTCTTACAATCGACACCCCGCTTTTCTCGTCGGTCTTGCCTTTTCTTTCCACCTGCACCACAAGCTCCTCACCTTCGAGCACGGTATCTAAGACCATGGTTATTACAAGAGGATTTTCTTGGTTGTACGAAATAGAAGACGTTTTTAGCGTAATTTCTGTATCAGCATAGCCGGGAGTTGTACAGATAATTGAGAGCGGATAAGAAGCATCTTCGGGTATAATAAGCTTAACACGGCCGTCTGCGTCTGTAAGAACAGAGGAAGGTAAAATACCCGACACAGAAACATGTACTCCCTCGAGCGGAATATTCAGGTCGCCATCTTTGACGAGGAGAGGGATTTCGAGAGCTTGTAAATAAGCTATACAGAAGATTAAACAACAGATAAAGGCTTTTTTTAAAGGCATAACACTCTCCAAGAGTTTTTAAATATTTTTAGGAAACATCTTCTATAGAATTCTTGAAAGAGTTATCCTGCATTCTTTTAATAATAAGAAATAGTAATACATAAGGCTGGAATTATCTGTATAGATTAAAGATGAAAAACACTTTCTCTTACATTACCAGAGCAACTCTCACAAAACTCCGTTCACGTATTTAATTATGAAGTATAGAATTATTTATGTCAAGATTTTTTATCAGATGAATATGTCAAAGTTAAAATCTCATCTATGTTTAGTTTTTGAAAAATAACTCAGCTTATAATCAGCTCCATAGTATACGTTCCCGGCTTGATGCAGTACTGTTCGAGAGTATCCGGTCCGCAGGTTGCAGTGCCGACACCGCGCTGAAGGCAGTCAAGGTGAAGAATCCAGCAGCCTTTTGAATCAAATGTTTCTTCAAGTTCAAATGTGTGTAAGGCTTTCATCATCGATCGGGTGTCATGCATTTGAGCAGAGAACTCAATAGGTTTTGCACTGATAATTGAAAGTTTGTTTTGACCTTCAAGAAGCAGTTTACGAACGCCCGTTCTGTTTCCGTTTTCCTGAGGCACAATGTAGGGAACATACAGATCTTTTACCTCATGACGGTAAAAACCTAAAAATGCACCTGTCTTTCTGTCGCTGTAGGATTCCTGCGGACCCGAACCGATCCAGCTGATACGGCTGAATGATGAAGGTACTTTTACAGAAATCCCGATTCTAGGAAGATTTTTTACACTTGGCTCAATAGTAAAACTGATACAAGCTCTAACTCCTATATCATCAGTTATAAGACAGAGCGAATACGTTCCGATTTTTTTATCTTTATACACAGATACTGCATTGGAACCGCACAGTAAATCCCAGGAAGTGCTGTCCGTTTTAATCCGCCTGATATTCTCAAGATCCATCTCGAGCCAGAGGTTCACAGCCTTATTCTTCCAATAAAAAGAAGACTCTTCCTTGCCTGTTTCACCCAAAAAATTCTTAAGTCCGTCATTTTCTGTCGGTATTCTAAAAAGGCAGGGTTTAATGTTGTTAATAAAATTCGTAATATCATTTTCCTCTGCACAGACCGCTGCATGAAATTTAGTTTCCTGTACTAAGTGTTCCGCCTGTCCGATTACAAAACCTTTTTTTGCCCAGATGAGATCTTCTGCAAGAAGAACATTGAAGTGAACGTACACAAGACCGTCAAGAGTATTAATCGTTGTAAGTGATGCGGAATCTATTGTTATACAAGTTTCCACACCGGGTTTTACAGGAGGCAGTGAAAGAAGTCCCTTATCTATTGCATTGCCGTTATGCATTATAAACCATTCGATACTAACTTTATCTAAAGTTGTAAAATCAAATTTGTTTTTAACCGTAAACGTCAGCTGTGTATGTGCATTTCTATTATCAGCTGATATTGACTCATTTTTAAAAACAATTTCAACCGGTGAAAACAGCTGTTTGCATTCGGCCATAGCGGGCTTGCATGTCTGATCGGGAAACAATAAACCGTTGAGGCAAAAATCATAGTCTGTCGGCTTGTCGCCAAAATCGCCTCCATACTTCCAGTACTTTTCACCCTTTTCTGTGAAGGCTTCAAGCCCTTGATCTATCCAGTCCCAAATATAGCCGCCCTGCAGTCCGTGATGACTTTCAATTGCCTTCCAGTAATCGGCAAGGCTCCCGTTTGAGTTTCCCATGGCATGAGAAAACTCGCACATGATTAAGGGCCTGTAATCATCCCTCTCTGCAGCATAGTCTTTTATCAGTTCAATAGACGGATACATAGGACTGATAATATCAGTAAGTCCTTTACCGCGGGAAAGGGTATCGAGTGAATAATTACCCTGACCCCATTCCGGCCTGACAAAGCCTTCATAGTGAACAGGACGGCTTGAATCAAACCGGCGCAGCCAGGCTCCGCAGAGCACCTGATTTTCACCGTCGCCGCTTTCGTTGCCGAGCGACCAGATAATCACACTGGGGTGATTGCAGTCGCGCTGTGCCATCCTCTGAACACGGGAAAGGTAGGCATACGACCACCGGGAATCTCTAGCCAGCTGATCATAAAAACAGTGGTTTTCTATATTTGCTTCATCGGTAAGGTAGATGCCGTAGCGGTCGCACAGTTCATACCACCTCTCATCGTTCGGGTAATGACTCGTCCGCACCGCATTAAAATTATGCTGTTTCAAGAGCAGTATGTCGCGGACCATCGATTGTGTCGAAAGCGTCTTTCCAAATTTTTCATCATGTTCATGCCGGTTTACGCCCTTAATGAGCACAGCCTTGCCATTAATTAAGAGTTCTCTGTTTTTTACTTCTACCGACCGGAAACCGGTAACTGCTGCCGTACTTTCTATATGTTTTCCATCCTGCGCTACTGTGATTCCAATAATATATAATGATGGTTTTTCATGAGACCAGAGCTCCGGATTTTGTATACTGATATTTCTTTGTGCAATACAGGAGTTCTCCCGGTAGCTTGAGGTAAACGAAAACGTTTCCTCTGCAAGAGGTTTGTTGTTCTGAATGAAAGAGGATGCATCATGTGATGAATGAGGAAACTTATACTTATATACTGCATAAGAAATCGTAAAACGGTCAAAGGATTTTTCACGTTCAGCATCGGAGGAGTTCCCTATACCGTTTCCGGCCTCTATGTTTCCTTCAAATGAAATTTTTAATGAAATAGTTCCTTGTGTATGACCATCATTAGTTATTATATCTGCCGATGGAAAAGCGTGAAGTGTTTGAATATATTTTTTCTCTGTGCAGTACAGGTATACTGACCGGTGAAGACCGCCGAACCACCACTGATCCTGATCTTCAATATAGCTTGCATCTGAATACCTGATAACTTTCAAACACAGCACATTTTTTTTATCTTCTCGTAAAAAGGGATTTAACTCAAATTCCTGATTAAGACGAGTATCTTTGCCGCAGCCTGCAAATTCCCCGTTAACATAGACCATTAGAACACTTTCTGCAGAACCTGCATGAAGCACTATTCTTTTATCTTTCCATTCTTTCGGAATTACAATTTCTTTATAGTAATACCCCGTCGGATTCTCAGAAGGCGCACGAGGAGGAAGAACTGAAAACGGCATCTGCACATTGGTATAATGAGGCTTATCCCAACCCTGGAGAGACCAGGAGAGCGGAACCGTGATAGTATCTTTGGGAATCGAAGTATAATCAACAACAACATCCGGCGATGTATAAAAGGCAAAATTCCATTGACCGTCAAGAGAAAGTACCCTATCGTTAGTGAGTAAACTTCTATACTCAGGACCGGCAGCCGCATCGGTAACAGCCGCATCCATACTCGAAAACGGTAAAAAAGAGCTTCGCATGGGAAGCCGTGCAATTTCCTGAATCTCAGGATTTTCCCAGACCGGGGCAGGAAAACTGTTCATATTACTTCTTCTTAAAATACAATTTTGCCATACTGAAACTTAGGACAACAATATCTATAAGAATTATGATGCCTGTAATACGCACTGCAAAATCGGGGAAGGTATACAAAAAACGGTTGATGATTAAAAAAATTAAACCACAGACAGCAACAATCATACTGATAAAAAGAATTTTCCGGTACATACTAACTCCTAGTAAGTTTATGAATTTTATTTATTGAGATCCTGCAAGGGCATTTTCAATAGCCTTTAATATAACAATACTTGAGTATGTTGCACCGCTTACCGCATCAACTGTAATACTCTGCTTTTCAATGACAGTATCGGTAATCTTTTCTGCAGGTTTCCCCTGCCCGTTTTGATGTTCAATAATGGCAATATCAGTTATTGTATTATCCTTTACTGTAACAGACACCGTAACTGACACAGGGAAGCATGTATAGGATCCACTATACGTCCCGTCTTTTACCATAGTAAGACTAGGAGTCTTAAGCTCACTGTTCTGCAAAGATATAAGATTCTTTTCTACCCGGCTTACTGTTATTTTCCCGGTTATGAAAAGCATCAGAATAATAATAACCAGCGCAATCCCGATTTTAGCAATTTTTCTCATGTAAGTCCCCGCTTTATGTATGTATATTTTATAATGTTTTATGTTTTTTTACCATGTCTTTATTATACAAATTGATATATAATAAAGCAGTAAAGGAGTTGTTTATGGAAATTTCTATGACAAGACCTGCCTTCGGTTCCTACATAGGAACTTTTACAATTCTTATTTTTGTAACAGCAGTATTTGCTCTTATTGTTCTTATGGTTGTGACTTCTACGAGGAGTACACTTACACTGGAAAACGGCATACTTTCTATTAATTCACTCGTTTATAAAACAAAACTTCCCCTATCCAGTATTGATATTCAGAATGCAAAAGTAATAAACATGTACGATGAAAAAATATCTATAACCGTAAGAACAAACGGTATAGGTCTTCCCCATGCTCAGATCGGCTGGTTCCGCGGACCGCTGGGGAAATACAAGCTGTATCTTACCGACAGGACTAGCGTTTTGTATCTTCCGACAACCGAAGGCTACATCATCTTATTCAGCTCAAAAGATGCACAGACAATTCTTGAACAGCTGCAGAATAACCCCCTCAATCCGTAGATCAAGGAACATATGAAATTATGGAAGCCCGAAATTTTCCAGGGTAAACTTACTAAGGCGCAGTATTTTGAAGGCTGGTACTTTAAACTGGTGGATAAAGATGAAAAATACTCATTTGCAATAATTCCAGGAATTTCCCTGTCGCCCGCGTATTCACATTCCTTCATTCAATTTTTCCAAGGGCACTCGGGTAAAGCAGAATACTTTTCATTTGAGCGGGAGGCTTTTTCTTCAAACAGCACTATATTTCATGTTTCAATAGCAAATTCCAGTTTCTCATTGAATCATGCGAGTCTGCATATTGCCGGGGAAAATCAAACCATCGAAGGTGAATTAACGTTTAAAAAAATCCGATCCTGGCCTGTCAGCCTTTTATCACCCGGGGTTATGGGGCCGTTCCGTTTTATACCCTTTATGGAGTGTTATCATGGAGTTTTAAGTTTCAATAATACTGTCGAAGGCTCTATAACAATAAACGGAAAAAAAATCGATATGACGGGAGGGAAAGGATATATAGAAAAGGACTGGGGAGTATCCATGCCCTCCTCCTGGATTTGGCTGCAGACGAATCATTTTGAGGAAGAAGATGTTTCGCTGTTCGGTTCTATTGCAACAATACCCTGGCTCGGGAATTTCTTCCCCGGTTTTATTTTCGGTCTCTTCTATAAGGGAAAAACCTACCGTTTCGCAACATATACAGGTGCAAAAATTTCGCAATTGGAAGTTACGGATGAGCATATCAGCATTCATATTGAAAGCAGAAAATATGTATTGAAACTGAATGCGGACAGAGAAAAAGGAGCAGATCTTCCTGCTCCAAGTAAAGGAACTATGACATCAAAGGTAAATGAATCGCTCCGGTCAAGAATTGCAACAGAGCTTATAGATAAAAAAAACAATACCGTTATCTTCCATGGAACGGGAAGAAATGCAGGCCTCGAATTCGTAGGAAAAACAACCGAACTTACATAAGGAGAGTACGCTTGTATACGTACTCCCCTAAATATCAATCCGGGGGACTGCATTCCTTACAGCATTCATGACAGCCTCTCGATTTCGGATAAATCTTTTTGGCTGCAATGAGCGCATCGAAACAGTCATGAAAAGTTCCAAGTAAAAGTCTATGAGAATATTCAGGCACTTTATTGCAGTCGGCCTCGTGAATTTCATGATATCCATTAGAAAATTCGTTTTTATCAACATAAAATACTGCCATAATCACCTCCGATACATTACGTGACGGTTGAGTAAGACATAGATGATAAATACACTTTTTGCTATATGACTAACATGTCCCAAGAAAAGTATACCCCCTAAAAGGGGGTTACGCAAGAAAGTTTTATTTAAAACGGCTTTTCAAGTGATTATTTTTTATAAGCCTGTTCATGAACACCCGATACGGCTCTTCCTGAAGGATCATTCATGTTCTTAAATGCCTCATCCCATTCAAGGGCTTTTGCAGTACTGCAGGCTACACTTGCTTCATAGGCAACTGTTTTTGCAGCGCTCGAAGAGGGAAAAAACTGATCAAAGAGAGTTCTATAATAATACTGTTCCTTCGTCATCGGCGGGTTAATCGGGAAACGGTCCTTTACGCGTGCAAACTGGTCGTCAGAAACTTTCTGTTCACATAATTCCTTAAGAGAATCTATCCAGCTGTATCCTACACCGTCAGAAAACTGCTCTTTTTGTCTCCACACAATTTCTTTGGGCAGCATATCTTTAAATGCCTCGCGTAAAATCCATTTTTCCATCTTCCCCCCGCCTGCTCTTCCGCTTAATTTGTCCTTGGGGTTAAGCTGCATCGCTACATCAATGAATTCTTTATCGAGGAAGGGTACGCGTCCTTCTACTCCCCATGCGGCAAGTGATTTATTAGCGCGCAGACAGTCATATAAGTGAAGTTTTGAAAGCTTTCTAACCGTTTCTTCATGCAGCTCCTTTGCATCGGGCGCCTTATGAAAATACAAGTACCCTCCGAAAAGCTCATCAGATCCTTCGCCTGAAAGAACCATTTTAATTCCCATGGATTTAATTGCACGTGCAAGCAGATACATCGGAGTCGATGCGCGAACTGTTGTAATATCATAGGTTTCAAGGTGATATATTACATCGGCAATAGCATCCAGACCCTCCTGAACGGTAAAGTGAATCTCATGATGAACGGTACCGATGTGATCCGCCGCCTTACGGGCATTCGCAAGATCCGGAGATCCTTCCAAACCGACAGCAAACGAATGCACACGCGGCCACCATGCTTCCTGAGTATCACCGCTTTCAACGCGTTTTGCAGCATACTTTTGCGTAACCGCTGCAATAATTGATGAATCAAGCCCTCCTGAAAGCAGTACTCCATACGGCACATCGCTCATTAACTGTCTTTTAACCGCCATCTCCAAGGCAGTGCGTAGTTTTGCAATATCAGATTGTGCGTCTTTAACAAAGTCATAACTCTGCCATGGTCTTGTGTACCATTTTGTTGTTATACCCCTTCCTCCGCTTGCCCTGATACTCGGGGAACTATAAAAACTTGTTCCCGGCTGGAATTCGCTGATCTCAGTACAGGTACCTTCCAATGCTTTCAGCTCAGATGCAACATAGTACTGCCCTTCATTATCCCACCCCTGATAGAGCGGAATAATGCCTATATGATCACGGCCAATAAGATACGAATCATGTTCAATATCATACAAGGCAAAGGCAAAAATTCCGTTTAAATCCTCCAAAAAAGAGGGTCCTTTTTCTTTATAAAGAGGCAGCAGAACTTCGCAGTCTGACTGTGTTAAAAAATCATATTTCTTTTCAAAATGTTTTCTAATTTCTTTATGATTATATATTTCTCCGTTTACTGCAAGAACGAGTTTTCCGTCGCTTGAGAAAAGAGGCTGCTTGCCTGACAACGGATCAACAATTGCAAGCCGCTCATGAACTAAAACAGCCTTTTCTCCCGAATAAATACCTGACCAGTCAGGACCGCGGTGACGGAGAAGCTTTCCCATTTTAAGCATCTGGGTTCTAAAACTTTCGGTACAATTTTTAACATCAAAAGCAGTAACGATTCCGCACATAGTAATTCTCCTGCAAATTTTCTGAGTAATCTACTTTGTATATAGCATAAATCGTGCCAGTGATTTATTTATTTATATTATAGATAGTTACTATTTTCTTCATTTTTGTCAGCAGCTGTTAATGCTTGATTTTTAGGCAAAAAAAGATGTGTTTGACTATATCTTATGCATTTTCTTTTCTTCAATATTGTATTTTGTTATTTTATATAGAAATAGAAAAATGCCTATGTATTGAACATTTTGCTTCTATCGTATACGTTATACAGCGGAGGCTTTCATGGCAGAACAGCAGCTTTCTGACGATCTTGTCAGGCAGTATAAATCGGTACAGAACTTAATTTCCTCGCTAAACGCGTGCACGACTTCGGATGAAATTCTTCAGTATCTTTTGGAGCAATGCTTCACCCTCACAAAATGCGATCTAATATCGGTTTTTGTTCCTGATCAGGGCGGCCTTTTTGTCCTGAAATCATATCTTTCCTCTTCGACAGAGTCTCTTTCTGTTACCTCCGTAAAACCTCAGGAGGATGCGGTAGGCAGAACTTTTATAGACGGTCTTCCCAGAATCTCAAACAATACGAGTCTGGATCCTGATTACAAGACCTTGTCAAAGCCCTACGGCTCTCAAATGGTTCTTCCCATATCTGAAGGAGGCAGAGTATTCAGTGTTCTAAGACTCGATGCCGAGTCCCAGAATTTTTTTACAGACTCGGACTTCCAGCTGTATACATCAGCATGCTCATATGCAGGACAGCTCTTACAGCAGATTCAGCTGAAACGGGCTCTTGAATTAAGAATAAGACAAAAAGATATTCTTATTGATATATCCCAAAATGTTGCAAAACATTTTGATATTAATGAAGTGTTCAGCACGGTCATGCATCTGCTTGCTGAGAATTTCGACATAACACGAGGCATACTCGTATTATTCGATAATGATACGCCTGATAAATTATCAGTGCATGCAGCATTTAACCTGACGCCTGAGGAAATGTCGAGAGGTATTTATAAGGTAGGAGAAGGAATTATTGGAAAGGTTGTGGCAAGCGGCCAGGCTATCGCAATAAGCGATATATTTAAAGAAAAAGATTTTCTAAACCGTATGAGAATAAAACGCAAGACCGATATTCCCACGTCTTTCATTGCAGTTCCTTTCCAGTCGGAAGGTGAAATTGAAGGTGTTATAGCCGTTGAAAAAAAATTCGAAAGTTTCGAAATATTAAACGATGAAAAAGAATTTATGACGCTCGTTTCCTCTCTTATACTTACAAAAATTAAGGTGTATCAGCGGATTTCCGGTGAAAAGAACAAACTTATTGAGGAAAATTCTTCTCTTAGACAGGAACTGAAAAAACATTTTTCCGACAGCAATATAATTACAAAAAACAAAACTATGCTTCAGCTTCTTGACCTTGTCAAACTGATATCGGACTCAAATTCCTCAATATTAATCCTTGGAGAGAGCGGAACGGGAAAGGAATTGATTGCTCGGGAAATTCACCGGCTGTCTCCCAGAAGCGACTCGCCTTTCATTACCGTAAACTGCGCAGCAATTCCCGAAAACCTTCTTGAATCGGAGTTATTCGGCTACAAAAAGGGGGCATTTACCGGTGCAGTCAGCGATAAAAAAGGAAAATTTCAATTAGCTCATGGAGGCACGCTGTTTCTCGATGAAATTGGCGATATGCCTCTTCTTCTTCAGGTAAAACTGCTTCGCGCCATTCAGGAAAAGGAAATTGAACCTGTCGGAAGCGAGAAAAAGGAAAAAGTTGACATACGTATATTATCTGCAACGAATAAAGATCTTTCAAAACTCATTTCGCAAAAACTATTCCGTGAAGATCTATTTTACCGGCTCAATGTTGTAGAATTAAAAATTCCGCCTCTGTGCGAAAGAAGTGATGATATTCCTTTTCTTGCCCAGTACTTTATTGATAAATTCGCAAAGGATAATAAGAGGAAAGCCCCATCACTCAGTCCCTCCGCATTAAGACTTCTTCAGTCATACCGGTGGCCGGGAAATGTGAGAGAGCTTGAAAATGTTATTGAACGGGCTGTCCTTTTATGCCGCGAATCTGTTATTGATTCAAGCCATCTTCCTCAGGGTATAGCAGAGTCACAGGAAATTTATAACGACTCCCATCTTTCTTCCTATCTGACAACTATGATAAAATCCGGCGGAGAAGCCGGGTCTGTATGGAACAAAGTAATAGGTCACATTGAAAAAGAGCTTATTCAGCAGTCTTTGCTTCATAATAACCGCAATAAGGTTAAGACTGCCGAATTTCTTGGCATAAATAGAAATACGCTGAGCAGTAAGATTGATCTTTATGGTATAGAATAATTCGTTGTTGTACGGAACTCTGTCTCCAGACAGAATTCCGTAACGTACACTACCTTCCTCTAAGCCATTGATCAACAGATGAAGCTGTGTTTTTTCCTTCGGTAAGGGCGTGTACAATAAGAGACTGGCCCCTCCTCATGTCGCCGCAGGCAAAAATACCTTGAACGCTTGTTTTATATTCTGCATCAGTGTCTACAACGGATCGCGGTGAAAGAGTAAGACCGAGTTCCTTCAGCATAGATGAATCCTCAGCACCGGTAAATCCCATTGCAAGAATTACCATATCAGCTTCTATGAAAAAAGAAGAATTCTCAATTTCTTTCATAACCGGTTTTCCGCTTGAAGTATCCCACAAAACTTTAACACAGTGCAATCCTTTTAGCTTTCCTTCCGGTGTCTCTTCAAATGATTTTGTGAGTACACAGTAATCTTGTGTTACTCCTTCTTCATGACTGGATGTAAATTTATACAGGCGCGGAAACTCTGGCCACGGCTGGCTTATGGGTCTTGACTCGCTCAGTTTATCCATAATTTCTATCTGGTGTACGGATGCAGCACCCTGTCTATTCGCTGTTCCCACGCAATCGCTTCCGGTATCGCCGCCGCCTATTACGACAACTTTTTTTCCAAAAGCGCATAACTGTGAACTCAGCGTTTCTTCTCCGCTTACTGCCTTATTGCTTGCGCTTAAATAGGTGACCGCCTGAATGACCGAAGGGTTTGAACTTCCCTTAACATCCATGGTACGGCAGCTTCTCGTTCCGCAGGCTAGTATTACAGCATCATAGTCTCTAAGGAGTTTATAGGTATCTTTTGTTTTC
Organism: Spirochaetota bacterium; assembly: GCA_023398165.1. Lineage (GTDB taxonomy): Bacteria > Spirochaetota > Spirochaetia > Treponematales > Treponemataceae > JAAZLA01. The sequence continues at coordinate 170,952 of JAEWSQ010000025.1, read as the reverse complement.
CCAATTTCAGTGTTACAGGTAAATACAATACCTTCCTCTTTCATTAAATTTATTCGTCTGTCAATAATCGATTTATCAAGTTTAAAATCAGGTATACCATAACGCAGAAAACCGCCTGGTTTCGCACTTCGCTCTATAACTTCTACAAAGTGCCCCTTCCTATTAAGATAGTGTGCCGCGCTTAAGGCTGCAGGACCAGAACCAATGATTGCAATTTTTTTTCCGGTTCTTTTTTCAATAAGCTTCGGTTTTACATACCCCATTTTAAAGGCATTTTCTATAATGTCGAGTTCGTTCTGCCGTATTGTCACAGGATCATCATTTATTCCTAAAACACAGCCGCCCTCGCACAGAGCCGGACAAAGACGGCCTGTAAATTCAGGAAAAGGTGAAGTTATGCTGAGCCGTTCCCATGCTTCCTTCCATTTTCCCTCTTTTGCAAGATCATTCCATTCTGGAATATAATTGCCCAAAGGACAGGAGCTGTGGCAAAAAGGAGTACCGCAGTTCATACAGCGTCCTGCCTGTTTCTCAATGAGTACAGGATTCCGGTGAAGCTCAACTTCTTTATAGTCGAGTAAACGCTCCTTTACCGGTCTGTACTGAACCTTTTCCCGTTTTGTTTCAATATATGCATAGACGTTTTTCATTATAAGAGCCCCTTCTTTACAAGATATGCGCGGTAATCGCGCGGTAAAATCTTAACAAAATGACATTTTGCCTCACCATAATTCTTTATAATATTCTGTGCCTTCTTGCTGTTAGTCATGAGTGTATGCTTTGTAAGCTGTGAGAGCACAAACTCATAATCCTTTTCACTTAATTCCCCGCAGTCAGCAAGCTCATTGTTAAATTTAGTTTTGAACTGCTTTTCAGGATCATATACATATGCAATGCCTCCCGACATACCGGCAGCAAAGTTCCTTCCAGTTGAACCAATAATAATTGCACTGCCTCCTGTCATATATTCACAGCCATGATCTCCTATACCCTCAACAACAGCATGAGCGCCTGAGTTTCTAACACAGAACCTTTCTCCTGCACTTCCTGCAATATACAGTTCCCCGCTAACAGCACCATAGAGAACCGTATTTCCGGCAAGCGCAAATAAATCATCTGTTGAAGGAGTCATAGAATCGGATGCAATAGCTATTATTCCGCCGAACAAACCTTTACCGACATAATCATTTGCAAAACCTGTAAGCTTCATAGTAATACCGCTGCAAAGCCATGCACCGAAACTTTGACCTGCTGTGCCGGTTATATTCAGTGTAATACTACCTTCAGGAAGACCTTTTTCTCCCCGGTGCTTCATAATATGGCCGGAAAGCATAGCGCCTGCTGCACGGTCTGTATTTTTTATTGGCAGATATAAAAGTGTTTTCTTATCATTATTTTGAGCATTGCTTTCAATTGACCCTTCTTTACCACTCCATACATCTCTGGTAAGTTCTATGAGCTTTTTGTCAAAATTCTGGCATAAATCAGAAGTAGAATCTTTTGAAAAATGGTGGCGCTCAAAGGGATTCTGTACCTGGGCAAAAATAGATGAAAAATCCAGACCATTAATGCTATTGCTCTGCGCACAGGGAGCAAGAAGATCGCTTCTTCCTCTCATCTGATCAAGAGTCCTGAATCCCAGCTGAGCCATAATCTCGCGTAAATGCCGGGCAGTAAATCTCATAAAGTTTTCGACATACTCGCTCTTACCGCTGAAACGTTCTGCACAGCGTTCATCCTGTGTTGCAACACCAAGGGAACAGTTATTCAAATGACAGTGTCTGAGCATAGTACATCCAAGACTGATAAGGGCTCCGGTTGCAAAACCGAACTCATCAGCACCCAATAAAGAAGCGACTGCAAGATCTCTTCCTGTTCTCATACCTCCGTCGCATTGAATCATGACACGATCCCTCAGACCGTTCAAAACAAGAGTTTGGTGAGTTTCCGACAGTCCTAATTCCCAGGGAAGGCCTGCGTGCTTGATCGATGAAATCGGGCTTGCCCCGGTTCCTCCGTCAGAGCCGGATATGAGTATCATTTGTGCCTGAGCCTTTGCAACTCCTGCCGCTACTGTTCCAACACCCATTTCAGAAACTAATTTTACGCTGATACGCGCCTGGGGATTAACATTTTTTAAATCCAGTATGAGCTGGGCCAGATCTTCGATCGAATAAATATCGTGGTGAGGAGGCGGTGAAATTAAGGTTACTCCTTCTGTAGTGTAGCGGGTTTTTGCTATAAGAGCGGAGACCTTATGTCCCGGCAGCTGACCACCCTCACCCGGCTTTGCACCCTGAGCAATTTTAATTTGTATTTCTTCCGCATTGGTCAAATACCATGTGGTAACACCGAAACGGCCTGATGCAACCTGTTTAACCTTCGAACACAATGAGTCTCCGTTTTCAAGTTTTTTAAACCGTTCGGGGGATTCTCCGCCTTCTCCTGTATTGCTCCTTCCTCCTATTCTGTTCATGGCTGTAGCTATTGCTTCATGTGCAGATGCGCTGATCGAGCCGAAACTCATGGCTCCCACAGAAAATCTTTTCATTATGCTTTCTTCGCTTTCCACCTGATCAAGAGGGATGCTTTGCCTTTCTTTGAAACGGAATAAAGATCTCAGTGTAACCGCACGCTTTCCAGACGGATGCATAGAAGCTTGATCCATTTTTTCAGTATATTTCTTATACAGCTCATAATTTCCCGTTCTTACAGCCTGCTGTAGAAGAGGAATAGTCTCGGGATTCCATGCATGAACCTCCCCCTCCTTCCTCCAGCGGTAAAAACCTCCATCTTCAAGAATATGGGGGAACTCAACATCAGAATTAAAAGAGTCTTTATGCATACCGATAATTTTCGATGATAGAGTTTTGAGTGTTAAACCTCCAACACGGGAAGGAGTTCCTGTAAAACAAGTCTCAATAATATCCTGACCAAGTCCTACTGCTTCAAAAATTTGAGCACCCTTGTAGCTCATCAGCGTGGAAATACCCATTTTTGACAAAACCTTCATCATACCGTGTTCTACAGCATGAAGATAATTATGAATAGCTTTTGAAAAATCAACAGAGGTTTTCTGTTCGCTAATGAGTTTTTCGATTGCGCTGTATGCTCCGTAGGGAAATACGGCATCGCAGCCAAACCCGAACAACACACAAAAATGATGAACTTCTCTTGGTTCAGCACTTTCTAGAAATAGAGAGGCATCGAGTCTTATTGCATGTGTTGTCAAATGCTGATGCACCGCTCCGAGAGCTAAAAGTCCGCTCAGCGAACAATTTTCCTTGGAAATACCCTTATCGGTAAGGACAAGAAATTTTTTGCCCTTTTCTACAGCATCTTTTGCTTCAGCCTTAACCCTTTCAAGCGCTTTCTGAAATCCGCTTTCGCCCTCAGAAACCGGAAAAAGAATACTTATGGTTTGAATATCTTTAGAGTGCTGTGAAGAGAAAACTGAGAAGGATTCACTTGTTAAAACCGGCTTTTCCAAAACAAAACGGGAAGCATGCTCTTTACCTTCAGATAATAAATCCCCCGGTTTTCCAATGACGGTCTCCATACTCATGACGCATCCTTCCCTAAGTGGATCTATGGGAGGATTCGTAACCTGTGCAAACAGCTGACGGAAATATGAATACAGCGGAACCTTTTTTTCTGAAAGAACGGCTAGAGGAGCATCATTACCCATTGAGCCTATAGGTTCTGCTCCTGTCTCGGCCATAACTTGAATTATCATCTCAAGTTCTTCCCTTGTGTACGCTAACGCTCTTAAAACCTCATCGTTATGCTCTATTGTCTGTACCTGATCAATCTGAGTAATTCTTTCTAGTCCTTTGGAAACCCACTTTGCATACGGTTCTTTTTGTGCAAGCTGGGATTTAATCTGTGCATCCGGAATCACTCTTCCTTGAATAGTGTCAACCAACAGAATATGCCCCGGTTCAAGTCTTCCGGAAGTTGAAACCTGACTGCTTTCAACATCGAGAACTCCAAGTTCGGATGCCATAATGACGCGGCCGTCTTTTGTTATGATGTATCTTCCGGGGCGCAGTCCGTTCCGGTCAAGGGACGAGGCAACTATTGAACCGTCTGTATAGGCAAGAGCAGCCGGGCCGTCCCAGCTTTCCATGATACATCTGTGATATTCATAAAAATCTTTAATGCCGGAAGATAACCCGCTGTCATGTTCCCATGCACAGGGGACTAACATGCTTACCGCATGAGGGAGGCTTCTTCCGCCTTGAACAAGCAGTTCAAGAACGTTGTCAAGCGCCTGTGAGTCAGAACCATTCTCCTGAATAATAGGAGAAAGACTTTTACAGTGTGATCCCCATTCCTTTTTTGAAAGGTGAGCCTCTCTGGATTTCATCCAGGTGGTGTTTCCCTTTAACGTATTTATTTCACCGTTATGAGCCAGATAGCGGAAAGGCTGTGCTCTATCCCAGGAGGGAAAGGTATTAGTTGAATAACGGGAATGAATTACTGCAATACTTGTTTGAAAATCTATATCATTTAAATCAGAATAAAATTGCTGTACCTGCGGAGCTAAAAGCATTCCCTTATAGACAATGGTTTTTGAAGAAAAACTAACCACATACATAGCTTGTTTGCCGTCAATACGGATACTTCCTGCTTTTTTCTCAGCTGTTTTACGTGCTAAATACAGGCGCTGTTCCAATGGAATTTTTACCTTCTCATCTGCTGTATCCTGCGCTATTACCATGATAATGTTAGGCATCGATTCCCGGGCAGTAATACCAATACACTGTTCATTAACCGGTACATCTCTCCATAATAATGTTTCAATACCAAATTCTTTACAGGAAGTTTCGAAAATAGTTTTTAAAACCAGGCTGAGTTTTTCATCGTGGGGAAGAAAAAGTAAACCGCAGCCGTATGAACCTTCATCACCAAGTGCAATCCCTTTATCCAATGTTATTTTTTTTAAAAATGCGTGAGGCACCTGGGTAAGAATACCGGCTCCGTCTCCGGATTCCGGGTCGGTACCGGTGGCACCGCGGTGATTCATCCTTGAAAGCATTTCCAAAGCATCTGTCACCATACGGTGAGATTTTTCTCCGTTTATTTTACAGATAAAGCCAGTCCCGCAGCTGTCATGCTCAAAATTGGGATTGTATAATCCAGTCTGACCTGGTAATTGATTAAAATGCACTAGGGTAATCCTCCTGAAGTTTGGTATTTGTTGTACTGCAAATCTCATGCCAATTATTTAGACATTTTATTTTATTGCAATACATACTTTTAAACAAACAAAAGAATTACCCTAGTATAGTAAAGCTTAATATATAAGCATTACCTTAGTATATGCTTATATTTTAATCACTTGCTTATATTTCTGTAATACCTGTGTATGAAAGTTCAGCAGGCCCGGTGAGGTACACAGTATCTCCGGTATATAACACAACAAGTTCTCCGCCTCGTACTTTAACTGTTATGTTCTCATTTAATGGGCAAAAACCGTTTAAAACCGAAGCCACCGCGGCAGCGCAAGCGCCGGTTCCGCACGAAAGTGTTTCCCCGTTTCCCCGTTCCCAAACCCTCATTTTTAAACAGTTTCTATTTACGACGCGCACAAACTCTGTATTAACACGTTTTGGAAAAGCATTATGATGCTCAAATAATGGTCCTAAAAGAGGTACATCAACCTTGTCCACAAAACCGCAAAACACCACGCAATGAGGATTTCCAACCGATAAAACGGTTACATCAAAGGTTTTTTTCTCAGACCCGCTGAGTGTCAACGGTACATTAAGGACAGCTTCATCTCCTAAAGAATTAAGAAGATTCTGGTTAAGAGAAGATGCAATATCTTTATTAATCTTTTTTACTGGAAGCATCGTCGGTATGATCCGGGGAGCAAACTCGGGTCTTCCCATATCAACACATACTGAACTTACTTTTCCATTTCTTTTATAGAGTTTCATTCTACGTATGCCTGATCTTGTTTCTATGCTTAATTGGAAAGTATCTTCTCCCCTTTCATCCGCTTTTTCTGCAATTCCGCAAATATTTCCATCATACAAATACTTTGCCGCACAGCGTATTGCATTTCCCGCCATAAGTCCTTCAGAACCATCCATATTGAAAAGCCTCATATACGCATCTGCCTTATCGCTGCGGCTTATAATAACAAGAGAATCGGCTCCGATGCTTTTTTTTCTGTCGCAAAGACGCACCGACAGAGCTTCAGGATTCGGAATATCAGTATCCATCGCATTACAGACAATAAAATCATTTCCTGTTGTTGACATTTTATAGAATTCTATAGTTCTTTTAGTTTTCAGAAGCGCATTGGTATTTATTAACTCAACATTTGAGGCCGTATACTTGCTTAAAAGACTGTCTGCTATAGCATTTGCTGTATCTATAGATGTGAGACAGGGAATGTCCCTTTCAACAGATTTTCTTCTTAATTTTACACTGTCATTGGTGGGAAGTCTGCCTTTCGCTGAAGTTGATATTACATAATCAACATTCCCGCTTTCAAGCAGAGTTAATATATTTTCTTTCGGGTTTTCATGTATTTTATCTGCAACAGTAACTTCCATACCGAAATCTTCGATTACTTTTGCCGTCCCCTCTGTTGCATAGAGTTTAAAACCCATGTTGTAAAATTTTCTTGCAAGGTCAGGAATCTCAAACTGGTCTGTCTTCCGGACGGTAATAAGCACTCCGCCCGTTTTTTTCATTTTATATCCGGCGGCAATAAGACCCTTATATAAGGCCTCATCAATCGTCTGGGCAATTCCAAGTACTTCTCCAGTAGATTTCATTTCCGGTCCCAGGTGGGTGTCGACATCGCTCAATTTTTCAAAACTGAAAACAGGAACTTTTACGGCCGTATACGGCGGAATCGGATACAGACCGGTACCAAAACCCATATCACACAGTTTTTCACCGAGCATGGCGCGCACTGCCAGCTCGACCATCGGAACACCGGTTACCTTGCTGATATAGGGAATAGTTCTCGAAGAGCGCGGATTGACCTCAATAATATACAGTTCATTATTATAAATAAGATACTGAATATTCACGAGCCCTTTAGTACCGAGCGCTTTTGAAAGCTCCTTAGACTGGGTAATAATTTTATCAATAAGAATATCGTGGAGGTTGAATGCTGGATATACTGCTATGGAATCTCCAGAGTGAATTCCTGTTCTTTCAATGTGCTCCATAATTCCGGGAATAAGAATATCATCCCCGTCGCAGATTGCATCTACTTCAAGTTCGGTACCCATCAAATACTTATCTATGAGAATGGGGTTTTCTATGTTCTGAGAAAGAATAATTCCCATGTATTCAATAACATCGCTTTCATTGAAGGCAATAATCATATTCTGCCCGCCCAAAACATAACTGGGCCGTATAAGGACAGGATACCCGATCTCAGCGGCTGCCTTAAGCGCTTCTTTTTCAGTGAAAACGGTTAACCCCTCAGGTCTTTTAATTGACAGACTTTCTAAGAGTTCTTCAAAACGGGCGCGGTCTTCTGCAAGATCAATGGAATCTGCACTGGTTCCAAGAATTTTTACACCGCGTTCATCAAGATATTTTGTAAGTTTTATGGCTGTCTGACCTCCGAAGGAAGCAACAACCCCGTCGGGTTTTTCTGTTGTAATGACATCCATTACATCCTCGCCGGTAAGCGGTTCAAAATACAATCTGTCGGCGGTATCAAAATCTGTCGAAACTGTTTCAGGATTATTATTCATGATCGCTACTTCATAACCGAGCTTTTTCAATGCCCACACGCACTGGACAGAAGCATAATCAAACTCAATGCCCTGACCGATCCGTATAGGACCCGAACCTAAAACTAATATTTTACCCTTACTCTGTTTTTGCTGCGAAAGATCACCGGAGGGCAGCAGAGCTTCATTATCCCCGTCCCATCCGCTGTAAAAATACGGTGTTTTAGCGCTGAATTCTCCCGCACAGGTATCGACCATCCGGTACGAGGCTGCAATATGTGCCGGTTTTGCACCGCATAATTTTTCAATGAAGGCATCGGTAAAACCGGCATGCTTAGCTTCAAGGTACTCTTCCTTTAAGAGTTCTCTTGATTCTTTTTTTACTGATACAAGATTGTTTTCAATAGTGATGAGATTACCAAGCTTATGTAAAAACCAGCGGTCAATCTTCGTAATCTCAAATACTTGATCAATACTCATGCCCCGCTTCAATGCTTCATAAATGGCAAAGATTCTCTGATCCGTGCATTCTGCTACGCGTTTGAAAATTTTTTCGTCGCTTTCTTTTGCAAAAGGCGGATAATTTAAGCTTTGTACCGATAATTCCAAACCGCGCACGGCTTTCATGAGAGCCTGTTCAAAACTGGTTCCTATTGCCATGACTTCACCGGTCGCCTTCATCTGTGTTCCCAGCTTTCTCTTGGCATAGACAAATTTATCAAAGGGCCATTTTGGAAATTTTACAACGACATAATCGAGAACCGGCTCAAAACAAGCTTTTGTTTTTTTAGTCACCGTGTTCGGTATTTCATCAAGAGTATAGCCCACGGCTATGAGTGCTGCAATTTTTGCGATAGGATACCCTGTAGCCTTGGAAGCAAGTGCCGATGAACGCGATACACGCGGATTAACCTCAATAACGGCATATTCAAAGCTGTCAGGATGAAGTGCAAACTGACAGTTGCACCCTCCCTCAATTTTCAATGCCGATATTATATTTAAGGCTGCAGAGCGCAGCATCTGATACTCTTTATCTGACAGCGTTACGGTCGGAGCTATAACAATAGAATCTCCGGTATGAACACCCACTGGATCGAAGTTTTCCATGGAACAGACTGTAATAACATTGCCTTCTCCGTCTCTCATCACCTCAAACTCAATTTCTTTCCAGCCCGATATGCATTTCTCAACAAGAATCTGATGAATCGGCGATCTACTTAACCCGTTAGCCGCAGTCTCCCTTAGCTCCGCCTCGTTTGCGGCTATTCCGCCTCCTGTTCCGCCGAGCGTGAATGCCGGACGGACAATGACAGGATAGTCAATAACCTTTGCAAACTCGAGGGCGCTTTCAAGATCGGTCACAACCTTTGAAGGAATGCACGGCTCGCCAATTTCCATCATGGTATCTTTAAACAGCTGTCTGTCTTCAGCCTTATCAATCGTTTCAGGATTGGCGCCTAAGAGCTTTACATTATTTTGTGCAAGAAACCCTTCTTTTGCCAGCTGCATAGATAAGGTTAATCCGGTCTGACCTCCGAGAGTGGATAAAAGACTGTCAGGTTTTTCTTTTTCAATTATTCTTTTAATCGTATCGAGCAGCAGCGGTTCAATATAAATAGAATCGGCCATTGCAGAGTCCGTCATAAGCGTTGCAGGATTTGAATTAACAAGAACGACTTGAAGTCCCTGTTCTTTGAGAGCCTTGCATGCCTGGGTTCCGGCATAATCGAATTCGGCTGCCTGCCCTATAATAATCGGACCGGAACCAATAACCATCACTTTTTTTATTTCAGGATTGAGGGGCATTTTATATCTCCTTGGACAAAACGAGCTTTACAAAAGAATCAAACAGAAAGCCGGTATCGAGAGGTCCGGCAGAGGCTTCAGGATGAAACTGCACAGAAAAAGCAGGGAAGTTCTTATACCTGATTCCTTCACACGTCTGATCATTCAGATTGATGAACGACACGTCGGCATTTGACCCGAGGCTTTCGTTTATTACTGTATATCCGTGATTCTGACTGGTTATATAAATTCTTCCAGTACCGAGATCTTTAACAGGCTGATTTGCTCCCCGGTGACCGTATTTGAGTTTTTCAGTTTTTGCACCCTGACACAGAGCAAGAATCTGATGCCCCAGACATATTCCGAATATTGGAATATTTTTTGTACAAAGGATTTTCAGTTCATTAATAATGCCTGTATTTTCAGACGGATCACCGGGACCGTTTGACAGCATTATACCGTCCGGGTTAAGGCTCAAAATCTGCTCAGCCGAAGCACCGGCGCATACAGATACAACATCGAAACCTCTTTTAAGCAGTTCCCGTTCGATGTTTTTTTTCGCACCAAAATCCCACAAGACAATTTTTTTACCGTTAGATTTATCACTGTCTGATGCAGCATACAGTATTTCCCGCTCCGGAGAAACCGCAGCCACTGCATTCGTTATCTGAAACTTTGCAATAGCACCGCAGTAAGATTCTTTCTCCCGGGGATTGGAAAGATAGTTCTTTTCTTGTTCCGCATTTTGATCATCCGCCGCATTTCCTGAGAAACTGATAATCCTTACATTTAATACACCGTGCTCTCTGATTATTTTTGTTAACCGTCTTGTATCTATACCGTAAATACCAATAATATTATTTTTCTTTAAATAATCATTCAAATTACCCTGCATTCTGAAGTTGGAAGGATCAGTACACCAATCACGTGCAATATAACCGCTCACATGAGGTTCAGAACTTTCAAAATCAGAGGGAATAACACCGTAGTTTCCTATGAGGGGAAACGTCTGCATTACAATCTGACCGTAATAACTCGGATCCGTCAGAGTTTCAAGGTACCCTGTCATTCCCGTAGTAAACACTGCTTCACCGCTTACACAGCCGGAAGCACCGAATGAATAGCCTTCAAAAACCTCGCCGGTTGAAAGCACAAGATACGCTTTATTTTTTATACAGACCATACCTCCAGAAACAGCAATAATCATGCCAAAACGGCTCGTTATACATACTTTACGTATTAAATTTTTATTTCTTTTATTCTTTATAGAACAAAAAATTACACTTTAATAATGATTATTTTTGATGACGGAGTATTCGAAAAACAGATAGCCGTACACGTATTCTCATTATTGCCTATTTACTAGACAGTGAAAGTAAAAACTGCACAGGAACTAAGCATGGTAATTCTAGAACACTAGAAAATGAAGAAGTAAAATATAATTTCTACTATTGAATAAAATTATCTACTATACTAGTGTTATAGAAAATGCATGATTATAACCATTATGCAGATACAAGAAGGAGATCGAAATGCGTAAAGAAACATTGTGGAACAATAACTGGCTTTTTGCAGAAACTGAATGCGGCTTATTTGACGGCATATCTTCTTTTCCAGAAATCTTTTCTCCTGTCGATATTCCTCATGATTTTTTGATTTATGATGCGGAAAACCTTTACCGCGACTGCGACGGATGGTATAAAAAAACATGTAAATTCGAAAAATCTGATAAAACTTTCCTGCAGTTTGAAGGCGTTTACATGGATTCGACAGTCTATGTAAACAGAAAAAAAGCCTTCGAATGGAAATACGGATACACTGAATTTGTCGTCGACATCACCGGTTTTATTCAAAGCGGAGAAAATGAAATTCATGTGAGAATTTGCCATAGAAGTCCGAATTCCAGGTGGTATTCTGGCGCAGGCATATACCGCAATGTACATCTCATACAGACAGCTGACCTCCATGTGGAGCATAACGGGGTATATGTAGCAGCACAAAAGAACGGTCCGGTTTACTCTATTGATGTTGATACGTATCTTTCAAAAGAAAAAACACCACTGGTAACTATAGAACATACCGTTATAGATAAAGAAGGCGCAGTCGTTTCCTTTTCCAAGGGCGGAACTAATCAAAACCTCATCGTTGCAAAACCTGAACTGTGGACACTTGAAAAGCCGTATCTTTATAAACTCAAAACTGAAGTATATTTGCAAGGTGTTTTGTGCGACACTGTCTATACTGCGTTCGGGCTTAGAACTCTCTCCTTCACAACCGATAAAGGTTTTTTCCTTAACGGCAGCTATGTTAAGATTAACGGAGTATGCCAGCATCATGATCAGGGATGCCTCGGTTCTGCATTCAATAAAGAAGCCGCGAGAAGGCAGCTTGTAAAACTCAGGGAAATGGGAGTAAATGCTGTCCGCACCTCGCATAACCCCTTTCCCAAAGATTTTCTTGATCTTTGCGATGAAATGGGCATGCTCGTTATGTCGGAATTCCTTGATATGTGGGAAATGCCTAAAACAGAGCATGATTATGCGCGTTTTTTCACAGACTGGATTGAAAAGGACGCACAGAGCTGGATCTGTCAGGGAAGAAACCATCCGTGCATCATAATGTGGTCAGTCGGCAACGAAATACCCGACACCCATGCAGGTGAACGCGGAAAAGAGGTGATGGAATATCTTGTATCCCTTGTGGAAAAATATGATCCAAAGCATAATGCAAGGGCAACACTGTGTTCTAACTACATGCCCTGGGAAAATACCCAAAAATGTGCAGATGTAATTAAACTCATCGGCTATAATTATGCTGAAAAATATTATAACGAACATCATGAAAAGCATAGAAGCTGGATAATCTACGGCAGCGAGACAGCTTCTGTTGTTTTCTCAAGAGGAATATATCATTTCCCATTAAAGCAGCCTATCCTTAACGATGATGACGGCCAGTGCTCGGCTCTGGGCAACAGCACGACAAGCTGGGGAGCAAAATCTGTTGAACGATGTATCACAGACGACCGCGATGCTCCTTTCAGTCTCGGGCAGTTTATCTGGACCGGCTGGGACTATATTGGAGAACCTACTCCGTATCATTCAAAGAATTCATTTTTCGGCCAGATTGATACTGCAGGATTCCCGAAGGATTCATTCTACATCTTTAAGGCTGCATGGACTGATTATAAAAAAGATCCCTTTATCCATATTTTTCCCTACTGGGACTTTTCACCGGGACAGATCATAGATGTACGCACCGTGACAAATGCTCCTTCAATGGAATTGTTTTTTAACGGTAAAAGTCTGGGTAGAAAAAATATCAGTATGAAAAATGATATGAATCTTACTTCAGATTTTTCCATACCCTATGAGAAAGGAATTCTCAAAGCGCTTGCGTATGATGAAAACGGTGCAATAATTGCGCAGTGCACGCGCTCATCCTTTTCAGATCCTGCATCTATTGCACTTTCAGCTGATAAAACCGTTCTTAAAGCAAACGGCCTTGATCTTGCCTTCGTTGAAATATCAGTAAACGATAAAGACGGAAACCCGGTAGATAACGCGCTTAACCGCATGTTTATACACGTTAAGGGAGAAGGAAGGCTCCTCGGTCTTGATAACGGTGACAGTACAAACTTTGACAGCTACAAGGGAAATACCATGAGGCTTTTCAGCGGTAAACTTCTTGCAGTCATTGCTTCGACAGAAACAGAAGGTACAATTTGTGTAACCGTTGAGAGTGAAGAACTTCCCTGCCGGACGCTTGAAATTCAATCGCAAAAAACAGCACGTATACCGGGCATTTCATGTACGGAAAGAAACAGTGTAACACCGTTTTTCAGCGATAAGCCTGTAAGAAAAATTGAATTACTATCTTCAATTTCAAAGTTAACACCCTCACACAGCGGCATTGAAGTTAAAGCTTTGCTGTACCCCCCTGATGCGCAGTACACCGATCTTGAATGGAGATGCGCCAATGATGCAGGCATCGATACGGTCATAGCTTCTGTTGTAAAAACAGAAAAGGGTGCAACTGTTATAGCTCACGGCGACGGGAAATTCAACCTCAGATGCGGAAGCAGAAACGGTAAAAAGGAATTGTCCCCTATCGGCATGAAAGAGTTTTATCTGGAAGGTTTCGGAAGTGCTTCGATGAATCCGTATTCCTACATCACGGGAGGCCTATACACGCTGTCTACAGGCGACATTGGAACAGGAAATGAACGGGGTTTTGCAAGTTCAAGAGACGGAATAAGCAGTGCCGGATTTGAGAGACTCGACTTCGGTTCCTTCGGCAGCAGCGAAATTACCATGGATATTTTCTGTCTTGACAGCGACCCGTTCGAGTTTGAAATCTGGGAGGGAAATATTGAAAAAGCCGATGCCGTTTTCATAGCAAAACTTCTCTACCACAAAAAATCTATCTGGAATGTGTACCAGAGTGAAATGTATACCCTGCCGGTTCGTCTGCGCGGTGTAAAAACCCTTTCCTTTGTATTCAATCGAAAGGCTCATATACGGGGATTCAGTTTTACAAAACAACATAAAGAATATGAAGTAATTTCTGCTTCATCATATGATACAATTTCAGGCGACGCTTTTACTGTAGGGAAAGAAGAAATTTGCGGAATAGGAAACAATGTGAGTATTACCTTTGATGATTTCGATTTTGGGGGTAGGCAGCCTGAAAAAATCAGAATCTGCGGTAAAACAAAACGTGAGAAAAATACCATACAAATCCGTTTTACTTCAAAAGACGGCTCTGAGATTCTTCATATGGCAGAATTTATGCGCACAGAAAACTACAACGAACAGGATTTTACCCTGCCCCAAATTCTGGGTACATATTCAGTTTCATTTATATTCCTGCCCGGTTCATCGTTCGATTTTAAATCATTCAAATTTATATAGAAAATGGGGGTAGTTCCTTTTTGGGGAACTGCCCCTTGTTTCTCAACCGGATGCAAACCACATGGAGAATTTTGGAATGTAATGTATTGCAAAAAAATTACTTCACATAAAATGTTTGGGGAATGCCGTAAAAGGATTTCGACGGTTTTTTTGCAATTTCTATCTTTTGAAGCACAATATCAGCATCTAGGAGATAAAACCTGAGTGAATTAAGCCCTTTATCCATCCTCATCTCACAACTTATTCTTCTGCAGTTTGAAAGCACAGATATGCACCAGTTTACATCATTATAGTCCCCTGCGGCATAGTTATCAGGAAGCGTTTTAACGACATTAATATCACCGTCATTCAGGCACAGTCCGAAATCCAATCCCCTGTGTTTTTGATGATTATTTACCGGAGCTACAACACAAGTCACGGTATACAAACCCGGATTATTAATAGAAAAACGGTACTCCAAAAAAGGAGAATCTTTTTTTACAGGAAAACTTACTGCGCTTGGAAGGCATTTAACCGAACCGTGATTACCCCTGTCTTCATAAGAAGCCTTACCATACTGTTCAAGTACTGTCCAGTCTACTCCGTTTTTACCCTGTTTTGAAAAATACCGCGGTGCAGTCATCGAGATTTTCCCGCAGGTCTCTATAAATGTCCCCTTTAAAAGTCCTGAATACTCAAATATACAGGCCTCAAGCAAAACACTCACCCTTTGCCCTTCACAGATAAAATCAATCGAACCGGTACTGTTCTTTTTCAGTTTTTTCCAGTCAATGCAGACCTCTATTTCATAGGTATCTTTTCCAAGCTGTTTTTTCTCAATTTTAATCCATCTGTCTGAAATTACTATTTCAAATACAAGATCATCAAGACCTCCGTTTAAAACTGTAATTATAGAACGTGTATTTTCAGTACTTGTAAATAGAGGCAAAGATACTTTTCCGTTTTTTAACGCTTTACTACAGCCTTCCACACTTACAATCATGCAGGGTTTTTGCTCAAGATTAATTTTTTTTACTCTTGGGTACTCTGAAAGCTCATCATTCCATCTTTTGAAGGATACATGCTTTGAAGACATCATGAACTTCCATTTGCCGCCCGCCATCTGTTCGTTATAAATCTCATGAAGCATACTGTCTGTTTTTATGCAGTCTTCTACTGTTTTTGCAAGTTCATTTGCATAATTGACTTTCATTTTCGCATATAGTTTCTGCATCCCTGCTGATAGTACCATCTTCCGTAAATTTGCAGATGCAAAGGCGGGAAAACGTACCAGGCCGAAGAAACTGTCCTTAGCTTCATCAGGTATTTTTGAATTTACCTGTTCAGTCAGCCTGATTAAATTTTCTGATCGTTTAAGCTCATTAAAAGCTTCTCTTTCTTCGGTAAAGCTAAAGCTGTCCTCCTGAAGCGCCTCTGGTCTTATATCACCGTTCATGCTTGTATATTCCTGTAAAATACTTGCAATATCTGAACAGGTTTTCTCACTGCAGTGTTGTCCGAAAATATTTTTTACCCACGATTGTGTATAAGATGTAACCTTATTAGGTTCTTTATATTCATCATAATCGAAAGCTAGATCCATAAAATACGACAGCGGGAATTCACAGGGACGCAGGTCTCCTACATTTACAACCCATAAATTTCTTACACCGTATTCATATGCTTTGGTAAGCTGCTCCCATGCTTTAACGATCGGAGTGGAATTTACCCATTCATACGATATGGGTCCTCCGTGATAATCAAAGTGATAATACAGTCCGTACCCGGCTTTTCTCTTTCTTGTTTCTGCAGCCGGAAGAGTCCTCGTGTTACCATAATTATCATCTGATAATAAAAGCATGACATCATCAAGTTCATTCCATGAATGCAGTCCCTCGTTATCTTCATCCCCGTAAAAGTAGTCTTCCACCTCTTTATATAGTGCAAGAACTTTTGGGGCTTTCTGCAGTCCGTTTTCCTTTAATATTTTTTTCTGATCAGTAATAGTATCTTTAAGAAGCTTTATATTATCAGACAGCTTCGAATTCTCTCCCAGGACCATACTATCCCGTTCACCCCTCATACCAATCGTAATGAGTGAGGTATAATTTTTATTGCGTTTAACGGAATCTGTCCAGAACTCATACAGACCGCTCGGGTTGGTAAAATAGTTCCAGTCCTTTCCGTAGCCTTCGTCATTGGAGTTTGTTTTTAAATATGAAAATTCCTCACCCGAGCGGAATAAGGGCTCATGGTGTGATGTACCCATGGTAATTCCGAGCTCTGTTGCAAGCTCAGCAGCGGCATTCGGGAAAGCATAGCCGTCTTCGGAAAATACACCGGTCCACATAGCAGGCCACATAAAATTTCCTCTTAGCCGCAATAGTAAATCAAATACTTTTTCATAGAACTTTTCATTAAACCCGCCGAATGTGGAAAGAACCCAGTTTCCGAGAGACGGAAACTCGTCATTTAAGAAAAATCCCCTCAGTTTTATTGATGGCTCTCTGCTTTCTATTTCCAGGTCTTCCCTGTTTACCTTTACTGCTGTGCGCTTAACCGCCTTAACATCGGCCCAGTAATGCCACGGCGTTACTCCTCCCAGGGAAGATATTTTTAGTAAACCGTATTCAGCTCCTAGAAGATCGGAGCCTGCTATAATAATCAAGTTTTTTCCGTGAAACTCTTTCACAAAAATCTTGTAGCATTCTTTTTTATTTTTTATAGAATCAATGGATATTGTTTTGTTCACTGAGCATGTATCAATATACCCTCCGGAACCGATGACTCCAGTCATGATGATTGTCTGTGCATTTGCACAGGAACCGTTATCCGGGCTGTTAGCAGAAACAACCCTTACTTCATGATGGGGAGCCCCTGTAATATTTTGTAAATCCCTTGCTACAGAAGATGCAATTCTTGTTAATCCTCTTTCTTTTCTGTCAACGCAGAAAACGGTGTGCTTTCCTTTTTCTGCCAATACAATTGTATTCACTACACATCTCCTTATTAAAATGCAGCCTTTGTCATCACAGCCCGGTAAAATTATACAGCTTTCCATTACCGCAGATCTTCCTGCAAAAAAAGGGGACCTCATTACTGAGTGTCCCCTTTTTCATAATCTTAACATGGAACTATTAAGAATAACAGCCCTGTGTCGTTGTTAATTATCCTTACTTGCGTTTGTTGATTTCGTTAATGAGAGCAACAACTTTTTCGCTGTTCAGGTTTTTGCAGCTTGCAACGTAAGCATCCCACTCTTTATTGATGTCTTTCTGGCCGGTTACGAACTGTAAGGTCCAGGCATTAACATTGTCAATAAGCGGTGTCAGCCAGAGGTTCAGCTGTTCGTTTTCATCCTCTGTACTCTTAATCGGAGGATTAACAGGACGTGTTTCTCTGTATTTTCCGAGACGTGCATAGTAGTCCTGGATTACAGGAATGAAGTTGTCGCTCATTTCCGCAACAGTGTGTCCATAGTAGAAGTTACCGCCTGCAAAACCCCATTTAAGTCTTATATCTTCATCTTTATCAGTTCCGCCGATTCCGAGACCGCCGCATTTGTAGCCGGGCATAAGTTTTTTAATCTTAAGACCTGTAGCATCATCGGTAACGTACTGGAATGTTTTGCCTTCAATACCCCACTTGTGAAGAGTATAAGCTTCTTGTGAATACCACAGCCAGTCAACGAATCTTAACATTTTAATGAATCCGTCTTCACCGAGTTCTTTGCGTGCTTTTTCGGCAATCATAACTCCGTTTTCAAGGCGTGAGTTTTCTGCAGCATACTTGTTTGTTCCCTTGGGATACACAGTTACGTATACAGTATAGTTGCCTTTACCGACTTTACCTGCATCAAGACCGGAAACCCAAGTCTGATACTGGCCGCGGTTAACAGACATTATAACTGTTTCGCCGTTGTAGAACTTTGCAGTTGCTACGCTGTCGGTCTGTGTGAATGTTTCAGGATCAAGGATTCCGCCTTTAACATATTTATTGACGAGAGTTACCAGATCTTTATAATCTTTGCTTGTTGAAGCAAAATACCATTCATCTTTATCTTTGTTGTACTGCATGCCGTTGCCGACTGCCCATCCGGAAGGAACATTGTAGGAAGCACCCATCAGTTTAAGAAGGTTACCGCCTTTTCCCTGGCCGGATTCAGAACCGCACCACAGGTCAGACCAAATGTAGCTTGATTCTTTGCACATACCCTTGCTTACCATGTATTTTTTTACACCGACAAGAACGTCATACAGGCTTTCCCATGTCCAGTCTTTTTCAAGAGTTTTAACATCATAACCTGCAGCCTTGAAAATGTCGTCGCGTACCATGATAGTATAATCCTGCATAGCTTTTTCGAGCATACCGGGCAGGCGGTAGTATTTACCGTTTGAACGTACAATTGTGTTCACATCATCTTTCATGTTGTACTTGGTATAGAAGTCCATGTAATTAGGCATATACTGAACATAGTCAGATACAGGAACTACTGCACCGCCGTCAACGAAGGGACCTTCTTCGTACACTTTCGGAATGATATATGCTGAATTTCCAGCATTAATATCAAGCTTAATTTTATTGGTATAGTCGCCGCTGTCAAAAGATCTAATGTCGAGTGTAACATTTGTCTTTTTGGTAATTTCAGCAAAAACACCTTCTGTCTTCCATTCATCTTTCATAGGATACCAGCTGGCATCACTGAAAAACATGGAATAGGTTACAGGCTGTTCTGAGTAGAAAGTCTTATTAAGACCGTATGTGTACCCTACAGCTTCACCTGTTGTCTGTGCAGCGCCTGCATCCTTTTTACCGGCTGCGAAAACAGACACCAGTAAACAAAGAGCTAACATAACGCATAGCAATTTCTTTCCCATTTTGAATCTCCTCCTGGAAATTTTTTATATGTTATCAAAACACCGGATGTGTTTTGCATTAACATCGCTTACTCTTTGATGCCTCCGAGCATCATTCCCTGTACATAATACTTCTGTACAAAAGGATATACGCATATAATAGGCAAGGCCATTAACAGCATCGAACACGATTTTATATTTGCACCGATCTGCATTTTCTCCGCAGTAACCTCTCCGGGATCGGCTGATGTTGATGCACCGGTGATTATTGTACGCAGGTAATATGCAACCGGCCACATAGGACGCTCATCCAAATAGAGGTACGAGGTAAACCAGTTGTTCCAATAGCCTACCGCATAAAACAGTACCATTGTGGCAATAATCGGCTTGGAAAGCGGTAAAACAATTCTAAAGAATATGCCGAACTTATTAAGACCGTCTATTTCTCCTGCCTCTTCCAATTCCTGCGGAGTTCCTGCAAAGAACGAACGCATTAGAAGCACATAGTATGTCCCGATCATACCCGGCAGAACAAATCCGGGAATTGTGTTTTTTAAGCCGAGGTTAACCATCAAGACGTAATTTGGAATCAAACCGCCTCCGAAATACATAGTAAAGAGAATAAACGGAGTCACCAGCTTGTTTAAGCGCAGGTTCGGTTTTGAAAGCGGATACGCCAATATTGATGTAAAAAACAAAGAGCAGACAGTACCGCATAATGAATAAATTACGGTATTTTTATAACTTCTTAAAAAGTCTCCCTGTCCAAGCACAGAAAGGTATGTTGTGACATTAAACCCCACTGGAATAATATTTACCTTTCCCTGAATAATTGCACTTTCAGATGAAAAAGACTGTGCAACAAGATACAAAAACGGATACAGTGTTGCAATGCAGATGAGCACCATTAAAACTCTATTGAAACCTTGAAAAACTCTATAACCTTGTGATTCTCTCATAATTTATTATCCTTTTAGTTTGATTACCATAAACCGCTGTTGGTTACGCGTTTTGAAGCAAAGTTAGCTATGGTCAGAAGAACCAGGTTAATAAGGCCTTCAAACAATCCTACTGCAGTTGCATAGCTGTAGTTTCCTGAGTCGAGACCCATACGGAATACATACGTCGAAATAATATCTGCTGTTTCATAAATCATCGGGTTGTAAAGAAGATAGACTTTTTCAAACGCCATATAAGAACCTACAAGACCTCCGACATCAAGAATGAGAAGCGTTGTAATTGTGGGAATAATACTCGGAATAGTAATATGCCACACTCTCTGAAAGTGATTGGCGCCGTCAATTTCCGCAGCTTCATAAAGGTTCGGACTGATATTTGACATAGCCGCCAGATAGAGAATTGTACCCCATCCCAGACTCTGCCAAAGTCCTGAAACTACGAAGATTGTCATAAACCATTCGGGAAGCGCTATAAAGTATGTTACCTCCCCGCCGAAATAAGTTATAAGCCTATTAAGAGGACCGTTTGCAGAAATAAGCTCACGGATCATTCCGGTAACAATAACAACAGAAATAAAGTGAGGCAGGTATGATACCGTCTGCACAAATTTCTTCCAATGAATATTTTTAATCTCATTTAATAGAAGTGCAAATACAAGAGTAAGGGGGAAACGGAAAAGCAGATACACAATATTCAGACTCAATGTATTTCGGAATGCTCTCCAGAAACTCTGATCGTTTATAAACTGCTTAAAATACTTTAATTTACTCCATTCATCACCGAAAATACTGCTTCCTGCTCTGTAGCGTCTGAAAGCAATAATATTTCCAGCCATCGGTATATAGCGGAATATTATGTAGTAAACTATTGGAACAAGCATAAAAAAATACAGCTGCCAGTTCTGCTTAAGATGTTTTTTCATGCCCATGCGTTTATTTACCGCACCATGCATTGCATTCGGCACAGCGGTTTGATTTTGAATCAGTTGCTTTTTATTATCCATGTGTAATGCCTAATCCTTTGAAATAAATTTTTCCATTAACTGTTATACTTACAGATCAGACTAGTCTATATACTTATCTACTAGTCTATATTATATACTTGTATACCAGTTACCCTAATCCAAATGCTACCATGCTTTATATGATAAAAAAATAGTAAAAAATCCCTATATCCGGTACTTAAAATTCTATCGTATCCGGATTTTTAGGTTCTTCATAAAATTCTTTTATTTGACAAAGCCGTAAAACGTCATCCTCCTCTAAACAGAAATTAAAAATATCAGTATTTTCCTTCATCCTGAGGCTGTTTGAACTCTTAGGAATCGGGAGAAATCCCATTTGAAGACTCCACCGTAAACAAATTTGTGCAGGTGTTTTTGTATATTTTTCCGCCAGCTGCAGTAAAAACGGATGGGACAACGATTTTGCCGCCCCTAAAGGACTGTATGCAACCAGCTGCATGCTGTATTTTCGCGAATAGGACACTGTATGCTCCTGGGTAATTCCCGGACACAGCAGGATCTGATTAACACACGGAGGAATTCTCGCAGTTTCCATCAATGCTTCAATATGATGAGACATAAAGTTGCTGATTCCCAGAGCCTTTATTTTTCCGTTCTCAAATAGTTCCTCAAAGGCCTTCCATGACTCGGCATTCTTTTTTTTCCATGAATCCCTGCAGGCTAAAGGATTAGGCCAATGAATTAAGTACAGATCAACGTAATCAGTCCTCAAATTTTCAAGAGACCGCTCAAATGCCTCATGTGTTTTATTGTATCCGTGATCAGAATTGTATAATTTAGTTGTTATAAAAAAATTCTCTCTTACGATTCCGGATTCTTTCAAAGCAATCCCGACTGCTTCTTCATTTTTATAAACGGCGGCTGTATCAATGTGACGATAGCCGCATTGTACTGCATTTTTTACGATTTCAACAGATGCGCGTGAATTATCCAGAGTCCATGTTCCATAGCCGATACAGGGAATTTTAACACCGTTAGATAAGATATATGAATCCTGTATAGAGCTGAAAATCATTCACACCTCCGCAGTTTCATTGTACGTCTGTTAAGTACCGCCTAAAAGCCATACTGTATTCTACCATGAGGTTCAGCTATACGCAAGTTTTTAATACAAATGATTTAAATTTACGATTGTGAAGACAGAGCCGTCCACGCCCTTTGTGCTGCAGCTTGTTCGGCTTCTTTCTTGCTTTTACCCTGTTCAGGACCATACGATGCCGCGTTGCATACAACCGTAACCCAAAAAGTTCTGTCATGATCAGGACCGGTATTTTTTACAAGTTCATATACAGGACATTCCTTGTACTTCTTTTGGCAAAATTCCTGCAGGAGCGTTTTATAATCCTTATGATGCTTATTTGAAAGCACCTTATCAATTTCAGGTACTATTAGCTGCAGTATGAGTTTTTCAGCGGATCTGTAGCCGCTGTCTAAATACAGAGCGCCTATAACTGCCTCAAGAGCATCTGCAAGGAGAGCTTTTTTTTGTCTCCCGCCGGATAACTCTTCCCCTCTTCCCAGTAAAAGGCATTGATCAATGCCAATCTGCAATGCAATTTCCGAAAGGATTACTTCAGAAACAACGACAGACTTTGCTTTGGCAAGATCTCCTTCAGTATGACCGTAGAGTCTCTCATAGAGAAAACCGGCAACAGCCATACCTAATACCGCATCGCCTAAAAATTCAAGTCTTTCATTGTTGCATGAGCCTGAAGAAGCTTCATTTACGTATGATCTATGATGAAAAGCCAGATCCAGCAGAGATATATCTTTAAATTTAACATTGATATTTTTTTGAAAAAGGGAAAGAAGATTTTTCCTTTCCGGTAGTACTTTTTGTTTGTGTGAAAATAAATCCATGGTTTAAAAAAGCAACACAGGAAATACTGCATAAAATGCAGTTTCTCCTGTGTCATTTCTGCAAAAACTTATTTTGACTGTGATTTTATGAAATCATAGGCATCGCGAACGGTTTCGAATTCGTTTGCCTTGTCATCAGGTACGCTTACACCGAGTTCTTCTTCAATAGCGTATACTAATTCATAAGTATCCAGACTATCGGCGCCTAAATCCTGACGAAATGAAGAATCCAAAGTTATTTTCGACTCATCAATTTCTAATTTTTCTGCAATCAGCTTTTGCATTTTCTTGAACAATTCGTCCATTGTTATCTCCTGTTAACTGTTGCTTTCAGGTGAAATCACCTGGCGTCCGCGATAAAACCCGCATTTGGGGCATACGCGGTGCTGCATCGTTAAATTTCCGCAATTGCCGCACTCAACAAGATTAGGAGCTGATAAACGCATGTTTATACCCTGTCTTCTTTTGGTACGAGCTTTTGACGTTTTCGCTCTTGGTACTGCCATATATAAACCTCGCTAAATAATTTGTTATGAATTATAACTTGTTAACAATACAACATTACTACTGAGCTTGTCAATGTATTATAACATTTTATAATATTTTGTCAAACGGTAAAATTACATTATATGTAAAATTGTCATAAAACTTATTTTGTAAGCTTCTTTTTTAATGCCTCTGCTACAAAATCCGGAACCATTTTAGAAATATCTCCGCCTAAGTAAGCAAGCTCTTTAATTGCGCTCGATTTAAGAACGAAAAACTCAGGATCAGTAGGAATGAAAATAGTCTCTATGGATGAATCAAGCCCTCTGTTTAAGAGAGATAAATCAAATTCATACGAAAAATCGGCCATATTTCGGATTCCTCTGATTAACACAAGCGCATTATTCTTTTTTGCATAATCTACTATTAAAGTGCTGCACGTTGAAACCCGGACATTATCCCATTGACTTGTTAACCTGATCATCATGTCCAGACGTTCCTGCTCTGAAAACAAATAGTGTTTCGCGCTGTTTACCGCAATGACAACATGTATTTCGCGGAATATCTTCCGGGCTCTTTCTATTATATTTAAATGCCCGAATGTTGGAGGATCAAAGGAACCGGGGAATAATGCAGATATCATAATTTATTGTATTATTTTCAAGTATAATAGGTCAAGATCCTAAAAGTGATTTGACGAAAATTCATAAGAGTAGTACAATGAAAAACCATGAGTATATCAAATATCACTAAATATGCATTACTTCTCGCCGCGGTCTTACTTTTAGTATTATCCTGCTCTACCAAACAGAACGAAACTGCACAGCCGGAACAGGATGTTCAAACAGTTGCAGAGGAACAGATTGTTATTGACGAACCTGAAGTCATCATTGTAGAGAATAACACGCCGGCAGTTATTGATGAGCCGGTAATCGAAACTGTTGCAGATGCAAAAGAAGACGAGTATATACGTTCTGTAAGCGAACTTAAAGATGAAGTCATTACCCACGATGTATTTGAGAACGATAAAAAAACCATTCTAAGCATAATTGACGATTTATCGCAGATTATGCAGAAAAAAGATTACAAGAAGTGGATTAAATATATAAGTCCTCAGTCCCTCGCTTATTGGCAAAATACGTCTAATCTTGAGTCGGTTTCTTCCCGCCTTCCGGTGAAGGGGATTACACTTAAAAACCTTGAAGACTACTTCAGACTTATATTTATCCCTTCAAGACTTAATGTTACTGTTGATGAAATCCGCTACATTTCTTCAACTTCGGTAAAAGTCGTTCAGGTGAAGGACGATCAGGATATAATTTGTTATTATTTTGAAAAAATTAAAGGTGAATGGATGCTCATTCTTGACACCCTGTAACGTTGATTTTTCATAAGCAATAGTGTATAATTTCTTTGAAATCTGAGGAGGATTTTTATGAAGCTTTTTAAAACTGCCGCGGTATGTTTTGTTTTACTGCTTTTAGCGGCGAATATAAGTGCACAGCGCACAGAAGTAACCGTTGAGCAGGAATACTTAAGCACTGTTGAAGATGTTATTATTAAGGAACTGGCAGTAGCCGAAGACCGCGACAGCAAACTGGTTTCATTGCAATATTTGGAGACAGCGTTGGACTCAGGAAGAACAAGTCCCGATATGCACGAAGCTCTCGATCTTCTTGCGGGTGAAGGAGTTTTCTCCCAGGCCAGAACAAACGGACGTCTTGCAAACAATTACCCCGATATCCGGGCTAAAGCCTGCGACCTTCTTGGAAAACTCAAGACAGAAGAAGCTAAAGATACACTTCTTAAAGTTACCCTTGCAGATAATGAGCCTATGGTAGCGACAAGCGCTATACGTGCTTTAGGCGATATCGGAATGAATAATGACAGTAATGAAGTTGTAGAAGCAATCGCGTGGGCTCAGAAAAAATATGCAGTTTTAAATCCGACCAGCAGTATGGCTCTGGAAATTCTTGTTGCATATGAGAAACTGGCACCTTCTGTGAAAGATACAAGTTCAATGATCCAGTCAATATCTGCAATTGCAACTAATTACAATTATGTTACCCCTGTAAGAACCAAGGCTTTGGATTTACTCAAGAAACTTACGGGAAGATAAATAAAACCCGTCATTTCAATTATAAGGGTTTGTAAATACATCCTAAAACACGAAAAGCAGGATTTATATCCTGCTTTTCTTTATAAAGGGCACCATTCGATTGATGCATCTTTTTATTTGAGAGATACAGGATTCGAACCTGCCACCTTCGCCTCCGGAGGGCGACGCTCTATCCAAATGAGCTAATCTCTCGACTGGATAGAAGCATATAGATAATTAATTTTTTTGTCAAGAAAATAAGCACCAATAGGAACACACATGGAACCGATTATTTTAGCATCATCTTCTCCTAGAAGACAGGAGATACTTACCAAATTAAGCATACCTTTTCGCGTTATTATCCCCCAGATCGATGAAACGATCCCTGATAACGCAGATCCTGAAGCAACAGCAGAATTGTTTGCAACAAAAAAAGTGGAAGCAGTTATGAGAACCTTCCCATCGGGACAGATGATACCCTGGATTCTCGGGGCAGACACAATTGTTGTATCAGATGGGAAAATATACGGCAAACCGGAAAATCAGGACGAGGCTGTCCGTTTTTTAAAAGCTTTCTCCGGCAAGGAGCAGACCGTATTATCAGCAATTGCTCTTTTTAATGGTAAGTTGAACTATCTATCTACAAGAATTAATAAAACAAACCTGAAATTTTCAAAAATGAATGATAAGGAAATTGAATGGTACGTAAATACAGGAGAATGGCACGGGGCTGCCGGCGGATACAGAATTCAAGGCATGGCATCATGCTTTATTGAACGTATTGAAGGCTCCTACAGCTCAATAATCGGCTTGCCTATTTTTGAATTTTATGACATACTTAAAGAGCAGGGTTATTCTATTCTGGAATAGTCCGGCCAGAACGCGGACTTGCTGTGTGCGGTACCGCTGTTTCTGATCTTCCGTACAGACAGGGCAACCTTTTTCTGTATCGAGACATAGAGATTGGCAGGAAACATAGTGTTTCCGGTGAAGGAGCGTTTCATGGCAGTAGTAACCATGAAGAGTCTGCTTGAATCTGGTGTTCATTTCGGTCACCAAGTCAAGCGTTGGGATCCCCGTATGAAAAAATACATTTTTGCTGAACGCAACGGGATTCATATTATTGATCTGCAGAAGACAATTGTTGCAATCAAGGATGCATATAGTGCAGTCCGCAAGGTAACAACAGAAGGGAAATCGGTTCTTTTTGTTGGAACAAAAAAACAGGCACAGCAGGCAATTGCTAAAGAAGCTGAACGCTGCGGAATGTTTTATGTAAATAACCGCTGGCTTGGCGGTATGCTTACAAACTTCTCTACTATTAAAAAATCACTTTTACGTCTTAAAAAACTCGAGAAGATGGAAATTGACGGTACTTTTGAAAATCTTACCAAAAAAGAAATTTCCGGTATTCAAAAAGAAAAGGCAAAACTCGAAAAAAACCTCGGCGGTATTAAAGAGATGAAAGAACTGCCGGGAATTATTTTCATTATTGATACTCATAAAGAAGCTATTGCGGTAGCAGAAGCCAGAAGAATGGGAATCCCGATTGTTGCTGTTGTAGATACCAACTGCAACCCCGAAGGTATTGATTTCCCGATTCCAGGTAACGATGATGCAATCCGCGCCATTACTCTTTTTACCTCGATCATTGCTAATGCAGTAATTGAAGCCGATAATGAAAACGGTCTTAAAATTATTGAAGATCTTCAAGATGATGATGAAGAAGGAATGGAAGGAAGTGCTAAAGCCGGTGCTGATGAAGAAGAGATTGTCGACTACAGCAATTACACACCTACTGAACCCAAAGATGAGGATATTGAAAATTCAGAAGGTGATGATGAACTCGTAGATGAAGATAAACTCTACGAATAGCCGGCTGTAGTTTCATAATTTTTATAGGAGTCAAAAAATGGAAATCAAAGCAACAGAAGTAAAAGCTTTGCGCGATAAAACCGGAGCAGGAATGATGGAATGTAAAAATGCCCTTGTTCAATGTAACGGCGATGCTGCAGCAGCAGAAAAACTGTTAAAAGAAAAAGGCCTTGCAGCTGTAGAAAAGCGTGCTAATAGAGCAACATCCGAAGGCCGTATTTTTATTAAAACTGACGGAAAAAAACTTGTAATCTGTGAAGTTACCTGCGAAACAGATTTCGTTTCAAAAAATGCTGATTTCATTCAAGTCGGACAGAAAATTGTAGAAACTGCACTTGCAAAAAGTATTTCAAGTGTAACAAAAGAGCTTTCCGACATGCTTTTAGATCTTGCAACAAAGATCAGAGAAAACATGATGGTAAGAAGACTTGATCTTATTACCATTCCTGAAGGAACAGTATGTGCAAACTATATTCACAGCGATGCAAAAACAGGCGTTGTAGTACTTATTAATGCAAATCCTGCCAGTGCTTCATCAAATGAAACTGTAAAACAGTTCGCATACGACTGCTGCCTTCATATAGCTGCATTCACACCTGCATACATCAGAAAAGAAGATGTTGAAGCATCATACATCCAGGAACAGAAAGAAATTTTTACAAAACAGGTTGCAGAACTTGATAAACCTGAAAACGTAAAAGCAGGTATTGTTCAGGGAAAAATATCCAAACATCTTGCAGATATCTGTTTCGTTGATCAGCCCTTTGTTAAAGACGACAAAGTCAGCGTTGCAAAAAAACTGGAACAGATCGGCAAGGAAGTTGGAGCTTCATTAACTCTGGGCAAAGTTGTAACCTATCTTTTGGGAGCATAAACCTCAAGTTATAGTAAGAGGAACTGTTCATTAAGAACAGTTTCTTGTTTTATACAAGGCTGTGTTTACTTTACCAATGCAGCCTTGTATGTATACCGATGCGAAACACAGGGAGATACTAATATGGCAGATATTCAGCCATCAATAGACAGAATGAACAAGAGCATTGCAGCTCTAAAAGATGAATTACAAACAATACGTACAGGACGCGCATCTGCATCTATTTTTGATAAAGTACGTGTGGATTACTATGGAGAAAAAACACCTTTAAATCAGGTTGCAAATATTTCAATACCGGAAGCAAGAATGGTTGTAATTATGCCTTTCGACAAAACCTTAATTGCAGAAATAGAAAAAGCTATTCTTAAAGCAGACCTTGGATTTAATCCTTCAAATGACGGAAAAGTAATTCGAATTGCAATTCCGCCGCTGACAGCCGACCGGAGAAAAGAACTTGTCAAACAGGCAAAAACCATGGCAGAGAACAGCCGTGTTGCAGTTAGAAATATCCGCCGTGATGGAAATGATGAGCTGAAAAAACTTCAAAAGGACAGTTCTATTACTGAGGATGATTTGAAATCATCTGAAGAGGCTCTGCAGAAAGCCACAGACAAGTGCATTCAGGATATAAATAAAATTCTTGATGATAAAGAAAAAGAGATTTTGGAAGGCTGATGCCGTATACTGTTGAAGAAACCGGCTCTCCCCTTCCTGAGCATATTGCATTTATCATGGACGGCAACGGGCGGTGGGCAAAAAGTAGAAATCTTCCGCGGACAAAGGGCCACAAGGAAGGTCTTGAGACGGCTAAAAAGATTATTAAAGCCGCCCGTACCATCGGCATCAAATATGTTACCCTATATACGTTCTCCACTGAAAATTGGAAACGTACACAGGAAGAAGTTGGTTTTTTAATGAATCTCATATCTGCTCATCTCCGCTCGGAGTTTGATTTTTACAGACAGAATGAGGTGTGTGTTAAACATATAGGCAACCTGGACGGGTTGCCTTTAAACGTGCAGGAAGAAATAAAGAATACAGTTGAAGATTGTAAAAACTTCAGCGGAATTACTGTAACCCTTGCAATTAACTACGGCGGCAGAGATGAAATACTGCGTGCCGTAAAAAAAATAGATAATTTTGAATCCCTTACAGAACAAACATTTCCAACGTACCTGGACAACCCGGATCTTCCTGACGTTGATGTCATTATTAGAACCGGAGGGGAAAAAAGAATCAGTAATATGCTTTTATGGCAGGGTGCGTATGCAGAATTAATTTTTTCTGACACACTGTGGCCTGATTATGCCGAGGAAGAGTTTCTATCACATATTAAAGAATATCAAAAAAGAAACAGGCGCTTCGGGTCTGCTTAACAAAGGAAGATGATTATGAGTAAACTAGTACAAAGACTTTTAGTTTTTTTCATTGGTGTACCTCTTGTTTTATCTATGGTTTTTCTCAATCAATATAACCATCTTATTTTGCATGCTGCAATGATTATTGTTACCCTTATTGCGGCGCTTGAAATGTACAGCATGCTCAGTGTCAGCAACAGTATGCAGCCAAAATACTTTCTAATTCCGCTTGCTGTATTACTGCCTGTATCAGGATTATTGTGTGCTTTTTTTTCACTTCCCTTTGAATATATTACCTATGTTTTAGTGCTCTGCCTCTTATGCGTTCTTCTTTATGAAGTTTTTTTTCCGCACGTCAAAAATTCGGAACCTTTCTCCCTTTCAAACAGCAGAATTTCATCCGGATTTCTACTTCTCATTTACAGCGGTTTTCTTATAACCTTTGTGGCAAGGATGACTGTATGGGAAAACTCGACAGCTTTTTTATGCGTATTTCTAGCTATGGTTTTCGGCTGTGATTCTTTTGCATGGCTTTTTGGAATGCTTTTCGGTAAAGGAAACAGAGGCTTTTTTTTAGTCAGCCCTAATAAAAGCATAGCCGGATTCCTTGGGGGAATTGCAGGAACAATAGGTATTGGTATAAGTGCGCACTATATATTTCCTGTTGCGTTTTCGGGTTCAATTCTCAAGATAATTCTTCTCGGATTTATTACATCATTATCAGCAATTTTAGGAGATCTCGCGGAATCTGTTTTAAAAAGATCTGCAAATTATAAAGATTCAGGACACGTTATTCCGGGCAGAGGCGGAATTCTTGACTCCATTGATTCAATTTTATTCTTAGCTCCAGTGTATTTTATATCAGTTAAGTTTTTATACGGAGTATGAAGTTATGAAAAAAAAAGTTCTTGTTCTCGGCTGTACAGGCTCTATAGGAACAAGCACACTCGACATAATCAGAAATTATTCTGAAAGATTTGAGGTTGCAGGGCTGTCCGCGTTTTCCAGAAAAGATGAATTGGAAAGAATTGCAAAAGAATTCGGCTGCAGCAATATTTATTTTCCAAGTCAAAATCAAAGCATTAACCACTTCATTGAAAATACCCAAGCAGACATTGCGGTAAACGGAATATCAGGTGCTGCCGGTCTTTATCCAACGGTGAAAGCCCTGGAAGCTGGAATGGATGTCGCATTAGCAAACAAAGAAACAATTGTTACTGCCGGAAAGCTTGTTCTCGCTCTGGCAAAAAAAAAGAACAAGAAAATACTGCCTGTTGATTCAGAACATTCCGCTGTCTTTTCGCTTATTAACAGCTTTGGTCAGGATTCAGTGGATACAATCATATTAACAGCCTCAGGCGGCCCTTTTAAAAATACACCGGGAGAAATTCTTTCAAATATGAAACCTTCTGATGCGCTGAAACATCCGACATGGAATATGGGGCAAAAAATTACCATAGATTCTGCTACGCTTGCCAATAAGGGGTTAGAAGTAATTGAAGCCAGTATTTTATTTGATAAAACAGGTGATTCAATCAAAGTTGCAGTGCATCCTGAAAGTATAATCCACTCCATGATACAGACAAAGGATGGAATAGTATATGCCCAAATGTCGCCTCCTGATATGAAGCATCCGATTCTAACAGCACTCACCTACCCTGAATACACGGTCAACACTCTATGTAAACTTGATTTTTCTAAACAATTTACATTAAGCTTTTTACCTCCGCGGTATACAGATTTTCCGATGCTCGATCTTGCATATAAGACAATCCAAGCCGGAGGTTCTTATACAATAGCATATAATGCCGCAAATGAAATCGCAGTTCACTCTTTTTTACAGGGGAAAATACTATTTACTGATATTGCCTCAATCACAGAAAGAGTATTATCTAAAGACTGGTCGGTGATTTGCAATGATATTACAGAAGTCTTAGAAGTGGATAAACGTGCTCGTATGGAAGCAGGAGGATTATGTTGACAATACTTCTTGGTTTATTGGGATTAGGCCTGATTGTTTTCATTCATGAGCTTGGCCATTATATAGCCTGCCGTATATGCGGTGTTACCGTTGAAGCATTTTCAATTGGTATGGGTCCTGTACTTCTGCACAAAAAAATCGGGGCAACTGATTACAGGCTCTCACTTATACCGCTTGGCGGCTACTGTGCAATGAAGGGTCAGAAAGATTTTCAAATAGCACTCGATGAGAAGCTTGAAGCAATAAAAGGAGAACCTGATTCGTATTACGGTGTTCATGCTTTAAAAAGAATTCTAATCTGCGCTGCAGGACCAGTATTTAATATGGTCTTTGCCTGCCTTGCTTTTGCTGTTATATCTATGATCGGCTATACATATTATACGACACCCGCAAAAATAATCCTTGCAAATGAAGTCTACCCTGATATTCAATCATCAGCACAACAGGCTGGATTAGAAACCGGTGATAGAATTCTTTCTATAGGCGGCAAAAAGGTTTCTTATTTCTCGGATATTTCAGAAATTGTAACCCTTTCGGCAGATGAAACCCTTGAATTCGTAGTAGAAAGAAACGGGGAAATATTAACATATTTTATTCCAGTCCAGCTTGATACCTCAACCGGAGCAGGAAAAATCGGCGTTATAAATTGGGTAACTCCCCTTATTTCACATGTTGATGAAAATTCTCCAGCGCATGAAGCAGGTTTATTAAGCGGTGATCTTATAATTAAAGTAAACGGATCCTCAGTAAAAAATACTGCGGATATACAAAAACTACTGACAAATGCAGTTTCAGCAGAAATAACATTTTTGAGGCACAACAATGAACACACTGTTGTGCTGTCTATTCCTTCTCAGTCGGGTGATGGATCAAATCCGATCGGACTTCAGTTTTCTGTTCTGGAAGTACACTCACCTACCTATAGTTTTTTTCCTGCTCTCTCAGAAGGGATTGAGGAAACATACAGAATGCTCGGAGTTACCATTAAGAGTATAGGGTTATTATTCAAAGGTGTAGATGTAAAAAAAGCTGTATCCGGACCTATTCGAATAACAGTCATGCTCGGAGACAGCATGAAAACAGGATTTGCACAGAGTGTTTCCGTCGGGTTTGTTACAGCACTCAATTTTTTGGCACTCATAAGCGTATCACTTTTTTTAATGAATTTACTTCCAATTCCAATCCTGGACGGAGGAATGATCCTATATGCATTAATTGAGCTCATAACCAGAAAAAAAATTTCACCGAAAATTTTATACTACGTTCAGTTTGCAGGGTTGGCAATCATTCTCTGTATATTTGCCTTCGCTTTATTCGGCGATGTTTCATACTTATTAAAATTATAATCAAAGGATTTGGTAATGCTTAAAAACTCAGTTTTATTTTTATTATGTTTTTCTCTTTTTACATCGTTATCTGCACAAAAACAATTTTCACATCAGCCCCATACAGGCTCTGTCACTGATTTAGTATTAGCAGGGCAGTATATTTTTTCGGCAGGAGATGACGGATTTCTCGTCCGATGGGATGAACAAGGTACGGGAGAGCATCTTCAAGTTTCCGATATAAGCATAAAAAAAATTGCAGTATCTCCGAACGGCAGATTGGTAGCAGTATATGAAAGCGACGATTTTTCGGTTCACAGAATATCAGTTTGGGACTGGCAGACAAAGACAAGAAAATATGCAAAAAGGTTTTCTGATTCAATACTTTCCCTGTCCTTTTCGTACAACGGAACATACCTTATGGCAGGCATATCATCTGCAGAAGGGTTAATATTTTTTGATGCAGAGTACGGAATACCGATGCAGCTCGTAAAAGATCAGACCAGTGTCGTAAGTTTATGTGAAACCAGTAAAACGGAATCTACAGCGGTCATATATTCAACAACAGGATCTATACTGTATACTAATTTAAATTCAGGATCAATGATTCAAAAGTTTTCTGCTGAATCGGGTCTGTCAAATACCGTTTTTGCAGATACAAATAAAAACTATCTATGTGGAATTAAAAACGGGAAAATTTATATTATTCTCGCTACATCGGGAAAAACACTTGCATCAATACCTGCAAAAAATCCTGTTCTTTTTTGCGGAACAAGCAATACACAATTTTGGTATATTGAAGAAGTACAGAAAGGCACGTATACATGCAGGAGCGTTTCTTTGGAAAAAGGAGAGCTCCAGTACAAAGCCCTTTCAATTAGTCAATTTACAAACCCTTCGCTTCCGGTAAAGGTAACAGCAAGAGATTCACTGCTTGTCTTAGGAGGAAAAGACGGAGCACTATATACAATTCCTTTTACGGTACAAACTGACATAATTGCATCACAAAAAATTACAGAAAATCTTTACGATAAAATTCTTGATATTGAGTCAATCGGTCAAACTTTCTATCTTCTGACAAAGGGTTTCATATATAAAGCGGACAGTTCACAAAATCCCGAACTGCTGTATTCTATCGGCGATACCCATACAAACTGTACCGCCTATGATACTTCGCTGATATTATGGTCAAAAGGACAGAAAAAAACTGTTTCTATTATTAATACGTTATCAGGGGAAGTTAAACAGCTTTTTACTCCAAAGATAGGTATAGAAACATTGAGAGTTTTTGAGGATTCCCTTGTGTGCGTTCTAGGAAGTACTTCAGTACTCATGTATGATCTAGTGACCGATAAAGAAACAACGGTATACACGGGAACAGGACTTCAGGATGCTGTTCTATATACCGGTGAAACAATGCTGGTCTCGAAAACATCAGCCACCAATCCAAAGACTCCCCTGATAGAAATTAATACTAAAACAAAAGAAACAGTCATGCTTCCGGTATCAGGAGATGTTATTTTTTCTCTTGTTGTAAATAGAGATTTACCCCAGAGCACTATCTACGGTGTCAGTGCTACAACAAGTTCGAATTCGAAAAGAACAGAAATATTTTCCTACAATCCTGAGAAAAAAACCTATGCTGCAATATTGAAATGGGAGGATGAAGATACACAGGCATTTACGAGTGTTATCAATTCAATACTGTATACTAATATTGGTAAAACAAATATTAGGAATATTGATTTATCATCAAGAAAAAGTATAACACTTGAACGGTCTTCATCTCTTCCTGTTAAAATAAAAGGAATAAACGGCAGCATTATTATACTCAATAAAGACGGCAGTACTTCATGGTATGCAGAGAACAGTACAAAGAAAATTACCGACTGGTGCATTACCAATGAAGGTCAATGGCTGGAATTCTGAGCTGAATTTTCAAATTTAGTATATTGAGGAATAAAAACAAGATTCACAATACCTGTCGGACCATTTCTCTGCTTTGCAAGAATAAGCTGTGTTTCAATGGTAAGATTTTTTTGTTCTTCAGACGTCGAACTAGTTCGTTCTCTATGCAGGAACATTACGACGTCTGCATCCTGTTCAATAGAACCCGATTCCCTAAGGTCTGCCAGGGTGGGAGGCTTGCCCTCTGAATCACGCCTTACCTGCGATAATACTACTACAGGTATCTGAAGTTCACGCGCAAGGCTTTTTAAGGATCTCGAAATTTCAGCTATCTGCTCATGCCGCGGAATAGCGGTATTTTCACTCGTTATCAGGGTTATATAATCAATAAAAATTATTTTAATATCGTGCTGAGCCTTTATTCGTCGTGCTAAGGCTCTTAAATCAAGCAGCTTCATATTTGGGGTATCAACAATATATAAAGGGGCTTCATAAATTCTTCCTGCTGCATTCTGGAGTTTCTGAAAGTCGTCAAGTGTAAGCCGGCCTGTTCTTAAATACTCAGAACGAATTCTTGCTTCCTGAACAAGAAGACGCTGTATCAATTGCATGTCGGACATTTCTAGTGAAAAAAAAGCAGTAGGAATTTTTTTATTTATGGCAATATTTTGAGCCATGGACAAAGCCATTGCGGTTTTACCAATTGACGGACGTGCACCTATAATTACCAGCTCAGAGGACTGGAAGCCGCTTGTCATCCTGTCAAGTTCCGAAAAACCTGTTTCAACCCCTGTAATTGCTGTTTTATTCCGGTAGAGATTATCGATCATCTCAATAGCTCTGTTTATAAGTTCAGGAGTAGTTTTTATATTTTGAGAGGAATTGGAATCTGTTAGATTAAAGATTTCTTTCTGTGCATCTTCAAGAACAGCACGGCTGTTTACCGTTTCATCATGCGACTGCATGACAAGGTTAGCAGAGAGTTTTATTAAATCACGCCTCACGGCCTGATCGAGAACTATTTTTGCATAATATTCAACGTTGGAACTTGTCGGAACCACATCGGTAAGAGATGAAATATACGAGGGACCGCCTGCAGAATCCAGATCTCCTGTCGAACGCAGTTCTTCTATAATAGTAAGAATGTCACCTCGCTGACCTTTATTAAAAAGAGTCAGTATTGCACTGAATATTTTTTGATTTTGTAAAGAGTAAAATCTGTCGGGACGTAAATAACGAATTACAGTCCCGACAGCTTCCCAGTCAAGTAATAAAGCGCCGAGAGCAGCCTGTTCCGCTTCAAGATTATGAGGCGGAACCTTATCCTTCAGGGAAAAAGAAGCCATGGAAAAGCCTCTTAATTGTTTGCTTTGTGTTCAGCTGAAGAGTGAGCCTCGTTTGATTTTGAATCTTCCTGTTTCACAACAACAACCGGAAGTTCTGCAACAGCAGACTCATATAAGCGGATATGCACAGTGTACTTTCCGAGATTTTTAATAGTTAAACCGGGGACATCAATCTTCTTGCGTTCAACTTCGAAACCTTCTTTATGCAGTGCTTCAGCAATTGTCTGACTTGTAACAGCACCATAAAGTTTTCCGTTGTTTCCGGCAGGCATTGAAATTGTAACAACATGAGCACTGAGTTTATCTTTAAGACTTGCCGAATCCTTTCTCTTTGCTTCTTTTTTAGCTTCAATTTCTTCTTTCTTGCCTTCAAAATAGGCAACAGTTACATCATTGAAAGGCAGTGCCAAATTACGGGGGAAAAGGTAGTTTCTAGCATAACCATTCGCAACTACCTTTACATCGCCTTCTTCACCAAGATGCTTAACATCTGTATTAAGAATAACTTTCATTTTCAAGCTCCTAAAAATCTATAAACCGTTACCAGGAGTGGGATCGGTTTTTAAAAATTATACCGTAAAACCGGTACAGTTGTACTACCTATCTTACTCTGTAACAAACGGAAGAAGACAAATTGCACGTGCTCTTTTAATTTCGAGAGCGAGACGTCTCTGATGCTTTGCACAGGTTCCTGTTATGCGGCGTGGAAGAATCTTTCCGCGTTCTGTTGTGAAACGGCGCAGGCTGTCAGCGTCTTTATAGTCTATTTTAGCCTTCTGAGCGCAGAATCTGCAGACCTTTTTCCGGAAAAATGATTTTCCTTTCGAACGGGGTGCCCTTTCATCGGCATCCTTTATAACATCCTGCATTTGAACATCCGGTGTTGTATCAATATCTTTAACCATTTCGTCTGACATATTAAAACTCCTTAGTATTTGACACTTGTGTCATTCGTATTCCTAGAAAGGAATATCTTCGGGGAAATTGGAATCCGCACTGAATGAAGAAGGATCATATTGTTCCTGCCCTGCATCATACCGCGGCTGATAGGTATTATTTTTTGCTGCCGGTGCGTTATTTCCGTACCCCTCGCTGCTTCCCTGTGAATAATTTGAAGCACCGCCGGAACCTTGCCCGCCTCCGAGCAGCTGCACATTATTTGCAGAAATGACGACCTTGCTTCGGCTCTGTCCGTCCTGCTCCCATCTGTCCTGCCGTAATTCCCCTTCTACGGCAATTTGTTTTCCTTTGAGAAGATAGGGCTTCAAGGATTCCGCAGATTTACCGTAAAGGTTTACTTCGAAAAAACTTGCTTCCTCTACCCACTGATCGCCGTTTTTCCGGCGTCTGTTAACAGCTATGGAAATATTGGAAATAGCAAAACCGCCTGAAGTATATTTTAATTCAGCATCACGGGTAAGCCTGCCAATAAGAATTACATGATTTACATCAGCCATAACTGTCTCCTCAAATTATTCTTCTACGTGAACGAACATAAACTTTAAAAGATTTACATTCAATTTGAACTGGCGGTCTATATCTACAACTTTTGCAGGATTAACCTTAATGTTTAAGAGTAAAAAACGGCCTCTGTTGCGTTTTTTTACTTCATAGCAAAGATCCCTGTCACCGTAGGGTTCTTCACTCTCGATCTCTGCACCAAACTCGTTCAATACGGCGCGTGCTGATTCAAGACCTGTTTTGTACAAATCTTCTTCAATTGGGAAGATTGTCATTAATTCATACTTTCTCATTGTATACTCCTTATGGATTTAGAAGCACCCGCTCAACGCTGCGCTCCAAGGGGTTCGTTAATAATATCAAAATTGATCATTCTGGTCAAGCTTATTGCCCTAGTAACACATAGACTAAACTGTTTTTTTCCCCTATACTTTGGGTAATTATGGTACACTGCGATTGTCTTATAGCAGGCTCCGGTCCTGCAGGATTAGGAACCGCCTTTTCACTGCTTGAACAATTTCCTTTAATGAAAATTATACTCCTGGAAACCAGGGAAATTTCCTCTGGCGGTTTAAGAAATGACTGTAAAATGAATTTTACATTTCCTGTCGGATTTCCGCTTGAATATTGGACAAAAGAAAAGGCCGAGCCATACCTGAACCGGATTGAAACATTTCTGCATCCGGAAATATTAGAAAAGGTAAATCTTGATACATATGAAAAACGTGCCGAAAAAATCGGTGTTCAGCTAATAAATGTTAAGCAGTCTCATCTTGGAACCGACGGCGGTATAAAACTTATTAAAACACTGGTTAACAGTCTGACGGAAAAGGGAGTTGAATTTTCATTTGGAGAATCACTTATAAGTACGGATGAAAAAGCGCATGTCGCATTAACCGATAAAAGAGAAATTGCGTATAAATCTCTAGTAATTGCTCCCGGACGCCACGGCTTCGATTTTTTACGTAAATTTATGGATAAAACGGGTATAGTATACCGCGACAACAGTATTGATGTCGGCATCAGGCTGGAAACAAGAGAAGAGCATTATCCTATTGTAAAAGATTACTACGATCCCAAATTTCTTTTTCCAGAAAAAACACGGACTTTCTGTACTAATTCGGGCAGTGCTCATGTAGTTCAGGAAAAATACACTTCTTCCAAAGGTGAAACGTATTACAGCGTAAACGGTCACGCATATTCAGATAAACTGAAGCCGACAGGACTTGTTAATTTTGCAATGCTCAGGACAGTGGCGTTTACAGAACCAATAGCCTCAGGACAGGATTATGCAGAGTATCTGGGCGCTTTAGCCATGCTTACAGGAGGCGGGCATCCGATTATGCAGAGAGTCGGCGACTTTAGAATGAGAATAAGAAGCACAAAATCCAACTTAAACTCGGATCTTTACGATTTTGAACCGACACTGAAGTCTGCCACCCCCGGCGATATTTCATTAGCAATGCCGTCAAAGTTTTTGGATTCAATCTGGAGGGCGATGAAACGTCTCGATACAATAATTCCCGGGGTAATGCATCCGAGTACTATAATGTATTACCCCGAAATTAAGTTATATGCAAATAAACCTGTATTTTTAAATGATTACTTCATGTCTGCATCAGATATTTATCTGATAGGCGACGGCGCAGGTACATCGCGTGGAATAACAGGGGCATGGGCATCCGGCATGAGAGCAGCTGAGGGAATACTTAACGGAAAATAATTGAGGATACTATGAGAATTACCGGCGGTTTACTTAAAGGTCGTATTGTACAATGTCCTGACGGCATAATAAGACCTGCAATGGATAAGATGAAGGAATCTGTTTTTTCTATATTGGGCAATTTAGAGGGCAAGTCTTTTTTAGATCTTTTTTCGGGTTCGGGCAGTATTGCCCTTGAAGCATCCTCAAGAGGCGCCGATCCGGTGTGGCTTATTGAAAAAGACCGTATAAAGATAGATACCGTACTTGAAAATGTTAAGATTGCTCCCAATAAAATTACGTGTAAATTCATGGCAGTTGAGCTTTTTCTTAAAAGAAATAAAGAACAGTTTGATATTATTTTTTGTGATCCCCCTTTTCCTTATAAGTATCATGAGGATCTTACCGGTATGTGCTCCAGATATGGCGCGGTTGCGCAGAATGGTATAGTAATAATCCACCGGCCGAGTGAAAAAAAACTGCCTGATATTATAGAAAAATTAGAGAGAATTGATCAAAGAGTCTTCGGCCGTTCAATTGTTGACTTTTATAAAAATCGAGCTTGACTATTTAGAGAAATCAGTTAATATTGTAAGTAACGGTTTATTTATATGGATAAAAAGTTAAAAAGTGAGTTCGAAAAACACATAACCTCAGAAGGTTTTATTAAAACCTCCGATGAACCGGTTCAAACGCTTACTTCAGAACAAAAAGTCATACTAAACCGTAAGGGCAACGTTCTTTTTAATCAAGGTGATTACTTTAACGCACAGCGGTTATTCATTACTACAGGATACTCCGATGGTCTTGCTAGAGTGGGTGATGTATACATGAAATCCGATAAAGAACTTAATGCCTTGAAATTGTACTGGTTAGCTCATAATAAAAGAAAATGTGAACCCCTTATTGAAAAAATTGCAGGTTTACTCTCAATGCTTATTAATGAAGAGGAATAAAAAATGGATGACTTATTTTCTACTCTGATGTCTCAGGAACATCTGCCCTCCGAAACACCTTCCGGAAATGCAGAAGCAGATGCTAAAACACAGGAAATATCTGAATTATCAAAGAAAGGGTATCAGTTATTAAAAGAGAATAAGATTTCTGAAGCTAAAGATGCTTTTTCCCATATTTTAACTCTTGATGATAATAATAATTATGCGCTGGTCGGATTGGGAGATTCTGAACGCAAGCAAAACCGCTTCCGGGATGCAATTGATTACTATTCAAAATGCCTTTCCTTTCATCCGGGGAATAATTATGCACTTTTTGGTCTTGCAGACTGCTACAAAGCATTAAACCAGTTTCATAAAGCGATTGAAATCTGGGAGCAGTACCTTGTTCATGATGATAGAAATATTACCGTATTGACCCGTGTTGCAGACGCATACCGTAAAATACGTGATTTTAAGAAATCAAAGGAACTGTATCTAAAAGTTCTCGATATGGAAGAGAATAATGCTTATGCTCTTATAGGACTTGGGCATCTTCATTATGATTTTAAAGAATACAGAGATGCGTTATATTATTGGACACGTATGCTTGATCTCAATGACAGTGTTGTAGATATTAGAGTTTTAACTTCAATAGGAAATTGTCATAGAAAGCTGAAGACTTTTGATAAGGGTGTAATTTATTTTGAGCGTGCTTTGGAAATGGATCCGAATAATTTTTATGCGCTTTTCGGTCTGGCAGACTGCTATAGAGGAATGAATCAACAGTTCAGATCTATTGAATATTGGAATAAAATTCTTAAAATAGATCCCAGAAATAAGGTAATTCTTACCCGTGCGGGTGATGCTTACCGGAATACAGGCGATTATGATACCGCAACTGAATACTATCAGAAGGCATTGAATATTGAATTTGATATCTATGCAGTCCTCGGGCTTACACTCATAAGTAAGGGGCAGGGAAAGTATGAAGAAGCAATAGAAAGTCTGACACGTCTTATGCAGTCTGATCCTAAAAATTACCGTCTTTATATTGATCTTGCAGACTGTTACCTGAAGTTAAACCAGAAAAATAAGGCCGTTGATATTCTTCATGATTTCCAGAAAACAGGAATTCGAAGTCAGGCGGTTAATGAACTGCTTGAAAAAATTCAAAGCGGCCAGAATTAGGCGCAAAGAGAAATAATTGTCCGATTTACAACCTCTTACAGGGCTTTTACCGCAGGAAATTCAAAAGCTCATCCCTAACGAGCCTCTATATCGTGCGAAGCAGATTTTCAAATGGATTGCTGAAGGGGCAGATTCATTTTCACAGATGACTAACCTTAGTTCTTCCCTCCGCGAACGTCTGTCAGCCGATTTTGCCATTTACTCGTCCCGTATTGAACAAAAGCTCATAGATCCTGACGGGACTGTCAAACTGCAGCTGCTCCTGCATGATTCTTACTGTGTGGAAACAGTACTCCTTATAGATTCAGAAAAAAGGAAAACAGCCTGTGTTTCGTGCCAGGTAGGTTGCGCAATGAACTGTGCCTTTTGCAAAACAGGAACTCTCGGGTTTGCCAGAAACCTCACAGCCGGTGAAATCGTAGAACAATTTCTACTTCTGGAGAAAGAGTCCGGCAAGCTCGACAACATAGTGTTCATGGGCATGGGTGAACCCATGCATAATCTTGAATCAATCCGGAAGGCAATAACAGTACTGACAGATAAAGACGGGAGAAACCTTTCATCAAAACGTATAACCCTGTCTACATCCGGAATAATTAAAGGAATATATGACCTTGCCGACAACGGACCTGCAATAAGGCTTGCGGTTTCGCTAACAACAGCAGACCCGCTTCTCCGGGAGAAGCTGATGCCTGTTACCAAGGGCAATCCGTTAAGTGAACTAAAAAAGGCCATTTCATATTTTATTGATAAAACAGGGAAAAGATGCACGCTGGAAGCTGCTTTACTTGGCGGGATTAATACCAATACGGAGCAGGCGGAGCTTCTTTCGTCCTTTGCATCCGGTCTTGATATTCATGTTAATGTAATTCCATGGAATCCAGTGAAAGAACTTCAATTTACGGAGCCTTCAAGAAATGAATGTTTCCGCTTTATTAAGAAGCTGGAGGAAAATGGCATCAATGTAACAATGAGAATGAAGCGGGGTGAAAAGATTGGAGGCGCCTGCGGTCAGCTCGGGAAAATTAGTAGTTGAAAAAAAAAGTAAAATATGTATAATGGTTCGTTAAGAGGTTGCACATGGAAAAGAAAGTATACGTTGCAGGCATGTCCTGTGATGAATGTGAAAAAAAAGTCAACACTGCAGTTGGCGCAATTCAGGGTGTTAAAAGTTGTACTGCTAATGCAATGAAGGCACAGGTGCTTGTTGATTTTGACGAAGGTGTACCGGGAATCGAAGATGCGATAAACAAAGCCATATCGGGCTGCGGTTATGATGTTCTTGGATGATTATTTGATTTTTTCTTGATTTAATTCTTTTTGTTCTCTTTTATTTAAAAAAAAGTCAACTATAACAAAAACAATGACCCCGAAGGTAACGGATAAGTCTGCAACATTTAAAACACCTGTGCGCAGGTTTCCGATGCCGAAGTTTAAAAAGTCTACAACAGTAAAGTTGTGTATAATTCTGTCTATAAGGTTTCCTAACCCGCCGCCTATTACGGTAGACAGAATTATACATCTACTTATATATTTTTCCTTTAACATACACCAATACATCCCGAATAAACATACTGCAACCGGTATAACGAGCATAATAATGGTTTTTAGGACAATATTAAATGAAGAACCAAAACTAAGAAATGCACCTGTGTTTTCAGCATAGGTAAACACCATTACATCATTAAAAAAAGATACCGGAGGTTTCCCCTTTAAAAACCCGACGGCTAAAATTTTTGTCAATTTATCAAGAGCGTAATTACTACCTATGGTAATTACAGTGCAGATAATAAATAGTTTTCTTTTGTTAACACTTTGCACAACCCTACCCGTCCTTTTACTGCAGAAGTCATATGAGAAAATCATTTTTGTATTGAACAAAATTTGATTACTGTAATACTACTTGCGGATATTGCCTATCCACAAATCATCTTCTAAAAGGGTTTTCGAGAAATCCTCAAGATTAAAAATATAGCTTTTAGAAAGACTGCCGGACATCAGTTTTATCTTAGATGTTCCCTCATCGGTCATAACAATGTAGCATTCAGCATCTTTTTGAGAAAAAGTTCTGAAAATATCCTCTATTGTTTTTTTATCAACATCTACAACAAGAAGACCGCCGTTTTTTACTGCCTTTTTAAACTCCGGATTCATCGTTGAAACAATAATTCCATAAATTCCGTTGTCCTTGAGCGCGCTTACAGCGTTGTCAGGATTTTCCCCGGTACCAAAGTTTTCCCTTGTAATGATTATTCTTTTCCCAGGCACATCATCTGTACTTGAAAAATTGGGTAATGAAAGGTTTTTAAACAAAGCTTCTTTTGCTTCTCCTGATCCAGTTCCCATTTCCTGTTTTGCCGGAATAATTTCATCAGTATTGATGTTCGAACGGTCCAAAAATAAAACACTTCCGCCAAATTGTTTCATGTCGCAAATCCCCTTGCAGTTTTTATTCCCCGTAAGGAATTAATAGAAATCTCTCCATAGTATAGCACATAAGAGCACGGTTTTATAGTAAGACAGCTCATGTTTTTCTTAATTATTAATATAATAAAGATCTTCCCTTTTGTGTATGTATCCCTCGCAAACAAGCTTTACTGCAGCATCTTCAAGTCTTTCATACTCAATATTCTCACGTTTCCCGATATCAGAAAGCAATAGGCCTTCAGGATTTCTCACAAGCTGACGGAGAAGAGCCCCTCTTGCCTCGCGGAGTGAACCTGAGAATTTTGACTGTTTCAGGTAATGCGCGCTCTTTCTATTTGGATTTTTAACTTTTTTCTTTAATTCAGCACCGTAATCCATGAGCGCATAATACCAAATTCTCGGATTTTCCTTATACAGCGTGCGTTCTATAAGGGGCATGAGCATTACATCGCTTATAAGATCTTCATCAGGAAAAAAGAAAAATAGGTATACTGATCGTATATTTGTCTCAATAAAAACTTCTGGATTATTATACGCAAAACAGCTTACCGCGCACGAAGTATAAGTACCGACACCGCTCAATT
Source organism: Spirochaetota bacterium (assembly GCA_023398165.1). Taxonomy (GTDB): domain Bacteria; phylum Spirochaetota; class Spirochaetia; order Treponematales; family Treponemataceae; genus JAAZLA01. Next base: position 126,318 of record JAEWSQ010000025.1, on the reverse strand, counting down.
TTTTTAATTCCGCGGCAGTTGAGGGGAAAACACCGCTGTGATTTAAATATACTTCTTTACATGCATCATGAAGGTACCCCGCACGTCTGTTATATCCTAAACCGTTCCAATGCAGAAGAATATCAGAAAGCGGGGCAAGTGCTGCTTCTTTTACGGAGGGGTAATTCTCAAGCCATTCACCATATTTTTTAATAACTCTTTCTGTTTGAGTCTGCTGAAGCATAATTTCTGAAACCAGAATTTTATACGGATCATTGGTTTCTCTCCACGGGAAATGCCGCCCTTTGCTATCAAAATATTCAATAATAATTTTCTGAAATTCAGTGTTTGAGGGAATTGTAGTCATATTATTTTTCAGAAATACACTGTTTTTTTACTAATTCGTCCAGTATGAGAGATACGATTGTATCGGGGTCTTTATTTGAAACATCAATAACAAGATCAACAAAAGTATAATCATTGTTATCAATATTGTACAGTTTCTTATAACGCTTTGTGTCTTCGGCGTCTCTCATGCGGGTAAATTCAATAATACTGCTCAGACTGCCGCCTTCCCTTTTAAAAACTCTCTGAGCACGTACATTCTCATCTGCATATAAATACACTTTTAAGTCCGCTTTTGTAAGCATCCAGACAGCAAGTCGTGAACCTAAAACACAGGACTGCTTCATAGCAAGCTCGACTTGTTTTGTATCTACGATACGGTCAAAACTGTCATCTGTTTTTGCTTTCTCAAGAATTTCCTCTAAAGGCATTCCGTTTTCTTTCGAAAGGCTTCTAAAAGTGTAGTTGACCATTGCTATATTAAGCTTCTCAGAGAGTAAGGTACTTACAGTCGTATTGCCGCAGCCGCTTTTACCTGATATTGCAACACGCAATTCCCTTCCGTTAATAAGTGAATATTCCATATATCGTTAAAGTATACTGTATTTATACCAAAGTTTCCAGTTTTTCCCTTATAAACTCGCTTTTTTCCTTTAAGCCGATTTTCCCCGTCATTAGAAGCAGAATATTAGGTCTTGAGGGATCAAGCTTTATTCGGCCCGAGCTTTCTTTAATAAGACGCAAGACCTTATCAACAGATACTTTTGAAACTTTTGCAAATTCTATCTGAACCGAGCCGCTGCGTTCTTTTAATGTGGTTATACTGAGCTTTCTGCAGATAATTTTAATTTCAGAAAGCGCAAGAAGACTTGAAACCTCATCGGGAATCGGTCCGAACCGGTCCGAAAGCTCATTGTAAACCCTTTCCATCTCCTCGCGCGAAGAAACCGATGCAATTTTCTTATAGAGTTCCATCTTTGTCTGAGGATTCTGCACATAGGTGTCGGGAATGAAGCCGGTATACTCAAGTTCAAGGAGAACCTCATTTTCCTCTTCATAATTCTCATCAGAAAGCCGTTTCACGGCATCTTCGAGGAGCCTGAGGTACAAATCAAAACCGACAGAATACACATCGCCGGATTGATCCTTTCCAAGAAGATTTCCTGCACCCCGTATTTCCATGTCTTTCATGGCTATTTTAAAACCTGAACCGAGTTCGGTAAAATCACTTATTACCTGAAGTCTTTTCATCGCAATTTCCGACAGGGACTTGCCTTCGGGGTATAATAAATAGGCATACGCTTTTCTATCGCTTCTTCCAACCCTGCCTCTCAGCTGGTACAGCTGCGATACGCCGTACATATCGGCACGGTCAATAATGATTGTGTTGACATTGGGAATATCTATGCCGTTTTCAATAATTGTTGTCGCAACAAGAATATGAAAACCTCCCATTTTAAAGCGGCGGAAAATATCGTCAAGCTCCGTTGAACTCATCTGACCGTGAGCACAGTCAATAAGCATTTCAGGAACAATCCTCTGAAGTTTTATTCTTACCTCATCAAGACTTTCGACCCTGTTATGAAGATAGAATATCTGCCCTCCCCGTTCTACCTCGCGCCTGATTGCATTTGCAACCCTGTCGTCATTATACGCATCTATGACAGTTTCTATTGACTGCCTGTTCTGCGGGGGAGTTGCCAGGAGACTCATATCTCTTATTTTTAAAAGACTCATATGAAGTGTTCTTGGAATGGGCGTTGCACTCATTGCAAGAGAATCTATGTTTGTCTTGAGTTCTTTGAGTCTTTCTTTGTCTTTAACACCGAACCGCTGTTCTTCATCGATGATGAGTAATCCAAGATCTTTAAAAAGTACATCTTTTTGAATAATCCGGTGCGTGCCTATAAGTATATCGACTTCGCCTGATTTCAGCCTTTCAAGAATTTTTTTCTGATCTGCTTTTGAGACAAAGCGCGACATATGGGCAATCCGCACAGGAAACTTTTCAAACCTGTCAAGGCAGGATTCATAATGCTGTTCTGCAAGTATTGTCGTCGGAGCTAAAAATGCAACCTGTTTGCCTCCCATAACTGCTTTAAAAGCTGCTCTCATAGCCATTTCGGTTTTACCGTAGCCGACATCGCCGCAGACAAGACGGTCCATGGGGACCGGCTTTTCCATATCGGCTTTAATTTCGGAAGCTACAGTTATTTGATCATCAGTTTCCGTATACGGGAAAGCAGCATCGAAGGCTGTCTGCCATTCGCCGTCTTTCGGAAACGGGAAACCCCGTGCAGCCTTCCTCTTTGAGTATAAATCTATAAGTTTTTGAGCAATATCCTCGACCGATTTCTTTACTTTATTTTTCCGGTTTTCCCAGCTTTTTGAACCAATTCTGTCAAGTTTCGGATTATCACCTTCATTTCCGATGTAACGCTGGACAAGGTTAACCTGCTCAATAGGAATAAAAACAGTCTCCTCGTCTGCATATTCTAGTTTTATATAATCCCGTTCATTTCCTAACGCCTTAACCCGCTCAATTCCTTTAAAAAGACCTATGCCGTAATTAACATGTACGACATAGTCGCCGGGGTTCAGCTCGACAAAGGTGTCGATTACCGCACTTTTTGCATGTTTTACAGAGCGTGGAACATGTTTTCTTCGACCGAATATTTCATTCTCCTGAATCACAAGAATTCGGCACTCGGGAATTCCGAAACCGGATGTGATTGATTGGGGAAGTACGGTAATTCTATCTGTAAAATCCTTCAATAATTCTGATATTCTTAATGCTTGATTATCACTTTCTGCATAAATGAAAATTTTCCACTCTTCCTTGAGCAGTGATTCAAGACTCTCTTTTAAATAATTTATATTGCCGAAAAAACTTTTTGCAGGATCACAGTCAAAAGATATTCTATCCTGCTCAAGTACTTTTGAACCATGAATGGATCTGAAAAGAATCCGCCTTGTATGTTCGGTACTCAACGTTTTAAAGGGAATGAGAATCTCCTGAGGAGGAGGCACCGGCCCTGAGATTCCCTGTTCAAAAGAAGAGAGCGCTCTTTTATAGAGACCTGAATACTCACGGTCAAACCCTTCCTGGGCATTTTCCAGGCGGTCATAATCCATGTAAAAAACAGTAACAGAGCTCTGGAGATAATCAAAAACCGTGTATTTTTTATCAAATACAGCAGAATAAAATAATTCTTCTCCTTCTGCTTCCTTAAACTGACGGAGCCGGGTAAAAAAAGAAGAGAAGGATTTTTGAAGTCTTTGCTCCCCCTCCCTTTTTTCTTCTTCTGTCTTATTATAGTTGACTGTATATTTTTGAATGTTTTTAGTAATTCTTTCTTCTGCGCTGTCAATGAGTTCATCTGTCCATATAACTTCTTTCATAGGATAAATAAGAAGTTCTGTAAGGTTTTCCACAGAAGACTGGGTTTCACTGTCAAAAAGTTTAATATGACTTACTGTATCAAAGTCAAAGACTATACGGTGGGCATATTCCTCTCCGGGCATAAAAATATCGAGAACTTCGCCGCGCAGCGTAAACTCGCCTTTTACCGTAACACGCGGAACGCGGATATATCCGTTTTTAATAAGAATTTCAGAAAGCTGTACAGGATCGAAAGTTTGCCCCGCTGTTAATGAAAACAACAGATTTTGGATGTATGAAGGAGGAGGTACTGGAGTCTGCATAGCGCGCTGGGTTATAATGTAGATGCGGGGTTTTAGTCCTGCAAAAGAATACGATGCATTTCTTGAGGGGTCTGAAAGTTTTGCCAGAACGCTTGACCGTTCGCCGAAAACAACTGAACCTTTGGCAACCGGTCGGTAAGGCACCATCCCCCACCAGGGAAGAACATAAATTTCTGCCCAAAGAGTACCAGAGGCATCGGTAAAAACAGTGTGAAGGTCACAAAGGAGTTCCTGTGCTTCTTTTTCGGTCGGAACAATAAGCACTGTATCCAGTTCACTTGCAGTGTATTGAGGAGAAACAGATGTATGTCTTCCTGTTTGAGAATATTTTATATATTGCAGATGTTTTGACTTAATTGAAGAACATAATTCTCCGATAAAGAAACTGTGCAGACTTCCCTGAATTCCTTCTATTTCGCACGGGTAGCAGGCATAAATTTCATCATTTGAAACCAGATTCGAAAGAGTACTTTGCAAAGTCTTATAATTACGGAATAGTTCTTGTAAGGAACTTGTGTGTAAGGTATTCATTAAAATTGTCCGATAGTAAGTATATGGAGAACCGATAGTGAAACGAATTCTTGTTGTTATTATAACTATTTTTAGTTTTTTTGCACAGAGCTTTATGCCTTGTGCAGCTCAGAGCAGCACTTTGCCGGATTTTTCGAAGGCTCAAGTCTCTATCAAGTTTTATAATAAATCCATTTATTACACGGGTAATTCTATAGACAACCCGGTATTTGTTCATATAACGATCGCAAACAGAGGATCAGATACACTGCGGTTTAAACTTGCGGATGACAGAGTATTCAGCATCGATGCAGCGGCCTACAGTGTTAAAAATGAAAAACTTCCCTATACAGATACGATCATAAGAAAAAGGACGACAAATCAGACGGTGTACTTCCGTGAAATAGCAATAGAAAGCGGCGAAGAATATTCCTTTGTGGAAAACATTAAAGATTACGTACAGATAAGTGATCCTTCTATTTATTATCTGGAAATTCAGTTTTATCCTGAACTATATAAAACCAAAAATGCCGTTCTTCTTTCAAACAGGTTAACGCTTGATGTAAAACCGCTTCCAGTTGTCTCTGCATCCTCAAAAATTCCAAGTACCTCAATCAGCGCCCAGGTTTTAAAGCCGGAAGCTATTTCTCCTGACAAAGTAGTTGAGCAGACCATTATTGCCCGTCAGAAAAGTCTTTGGGATCAATATTTTCTCTATATGGATATAGAAGAGATGGTAATGAGAGACCGTTCCAGAAAAATTAAATATACCTCTCTATCAGATATTGAGCGGCTTAAAATGATAGAAACCTATAAATTAGACCTTATGCAGGAAAAAATTGATACTGCAATAGTATCTATACCGGAAAGTTTTTTCATAGAGAAAACATTATATTCCCAAACTGAAGGTTCGGTTACGGTTATTGAATGGTTCAAATATGATACATTTAAAGAAAAAAAACGATATACCTATTATGTTCGTCAGCGCGACGGAATATGGCGCATTTATGATTTTACGGTCGAGAATTTGGGGACGGAATGAAAGCCTTAATTGTCGCAGAATCTGAATCGGTATTACTAGCATCACAGAATTTTCTCCTTGAGCAACACTGTGATGTGATCAAATACCGCTGGCTCATGAAAGCTCTCGACAATCTGGAAGAAATAGATCCCCAGATTATTATTATTAGTGCGATGGACTATCCGAGACATTGGAAAACCCTTGTACAATTCATTAACAGTACTTTCCCTGCCAAACTGCCTCATATATATCTCTTTTCATCCGACGTTATGGGAGAAAATGAGATTCGAAAGGCTAAGTGGCTCGGTGTTAAAGGAGTAATAAAAGATTTTTCTTCATTTGAAGACAGACAAATGCTCTCCAGTATTTTTACACAGAAGAATCACCCTTTACGCCTTACAGCCGCTAATTATAAGAAAATTCCTTCACAGCAGATGGATCAGTCAGCCGGTACATCTGATACAACAGTTTCTATTCAGAAATCGGCAGCGGATCACATTCCTGTAGCCTCAGATGCAGCAACAGAGAGCTCAGACAGTAATCACCTTTCCCGGGAGGAAAAGAAGGCTGAACACAAAGAAGAAAATAATCAAGCCGGTATAATAGATGTATCTGCAGAAAAAAAAGGCATTGAATCCGGTACCTGTTTTTCTACAGACCGAAATACTGCTATACATAATTCAGAACCGGTTTCTGTGCATGAAGATAGTTTGAAAATAATGTTCAGTAATCCTCATACATTGTCCATGATAACCGGCAAAGTACTGCTGACCAAAGGAAATACGATTTTATATATATGCGATAATATAAGTGCCCTCGAGCACATGAAGACCGGTGATATGATACCTAACTGCTGTATCAAACAAGACGGGAAAATTTATAAAAAATCAGTAAAAATTAATGAACTCAAGAATTGTAATATCTGTATGGAAATTCAAGAATGGCCTTAAAAAATAGTGCTAAATTTTTTTGTGAAAACTGCAATACCGAAGTTAAGCATAATGCTAAATTCTGTCCAAAGTGCGGCCGCTTTTTTGCATCTGTAAAATGCCCGAATTGCGGAAAAATAGGAGCCGGTACAGAATTCACAAAAGGATGCCCTAGATGCGGTTATGCCGTTAAAAGAGAAGAAAAATTCACATCAGAAAAAAGTAAAAAACCGTACAAAAATCAGCATGATGATGCACTGCCCTCATGGGTCTACATTTTTTCAATACTGTTGTTATTCGGAATTCTTGCTTTACTGATAAAAATTCTATAACGGGTGTAGAAACAGTCTTGGCTGCTGATTTTTCTCAATTTACAAAACCAGTTTCATACCTGCAACGATTTATAAAACTATCCCCATCAAATATGACATATATCAGTGTTACAGTAAGCCACAGGAAAAATACAGCTTGAGTAAACCAAAGTACATAAAAAAAAGAGCCCTGAAAAGGACTCTTTTTCATCTGCCCGGAACAAGACTTGAACTTGCACACCCTTTCGAGCTCTAGTACCTGAAACTAGCGTGTCTACCAATTCCACCATCCGGGCAATACGTACAGTGACTATATCAATAAAATAATGTCACTGTCAATATGCTTTTATATTTCAATTCCTAAAAAGTGTTTTACCAGTAACCCTATACCGAAGGAAACTGCCGCAACAACTAAACTAATTCCGGCCATTTCTATAAATCTTTTTCCGAAAGGCAGATCCTTTGCCACCGAAATGTAATAGGTGAATATAAAAATAATTATTACCACAATGCTTAATAAGAGCACGAGCGCACCCATAAAAGCAGTCCTGGGCAAAAGCAGGTACGGTAGAACCAAAAAGGCAACGGTAAGCAAGTATATGCTGCCTGTATATAGGCAGGACTTTAAAGGATTCGGATGCCCATCTGACCGGGCTGATAAGTATTCACTTGATGCCATTGAAAGGGTCGCAGATATTCCTGTTATTAATCCTGATAATGCAACGAGTCTGTTATCCTGTAATGCAAAAGTAAGTCCTGCAAGCGTTCCGGTTAATTCTACGAGTGCATCGCTTAAACCGAGAACCATAGAACCGACATATTGCAGTCTTTCCTCGTCAAGCATACCTAAAAGCTGCTGTTCGTGCCGCTGCTCGTCTTGTGCAATTTTTTTTGCATCGCTTACTTCACCGGCTATTTGTTCATATAACGAGGAGGCGTTGTCTTCCCCTTTTTCCATCAGCTTTAAAGCAAAGGTATAACCGAATATACGCGCAAGTATTGTAAAGAAAAAAATTCGTAATGTATCAGGTTTTACTTCCACACCGGTCAGGTTCATCCATATACCCGCATGTACTTTTTCCTCTTCCCCAATTTTAATCAATATATCATGATTTTTTTGATCTTTAACAAAAGAAGCAATCTTTGAATATATATAATATTCAGTTATCTCACCCTTCTGCATTGTAAGAAGTATTTTTCGCGTTCTTTCAATTAAACTCATACAGCCTCCCTTATGTATTATACTCTAATTCTATACTATCAAATATAATTCCGTACAACCCTCTGCCCTACTGCGCATAAAACTTCATAAGAAATTGTTCCTGCTACTTGAGCAAAGTCATCTGCTGTCATGCTCCCTTCTCCCGGCCCGAAAAATATTACGGTGTCGCCTTCCTTAATATCAGAACTTTCTCCAATATCCGCCATACACTGATCCATACATATACGTCCGACAATAGGATATTTTTTCCCTTTAATTGATAGTAGCACTCCCGGGGAAAACCGGCGCCAAAGGCCGTCGGCATAACCCAAAGGAATTGTTGCAATTCTTGTTTTCTTTTCCGCTTTCCATGTTCTGCCGTACGAGACTTCCTGCCCCTCATTAATTGTCTTAATCTGCTCAATTTTTGAACATACTTCCATCACAGGTTTTAAACCTTCAAAGGAAGGATAGGTACGGGCCATATATTCAGCAATTGAACGATCGGGAAAGTAGCCGTATACGGCTATACCAGGTCTTATCATATCAAAACAGGCTTCCGGATGAAGAAATACAGCGCCTGAATTTGAACAATGAATGAGCCCTGTATTTATACCGCAGTCCTGTATGGCTAAGACTGTCTGCTTAAAAAGAGCAATTTGCTTTTTTGTAAAGGCGATATCATTCTCAAGGAGAGAATCCGAAACACTTAAATGAGTACACATACCCTGTAATACAAGATTACTGCAAGAATGAATAAACCGGGCAAGAAGCAGCGCTAGTTCCGGCTTACAGCCTATTCGAGACATTCCGGTATCAATTTTTATATGAACAAAAGCTTCAGTTTTCAGCTCTGCGGCTTTTTCTGCAATTTTCTTACAGTAGTCTATTGAGTGGACAAGACCTGAAAGTCTGAAAGAAACAAGAGCATCGATTTCTGAATCATCAAGCAGACTGAGAACTAAAATGGGACAGGGAATACCCTCCTTCCTGAGCTGTACACCTTCGTCGACTGTTGCAACCGCAAGGTATTGTACGCCTTCCTCAAGCGCTTCATAAGCCATCCTTACAGCCCCATGTCCGTAAGCCTGGGCTTTTACAGGAATACATATGTTAACATCCTTTGAATATAACGATCGGACAGCGCGTATGTTATGTCTAAAATTATTTAGGTAAATGTTTGCAGTTTTTGTTTTCATTTGCCATTATAATATACTTACACATTGTAATTTTCAATATATATTATTGTTTATTTATTGTTTATATTGAAAAAAAAGGATTTCTATAATAAAATAGCTAATTGGGGGATATTAAAAAAATGAAAGCAGCAAAAATTCAATTATTATGTATTATACTTCTCTATCTATTAATTTTTACTTCCTGCTCATCGGCGTCTCCTTCTCTTTCTCAACAGCCCCAAACCGGAGAAAATTCATCCTCTTTTTTTCAGGAGTCTTCTGAGCAGGCTTCTTCTGAAAATACCCGTGATACAGCTGAAACTATGCAGAAAGATGAAGACTTGAAACAGCAGAGTATTCAAGCATATGAGGAGCTTACATCCTCACTGGTAATGAAGCCTCTGGTTCTGCCGCCTCCTTCTGTGAAAGGAACCTCTTTTAAAAAACCTTTCAGTATACAGGTTTCCTATACTAATTCTCTTCCTGCCTCTCAAGTTCCTGTAACAGTTGAGTACCCGGGAAGCATTTCTTATGGAATTGTCCAATTCTCGAAGATGGAAATGCTTACCAATGATCAAGGAATACTGGAGTTTATAAGTCCGCCTGCAAATTTTTCATGCAATTCTGTCATATCATTTTATCCGTCTCCTTCTGAACAGTATCCTGAACTTTCTTCAATTGCAAATAGAATCTCATTAAAAATTCCCTATCTTGTAAAAACAAATTTAACTGCATCCGGCGGATCTATCTGCATCGTTGATTACGATAAAGAAGGAAATCCAATCCTGAGTAATGGATTAAGTTCATCTGCTGTCTTAGGCAGTCTCATACGCAACGGGTTCACCAGGATTGGAAATGCTGAATTCTATAAAGAAGTTGCTTCAGGAAATTTAGATGTTCTTTTAAAATCAGCAAAAGACCTGTTCGGCTCTATTACGTCATATTTTATTATTGGTACCGTTAAGTATGCAGAACCGCCGTTTGAAAATGAGGATAAAACGGTTACCGTAAAACTTATTGCAGAAATTTCATGTATAGATATGAAAACTGATGCCATACTGTTCTCAACGAGTGTTGAAGCAGCAGGCAGCGGAAAGAATGAACAAAGCGCCTTGACTTCTGTCCGGACTGAACAGCTTGCACCTTTGCTTGCTGAAAAAATTATGTACGGTATGTAATAATACCGCGGAGAAACAATGATTAATGAGAAAGTACCTGCAGCTCCTTCAATAAGAAGGCTTCCATCTTACCTGCATATTATACGGCAGGCTCAAAAAGACGGATACGAGTTTATTTCAGGAACAGTTATTGCTCAGGAACTGCATCTTGAACCTATTCAAGTACGTAAAGATCTGACTATAACCGGAATCATTGGAAAACCGAAACGGGGGTATCCTGTAATCCCTTTAATTGCGGCTATAGAACATTTTCTAGGATGGGATTCAGCAAAAAATGCGGTTATTGTGGGAGCCGGTAATCTTGCAACAGCATTGACCGGATACCAGGAGTTCCAGCTTCATGGTCTTAATTTTGTCGGCGCATTTGATTCTGATGCAAAAAAAATCGGTAATAAAATTCACGGAGTTCCGGTGTTTTCAATGGAAACTCTTAAAAATCAGGTAAAAAACCTCGGTGCTTCAATAGCAGTTCTTACCGTTCCCTCTGCATTTGCACAAGAGACGGCCGACAGGGTTGTCGAAGCAGGTATTAAGGCAATTTGGAATTTCACTAATGTAAAATTGAATCTTCCTGACGATGTTGTTTCACAGCGTGAGGACTTAACATCTGGCTATGCATTACTCTGTGTTAAAATGGATGCTGATAAACCCAAGCGGATTCTTGAATGACAAGGGATGAATATCAGTCACAGCTGCTTGAAAACCGCCTTATAAAACGGTATAAACATTTAAAAAAGTGGGCAAAAAGAAACGGGGTAAGCTGCTACCGTGTATATGACAAAGACATTCCTGAAATTCCTATAGCGGTTGATCTTTACGAAGAAATCAATACTGCACGAATATTTATTCATATTTCTCTCTATGAACGTCCTTATGAAAAAGACCAGTCCGAAGAAGAAGTATGGCTTGCTCATATGAAAACCGCCTGCATAAGAGTATTTTTAACTGAACCTTCTGATGTATTTATTAAAACAAGAAAAAGAATGAAGGGTGATGATCAGTATGAAAAACAGTCTGATGAGACTTTTAAAATTGTAGTTCAAGAACAAGGACAAAAATTTCTGGTTAACTTGACCGATTATCTTGATACAGGACTCTTTTTTGATCACAGACCGTTAAGGCAAATGATCCGCACTATATCACTGCATAAAAAAGTATTAAATTTATTTTGCTATACCGGATCTTTTTCTGTCTATGCAGCTCAGGGGAAAGCCTCAGGGGTTGATTCAGTGGATTTATCTAAGACTTACCTTTCCTGGGCGGAGGAGAATATGAAAATAAACGGTTTTCCGCCAGATGAAAGTAAGTACTCCTTTATTCAGCAGGATGTTTTAACATACCTGGAGAAAACTGAGAAGACATACGATATAATAATACTCGATCCTCCAACTTTCTCAAATTCTAAACGCACAATGAATGTTTTAGATATAAACAGAGATTATCCTAACCTTGTTAATGAATGCTTTTCAATCCTCAATTCCGGCGGAAAGCTGTTTTTTTCAACAAACAGCAGGAAGCTGCACTTTGATCCTTCCCTTTTTAATTTTACCTCAACAATAACCGATATAACAGATCAGACGATTCCTGAAGATTTTAGAAATAAGAAAATTCACCGCTGCTGGATGATAGAAAAAAAGGAATAAAATCTGCCATCAATGAAATAAAAAAAAGCCTCTGCATCTGCAGAAGCTTTTTACATTGCCCATTATTACTTTTTAATATTAAAGCGCTTGTTAAAGCGTTCAATACGTCCGGCAGTATCTACAAGTTTCTGCTTTCCGGTAAAAAACGGATGGCACGCAGAACAAATTTCAACGTTAATATCTTTAACAGTTGAACGTGTCTCAATAACGTTGCCGCAGACACAGGTAATTTTGGTTAATTCATACTTAGGATGTATACCCTCTTTCATGTTAAGCCTCCAAATTTATTTGATAAGATTTGCCCGGATATGAAACAAAGCAGTATCCACAAACCTTCAAATTTAAACTTATTTTGTTATTATAGCAAAAATCAAAAACTTATACTAGCCCATTTCCGCAGTATTCATGGATCTCAAAAAAGCCTCATTATTCTTAGACTTTTTCATTTTATCAATAAGCAGCTCCATGATCTCCGCATCATCCATCGGGTTTATAACCTTCCGGAGAACCCATATTTTCTGCAGTTCCTCATCGGTCAAAAGAAGTTCCTCTTTACGTGTACCGGATTTCTTAATATTAATTGCGGGGAAAAGTCTCCTGTCAGCGAGTTTACGGTCAAGATTAATTTCCATATTTCCAGTACCTTTGAACTCTTCAAAAATAACTTCATCCATGCGGCTTCCGGTTTCAATAAGGGCTGTCGATATAATTGTTAGACTTCCGCCCTCTTCCACATTTCGGGCAGCACCGAAGAACCTCTTGGGCTTATGAAGAGCATTGGAATCCACACCGCCGGATAAGACTTTACCTGATGTCGGCACTGTCTGGTTATATGCACGCGCAAGCCTGGTTATAGAATCCAAAAATATAACAACATCCATCTTATGTTCAACAAGGCGCTTTGCCTTTTCCAAAACCATTTCCGCTACCTGAACATGGCGCGTTGCCTGTTCATCGAAAGTAGATGAAATAACTTCTGCATGAATAGATCTTTCCATTTCAGTTACTTCTTCCGGACGTTCATCAATTAATAGAACAATTAAATATACTTCAGGATGGTTTTTTGTAATAGCATTTGCTATCCGCTGCATTAGAATTGTTTTACCGGCTTTAGGAGGAGCCACAATAAGAGCACGCTGACCCTTCCCAATCGGGGAAAAAAGGTTCATAATTCTTGTAGACAACTCTTCTGTGCTTGTTTCAAGGTTAAGTTTTTCATCCGGATACAAGGGAGTAAGATTTTCAAACGGAATTCTTGTCTGAGCGGCCCTTGTGTCGCCCATGTTGACTGTTTCAATTCTCAATAAAGCAAAAAAACGTTCGCCCTCTTTTGGAGAACGTATTTGTCCGTATATTGTATCACCTGTTTTAAGGTTAAACAGTCTTATCTGGCTGGGAGAGATGTATATATCATCCGGACCCGGTAAGTAGCTGTTTTGCGGAGAACGCAGAAAACCGTAGCCGTCAGGGAGAATTTCCAGAGCACCGGAGGCAAAAATAATTCCGCCGTGTTCTGTATGCGCCTTTAATATTACAAAAATGAGCTCCTGTTTTTTCATAGGAGCAAGATCATCACGGGATATGCCGTACCTGCCGGCCAAATCGCGTAAATCGTGCATACCCATTTTAGTTAAATCATTAATACTTAAGCGGGGTTTTGAATCTCTGTTTTGATTTTCCTCTTCGCTGGTAGCATCCGTCTGATCGGAAGGCGGCTGTATTGCATTTTGAGTATTCATAGTACCTGTCGGATTTGAAAAACCGCCTTTGGGTGAATCGGAGCGGTAATTTACTCTTTTTTTAATTTTTGGCCGTACAACTACCCTGTCTTTACTGTTTTTTGATTTTACTTCTTCAATATCTGAGCTGAAATTGTCAGATTCTTTTTCTCCGCCTGCTGTTGATTCGCGTACATCGCGTGATGGATCAGATTCATTATCAAAAGATGATGGATTTAATTCCGGATCGAGTTTTAAATCAAGTTGAACCTGTTCATCCGTTTCCACAGAATTTGGAACATCGGATGTGTCAACAAAGCGGCGTCGTTTAATCGGTGCCATTCAATTCTCCATGTTGATTGATTGTTTATATAAAAAAGATAATTTCTTAGGATTGCCGGTAGAATTTTATAAGAAATTATACATCTTTGCCGTAATAACTGTCAAGTAAGATAACCATTAATTGTTTTTACTTGCGAGTAGAAGATCTTTATAATCGGTTGAAGTCATTGCAAATAAATCATATTCTTCAACAGCATCGAGCATGGTAACCCGCCCCTGAAAATCGACATTATCTTCAATCCTTAACTTGCAGGCTGTTACATTGCCGATAATCCGGCTTCCGCTTTTCATTTCCACTCTATCCTGTGCTGTTAAATTTCCGGTAACCTGACCCGATACTATAATAGAATTTGCCTGTATTGAATCCACAGAGCATTGTGCTTTTTTATCAATTTCAAGATTCCCCAAAGCCTCAATTGTACCATCAAATTTTCCTGTAATAACAAGCTCATCTTTAAATTGCATAATACCGCTGAATTGAGTTTCACTGCCGAGAACAGTAACATTCCTGGCTTTTTGCTGTAATGATCTGGCCATACTTTACACTTCCTTGGAATTACTCTGCTTTACTCCGTTTTTTTTCCATGCTAGATTTTGAAATTGTAACCTTATTATAAATCTTTACTATGATAAAAAATAGATACAAAATTAATGCAGCTGCCGCAAAAAATTTTCCGGCATAATCACCGTATTGAGTATAGAGAGTCTTCTTGCTTTTATTGAGTACAGGAATATCACCAACCAGATAGGTCTCTGTAAACGGCTCAGCCATTGCAGTAATTCTGCCGTTAGGATCAATAATACATGTCTGGCCCGATGCGGTTGAACGGACAGATGGTACTCTGTTTTCAACTGATCTGAATACAGCCATTGATAAATGCTGATACTGGCATGCAAGACTTTTTGACCAGGCATCATTAGAAAGATTAATAAATGCCTGCGCACCGTTGTTCACAAATCTTCTTCCAATATAGCCGAATGTATCTTCAAAACATATTGGAGTACCAAAAGATAAATTCTGTATGGTAAAGACTGAAGGAACTATTCCGGGTTCCCACATATGCGTATCGCCGTTTAAAAGAAGCTGATATATCTTCGGGAAGTATTTGTCATACGGGAAAAACTCTGTAAACGGCACTAAATGCATTTTAACATACATGTCGGGCTCTGGAGGAATTACATTAACTCCTGGTTTAAAAAGAAGTACAGCATTATAATCTACAACATCATATGAACCTGTTCTTGTATAACCGTCGGTTCCGTAATCATTACCTATTACAAACGGAACAGAAGCTGAATCAATGAAATTGAGCAGATCATGAACCAAATCATACGTTTCCTGGCTGTACCTATGTTTATAATGCCATTCAATACGCGGTACAAAAGAAGTCTCAGGCCAGACAATAAAATCAATGTCCGGGTTGTTTTTCAAAGCTTCTGAGGAAAGCTTTTTTAAAGTGACTAAATCCCTCTTATATGATTCGTATCCGCCCAGCCAGGGATCAGTATTTGTCTGAACAAGGGCAACCTGCAGGCTTTCATTTTGTGAATAATCTTTTTGAACAGCAAAACCGTAACCCCAGGCCAAACAGTAAAAAAGAGCCCATACAGTAATGGGAATATACGAATGCCTTATAAAATTCCTCATGTGTATTTTCTTAAAATCAGGTGTATTTCCTTTGAAAGCTGGAGCCAGTAACGCACTCAACCAGGCAGAAGGAAATGTGATCAATGCATTTAAAAGCCACACCCCGCCGATATCTGCACATTGAATAAAAGTTGTCCATCTCCAATGAGTATAGGCGGTAACACCGTAGTGAAATCCTGCAAATCCGGTAGTTTTTATATATTCGTAGGCGCAAAGAACAAGCCATTGAAGAAGATATCCTTTATCTGGCAGCAGAATAGATGCGCCTTTTAAAACAGGAAATAACAGTAAAAACTGAAAACCATACAGAGATGAAATTACACTTATTCCCATAGGATGAAACGTTGCAAGCCAGTATGTGAATAAGCAATAACAGCCTACTCCGCACAAAAAACCGTACAGCCACACAGTTTTCCACGACAAGCGTCTGACAAGCAAAAATAAAGGAAGATACATAACATATGCAAGTATAGGGATTCCCTGAACAGTAATAAGATTCGGCTGCGCCAATGCAAACAAGATAATTATTGATAGTAAAAGTGATACATCTGTAATTACTTTTTTTAACATTAAAAAACCATATTATTCATTATTTTTATTAAGCGGTAGAGACCATAACGCATTTTTTAATTCCTGACCTGATCTAAAAGCTGCAACATAATGCGGTTCTACTGACACATGTTCACCTGTTTTCGGATTTCGGGCGGATGATTTGCCTTTTCTGAGACGAAGCTCAAAGGTCCCGAAACCTCTAAGTTCGATCGTGGCTGATTGTTTTAAAGATTCTTTAATCTGCTCTAACAAGGATTCTATTACGGATTGTACAATTTTTTTATCACAGTTTGTCTGCTGATACACAGATTCAACAAGATCATATTTTGTCACTTTTTTTCCGGCCATATATACCCCATCGAAACAAGATTCATAATCCAGGATGCCTGAAAATGAAAAAAAACGGCTGCAAGCGGTGCCCTTTTAAGACAAATGTATAAACGGGAACCGTGCCTGCAACCCTCAAATACTTATTTCGCTGCTGCAGCGCTGAGAGAAGCATTATATAACTTCATCATGCGTGACTTTTTGCGCGAAACTGCTTTCTTTGTCAAAATTCCTTTATTTGCTGCTGTATCCAGCTCTTTTACAAGAATTTTGAGCTTTTCTGAAGCAAGAGTTGAATCTTTTGCGTGTACAGCTTCTACAAATTTCTTTGCACTTGTTCTTGTAGAACTTTTAACTGCTTTATTACGTAACCGACGATCTTCACTCTGCTTATGTCTTTTTTCCGCAGAAGATTTTTTTACTGCCAAAGGAGAACCCCCAAACAAAAACTGTACACTATGTTACCAAACGCTTGTGTATTAGTCAAGTACCTTAATATTCTATTATATGGGTGATGACTTATTGACATCATTATTGATATTGTATATTATTTGCTGATAACTGATTATTCGGAGGCTTAATATGGCAGGAGCCAGTAAAAACTCGCGTACAACCGTTACAACTCACAAATTTCTTTGTTCATGCGGCGGTGAAGTTGTGATGAAAACATTATTTGAAAGCGGCAAAATTAAGAACGTTGCTGAATGTACAAAATGCAAGCGTGTAGAACGCCGTCCCAAGGACTTCAAATAACATAGTTTAAACGCTATTAAAGCCGGTTTTAACCGGCTTTTTTTTATGTTACATTGCTGCGCCATTCATACAGCTGCTGTTCAATTCTTTGTTTCCCATCTTCAAGTATTAGTATTTGCTGAGCCTTTGAAACCGGAGCTTCATAAATATGCAGAATTTTGATTCGGAAAGCCCCGTTATCCATTTTACTTATAAAAGAGCCAAGTGTTGAAAATTTACAGCCTCCGTCAAGCGCCATGACGACTACGGGAAGAGGTGCTTTATCTATCATCCTGCGGAAACCTGCAGCGTAAAACTTACCGACAGAACCGTCCCTGCTTCTTGTTCCTTCAGGAAAAAGTACCGGAATCCACTTACGCTCCATAACTCTCCGGGCAAAGGTGTCTATTACGCTCATCATAGCAGACGGAGTACCGGATCGCGGTATTAGTGCATGTTCATGAGCACGGAGCATTTCAGATACGACGGGTACATGCCGGCCAAGCTCTTCTTTTGCAATAAAGCGTACTGTTTTATTCCTGAAAAATTCAAATATCAGCGGAATATCGAGAATACTTTGATGATTGGAGATTACCATAAACTGGTCAGGCAGATCATTAGTAAAATTGTTATATTTTATACACTTAAACTTTTTGTATACATTGAGTAATGAAAATAAATTGGAGGAACAGTATCTTACCATGACAGTTGATAATTTTGCACTAAGCTTTTTATTGATCGGATAAAGAAGAATATTTGCTATTGCAAACGGGGTTAATATAACAATTATGCATAATACTGTTAGTATTGAAGTCACTGCAATTCCTCCTCTCTAATACTACCCGAAAGAATTGTTAACTTCAAGTAAATTATGATAAAAATCTTTCTATACGTGTAAAGGTTTCATTCATTGGTTCAAAACACGTTTTTGTCTCAGGTATGCTGTCTAAAAACAGTTTTCCGTACATTTTTACAAGAATTCGTTTATCGAGCACCGTTACAACACCCCTGTCCGAGCCCCGCCGTAATAATCTTCCGAAGCCTTGTCTGAACGATATTATTGCGTCAGGAACACTGAGTTCCATGAAAGAATTACCTCCCGCACGTTCAAGGGCTTCACACCTAGCCGCAAACACAGGATCATTGGGAACACAGAAAGGAAGCTTAACTATAATGACATGAGAAAGTGACTCCCCGGGTACATCAACCCCTTCCCAAAATGATGAAGTGGCAAAAAGAACGCTGGATGTTTCTTCTTTAAAACTCTCCAGCAGGCGGAAACGGTCATCATCACCCTGTCTTAATATTCTAATTCCAGAAGAAGCAAGTTCATTTCTCGCATATTCGCATGCACTGCGAAGAGATTCATATGATGTGAACAATACTAAAGCACGGCCTGATGAAGATCGTATGTATTTTACTATAGCCTGTTCGATCATCTGCTGAAAACCCTGATTATCAGGTAGAACAAAATCCGTGGGAACAACCAGCAAAACGTTCGATGTATAATGAAAAGGAGAAGGGAATTCAGTACACTGAAGTTTATCCTCTTCAACAAGATATGCTCCTGTTCTTTTCAGCCAAAAATCAAATGAGTTTGAAGTCTTAAGCGTGGCAGAAGTGCATACCACTGATGATAAGGGTTCAAAAACCCCATCATTCATAGTATGGGCTATAGACAGCGGTGTTTGCACAAAAACAGGATAGATATTTTGATTCTTCCCTGATGACGCGTTTTTTGCAGAGGAGGAAAATCTTCTTTTTTCAATCCAAAAAACTGTATCAGCTCTTTCTTCCCATTCATTAAAATTTTTACATAACGACCCGGATCCCTCTATACGCCTCAATACCTGTTTTGTTTCCCATACTGCAGGCATATCTTTATCTTCTTCTGATATGCCCTCGATTATTTTTCGAATTACACCGCAAAAATCTGAAGTCTTCTTATGGAGGGTTCTCATAGACGTAAGAACATCTGATGCTCTACAGACAGTTGATTCAGAAAGTCTGAAAGTGGAATCATACGCGAGCATCTCAAGAGTCTTTTCCTCAAGCTGATCTATACAGTTTTTTATGTCCTCAATACCGGCTACAACTTCAGCGACACAGTCTCCTTCCTGCGATAAAGGTTCGATTGTGAAAATTAAACCGGCCGAAGCTCCCCTTCGGGACCGGTATAGGGTATTAAGCTGTTTAATAAACTTATACCGTGTTATTGTCTCTGAAAAAAAACTTGTAGCAGCATTTTCTATAGCATGTGCTTCATCGAAGATTAATCTTCTGAATGGAGGGAGTACCCCGGTTTCATCATAACCTACTCCGGCAAGTCTTGTTTCTATATCTGCAAAAAGCAGATGATGATTAACGATCAGAATATTTGCATCAGATGCTTCCTTCCTAAGCTGCATGACGAAGCATGTCTCATGGTACATACACCGCATTCCCATGCATGCATCGGATTCAGAATTAACCCTCTGCCAGATATTTTCCGAAGGTAAAAATGACAGATCAGATTTATTACCGGAAGTGCTTGTATTTGCCCACTTAATAATCCGTTCAAGCTCTCCTGATTCTTCAGAAAAAAGATCTTTTTCATGTTGTGCATCATGAAGCCTGCGTTTACATATGAAATTCTGGCGGCCTTTTAACAGCACAGTTTTAACTTCTTTCCCCGTAATCTTTTGCGCAAGAGGAATATCTTTCTCGTACAACTGCTGTTGAAGATTTATAGTTCCAGTGGAAATAACAACCCTTTCTTTGTTATTTAGTGCCCAAAAAATAGAAGGAATAAGGTATGCAAATGATTTACCTACTCCGGTACCTGCTTCAAAAACTCCAATAGTACCCGTATTAAACGCATTCACTATGCTTTTTAATAAATCAATTTGTGAAATCCGCTGTTCAAAAAATTCGGACATTTTCTCAAGAGGGCCTCCTGCACTTATGTAGAGTGCAAGTTCATGCTCATCTAATATTTGAACAGCCCTTTTTTTTACCGGTTCAACAACAGCGTAGACTTCAGTAACGTCATTATTTACAATATAAAAGCCCTGTGTATTTTCTGCTGCCTTGGAAGCTATAGAAAGATCGGCTTGTGAAGGTTTTAAATTCCCTGATGGATGATTATGTATTAATACAGAAACAGCGCCAACATCCTGAGGAACAACGGGTACAGAAATATCATTTCCCCGGGCGTGTATTGTAATAGACTGTATACACCCTGATTCATCTATTAAGCCTGTGGCAAATACTTCATTGCCGTGAGCCTTTTGTATTTCATTTTGAAGATACGTTATAACTGATTGTGAAAAACGCTCAGAAATGTCCACCTTAACCCCGTTAGTAAAAAAAAAGACTGATTCATAAGAACATTTCTTAGAACCAGTCTTTATACATCTCCTAGGGGAATTGAACCCCTGTTGTCGGGATGAAAACCCGATGTCCTAACCACTAGACGAAGGAGACATCAACCTTACGTTCAGCAATATAACAAAATATAAAAAAAATGTCAATATGCCAAACAGTCAAAGAAAATCTCCCTCTGTTTCTATTTCATGCCCATACCAAGTTTTGACACTAACGTTTCCTGTAAGTTTTTGCAGTCCTCATCATGCAGCCCAAGATTGGATGCCTGTGTAAGATCGCTCATAGCCGCGGTATAATCTCCCAAATGGTAGTTGGCAAGAGCCTTTCTATAATACACATGAGACTGACACTCGTTAATTTCCAATGATTTATTAAAAAAAAGCAGCGCTTCCCTATGATTGTTTAAAACACTCAAAACAATTCCCACATAATAAAAGGATCTGAAGTTTTTCATGTCGAATTCCGTACTTTTTTTAAAATCATCGAGTGCGGTTTCAAAATTGTTTTGTGCAAAATAAGCCATTCCCCGGTGTTTGTAAATTACAGATAACACAATAGTATTCGGCTGCGGTTCGGCATTTATTATTTGAGTATATATTGCAATAGCGGTGTTTAAATCCCCTGTATTATGAGCGTGAATCGCTTCCAATATCATGTCGTCAATTGTACCGTGTACATAAGGAGATGCCGTTTCGAAATTGGCAGATTTACCTGCGGAAGACATAATCTCTATTTCACTGCGTGAAAGATTATCCGCCTGTTCATAAAAAGCCCCTCGCCGGTAATCCAGTTCCCTATTCAATTTGTTCTGATAATCACGAATTTCCTGGAATACAATATCTGCAAGACTCAAACTGGCATTCATTGAAGCAAGTTTTCTTCTAAGAGGTAAATCAAATGGTGAAAATTCGGATTTATAGACAAGCTCATGCTCAACTTCAGCCCACGCATCCTGCAGAATAGTACGTATTTGAATCTCGCATACAAGATTTTTGGGAATATCTACTTTCTCTGACCGGAATTCCTCGGGAATATCGACAAGGATATGAATTGATTCATATCCGAATTCCCGGAATGTTCTGTCTGATCCTTTTCTCTCAATCTCTTTTATGTCAAAGTTCTCAACTATTTGTTTTTCTACTGCGGTTAAATCTTCCAGAAAGGCACAAATTACTCGTATTCCCAAAAGATCAGTGAGTGAGGGCAGTCTTTCTTCTCCAATGGTCGGGGGTCTTAAACGAAGCAGTTTTCTGTAATAACTGTTAAAATCCTTTACCCTTGTTTTAAATGTAGGTTTTGAGGGCAATGATAAATTCTTTTTTAATTTTTGTTCAATACTAAAAAGTATTGCACTGAGAACCGGCCTATAAAAATCGTACGACTCTTGAAGCTCATCCTTATGGGGTAACAGCCTGTTATTACTTTGAATCATATAAAAATAGTACCATGGAAGCTTTTTTTTTGCAATCATAAGTTCAATATTTTGAAAACTGCATAAAAAAAGAGAGCAGATCCCTGCTCTCTTTTTGAAGCTTGATGAAGCCTACGTTATTGCTGTGCTTCTCCAGATTCTTTAAGTGAAGAAGTAAATGCCTCTTCCTGAGCCATCTTATCTTTTTCTAAGAAACGGAGAACCTGTTTGTCACCAAACTTTGACATTTCATAGTTCTGTTTAGCAGTTTCTTTAGCACCGATGATTCCCCAGAGGTCTTCATCAGCTATATCGCGTTCTGATGAAAGAACAGCTTTATCGAAAATAATCTTGACATCTTTGAAATAACCGATGAAATCATCACCGTCATGCATAGCATCGCGTGTAATCTGGAAGCCGATGAACTTTACAAAAGGAAGACCGCGCGGATAGATCGGAACAACACGAATTTCTCTCTGGCGAATTTCACTAACGTACTGAGGATTATTCCATTTCAGTTCTCTCCATCCGTCAAAACCGAGATAACCCATGAAATAACGTCTTTCAACATTATCTGTGTCTTTTAATACTACATATAATCCGTGGGGGAAGTTCATTCCCATTGTTGTTACTGAAAGAGCCTTGACTGTTCCTACGTTCTTAACA
This sequence comes from Spirochaetota bacterium, assembly GCA_023398165.1. Lineage (GTDB taxonomy): Bacteria > Spirochaetota > Spirochaetia > Treponematales > Treponemataceae > JAAZLA01. The sequence continues at coordinate 103,556 of JAEWSQ010000025.1, read as the reverse complement.
ATACCGTATCCTTCTTCGAAACGGGTTTTTCCGCTTGCTTTTTCCTCGTCAGTCTGCGGCTGTAAATCGCCGTTATCATCTGCTGAGGCAAGAGGTTCATAAGCAGGAATCTCGAAAGCAGGTTTAATAAACGCATTTGAGTTAACCATTGCAGACGGGAACAGGATTCTTACACCCATCACATTTTTTCCGGCAAAAGGTACTTTTGCCCCTTCTCTTACAGGTGCCGGAACAACAGTTGATGTTGCAACACTTGTCACTGTCTTTGCAGAAGAGTTCAGATTAACTTCCCAGTTTGGAAGACTGAGTGAAGTTTTCATAAGAGACTTCTGCTCAGGAGTGAAAGTAGCCCCTGCAGCAATACCGTAATTCATTACAGTTCTTCTGTTCTGGGTTTGATTTCCGTTTTCATCAGCAATAATATCAGCATCCAAAAGCGTAAAATCGATAATTGTTGCTTCTTCCGCAACCAAAAAAGATCCGATAAGCAAAAACGCCATTACAACTAAAATGAAAGTCCTTTTCATTCAAAGCTCCTTTTTATACACGTTATGTAGCCCTGTTTATACAAGTATACGCATCATAAACGTTTTGTCAATTCTTTTTTTTTAAAAGAAAAACAGAAGGTTTACTACTCGTATATTTTCCTACCGTCAATGTATAAGTTTATTATATCAATATTTCTGAAATTCCGAAATACATTTTTTCTAAAAATTTCAGCTCCTTCCTTGTTTTGAGAAGAAGCATTACCGTCTACATTATCATGTATATAGAAAGCCTCTTCTGAAAGCGACACATACAGAACTTTATCACGAACAAAACATGATAAAACTTTCGTTCCCCGGGGAAACAGCGTCTTATAACGATCTCCTACCGGTCCAAGTATCATATCTTTTATAAAGAATTCAAGTTTTTCATTCTTTTTTACTTTTGGAAGATAACGGGTCTCGGCATATAAACCGGTCTTATTCATGTGCTCAAATGTAAGAACATACCTGTTCTTTCCAGTCCCGAAAATCCACATACTAAGAGAAAACAGCGTCACTGCAGCAAGCAGAAGCACGGGCAGTAAAATTTTTCTGTTTATAAGGGTTTGAAGCAGGTTCGCTGCTGCTTTTTTCATACTTTTCATCTTGTTCCCGTAAAACCTCTAGACTGCTCAAAATGGGTTATAAACGTTCCGAGTCCATTATATATCCCTATAGCCATTTTACGCAAGTATGTTTTATCATTTAATAAGACAGCATCCGGATAATTTGTCACAAATCCCAGTTCCACAAGAACACTGGGCATGCGCGCATTCCGTACAACAAACCATTCTTCTTCCTTAATGCCTCTGTTGGTTATTTGATTTCCTGCCTGGCTTTCAATCCCTTCCAGAATAAATTTAGCTATAAGTATACTTTCCGTCGTATACTCTTCTTCCATCATCGAATTCAGTATGGGAAGAAGATCCTTATCTAATCCTGATTCTGATAAAACACTTCTTCTGTACCCGGGACTTAAATACCATACTTCAAATCCTCCTGCTTTTTTATCAAATGCGGCGTTTGCATGGATTGAAACATAGATTATTGCCTCATTTTCTTCGAGCTGTACAGAATTTGCTATGTCAACCCTCTGTTCCAGAGAAAGATATACATCTGTGGAGCGTGTCAGCAGAATTTTTTTATCGGGATAGGTCTGTGTTAACAGTGAAAACAATTCCAGAGCTGTAGCGAGGGCGGTATCTTTTTCCTGTACCGTAACTTTCTTCCCTCCTATGGTATGGGAAGCGACTGCTCCCGGATCCTTTCCGCCGTGTCCCGGATCAATAAGAATTGCCCCTACTCTGAAAAATGATGCTTCACTTTTTGCAGAAAAAAGCTCTTTCGCCGTTGAGACAAATGATTCTGAAACATACAGAGATGTTTGTATAAAAAGCGGCGGATCGGTAATTACAAGCTTTGAATAATCTGCAAGGATAATACTTTCTCCTGCACGGAAACTCATCTGATGCCCGTTTTTCTGCAGTATTCCGCTCCCGGTCAGTGGATCCCAGAACACAAGGGCATTCAAATTTCCTGCTGCCTGTAAAAGAGGCACATATCCTGAAGGAACAGAGATAGTGTTTATTTGAGCTGAAATACAGGCGCATAACAAACCTGCAAGAATACTACTCAGTAATTTCTTTATCATACTACCTGGCTCCGCTGTCAAACAGATAGAGAATACCCTGAAGCCCGCCCCGCAGAAAGTATTTCCAAAATAAAGCCGCATCTAGAGTCTTTGAGAAGCATAACTCTTCATTTGCGCAGAGTGACAGGAACTGCATGAGAGTCAGCTCAGCAGACTTGTGATTCCAATCCTGCATGTCTTTTAAAACAGGAGGGAGCACAGATATATTTTGATCCGCTATTTCTTTAATGCTTATTGTTTTGCCGCGTGATAAGGAAATCAGTGTTTCAGCTTCTTTTGCAGGAATGCAGAATGCTGAAGGGGGAAATTCAGTGTGAAGATCCTGCTCTAGAAAGTTTTCAGTCTCTTTTACATTTCCCTTTAATCGTAGAATTATTGACTGTACTGCTTTTTCAGCGCTCTCTACTGCACGCTCATGTTCCCGTGCACAGGATAGCACGTTGCCGCATTTTTCAACATTATTCACCGGAAATGAAACGGCATCACCCTCTTTTACTCTTGGAAAAACATCCTTAACATACGGTGCTTTTTCAGCATCCTCGAGCCCGATTACTGACTGCACTATTCCCGGAATGGAAATCCAGGCCCGTTCCGCACTGGTTTTTGCAGGCTCGATGGACTTTCCTGTTAAGGCAATTGAGGGTTTTTCTCCCATAGCTATTAAGAGAGCCTGCTCTGTTAGATTTATTCCAGAGGCATAGGGGTATGTCCAGCCGGACATATAACCGCCTGAGAGTCTTGCAGCAATTTCTCCAATTTTTGGTCCGCTTTTCGTCAGTTTGATGTCGCCCTTTGCAGCTCCGCAGCTTAATCCCAGGGAGAGAACACCTTTACAGAATTCCTCAATAATGAGTTCCTTATCTTCCCTCGAAAGCACCGTTGGCATGGTATGCCCCATTTCTATAAAATAAGGAGGATAATAAATGTGGCGGTCGGCAAAACCGGTTACGGTGACAGTCCCGTTATATACAAGGGAATCGATTGAAAACTCTGGCCCCTCCATATATTCCTCAAGAATTGCTCTTTTGGTTCTGGAATACTCCACTGCAGTCCTTACAGCTCCGCCTAATTCTTCAACAGTGCGCACCATTCTGCAACCGCGGGCTCCCATATTATCAACCGGTTTGACTACAAAGGGAAATGCAGTTTCTGATAATCCTTTTTCCGCTAAAAAAGTCATGCAGGACTCCGGTTTGATGAGGGACGCCGTTTTATCATCAATTTCTATAAATTTAGGGGAGCCGACTCCATATTTTTGAAAACAGGATCTCATACGAATTTTATCGCTGGCATTCAGCGCAGCCTCATATGAATGAGAGGGTAAACCGCATACGTCTGCTATCTTTGCACAGGAAGCTGAAAAGTCAGTTCCGGCGGTAAAAACCGCATCAATGCTGTTATTCTTTTTGAGCGACAATGCATATGCACATAAAGCATCTATGTTTTTAAGATCTATATGAACAAATTCGTCGCATAAAGACACGCAGTACGCATCCTTGTTTCCGTCAGCGGCTGTAACATAACAGCCAAGTTGTTTTGCAGCGGTTATAGCAGGCTTCTGCATAAAACCTGCTCCCAGCATGAATAAATGTTTTCTCATACCCGTTTACTATAAATTATCGGCTCTTTTAATACAATAGACTTCAAAGGTATCTCCCAAAGAAAAAAGCCTGCTTATGAGAGTACATACGGTAAACAGGAATGATCCCTTTTTGGAACCTGTCTTTTGAACTATTGGAAAACGTTCGCTGTGATGACCGGTACAGACAATTTTTTTTACCGTAAAACCGTATTCCTTCAGTATAGATTTACACGTTCTCATCTCCCATATGGTGTAATGATCAAGAGGACTTTGAGCAAAAAATTTATAAGGAGAAAAAAGACGCGATACCCCGGAGGCATTCGGCGTTGAAAAAGCGAAAACTCCTTTTTTAGTAAGCGAAACAGATACTTTAGAGAGCACGTCTTTTAAATTTTGGAAATGCTCTATAACAAACCACATTGTGACTGCGTCAAATTTCTGCAGACCGAATTCTTTTTCCGTATCAATATCAGGAAAGGATGCTGTACAGCATGAATACTGTAGTGTTTTTTTCACATACTCAACTGCATCGCTTGAAATATCGGTTCCGAAAGGTTTGTACCCTGCTTCAAAGGCAGCCTGCAGGAACGGACCGTAGGCGCAGCCTATGTCGAGTACTGTTTTATTCCCTTTTCCGTCTGATATTTTTTGTATCTGTGTTATGCGCTTCAGCCCCAGCGCCTTTATCTGCTCAAAATCATCGAGATAGGTCTTTCCGTACTGCTTTTTGTACTCTTCAAAAAAATATGACTTACCGTACCGGAGAGAGCCTGAAGCAGTCCATGAAGTATAGAGTATTCCGCAGTTGGTACACCTTCTTACCGTTTTATTTTCTGTTCTTGCAGCAACTGTACCGGAATCATTGAGGCAAAGCGGGCAGCAGTGCTCTGATCCTTCAGAAAGAGAGTGTATAAGCTCATGCAGTTTCTTTTCAGGCTTTGCCTCTGTTTTCCTCTCTACAAGCGGTAGAAAATCCTTATGTCCGGGTGAAAGCTTACGCCTGTTTTGAAGATAATGAAAAAATGCTTTTGAAGATATTTCAGACGAGTCGATGCACGGAAAACCGTATTTTTTTGCAAGTGCGCAGTGAAGTTTTGTGGTTCCTAAAAGAATGAGCGGTATTCCCAGAGATACAGATTCAAATGCTGTTAATCCGTAATGGGTTATAAGAAGATCATATGAAGACAGTCTTTGTGCCAAGCCGTCAGACGGTTTACTAAAAGATATATACTCTTTGAAGTCTTGTACATCCGGATTTTTTAATACGGCAGTTTTATATTCACCTTCTCTATCCGTGATTAGATCTATTGAAAAAGAAAATGCACAGTCTCTCAAAGCCTGAGCGCAGGATACTGCAGCCTTATACGATAAGTCTGCAGGATCTTCACCTCCGATACAGATTAGTACTTTGACTTTTTCCTTACAAGGAATCTTATTTGTATATTCCTGCCGTTCAGGAAGGTCGAGGAGTAAAATATTCTTTACATTGCACATTTTCTTGGGTTTAAGAGGCGGAATAATCTGTATGGTATAGTCTATACCATTGTCGTCTTCAAAACCCTCGTCAATAGAAGCTAAGGGACCAAGATTCCGCAGTTTTTGAATACAATCAGGGTTCATTTTAAAGTAATCTGCAACAACGAGATTATATGATTTTTTTCCCTGGAAAAGTTCAATAACAGTCACTATCTGATACTCTTTTATGCGGTTCTGCTTCACGGCATTTTGTATAAGAGTCCTGACAGCGTCTGAACTGGTTTCAGGTATGAATATATCGCAGTCCAGTTTTGACGCGAGATCAATCATCCTGCGGGCATGACCGGTCCCGAAACCGGCTCCCGTTTGAGGAACACACAACACCGGTTTATTCTTTGAGACTGCCTCAAAGGCGGCAAGGATTTGAGCGGAATCGGGCTTATAATCAGATCCACCAGCGGCTTGTGATACAGACAGCAAATCTGAGGCGCGCAAAGCTTTCCTGTAATCTGCATATGTGTCAATTGTAGTCCGGAGGTCTGGATAATACCACTGTTTCGGGGAGGGAATAAAAAGACAGTTCCATCTGTCTTTGTGGTTATACAATGCCGGTCCGACATGCTCAGTATCATACGGATCTTGTGTAAGTTTTTGGGCTTCAAGAAGCGACTGGGCGTTGAGAATTTCAATTCCGCTCCCGTGCGGCAAACCCGTATACGTGATGTAATCTACATCTTTTCCCTGTGACCGCAGCAGGATGCATTGTTCAAGAAGACTTTGAGCCGCATCAAAAAAGAGAAAGGGATTGTCCCCTGTTGCGCGGATTATCAAATCTATTTTTGCGCCGTGCTCATTTTCGGCATGTTTTATAAGAGAGCAGAAACGGTCTAAGACATCATTTTCGCTTCCGGCAAAGCATTCCCAACCGTTTTTTTGTGCAATCGGCGATAGATAATTAAACGATTTTGCATCAGTTGCAAGATAATAGGCATCACTTGTAACGTTTTTCATTGCACGAAGAGTCCATTCTATGCAAGTTTTACCCTCCAGAATACCTCCTAAGGGCAATAATGCCTTAGACGGGAGTCTTGTGGAACCCAGACGGCATTGTACGATTGTAAGGTTCATTCTGTTTTATCATCCCATTGAGCTATTAGTGTTTTTGCATCTGTTTTAAACCGGTATTTATTTGCCTCCACCCAGGCACGGGCCTGCTTAAAGAGAGAAAGAGACTCAAAAAACGAAGAAGTCCGACGTACAAAGGGGAAAAAAGAACTTACCGGAATGTAGGCGGAATCATCATTAAAAAAAGGCAGAAGATTTTTTAAGTAAAACCGGGTATATGATTCATCTATGGTCGAATCTTCAACGGGAGAGGATGTTTCATATGAAAGACGGAATAAGGGGGTTACGGCAATTTTTTCGCCCCACAGCCAGCTTCTCATGCAAAAATCAAGATTCTGATAGTATGACGAGGTGATTGTATAATCAAAACCGCCCATCGTTATGAATTTCTGACGGTCATAAATCCCAATAAAATCGAAGTTATATAAAGTTGGAGAAATATCGTAAAGAACCTGGCCGGGAAGCACAGTAAAAGATCCTTTTTTAAGTGAAGGCTTCATTTTCACAAGGAGATTCTGCATCTGATCATTTAAAAGCACCGGAGAAAGGCACAACGTTGATGACTCTGCAAGACGGCTTAGAAGCATTTCCGAGAGCATATTAACGCGGGTTTTAATATCATCCCAAAGCACGAGTACATAGGGGCTGTCAACTTCGCTCATGCTGATATTTATTTTTTCCCCGGTACTTATTTTTTCATGGGGAATAATAAACTTAACACAGGGATAGGTTCTGCTTAATTCATCAATGCTGTAGTTTTCAATATGGTGTTCAACGGAAATGATGGATTCAAATCCGTTTTTCATGAGGGATTCAAAAATTTGATTCTTGTAATGACTTATCTCACGGGTAAGCACAATAACGGAAACAGGATGAGATGCAAAGGGATTCTTCTCCGTTCCGCCCAGGATAGTTCTCTCAATCTGCTTTTCGTTAAAAGTTAAAGGTATAGTATTCATCGCACTTCCTGCATGCCTCACCATACTCGTTTTTACAATGATTTTCCAGATGTTTATAGACAGAGCCCCAAATTTTTTCCATGGAATCGGTAAAAATATTCCCCATTATCCAGGGCTCGGCGGTGGAACCGGAGTGAGGCAGTATGGATTTGCATAAGGGAACAGTACCGTCCAGCATCACCGCAATATCATTTCTAAGGTGCCAGCAGGGGGTTCTAATCACGGGACTCAAATCGGTTACTTTTTTATCTTCCAGAGTTCCGGCAAACGAATCATATTTTTGAATGATTAATTCTCCGCCTTCATGAGCTTTCCAGAAACGGTAGAATCCTTCCAATTCATCCTCATTTTCCTTAAGCCGCAAAAACTGCGGATACACTGAACCGGGGAAGTATTTTTTTAGAGCTTCCACATTTTTAACCGCCTTTTCAAGGCTGAAAGAATCGTTATGAATGGAATTGTATAATGCATTACTGTGAGCATCAATACCGACTATCCAGTAGATGCTTTTTTGACCGTTGGTCCGTTCTCCGCACTTTTGAACTATTGAACTTATACTTTCAAGAAGACTTTGCGTAAATTCAAACGAACAGGTTTCTATTACAAGTGATAATTTTGTATTTTTAAGGACTGTTTCAATGAACTGTTCAATGTGAGGATTAAGCATCGCCTCACCCCACAGCGATAGTGAAATAACCGCGTCGTCTGAAAAATCTGATATTGATTGTATTACAGCAGAAAACTTTTCCGGATCCATAAACTCTTCCTGCTTTTGCAGAAGAGGATTTTCTCTTAAAAAAGCCGGATACGGACAATAGGAGCATGATGAACAGCACGGTTTTGCAATCTGAAGAGCATAAAAGGATGGGAGTGTATGAAGGAGTTCCGGTTCCCTGCATAATACATCGAAAGCAGTATTCTTTGTCTTTTTAAGGCTGTGCATCCGCCCGCACAACAGGGCGTTTCGTTTTGTCCCGCAGTGAAATGAAAGACGGTACTGCCGCAGGTCAAAGGGAGGAATATACGTTTCTATCTCAAATGAGTTGATATCAGTTTTTAAAAGAGAAAAAAAGCTGTCTCGATCCACCTTCGTGTTTCCGCTCTTTTCACCCATATTTTTTAAAATCCTTACGGTGCCGCTGTCGATGACTTCAGGAGTTATACCGTACGGGAAACCTTCGGCAAAGGTATATTCACAGAAATACTTGTGATGCAGTTCTATAAGTGTTTTTGTATACCCGTCATCCAAAAAAGGACAGTCAGCCCATGAAAATACCGCAGTGGCGTAATCCCCTCTGCTGAGGAATGAATCAACTGCAGATAATAGTTTCTGAACAGTCCATGAAGATTCAGTAATGACCTCAACCGGAAGAGACGGCAGTAAAACTTCAGGAACTGCGCCTGACGCCAATATACACAGTTTTTGCGCGCCTTCAATGCGGGAAGCCCAGCCTATGGCCAGATCAAAGGCAGATTTCCCATCAAAATTTTTATCACATGCATAAGCGGACAGATTTCCGGCAAATAAAATAACACAAGTTTTCATATGATGAGTATCGGCAAAAAAATGCTTGCGCAACACAAAACACTGATATACACTTAATAGAGATGCTCTTTTTCACGCGGAGACGATTTATGAAAAATAAAGAAAGTGTGTGGTGGAAAGAACGGGTTGTGTATCAGATTTATCCGAGAAGTTTTTGCGACTCCAACGGAGATGGAATAGGAGATATTCCGGGAATTATATCAAAACTAGACTACCTTAAAGAGCTCGGCATCGGCATTATATGGCTTTCACCGGTATACTGCTCGCCTAATGACGACAACGGCTACGACATCAGCAATTATACCGATATTCAAAAAGAATTCGGCACGCTTAAAGATATGAAAAAGCTCATTGCGGAGGCAAAAAAGAGGGATATCCGCATCATTATGGATTTAGTTATTAATCACACATCCGATGAACACCCCTGGTTTATTGAAAGCAGAAAAAGTATAGATAATCCGTACCGCGATTACTACTATTGGAGAAAGGGAAAAGGCGGGCGTAAGGGAAAACAGTCCCTCAAACCGCCTAACAACTGGTCAAGTTTTTTTACCGGCCCTGCATGGGAATACGACAGCGTTACCGGAGAATATTATCTTCACCTTTTTTCACGTAAACAGCCCGATCTTAACTACAATAATCCTAAGGTACTCGCAGAAGTAAAAGAAATTCTCAAATTCTGGCTCGATATGGGAATAAGCGGATTCAGGTGCGATGTCATCAATGTTATATATAAATCAAGCCTCAAGAACGGGAAAAGAAGAATAGCCCTCACCGGACGGGAACACTATGTGTCGCAGGATGGCTGTCATAAAATACTCGCTGAGCTCAAACGTGATGTTTTCAGTTCGTATGACTGTTTTACCGTAGGCGAAACAGTGCTCGTCGATACGTCCATGGCGAATGATTTATGTGCGAGCGAACGGGGCGAACTTGATATGGTTTTCAGTTTTGAACATATGGAAACGGATCAAATCAATAATAAGTGGTTCAAAACCCGTTTTAAGCCGGCTTCGTTTACAAATGTTTTAACAAAATGGCAGGGCTGCCTTGACTGGAATGCAAACTACCTCGAAAACCACGATCAGATCAGAAGTATTTCACGGTTCGGCAATGATGCCAAGCATCACAAAGTTTCGGGAAAAATGCTTGCTACCCTTCTTTTAACGCTGAGGGGAACGCCGTTCATTTATCAGGGGGAGGAAATAGGCATGACCAATGCGTATTTTTCCAGCCTCGATGAAATAAAGGATGTCGAGTCGCATTACGTAGACAGTCTTGCCCGAAAAATGCATTTCCCCAAGAAAATACGGTGGCACATGATTCAAAAATCTTCGAGAGATAATGCCCGGACTCCTATGCAGTGGAATAATGCCGAGCATGCGGGTTTTTCTCCGAAGGGGAAAGAAGAACCCTGGATACGAGTTAACAGTAATTACAGGACAATAAATGCAGAACGGGAGCTTAAGGACAGTGATTCAATACTCTCCTACTATAAGAAGCTCATTGCACTGCGGCGGGACAAAAAACCTCTTTTAAAAGGTACTTTTTTTGCCCTGCCCTCCCGCGGTGAACTTTTCTGCTACGAACGGGAATACGACAACGAACGCTGCATTGTCCTTCTCAATTTTTCCGCTAAACCTCAAAAACTAAGCAATCCGGTACTCAGACAGATTGAAAACGGCCAAGTGCTTTGTTCAAACTGCGGAAGGAGCAGTGTTCAGGATTGTATAACTCTGCAATCTTATGAGGCTCTGATCATAGAAACTTCCACAGGAGATAAAGCATGAGCGATAAAAGTATACTAAGGAACCGCTATACGTTCGGGTTGGGTACGGTAGGACGGGATATGGTTTATTCCATGGTAAGCATGTATCTCATCTTCTATTTGACTGATATTTTAAAACTCAATGATTCGACTATTTTATACGCAACCAATATAATGCTTGCCGCCAGAATTTTTGATGCCCTCAATGACCCGATTATGGGCACCATAGTTGATAATACCAAAACTCGCTGGGGAAAATTTAAACCATGGATTGTTTTCGGCTCAATACTGAGCAGTATTATTACGGTGCTGCTCTTTACAGACACGGGACTGCGCGGAAGTAAATACATCGTTCTTTTTGCGGTACTGTATGTATCCTGGGGTATCGCCTTCACCACCAACGATATTTCATTCTGGTCAATGCTTCCTTCATTAAGTGCATCCCAAAAAGAGAGAGAAAAGATAGGAGCTATTGCAAGAATCTGCGCCAATATAGGGCTGTTCTTTGTTGTAAGCGGCATCGTTCCCATCACAAATGCACTGGGAGCCGCACTCGGCAGTATGAGTAAGGCTTATATGATTTTTTCCATAGGCATCGTGGTCATCCTTCTTGTGTTTCAGTCAATTACCGTCTTCGGTGTGAAAGAAACGCAAACTCCTGTTGTCAGCAATGAAAGAAAGGATTCGACAAGCATTATTGGAATGTTCAAAGCAATTTTCAAGAATGATCAGTTATGTGTCACTGCAGTTTCCATGAGTCTTTTCATGATAGGCTACATGACAACGACAAGCTTCGGCCTGTACTTTTTCAAATATGCTTTTAAAAACGAAGGCATGTATTCCATCTTTGCAGTTATTTTAGGAGCTGCCCAGCTTACAGCGTTGAGTGTTTTCCCCCTTTTCAGTAAGAAATTCTCACGAAAGCAGCTTTACACGGTGTCTATAATTCTTGTTATTACAGGCTATATTGTCTTCTTTTTCTCTCCGATGAACATGCTTCCTATTGGTATAAGCGGATTATGCATTTTTTTCGGTCAGGCCTTTATTCAGCTGTTGATGCTGATGTTTCTTGCAGACACCGTCGAGTACGGTCAATGGAAACTGGGAAAAAGAAATGAAGGCGTTACCTTCTCGCTCCAGCCTTTCATTAACAAATTAGGAGGTGCTGTTGCCTCCGGAATTGTCGGATACGTTGTTGTACTGTCCGGCATAAACAGCGCTCAAAGTCCCGCTGATGTGACCGATAAAGGATTATTACTCATGAAAATTGCCATGCTGTTCCTTCCCCTTCTTTCAATTCTAGCCGGTTTTATAGTATACTTGGCTAAGTTTAAGATAGATTCCGTTTTTTACAGCAAAATTGTATCAGATCTGGAAAAGAGAAAGTAATTTTTCCGTCCCTGTCAGATAAGGAGTTTTTCATTGAGCACTGAAAATTTTCAAGACTTCTCATCAATAACCTTAACGGTAACAGATCTGACCGGGATAATAAAAGAGCTTTTAGAGGGTTCCCTTCCGGATGTTTCGGTAGAAGGTGAAATTTCAAATTACCGTCCTTCAAGCACAGGACATATTTACTTTACCCTCAAAGATGATGCTGCATCAATTTCTGCCGTTCTTTTCAAAGGTAAATCAAGATACCTTTCATTTACTCCCAAAGACGGAATGAAGGTTAGAGTTAAAGGTTCCCTCTCGGTGTATGCCCAGCGCGGCTCGTATCAGATTGTAATTGATTCTATGGAAGAAACCGGCAGCGGCGATATTTTAAAACTTCTTGAGATGAGAAAGAGAGCCTTTGCAGAAGAAGGTTTATTTGATGCGGAAAGAAAAAAAAATATTCCCTACTTTCCCCTCTGTGTCGGAGTCGTAACAAGCCCGACAGGTGCCGCTTTACGTGATATTTTACAGATTATAAACAGAAGAAATCCGAAAGTTTCAGTTCTTGTTCTTCCCTGTCCGGTACAGGGGGACGAAGCGGGCTCTATTATTGCAAAACAGATTAAAACTGCAAATATACACAATTTGTGCGATGTTCTTATAGTAGGACGCGGAGGCGGATCCCTTGAAGATCTCCTTCCCTTTTCAGATGAACAAGTTGTCCGTGCTATTGCAGACTCTATTATACCGGTAATTTCCGCTGTGGGACACGAAATTGACTGGGCGCTCTGCGACTACGCCGCCGATGTCCGCGCCCCCACTCCTTCTGCTGCTGCGGAACTTGCCGTTCCGTCTCTTGACGATATAGTATCTGCGGTAGAAAATTACAAAGATATTTTTATACAGACTATTCACCATAAACTGGATCATATGAAAGCTCTTGTTAGAAATTTTTCGCAGGATAATCTTGTACTCCGCTTTAGAAGCATAGAACAGCCTCTTTTTCAGCGTTTTGATTATGCCCGGGAAGATCTCATCAATGCCATGCAGACGCTCGTCCAGGACAAAAAACAGACTTTGCAGCTTGCTTCTCTGAATCTGGAATCTCTAAATCCGCTTTCAATTTTGGAACGCGGCTTTTCTGTTGTAACCGATGCAGTAACCGGAAAGGTTATCACTGACGCGGCTCAGACAGCGCAGGGTGCAAATCTTACGATAAAACCCTATAAGGGTGTCATGACCGCACAGGTAGTTGAAGTACACTAAGCATTCATCCCGGAGGATATATGGAATCATTTGAGAAAAGACTTGACAAACTTGAAAAACTAAACACTTCTATAAAAAAAAGCGATCTTCCCATAGAGGAGGCTCTTAAATTATTTGAAGAGGGAATTAAGCTGTCAAAATCCATGGAAAAAGATCTTGATAAAATTGAAAGCAGGATTCAAATTCTCATGAACCAGAGTACTTCACCGGATGAAAAACCGGAGCTGGATCTTTTTTCATCAGTTGATATGAACTGAGCATTACTATGACTACTGCTTTTACCGCCCGGAGGGGATTGATACGGCCTGTTAAAACACTATCTGCGGAAGCAGCACGGAAAATTGCAGCAGGAGAAGTCATTGACAGACCGAATGCGGTTATCCGTGAATTATTGGATAATGCTATTGATGCAGGATCTTTTTCTATTACTGCTTCCCTGCAGGGAGGCGGTATAGAATCCATAAGCATCAGCGATGACGGTATAGGATTATCAAAAGAAGATCTTTTACAGTGTGCTAAACCTCATGCAACCAGTAAAATACAGAGCGAGGTGGATTTATTAAATCTTTCAACGCTCGGATTCAGGGGAGAGGCTCTTGCATCCATTGCATCGGTTTCAAGACTCGAAATTACATCAAGACGTAAAGAGGAAGAACACGCATGGCGCCTCCGTGCCGAGGCTGCATCTGAAAATATACTGGAGCCGGCAGTACTCGATAAGGGTACTATTGTACAGTCGAGCGGTTTATTTGAAAATTTCCCCGCACGAAGAGCATTTTTAAAAAGACCTTCTGCAGAGGGTAATTTATGCAGACTAACATTCATTGAAAAAACCGTTCCTTTTCCCGAGATTGCATTCCGATTAATACTCGATGGAGAGGTGAAACTGATACTTCCATCATGCAGATCAAAGAAAGAGCGTTTTACACAAGCATATTCCCTGCATAATGAGACTCCGCTTTTTTCTGAGCTTACTGTCTCCGATCCGTCAGCAGCCCTCCGTTGGACTCTAACGATAGTCATTGGAGACAGCTCGGTAACCCGTACCGACCGGAAAAACATTCATGTATATGTTAACAATAGGAAAATTAATGAATACAGCCTTATTCAGGCCGTGGAATACGGCTGTGAGGGATATTTTCCCAACGGACTTCATCCGGTATGCTGTCTTTTCCTAGAAATTGATCCTTCACTCGTCGATTTCAATATTCATCCGGCTAAAAAAGAAGCGCGGTTCAAAGATTTAGGGGCGATCCACCATGCGCTGAGTACAACACTCCGTTCTTTTTTCCGCTCATCCTCTATTTCACAAAGAGATACAGCTGTATTGGAGAAAAGTTTTTTTCCGCGGGAAGAATCATCTTCGTCTGCTTTAAATTCCTTTCCAAAATCTGCTTTCTCCTATTCATCACATCACACCTCACAGTATGGTGAAGCCTCTGATCACGTAATACCCTTAGGTATACCAGCATCTTCACCGTATTTCAAACAAAACTCTGCAGTACAAAAGCTCACCCGGGAACAGCACAAGGGTAATTATGAAGTGCAGGGAAATACCGGCTTTACCTATTTGGGTTCATTTCAGTCGCTTTTTTTGCTTGCCGAGAGGGAAGGGAAACTCTATGTAATTGATCAGCATGCAGGACATGAAAGGATTCTATTTGACCGCTTTATGAATCAAAACCGAAAACAGGAGCTCCTTATACCCTTCACTCTCTCAACTGAATCAAAAGAAGATGATGAGTATCTCGCTACAATACAGGATGCTCTTTCTGAGGCAGGTTTTACGATAGCTCAAAAAGAAGACGGTAAATGGGAAATTACAAGCATCAACTCTCAGTGGCAGGGAACCGCGCTCGATTTAGAAAAAGATATACTTGAAAAAAGATTGGAACCCGCAGATATTATGAGATCCCTTGCGGCATCAAATGCATGCCGCAGCGCGGTCAAGGACGGAAACTTTTTGGACAGTACTGCAGCGGTAAACCTCATCACAGACATTTTCAGCCTTGAAGATCCTCACTGTCCGCACGGAAGACCAGTTTGGACAGTTATAACAAGGGAAGAATTATTTGAGCGTGTGCAGCGCACATAACAAAATCAGTTTTTAATACCCGATAAAAGGACAGCAACCTCATCTTTCCTGTATGAGGGATTTTTACTCTGAAGCGTTAAAAGGTATCCTTCTGCGCTTTTAAAATCCTTCATTGCAGTACAGACTTTCGCAATCTCTATGTAGGCATCCCAATATGAATTATCTTTTTGAAGAACTTCAAGATACACAGTTTTTGCCGGGTCAAATTTTTCAGCGCTTGCATATGCCTTCCCTAGATTCATTTTTACAAGCAGATTCGAAGGATCTATTTTAACAGCAGCAAGAAAATTAAGTACGGCATTTTCGTAATCCTGTTTGGCAAGATACGCGCTTGCAAGATTATTAACCGCTTCAAAACTGTTTTTATCGAGGGAAACTGCTGTTTTTAAGCAGACAAGAGCTGTATCAGCATCGCCTGATTCGAGGAAAAGTTTCCCGAGGTTGATATTTGCCTTCACATGACCGGGATCCAGTTTAAGCGTCTTTGAGTAGTAAATCATCGCAGAATCTATGTCGAGCGATGATTCGCACATAAGTCCGTAATTATACTGGAATGTTGCATTATTTGTCTGTGCATCAGCAGCTTTTTTCGCATACTGAAGAGCCTCATCTGTTTTCTTCTGATTAAAGAGCACTGTTGATAAGTTATAGGAAGTTGTGGCATCGTCTGCTGAAAATGACAGTGCTTTTTTAAAATATAATTCAGCTTCAGGATTATTACCCTGCTGTGCATAAAGCGATGCCAGCTCGCGCAGAGCATTTCCGTTTGTGGAATCAAGCGAGAGTACTTTTTTATATGAAGTCTGTGCACCAGGAATATCATTTTTTTTATACAGAAGCCGTGCGATTTCCAAATGAGCCTTGTCATATGACTGATTAATCGATGCTGCTTTCCTGAACGCTCCAAGAGCGTCATCGGTACGGTCGAGAGCCTTATGCGTCATACCCAGATTATAGTATGCCTGTTCAAAATCTGATTTAAGCTTTGTAGTGCTTTCAAAAGATGAACGGGCTTCACTGTATTTTTTCAGGGAGTACTGAACTTTACCCAATTCGTAAAAATACAGGTAATTTGAACTGTCATTTTGAACCGCCTTTGTGAGTTCAGGCAGAGCTTTATCATACTGGCGGTCATCACTTAGTTTTTTACCCAAAATGTAGTGCGCTGCCGGATCACCGGCATTATACTCCAGGGCTTTACGGGCATAGGCAACAGCTTCAGACTGCAGGGATTCTTTTTTATCTATATCAGTCTGGGTTGTTGAAGCTTCATAAAGAGCCGAAGCTATTTCAGCCATTTTTTTAGCATTAAAGACTTTTTGATTCTGCGGAAGCAGAGACTGCACTGATGAAAAATGTTCAAGCGCCTGGCTGATATTTCCCATTCCCAGTTTTGCCTTTCCCTGGGAAACTTCATCATTAACCTTCTCTATTTGTTCCTGTAAAGCCTTGTTCTGTTTTGCAAGCTCCTCTTCATACGCTTTCTGCTTTGCACTTTCAAGTTCGGCCTGTTCCTGCCTCCGTCTTTCCTCTTCCTTTTCCTGCACCTGAAGAGAAGCAAGCTCCTCCTGTTTTTTTGCCGCAAGGGCTGCCTGTTCGGCCTGCTGTGCAAGTTTTTGAGCAGTCAGGGCCTGCGTTTCATTCTGCTGCCGCAAAGCCTCTTCCATCTTTGACAGAGCTTCTTCAAGATTCTGTGTATTTACATCGACCGTCTGTGAATAGCGGGGAAAATCATTTAATGAGGCGCCGGCCTTCAAGGCAATAATCTCGTCGATCATAGTCAGAGCCTCTTCGTCATTTGCATTTTTAATTAACAGACTGTCGAGAAGATTCATAGCTCTCTCATATTCGCCGCGTTCAATATACCGCTTTGTAAGAAGAATTGTATTTTCCCGTTCCGTCAGAACTCCGGTATCTTCAGATACCGGTTTGGACAGATAACAGCGTACCGGGAAAAATACGGCTGCGGCAGCGGCCAGAATAAGCACGAGTATCAGTATTACTTTTCTCCAGTCAATCCAGTTCAGACTCATATGTATACTCCATTACCCCTTCAGTTCCGGCTGAAAGATTTGTTGATTCGGAATTCTGCAATGATGCTGCTATTTCTTCCATAAGAACACGCCTTCGTTCAGCCTCAGCTGCGGCTTTCTCCGCTTCAAGTTTCTCCTGCTCCTCTTTCTGTAAGGCAAGTTCTGAGGCAATGCGTTTTTCTTCCTCTTTAAGACGCTCAGTCTCCTCAGCAAGTCTTTCTTCCTCAATCTTTTTATTTTCAACATCTGAGGCAAGAAGCTGTAAAAGAGCGCGAATTTTCTCAGCCTGAGGAGTAAGGGGGTATAGTGAAAGATACTTTTCATAATCCTCTGCAGCGCCGCCCAGCTTCTGAAGCTTAATCCTTGTA
Organism: Spirochaetota bacterium; assembly: GCA_023398165.1. Taxonomy (GTDB): domain Bacteria; phylum Spirochaetota; class Spirochaetia; order Treponematales; family Treponemataceae; genus JAAZLA01. Next base: position 85,783 of record JAEWSQ010000025.1, on the reverse strand, counting down.
TTTGCCCTGTTCAAAAACGCCTGTGCATACGACGGGTCAGCAACTGAGGCAAGCGAAAAGTAGTTTTCCGCATCCTGATACAAACCCATTGCAAAAGCGGTATTTCCCGCGTTATAATACAAGACGCGTTTACTTGTTCCGGCTTTTTGAGTTCCGTTTAAAAAAGTTTCAAGAGCTTTCTGCATTTGCCCTGTCTGATAATACGAAAGCCCCAAATAGTTGTATACAAGGGGATTAACATTTTGGGATGGAAGAGCCTGTTCAAATAAAACAATCGCCTCCTGAGGTTTGTTTTTACTGAATAACAGTTCGCCTTCGCTGAACGGATCAGCAAATACAGCAGAAGCGGCAAGAAGCTGGATTACGAAAAACAGCAGGATGTATCCATTTTTATTCTGTTTCATGGCGGTTCCTTAGATATGATCACTCAAACAACAAACAGCGGTTTGACATATTTGTTGAAACATATTACTCTTTCAGTACACTTATCGGAGGACTAATGGCGACAATTTATATAATTATCATACCAGGTATGGCTCTCATAGTCGGTATCTTAACCTATATGGTAGTTAAATCCATCATTTCTCCAAAAAAAATTGAAGGAATTCAAAAACTCATTAAGCAGGGTAAATACTCAAGTGCCGTAAAACTTGCCAAGAATATAATAACGAAAAATCCCCGGGACTTCAAGGCTCATTATTTTCTCGGGAAAGCCTACCTTGCAGATAATAAGCCGGAATTGGCGCTTATGGAATATAAAATTGTCAATCAAACGGCAATTTTTGATGAAACCTTCAATGAACGTGAATTCCGCAGGCAGATAGCCCAGCTGTATTTTAAATTCAATCAGCCTGATGAAGCGCTTAAAGAGTATCTCCTGCTCACCAAGCTTGAGCCGAATGTTTCGGAACATTTTTATAATGCGGGAAAGCTGTTCGAAAACCGGCAAAAATCCGATCAGGCGCTTTCATTTTTTCAGCAGGCAATTAAACTGGACAAACGCAACGTAAAAGCTCATGCATCCCTCGGTCTTTTACTGTTCCGGGCAAAACAGTTTGGAGAAGCAAAGAAAGAAATTGATCTGGCAATTGCTTTAAGTCCTGAAACATATTCATCATATTACTACCTCGGCAAAATATTAAAAGAAGGGAAAGATTATCCTGGAGCCATAACCGCATTTGAAAAAGCATTGAGGGATCCTGAATTTAAGCAGCGCGCCCTCATCGAACGCGGTTCCTGTTATATGGCTGTTAATGCCACCGATAAAGCAATAATTGAGTTTGACCGTGCGGTTGCAGCCTCATCTGAAGAAGGAAATCAGGAAACACTGTATGCCCGGTATTTTCTTGCAGGGTGTTATGAAAAGGATCGCAAAATTGATATGGCGCTTCAGCAATGGGAAAAAATTTACCATCAGAATCATACCTTCCGCGATGTTCCCGCAAAACTTGCACAGTACCGCGATCTGCAGGCAAATGATAATATGAAGGAATTTTTAACCAGCAATACAGACTTTTTTATTGAAGTATGCAAAAAACTGGCATTATCTGCATATAAACTGGAACCCAGGGATGTTCAAATTAAAAAGTTCGGCTGTAAATTTATTGCGACTGAATCCAAGGCGGAAAACTGGCAGAATGTCAGACAGCAGATTTACGTGATGATTTTTTACAGAGAGCCTGACCTTATTGAGGATACTCTTCTCCGGCAGGAACTTGAAGAAATGAAAAAACAGAACTACTTCAAGTGCATTATCTGTTCAAGTTCAGGTTTTACAAGAGCTACTGTTGAATTTGCGGAAAATCGTCCTTTCGAACTGGTCGGTAAGGATAAGCTGGAACAGCTCCTTTCGAAGATTAGCTTTTAACAGGCCGGTTATGAAAATCCTTTGTGTTTCTGATCAGATAGATCCTCTTGTGTACAGCAATGCAATAAAAGAACGATTCGGCGATGTTGATATTATATTGAGTGCCGGGGATTTACCGATGGAGTATGTGGATTTTATTGTTTCTTCCATTAATAAACCTGCTTTTTTTATCTTCGGAAATCATAATTTAAAAGATTTTATGCGCTTTCATGGAGGAAGCACTGATAAATGCGACCGCTCAGAGGTCGGATCCGCTACACATTGCCACGGAGCTGCTTATGCAGGATTTAAAGTACTGAAAGAAGGGAACCTTCTCATAGCAGGCGCTTCAGGTTCCTTGCGCTATAATAGCGGGCAGAATCAATATACAGATGCACAAATGTTCTTTCACCTTTTAAAAATGACACCGCAGCTGATATATAATAAGCTCCGCTACGGGCGGTATCTGGACATTTTTTTGACCCATGCTCCGCCTCTTGGTATTCATGACAAAGAAGATCCGTGCCACAAGGGTTTTAAATCATACGTATGGTTCATCAGGAAATTTAAACCAAAGTATCTTGTTCATGGACATATACATCTGTACGATCTGCAGGATATCCGCCTGTCAACATATGATCAGACAACAATAATTAATGCATACAGTCATTATATTCTCACAATGTAAGGATTTAACAATGAATGAATTTATAAGTCAAACAAGTCATGAGGACTTTTTCAGGGCAAGGAACAAAGCTTTAATAAATGATCTGCAGCACCTCCTTAATCCTGAGGAAACCAAACTGCTGTCTTTCAACGATATAAAGCAGATGCTTAAACCAAAAAATGAAGTGTACCTCGGAATGAAAGTGGTGCCCATAGAGATGATAGTCGGCAGTGAAGGAAGATATCAGGATTTCGACAATAGATTCTTTCCCCGCAGTGCGCATTTAAAAACCCGCTGGGCAAGAATTGACCAGGCGCACCTTTCGGATGTTATTCTTCCTCCCATTACATTATACGAGATAGGCGGTCTCTATTTCGTTAGAGACGGGAATCACCGGGTGTCAGTTGCACGAAGCAAGGGGGTTGAAAACATAGATGCGGAAGTTATCAGCCTGCAGAGCGAAATAAAACTGAAGCCGAGTACGAGTAAAAAAGCAATTTTGAAGCAGATAATTCAATATGAAAAGAGAGTATTTTATTCACAGACTAATTTCGGCGATATAACCGACTGCTGGAATATAGATTTTTCAACTCCGGGTCAGTACGATGTTTTATATCAGCATATTTTAATACATAAATATTATATCAACCAAAACCAGAAAGATGAAATCAGCATGCAGGATGCGATTATGTCATGGTACGGGAAAGTCTATCTTCCTGTCATACAAGCAATTAAAAAGCAAAAGCTCTTAAGAAAATTTAAGCGCAGAACATTGAGCGACATGTATGTATGGTTAATACGCTACTGGGATGAAGTAAAACAGAAGTTCGGCCAGGACATAAGTATTGACAGCGCAGCCAGTGAATTCAGTGAAAAATACTCCCCGAATGCGTTACGAAGACTGGTCGATAAAATAAAATTTCTTTTCAAACCTTGACGCCTTGGTTTTTCAATGGTAATATTATAGGAGCATAATGAAAGAGGTACGATTTTGTTCAATATAAGTGATGACTTTGCCTTTATTCCGCTTATAACTTCAGCTTTAGCGGTTCTTATTCTGCTTGTTTTTCTGGTAAGGACAGCAAAGAAAAATGCAGGAAAAAATACACTTACTCAGTTTATAGCATTGGTTTTGCTTCTTGCGGGTATTGTTGTCACCGTGTTCTTTCCAAGTATTCTTGTTCTGTCATCGTTCGTAACCGTTTCATTACTGCTTCTTCTTCCCCACCTGGTTTTTGTAAGCAGACAGGAGATTGAAGAGGAGGAATTCGATTTTACTCCTGAAGTTGAAAGTAAAAATCTTGAAGAAGCTCTTTCTGAAGAACTTGCCAAGCGGGAAGAAGAAGACGGGGCTCTTCTAGATGTAAGCCGTGATTTTCTTATTCATGCCGCTGATGCCTTTTCTGAGGAAACCGGTTTACCAAGACTCCTTGATTTTATTAACACAAGCATAATACGTGAAATTAAGGCGGACGGCGGTGCAATTCTTCTAGTAGATGATTTTGATGACGTTATTACGGTTAAATCATTTTCAGGATCATTTCCTCCGCCGTATCAGCTGCCTTCAGATATTCCTCACAAAATTGTACGTGTGGAAACGAATTTCAGGTTTGCTTCCTTTCCCTTGAATGAGAATATTTTCGGCGAAATAGCAAGAACAGGAAAGGCTGAATTAGTAACCGACCCGCTGTCCGATTCCCGTTTCTTTCAGAATGAGAGTGAAGACTTCCTAAAACTTGGTTCATACATACTGCTCCCCTTAAAAATTAAGGGTTCAGTTATTGGAATAGCGGCATTCGCCCGTAAACATGACAGTGCAGTATTTACACAAAAAGAATATAAAGCAGCCCTCATACTTTCAGGATTTGCAGGAACCGCAATCAAAAATGTTTTTTCCTTCCAGGAAATTGTGGAGCATTCTGAACTTACAAGGGAAGCGGAAATCGCATGCAAGATTCAGACGAGAATGCATCCTAAACTTCTTCCTGCAATTCCATCATTGTCGCTCGGACATTATTTTAATACAACCGAGGGCGTGTGCGGAGATTTTTTTGATGTAATACCATCAAGAAAAGACAGAATTTCATTTGTTCTCGCAGACGTTGCAGGCAAGGGTATGAATTCCCTGCTCATTATGGTCATGCTCAGAGCAATTTTACGTCTCGTTGTGAATACAACTCAGACTGCATCCACGATCCTGTCCTGGGCAAACAGGGGTATATCTGTTGAAAGTTCTATCGATCACTTTGCAAGTCTTGCATTAATAAACTATGATTCAGTAGCAAATAAAATACAGTATTCTACAGCCGGTACGACTCCTGTATATTTATATAAATCATCGACCAAAAAAGTAGAGCGTTTATCAGTTCCTTCCGAACCGATTGGAGTAGAGAAAACGTCAGTTTATGTCGATAATGAAACGGATGTTCAATCCGGTGATATTGTTATTACTTTTACAGATGGCATTGTTGAATCCATCAATGCAGGAGGAAATCAATTTACCACACAAAGGTTGACAGCATTAATTGAAAAGAACAGCAGTCTATCCGGCAAGGAGATTGCTGCTATTGTTAAAGAAGACATCAAGAAATTTATCGGATCAGCAAGACAGCATGATGATCAAACACTTCTTGTAATAAAAATCTTATAGCAAAGGGAGCTAGCAATGGAACTTAAGATACGAAAAAATGGAGAAATCTACATCATTGATGTAAACGGAGAGATGGATTTATATAATTCGTATAAACTCAAGGAATTAGTGATGAAAATGCTTGAGAAAAGCGTAAAAAGTTTCATTATTAATTTGGAACAGGTTGATTACATCGACTCATCTGGAATTGGTGCGCTGATTTATATCTGCTCTACAATAAAGAAGATGAACTTAAAATTATCAATTGCAAATATTCACGGATCTGTAAAGAAGGTTATTGAGCTGACTAAACTTATGGGTTACTTCCCTATAGCGAACAGCGTTGAAGAAGCTCTTCTCATGATATCGGAATAACACAATAAAATAAGGATTTACATATGAACCAGATTAAAGAATTACGATCAGATGAAAATGATGCATTATTTGATAAGACTAATATGCTTTATAAGGAATTTCCTTCGGATTTTCGTCAAATACGGTATTTTACCCTGCTGATTGTGCAGTCCGCACCTTTGGAAATAAAGGAAATCAATTTGCTGGAGCAGCAAATTTCAGAAGTTATTAAGAATGCTGTTAAACATGGTAACAACTGCGATATTAATAAGAAAGTTCGAGTCTGGTATTCATTCAGTCCTACTCATGCTCACCTTATTGTTGAAGATGAAGGTGACGGATTTAAAGATCTTGAAAAATGGAATGATTTTAACAGGAAACGTCTGGAATGCCTTCATAATCAAAATTTTGAAGAACTTGCAAGTTTCGTTTCATTCAGAACTATAAAAAGCGATGATCAGGACGGCGGTAATGCATTGTTTGCCGCTTTGGAGTATTGGAACGGCGGATTTGTGTATAACGGCAAACGCAATGGTGTTGCAATGCTTAAAAAATTCCAGCAAAAGAGACACGGAGTTTCTGTAGACGGTGAATAATCACTATAGTAAACAGCTGTAATCTTACCTATAAGACGGATTTTATTCCGTCTTTTTTTATGTGAATGGAAAATTTAACGTGCGTTCATAGATTTGTATGACCGGTGTTTCTCAATTGCCTTGTATGCAGGTCGGATTATTTTCCCATTATTTGCCAGTTCTTCTATCCGGTGAGCTGACCATCCGGCAATTCTGGCAGCGGCAAACAAGGTAGTGTATAGTTCCTCAGGCAGATCGAGCATTTTATAAACAAATCCTGAGTAAAAATCAACATTTGCACTTACGCCTTTATACATCTGCCTTTTTTCTCCGATTACCTCAGGAGCAAGACGCTCAACTAATGAAAACAGCAAGTACTCGTCTTCCCTTCCCTTTTCCTGGGCAAGTTTCTCGACATACGATTTAAAAATTAAGGCTCTCGGATCAGATTCCGAATACACCGCATGTCCTATTCCGTAAATAAGACCTGATTTATCGAATGCTTTCTTATCGAGTATATCATACAAGTATGTTCTAACCTGTCCTTCATTTGTCCAGTCTTTAACACTCTCTTTTATATCTTCAAACATTTTAACCACTTTAATATTTGCTCCTCCATGCTTAGGGCCCTTTAATGATGCTAAAGAAGCAGCTGTACATGAATATGTATCTGTACCGGAAGAAGTAACCACATGCGTTGTAAATGATGAATTATTTCCGCCGCCGTGCTCCGCATGAAGAACGAGAGCAAGGTCAAGAATCCGTGCTTCCTGTTCTGTAAATGTATCTACAGGCCGCAGCATATGAAGAATATTTTGTGCTATTGAGTATTCACTCTTAGGACTCTTAATAACTATGTTTTCCTTCTTATGGGCAAAAACAAATGAATGATAGGCATACACAATGAGAGAGGGGAAACGGGCAATAAGCTGCAATGACTGACGTACGACGTTTCTAATAGTTGTATCTTCAGCATCATCGTCAAAAGTATACAGAGTTAAAACACTTTTTGCCAAGGAGTTCATCATATCTTTGCTGGGTGAACTCATTATGGTATCATTGAGAAACTCTTTAGGAAGAGTATAATATGATGACAGGAGCTTTCTGAAGTTATCATACTCCTCCTGTGAAGGAAGTTTTCCAAACAATAAAAGATACACCGCTTCTTCAAAACCAAACCGCTTTTCTGCTGTAAAACCTTTTACCAGGTCTTCAATGTCATAACCGCGGTAGTACAGTTTTCCCTCGCAGGGTATTAAATCACCTTCATTTAGTATATATGAATGTATTTCCGATATTTTAGTCAGTCCTGCGAGGACGCCTTTACCGCTTATATCGCGCAATCCCCGCTTTACCTCATATTTTTGGTATAACTCGAGGGGAATCTGATTAAACTCGTAAATACTGCTGGAAATATCATCTATGAAACATGAATTATCAATTTCAAAGTTATCCATATAGCCCTCCTGGAGTTTTATGCCGTTTCCCAGTGTAAGGGCAAATGGATGAACTGTCAAATTAATTATTTTTAGAAAACAAGTTTTATCACTTCTTCATATGAGCTTACCGGATGAAAACTGATATTATCTTTAACAATATCCGGTATATCATCAAGATCTCTAGTATTAGCCTTAGGTATAATTATCTGTTTAACCTTATTACGGCGGGCAGCAACCGTTTTTTCGCGTAAACCGCCTATGGGCAGAACCTGACCCGTCAAAGATAATTCGCCGGTCATTGCCAGAGCTTTCTTAATCGGCTTATTCATTATTAACGATAGTAATGCTGTAGCCATCGTTATTCCCGCCGACGGTCCGTCTTTTGGAGTAGCACCTTCGGGAATATGAAGATGAATAAAATTCTTCTCAAACCATTGTTCATTTACGATTGAATGTTTAAGGGCGTACTGTTTAACCCAGCTGAGTGCTATGGAGGCAGACTCTTTCATGACATCACCCAGCTGTCCTGTTATCTGCATGCCTTCTTTTCCAGAATTTGTTATAGCTTCGATAATGAGGGTGTCTCCTCCCATGCTTGTCCAGGCAAGCCCCAGAGCGGTACCGGCCTTATCGGCTTTCTTAACCTCATCTTCATTGAAAACAGGTTTTCCCAGATATTTTTCTATGAGGGAGGAATCTACAGAAAGAGGTACTGATATTAGTTTGCTATACGACGCCGATAGTTCCTTTTCTTTTTCACTTACGAGCTTTTTTGCTTCCTGAATTTTCGGTTTTTTCTTTGGTTTCTTAGCATCAATATAAGGAGTCTCTTTAATTTCATCTGAAATTTTTTCACTTTCAATTTTTATGCGTTCTCTTTCTTTTTCATATTCCTGTTGAGCCTGTTTCTGCAGAACATCGATTTCATCCGAAATTTTTACCGCTTCAGTAGTACTGATTAATTCTGCGGCATACTTCCGGTGTATCTTATCAAAACATTTTTCCAGATTTCTTACTCCAGCCTCACGTGCATATGAGTTTGCAATAAAAAGAAGAGAACCTTTATCATACCGGACTTGATTTTTTTTCAAACCGTTTTTTTCAAGACTCTTCGGAATAAGATACTTCTTTGCAATTTCAATTTTTTCCTGATCTATGTATCCTGAAAGGTTAATGATTTCAGCTCTGTCAAGAAGCGGAGACGGTATTGAATCCAGTGTATTTGCCGTAAGAATGAAAAGAATATTGGATATATCAAAGGGGAGGTCAAGATAATGATCCCTGAAAGTTATATTCTGTTCAGGATCGAGAACTTCCAGAAGAGCACTTGACGGATCGCCCTGCATGCTTATACCCATTTTATCGACTTCATCTATCATGAAAACTGGCGATTTGGATTTAACTATCTTTAGTCCCTGAATAATTTTTCCAGGCATTGCTCCAATATATGTTCTTCTGTGCCCCTTTATTTCAGCTTCATCCCTCATTCCGCCTACAGAAAAACGGAAGAATGGTCTATTCATGGATCTAGCAATTGAACGCCCTACGCTTGTTTTACCGACACCGGGTGGACCAACGAGAAGAATTATAGACCCCTTGCTGTCTTTTTTTAATTTCCGGACGGCAAGATATTCAATAATGCGTTTTTTTACGTCATCAAGACCGTAATGATCCTCATCCAGTATTTCTTTTGCATTTGATATGCTGTACTGCACCGGTCCTGCATCTTTCCACGGCAGATTTGCAATTGTTTCAAGATAATTTCTTGTTACTATAAATTCACCCGAATTTGGATCCATGAGAGCAAATTTCTCCAGTTCGCTTTCCACGGCTTCCTTAATTTCACCTTCAAAATTAAACTCTGCAAGTTTATCTGCAAATTTCTGGTAATCCGATGTTTTTGCATCGGTCGTCATTCCAAGTTCTTCTTTTATTGTCTTAAGTTCTTCTTTTAAAAAGTACTCCCGCTGACTTTTTTCTATGCGGTCGTTTAATTCAGATTGTATTTTCTTTTGAATACGAAGCAGTTCCTGCTCTTTTTTTATAAAAACAAGCACGGTTTCCATTCTTTGACGTACATTAAGCATTTCGAGAACACGCTGCTGATCATCCCTTTCAATATTCAGGATTGAAGCAATGAAGTCTGCAATTTTACCGGGATGATCAATATTGACCATATTAAGCCGCATTTCCTCTGAAAAAAGAGGATTATTTTCCGAGATTTCCTTCATCTCGCTTATTAATGCTCTTGTTAATGCTTTAATTTCAAAAACGTTTTGATCTTCATCATCTTCAAGATAATCAACAATGACTGCCATCGGTTCTTTTTCATTAAGAACCTTTCTAATTTTAAAACGCTTAATTGTGGAAATAAATACATTCACTCCGCCGTCGGGCAGATTGATTTTTTTAATAATGCGCGCAACTGTTCCAACAGTATGCAGATCGGAGACTGCCGGATTTTCAGTCTCGCTTTTCATCATCACTATTCCGATTAATCCGTCGCCGTTGTAAGATTCTTCCACGGCTTTTGTATCCTCAGGAGAATTAATCATTAGAGGGGTAAATATTCCGGGGAAAATTGGTCTTCCCATGAGGGGAATCAGTAATAGTTTATTGGACAGGGTTTGTTCAACCGGTACAATATTAGGCTCAGCCATCGTGTCCTCCGCATGTTTGTTTATAGTCTTATATTAATATGATAATAAAAAAGCGAAAAATCAAGAAAATAAAATAGTAATCTAATAAATACTTCCGGGTCTTATGGTTTCAGCATTTTTTGCTCCGCATTCAAGCCCCTTCAAAACGGCTTCATTACAATTTCCGCCTCTAGAAATGACCGATGCAAATCCTGCCGTAAATGCATCTCCGCAGCCAGTAGTGTTCTGTACTGTTCGGGCTTTAATTATTTCATAGCGTCTAAAACCGTCTGATGTGCGTACCAATACCGGTTTTTCTCCCTGTGTTATAATACAGCTGCATCCGTAAACCTTAGTAATATACTCTATCTGTTCCACTGCACCTTTTTCGGTAGTTTCACAGCTGAATGTACTGCATAATTCAGAAATATTCGGTTTTATGGTCAACAGCGGTGCGTTTTTACAGTTTTTTACAGCATCAAGAGTATTCACCAGATCTTTTCCCCGGTAATCGGCAATGACCGGTATACCTCTGAATAAACATTCACAGACAATTTCAGGATATACAGTATCTGAAAAGCCCGGAGCTTTTGTTCCCGATAGTACAACCGCGTTAATTTTTTTCCGCTTAAGAACACTCTCTATATTTCGCATAATATGTTTTTCTTCTTCTCTGCCTGCATAATATCCTTCTTCAACAAGCTCAGTGACTTCACTGTCTATAACCGTATAACAAAACCTGATGGATGACTTCGTTTTAACACACTTTAGAATAATTCCGTCTTCCTTACACAGTTTTTTAAATACAGTATAGAAATCGCCGCCAAGCTGGGTAATGTGCAGTACTTTCTCATTGAGCTGGGTTAGAACACGGCTGACGTTAATCCCCTTCCCGGAAGCATCAAGTCGGTGAGCTAAAACCCTGTTTACACAGGATTTTTCAAGCGTGCTGCTGAAGCACAGGGTTTTCTGCAAAACAGGATTCAAACAGATCGTCAGTATCATTGCTTTTTTCTCATTGTACAATTAATAAACAATTCATCCTGATACCACTCAACCTTAAGAGAATAGTTTTCTGTTTCATAACCGTCAAGAGTTGCTCGTATTTTCACAATAGATCCGCTTGTAAGATCACCCTTTTTAAGATCCTGGGCTTTAATCCATCCCGAGTTTGTCTGTATAAAAAAATTTGTCCGGCTGCTGATATTTTCTCCTGTTGAAGAATCAAAGGCATAACCGTGAAAAGTAAGATTTCTGACGGAATTCTGCAGAAAATCCAGTTCCAAAGACACGGGTTTATCTTCAATAGAAATGGTTTTCCACCATACATATGCTCCTGCAGCAACTTTAATTCTGTACTTCCCGGTTTTTAAATATACCGGTCTTATTTTCATAGAGCTATCTGCATCACCGGCTGTAAAAGATCTCATAGAACCTTTAATTTCAGGAATTTCATTATTGTCATCTGAAAAAAAGAATGCCCTCATCGGAAGATCGGGAACAGAGCCTGAAGTTTTTGGAAGCAGCAGTGAAAGTTCTACAGGTTTATACCAGGGTGAAAGTATATACTTATGCACGTATCCTTCCTCCCATGCGAAAAATGAAAACAGACTGATACATGACAGCAGCACTACAGCACTTAAAAAAGGAAGAAGCGACTTTCGAGCCTTAAACTCCGGCTGCTCATACTTTTGAGTACTTAAATTCTTTTCAAGCTCATTCCGTATTACACCCGTATCAAACCTGGCTAAATATGATTCAACTATTTGTAAGACCTGTACAATACTTTTAAATCTTTTAGCCGGATTAGGCCGGATCATTTTTTTTATCAGTTTTCTTATGGTGGAGTCAACTTTAGATTCAAGCTTTTCAGGCGGAGTGTACTTTCCTTTTTGAATCTGTATAATTGTTTCAGGAGAAAATTTTCCCGGAAACGGTTTTTGCCCGGTTACCATTTCATAGAGCATTATTCCCATGGCATAAATGTCGGCACGGTTATCAACTTTTTTTGTTTCAGAAAACTGCTCAGGCGGCATATAAGAAGGCGTTCCCAGAGTAGAGCCGTCCTGCGTGAGGTTATTCTCACCCTCTTTTTCTATCGAAGCAATACCGAAATCGGCAAGTTTAATGTCCCCGTGCGCTGATATGAGTATATTTCCCGGCTTAATATCGCGGTGTACTATTCCGTTTTCGTGGGCATATAATAAGGCCTTGCACGAATCGCGGAATATAAGCATAGCGCTTTGGTTCTGGAGTTTACCGCATTTTTTTATAAGTTTGTCGAGCGACATTCCATCCACATATTCAAGCGCTATGTAATGGGAGGAATCCTCAACAAAGTAATCAAACATATGAACAATATTAGGATGATGCAAATCCAAAAGTATTTGAGCTTCTCTTTTAAATCTCTCTCTCAGTTCCGGATTACTCCTGATGGTCAATTTCTTAATAATTATAAAACGTTTTAAAGTCGGATGAACCGCTTTATATACGGTCCCCATTCCTCCTTTTGCAATAATTGAAACAACTTTATATTTACCGATTTTTTCAGGAATTTCATTCATTTTTTGCTCCTATCTGTATAATACATGTATCCGGATTAAACGTCTCTCCGGGTTTAAGGTATACAACATTTGACATTGACGGATTGTGAATTTGTACAAATTTACCGTCAGCTCTGTATTCCACTAATGATCTGACAGGCCGATGTCCTGCAAAATAGCGTGCTTCAGGATAGTTTTTCTGATATTTTTTAAGCATTGTTTTTACGGCTTCACCCGAAACTGTATTATTTGCTGTCCATGTCAGACCTTCACAGATTGAAGCATCATACCCCGCATTAATAAGCTGCTTTTTAGTATATACAGAGGCAGGCTCTGCATGACTTGCTAAAAAACCCTGTCCTATAACAAAAAGAGGAAGCAGTTTTTCAAAGCGGTAGTATAATTTTGTTATTTCCATGCCGTAATATGAAATCATGAAGTCCCTTACCATTTGGCCTTCCATAGCAAATTTGTAAAAAGGATGGTTTCCTCCTCCTTCTTCATTTAGTATATTCTCATGGTTGCCTTTCAAAAAATGAAAATTAGCACACTGCTCCGTTTTACATCTCATAATTTTCATCATAAGCTGCAGACTTTCAGCCATTTCCTCATATAGAAATGTATTTATAACATCACCATCGCAATATGATTCATATGCAGAAATCCAGCGCTGTTTTGATCGTGATTCTGCATGCATGCCGTCTCCAAGGCAGATGACCCGTATTGAACGATTTTTAATTCTTTCAAGAACCGGTATGCCCTCTATTTCAAGATTCAATATTGAAATGAAAAAGCCGTTTCTTGCATGAAGATCAGGAACGAGTAAAACAGGAATATTATCAGCAAATTCGAGTAAGTATCCAGGTTCATTTTTTGTGCCGGCTTTCCGGTAGGCGGTAATTTCATTTTCAAGAACCGGTATGACCCGTGACAATGCGTCACTGAGCTCCTGTTGTGCAGGAACAAATAGAGAATCAGATTGTGTTATTCGGGAGTTATGATTGAGCAGAAAAGCCCCTATGAAATAACCAGGTTTACATTCCCGATGGTTATTTTATCTTGTGCGTTCAATTTAACATACTTGCCGTCCGGAACAGGTTTTCCATTTAAGAAAGTTCCGTTAGTGCTGCCCTCATCTTTAAGAAAATAGGCATCTTTGATTTTTTGAATGACTGCGTGATGACGGCTTGCAAGTTTATTGTCAATAACAATATCATTTTCAGGCGCACGTCCAATCGTTATTTTAGCCACCAGTTTAATCTTACTGTTGTTGAACATTAGATACGACACCTTATCGGTCTCTGTCAGCATATCGAGTCTCTGCCCTACGGCACTGCTTGTAATTATTGTTTCGTCCTGCATGATCCTATTATACAACCCCGCGCGTAATACCGCAACTTAAAATTTCAATCCCAGAAGAAAACTGAGGTTATTATCCTCAAGTACCGTAAAACCGAGGCTCTTGTAGAAGCCGACAGCATGTTCATTTTCTTTTGATACACCCAGATGCAGCCCTTTACATTGCTTATTTTTAAGAGCCTCAATAAAAGTATTCATTAAAAGCTTTCCGGCTCCTCTTCCTTGAAGTTCAGGAAGAAGATCAATGTGCAGATGAGCCGGATATTCTTTAAGCACTGCATTTTTCGGTGCTTCGTTTGTCTCATAAAATAAATCAATCATATGTTTTTCAGCAGGAGATTTTACCGCTGTTCCTTTCTGATAAATTTGCTGGACATCCGGTATCCATTTTGAATAAAACCAGGTATAAAATGATACCGAATCCGATGTACCAAGTATGTATCCTGAAGGTCTTTTAAAAGACACATCGGTGTTTACAGCCGCAAAACAAATATCTCCTTCAAAAAACAGGTATGGAGCGGCATAATACTGACCTAAAAGATACGGATCAAAAAAAAGCGAGGAGGCATCTTTCCCGTTGTTTCCTGTTTTTAAACAAATTTCGTAGACGTACGGCAGATCAGCATGTGTCACTTTTCTTATAAGCATACGTATCCCCCTAAAATACTATATTACGAGCCACTTTCAAAAGTCTGTTAACTTTCTCAAGCGGCTTTACAGAATTTTTATAACTACTTCTGATATAGTTAGTTATAAAAATTCTGTCGCTACAGTAAAGTAGCAATTTCAAAACTCGTCTGACTTTTGAAATTGTCTCTTACTTTTATAAAAAAGCAGTAAACTTAGCCCAGGCTCCTTTCTTTCCTTCTGCATATATTTTACCCTTGTGTGCCTCAATAATCGTCCGGGCAATCGCAAGACCGAGTCCATAACCTCCTGTCTCACGTGCTCGTGAACTGTCAGCCCGGTAAAAACGTTCAAATATTTTCTCGCAGTCTTTATTATCAAGGCCCGTACCTGTATTATACACGGTAATTATTTTTTTTGAACCGTTAACCTCAAGTTTTACCAGGATTTCATCACCTTCGTCAGAATTTTTTAAAGCATTATCGAGCAGTATGAGAATCAGCTGCTTAATCCTGTTTTCATCGCCTTTATACAGTACCCCGTCAGGTATAGAAACACTCAGCTTCTTTCCCTGATCATACACTAAAGTCTCAAACGGCAGAATTGCACTTATCAATGATCTCGATAAATCAAATTCGACAAACTCATAGAGGTTTTCCTTGCTGTCGTATTTTGCAAGAAGAAGAAGATCTTTTATGAGCGAATTCATTCTCGCTGATTCACTTTTTATGTATTCAAGCCAGGTATTTTGACCTATTTCTCCTTCAAGAACATCGATATTTGCGTTTATAACTGCAAGCGGAGTTTTTAATTCATGGCTTGCATCTGCAATGAACTGCCTTTGTTTTGTGAATGCTGTTTTAACAGGTTTTACCGCCCATACTGAAAAAATGAATGCAATAACAGCTCCGGCCAGAATACAGACAGCATAAATAACCAGTGAAATTTGATACAGCTGATACCGCAAATTATCTTCAGTTCTACGGTCAAGAAAAACTAAAATGTACCCGTAGGTTCTTTTAGCGAGAAGAAAACGCAGTCCCTGGTAATCTCCGGTACTCCTCTTTAGAGAAACGACTGAACTGACAAGGTTGAGTATTTCGGTTTCAGTATAGTGAACAGGAAACGGGGAAATTACCTCATAAATCTCTCCTATGTCTGATATTTTTACCGAAAAATAATTTCTCACAGACTGAATATCATAGGGCATGGAGCGGGTTATATTGTATAAGCCGAAAATAAAACCGCTTCCCCCCTTATCGTCATTTCCCGGATATGGGATTTCATCATCTTTTTTCTCGGCTTCCGGAGGAGCAGCATCATTTGACGGTACTTCCTGTCCGAAAAAAAACTGTCTTTCAATACGAAACGACATTTTTTTCCCGTCATTCATTGCAAGATTTTCCAAAATACTTTTTGACTGCCTTTTTTCAGATGTTGAAAGAAGCGTATTTATTGAAAAGAATATTCCCGACAAAACGAGCGTTAAAACACCCATAACGGTGAGAATTAATTTAACCTGCAGTCTTTTAATCATTTTCATCCAGCATTACTCCAACGAATAGCCGATTCCGCGGGAAGTTCGTATTTCAGTCGCTGCTCCAAGAAACTGGATTTTTTTTCTTAAAAAAGAAATGTATACTTCCACGTTATTATATTCGGCTTCGGAATCACCGCCCCAAATTTTTTCAATAATTCTTTCCTTTGTAATAATCTGTTTGGGATTTTTTAAAAGAAGCTCCATTATTAAAAATTCCTTGAGCGCAAGTTTAATTGAATTGGCGCCGCAGGAAAGTTCTGCAGTCTTTAAATGCAGAGATAAATCTCCGTGAGAAAGACACGAATCAATTACTTCCCCCTTTCTCCGTAAAAGACTTCGAATCCTTGCTAGAAGTTCATCTGTGGAAAAAGGCTTTGTTACATAATCATCGGCGCCGCAGTCCAAACCACCGACCTTATCCTGAATTTCGTCTTTGGCGGTTAACAGAAGAACAGGAACAGAATTATGAGAGGCGCGGACAGACTTTAAAACCTCAATACCATTCATTTTCGGCAGCATAATATCAAGTATTACTGCATCATAGACACCGCTTTCAATATACGAAAGAGCCGACTTACCGTCATAGACAGGATCGACAATATACTTATTCTTAGTAAGTATTTCACACAAGGCTTGAGAAAGTCTTATTTCGTCTTCGACTAATAGTAATTTCATAGATTACTTGAAGTATACCATAAGATTGCTTAATATAGTCTTAAAATTTCTGTACAATTTGAAAGTGATGAAGTATACTATTCATCATGAATACTATAACCGTTACAATCCCCGGGAAAGAATCTTTTTCGGTGAATGAAGGAATTACCACCTCTGATATTCTGGTAAAATTTGACTGCCCGAAAGATTCCATTACGGCGGTTAAAATAAATAATGAGCTGTGTTCCTTAACGCAGCAGATTGATATTAACTGCACCCTGGAACCGGTACTGCTTGGAACCCATGAGGGCTCTGCCATATACCGCAGAACCCTGTGTTTTGTCTTAGCCGCCGCTGCCAATGAACTGTTCCCTGATAAAAGACTTGTAGTCGGTCACAGCCTGGGCTACGGGTACTACTATACCTTCGATTCCGATGAAAACATTACACAAAAAGATCTTACTTCACTCGAAAAAGTCATGAGGCGTATGATTAATGCTGATATTACCATTCAGCAGACGCATATTTCATATGAGGATGCAATCGCTCTTTTTGAAAAACTAAATCTAAAAGAAACAAGAAAGCAGCTCGACTTCATATGTCCGCCTAAAGTTGCCGTCAATACCATGGGAAATTTTACCGATTTGTATTTCGCTCCCCTTTTATTGTCAACCGGAAAGCTTTCTATATTTGAACTGAAGCTGTATAGGGAAGGATTTCTCCTAAGATTCCCGATGACCACAAAACCCGATCAAATATCGGAATTTGAAGACGTACCCCAGCTTTTCAATGTGTACAAACGGTACAAAGAGTGGGGAAAGCTATTACAGGTAACATCAGCTGCTTCTCTTAATGAACTCATACATAACAGACAGCAAAAAGAGTTTATAGATATTACGGAGACATTGCAGAATAAATGCATTGCCGATATTGCCGACAAAATAAAAGAAAAAAAAGAAGTAAAAGTAGTATTAATCGCAGGTCCGTCAAGTTCTGGAAAAACGACAACGTCAAAAAAACTTTCCATGCAGCTGCGGGCGCTGGGGTATCAGCCCAAGGTAATTGAACTGGACACGTACTATATAGGACGTGAACTTACACCGAAAGATGAAAACGGCGAGTACGATTACGAATGTCTCGAGGCACTTGATGTAAAACAGCTCAATACCGATCTTGTAAATCTTTTTAAAGGTCAAACCATTCAGCTTCCTTCCTACGATTTTAAAGAGGGAAAGAGATTGTACACAGACAAAACGATGAGCCTTAACTCCAACGACATTCTTGTGCTGGAAGGGATTCACGGTCTCAATGACAAACTTACCCCGCTCATTGAAAGCAAGTATAAATTTAAAATTTATTTATCCGCCTTAACACAGCTCAATCTTGATGATCACAATAGAATATCGACAAGCGACAACAGACTTATACGCCGTATAGTACGCGATTCCCAGTTTAGAGGAAAAACAGCAGCCGATACAATAAAAATGTGGCCAAGCGTACAGCGCGGGGAAAGACTTCATATTTATCCGTTTCAGGATAAAGCGGACGCTATGCTCAATACTGCCCTTGACTATGAACTTGCTGTTTTAAAGATGTATGCAGAACCTCTTTTACGCTGTGTTTCGCCGGTACATAAAGAATATTCAGAGGCGTCGCGTCTTCTGCGGTTTTTAAGCAACTTCCTGCCGATTCCGGTCAATTATGTACCGGGACAGTCGCTTTTAAGAGAGTTTATAGGAGGAAGCGAATTTAAGTATTAGAATTTGCAATATCGTCCATTATAATTTCTTCATTGAGAAGAACATCTGCGCGGTGTTCTTCTTTTTTTTTCTCTTTCAATTTTGATAGTACTTTTCGATTCTTCATTTTTTCAGCCATGAGTAATCGTTTCTCTTCAATGACAAGCTGGGCACGGGCCAAATCTTCGAGCAATTCTTCGGTTCGTAAATCCAGACGGTTAATATAGTTTTCAACAGACTGAAGAAACAAAATATCAGATGTTTGGGTATACGATTGAGACTGTTTATGTTTTTGTACGGCTATGTTTTTTAATTCGGATTGAATAGTATCTGCTTTGGAAATTGCTTTTGCAAGTTCTATCTGAGCCTGTTTTTCCTCGAATTCACGTAAAGTAAGTATTTTTTGAAGATTAAATGAAAACTTCTTCATTAGTCCTCAACCGGAATTCCGTATTCCTCCGGAGGGATTTCAATACCGGCAAGTTTTCCAAGTCTTTTAAGTGTATTGGATACGGGGGAAGGATCGTTTTCCTCCTGAATTAAAAACTCTTCAATTGCAGGATGTTTATCGATTGCCTCATCTATCTGAGGATTGCTTCCTTTCTGATACGCGCCCACTGTTATTAAATCTTCCGATTCGGCATATACGGCCATATGTTTTCGTATGATACCGCATGCATCCTTCGTTTTTGGCCCGCTTACTCTGTTTGCAAGACGGCTGATGCTTGCAAGCACGTCAACAGCCGGATAATGATACGCTTGTGCAAGTTTTCTGCTTAATACAATATGACCGTCGAGCGTACCCCGCACCTTATCCGATATAGGCTCATCCATGTCGTCGCCGTCAACGAGCACGGTATAAAAAGCTGTAATTGTTCCTTTTTGAGATGTTCCGCTTCTCTCAAGAAGCTTGGGCATAAGTTCAAACACGCTCGGAGGATATCCCCGCTGAGCAGGAGGTTCCCCTGCGGCAAGACCTATTTCCCTTTGGGCATGGGCAAACCGGGTTACTGAATCGAACATAAGCATGACATCTTTGCCCTGATCCCTGAAATATTCTGCAACAGCGGTTGCAACATAGGCGCCTCTTAAGCGTGCTATAGGAGACTGATCGGAAGTGGCTGAAACTACCACCGACCGTTTTAAACCTTCTTCACCAAGATCGCGCTGCAGGAAATCAATGACCTCGCGGCCGCGCTCTCCGATGAGGGCAATAACATTAACATCTGCATTAGTGTTGCGCGCTATCATACTCAAAAGCGTTGATTTTCCAACACCGGAGCCTGCAAAAATACCCAGACGCTGACCCTTCCCGACAGCAAGCAGGGAGTCTATTGACCGTACTCCTGTTACAATTCTTTGAGTAATCTGCTTCCTCTCCATTGCAGGCGGCGGAGACGCAACGGCAGGATACCAGACATCGGTAATCAGTTCACCCTTATTGTCGCAGGCACGCCCGGTTGCATCAATTACTCTTCCAAGAAGTTCATTGCCAACTCCAACCTGCAGGACAGAACCGCTTGCAATAACATCGCAGCCCAGTTCAATACCCTTAGTTTCACCGTATGCCATAAGCTGTACCGTTGTGTCATGAAGTCCGACAACTTCGGCCAGTACCGGCGTATATCCGCGCTCATCATCTTTATTTGACACCCTGATAGTACATATCTCGCCCATCACAGACTGAGGTCCTCTGCTTTCAATCAGCATTCCTCTGACAGCAGTCACATGACCCGTATAATGGATTGTGTCGGTGCGTTTTACGGTGGACAGGTATTTATCAAGAATGTTTTTCATATGCTAAAAATCCGGATTGATGGCATTAGTCTTTGTAATTGTTTTAATGGGCGATATTTCAAGTATTTTCTGTTCAAGTTCGGATAACTGGCTCGAAATACGCGCATCAATTGCGCCGAAATCAGTTTCTATAACACAGCCGCCGCGTTCAACAGTAGTATCCTCGACAACAGTAATATTTTTAATATTCTCAACCGATGCCATAAATTCTTTAATATGATCTGTTGCAAGCTGAACATCTGAAAGGTTTACCCGGATGGTAACATCACCTCTTCCCTTTACTTTACGCAGCGCCTGAACAATATTTGTCATAACAACATTTCTTTGACTTTCAGAAATAACCTTGACAACCTTTCTTGTCATGAGAAGAACAAGTTCCACAATCTGCTGTTCAGTTTCATCGAGAATTTCCTGTCTTCTGTCCATGGTGCGTTCAAGAATGGTATGAAGTCTCTCTGTTAACCGTTGAACTTCATTTTTTCCGCTCGCGTATCCTTCCTCGCTGCCCTTTGAAAACCCGTCTTTATACGCATCGCTGACTATTTTATCTCTATTTTTCTCTGTTTCCTGCTGTATTTCCAGAGCTCTGAGTTCGGCCTCTTTGACTATCTTCTGTGCCTGCAGTTCAGCCTCAGCCTTTACAACTTTAGCCTGATCCGATTTTCGCTTAACCTCTTCAAAAGCAGACTGTTCTGCATTTTTAATTATTCTTTCAGCTTCTTCCTGAGTACTATTTAAAAGCTTCTGTTTTTCTTCTTCCCATTGAGCCTTAAAAGCTTCAGCCTCCCGCCTTAAATCATCAGCGGTAGGTCCCAGGTATTCCGGGATTTCTTCCGTGACTTCCTCTTCTTCCTCAGGAGCATAATTTCGGGTAAGTTTTAATAGAACTTTGTTTTCAGACTTTGTTATTTCTGTCGGACGGAACACCGATTTAGCCATACAAAAAACCCTCCGTAGTGTTATACAACAAGTTCATCTTCACCCGAACGGGCAATAACAATTTCTCCGCTGTCTTCAAGCCTGCGGATAGTGGAAACAATTTTCTGTTGTGCTTCTTCAACATCCTTAAGACGGACAGGACCCATGAACTCCATATCTTCCTTGAGCATACTTGCCGCACGTTTTGACATGTTCCTGAATATTTTATCCTGTACCTCTGTGTCAACGGCTTTAAGAGCCTTGGCAAGTTCCTGTGTATCAACCTCGCGCATAACTTTCTGAATAGCACGGTCGTCAAGCATAACAATGTCTTCGAATACGAACATCCTCTTCTTAATCTCTTCAGCAAGATCGGGATCTTCCTCTTCCAAAGATTCAATAATCGATTTTTCTGAAGAACGGTCAACAAGGTTCAATATTTCAACAATGCTCTCGACGCCTCCTGCCGCAGTATAGTCCTCGCTTGAAAGAGTGGAGAGTTTCTTTTCAAGAACGCGTTCAACTTCACGAAGAACATCAGGAGAAGTACGGTCCATCGTCGCAATACGGCGTGCGACTTCACTTTGAATCTCATCAGGAAGATTCTGAAGAATAACAGATGCTTTATTCGGTTCCAAATACGCAAGAATCAAAGCGATAGTCTGTGGATGTTCCTGCTGAATGAAGTTTAAAAGATGTGCAGGATCTGTTCTTCGTATAAAATCAAAAGGACGAACCTGAAGTGAACTGGTTAACCTGTTAATAATATCTATAGCCTTCTGGCTTCCCAAAGACTTCTCGAGAAGTTCGCGGGCATAATCAATACCGCCGGAAGTAATGAAATTCTGAGCGGCCATTAATTCCTGAAATTCTTCCAGGATTGCTTCTTTAAACTCTGCATCGACAGTATCGAGTCTGGCAATTTCAAATGTGAGCGTTTCTATTTCATCTTCTCGTAAGTGCTTAAAAATTTCGGCTGATAATTCTGACCCTAACGATACAAGAAAAATAGCAGCTTTTTGCCTTCCTGTTAAGTTCTTAAAATCTTTTGGTTTTTTATTTCCGCCTGAAGCAGCTGTTGTTCCGCCGGCTTTTGGTTTTGACTGTGTGGTAGCCATCCTATTCCTCCATTAACCAGGTGCGGATGAGCATTGCAACATCTTCCGGGTGATCCTTGGCCATTGCAATGGCATTTTCCTGAAGCTCAGCCCTTCTCCGCTCCTCAACAGACATGGTAACTTCCATTCCCGCCTGCTCCGATTCCCACAGAATTTTTTCCCGTTCCATGCGGTGTTTCCGAAGCAGCTCCTCTTCCCTAAGTCTGCGGCGTTTTTCAATTTCCCTGCTGATAACCCGGAAAATCATGAAAGCCAAAAGTACAGCAACTATACCGGTAAGAACATAGAAAATTGTTCTTCTTGTCTGCTGTGCCCTCAGGAAGGCGGCATCCTCAGCCTCAAACTGCGCCGAGCGGTCAAATTGAATATTCTGTACCGATACAGAATCTCCCCGTGAACGGTTATATCCTATTGCATCTTGAACAAGTTTCTGTGCATTTGATAATACTTCCTTGTCAATTGGAACATACTCCCTGTCTACAGATCCGTTCGGGAGAAATACTATCTGCCCTTTATCATCATATTTTTTCCGCCAGGTACCGTCTATATTGACAGAAACGGTAACACGGTCGATTGTCGGGCTCTTCTCTTCCTGAATCTGTTTAGTATTAATAACCTCATTCTTTTTCACACCGGACTCTTCCGATAAACCATACAGATTTGACATATCAGAATATACCGGAGGAGTCTGGCCTTCTGTTCCCGCAGGACCTTCAGGATTATACCCTGTTCCGGTCCAGCGTTTTGTAACTGTCTCTGATGAAAGAGTAATGGACTCTACAAGCTCCGAATCATCATAGGGGGTATCGGGATTATCGGATTTGATAGTAATCGGGCTGTACTCCGTGGCATCAACAATTCGTTTAGACATATCCATATCAATTTTGATATTTAAATCCCTTACCCTGTCCGCACCGAAAATCTGCTGCAGAGCTGTCAGAACTTTTGCACGGTACTGGGTCTCGAGTGTTGCAATGAGTTTCTGCTCTTTGGCGACAATGTCAACCCGTTCAATTTCAGCCATACCTGCAAAATCATTGAGTATGTTTCCTGCAGAATCTGCTATGGAAATATTTTCCTCTTTAAGGCCTTCCACCGCAAACATAAGCAGCTTTTGAATACCCTGTATTTTTTTCTTATTGGTGAGGATGTCGCTTCCCGGTTTTTGATAAATTATGACACTTGCGGTAGTAGGATTTTGATCAGAAGCGAAGAGTGTTTTTTCAGGCATTGTAATGACTACATTAGCTCTGTCCACCTCTTCCAATGATTCTATATGCTGGGTTACCTGTGCGGTTATGGAACGGAGAAGGTTAACATTGCGTTCAAAATCCGTAGTTGTCCAGCGCTCTGTATCAAACAGATTCCAGGGACTCACATTTGACGGAGTTAAATCCTCCCTCACAAGGATGGTACGCGCTTTTTTTGCAGTTGATTCATCGGGAACAGTCAGCAGCCCTGAAGCACTTACAGAAACCGGAATATTTTCCTCGGATAATCTATACAGAATTTTATCGCGCGCAGCCTCATCGGTAATTGCAATGTTATATAATGGAACCGAAGTCGGAGTCGAGGAAAGGGTTAGTATTACTATAATTGCCCCTATAACGAGAAGAATTATTCCAATAAAAATTACTTTTTGAATGAGCGAGCCCTTAGCCCACAAATCTTTTACTTGAGTCAGCAGCTTTTTGAGCCATTCGTTCATCATGCCCCTCCCGTGAACGAACAATATTCTATTTACGTATTGTATCACAGTTTCGGCTTACTGAAAAGTGTTAAATGGAGTTTTTTTCTTATAAAACAGTGAATTATGCTGTCACCTAGCGGGTTGTTGTTATTTCTGTCCAGCCCTTTATCATGCGGTCAATCACCGACTGAGCCATCGACAAGGAAAGATTTGCCTCAGCCATGGCGATAGTTACGTCATGAACATCGACAGAATCAGGGTCAACTATGAGCTGCTGTGCTATCGCATCGCTTGACTGCTGTTTACCGTTTACATAATTCAATGCGTCTAGAAGATAGTTTTCAAAACTGCCTTGATTTTTTATCAGTGCATCAGATGATGCGGCTGCGTTTTTACCGTTAAGATTCACGACCGGAAACGATCCTATGTGATGCTCATCCGAGCGTAAAAGCTGCAATGTACTAACCATAGTTTAAAGCCCTCCCAAGCTCAAAAACTTATTTTCCTATCTGCAGAGCCTGCTGGAACATTTCCTTTGAGCCCTGAATTACTGTCGAGTTTGCTTCATATGCGCGCGATGCCGATATGAGATCAACCATTTCATTAACTATATTAACATTCGGATACTCAACGTATCCTGCATTCGGTCCGGATTGAATTGCATCGGGATGAGTCGGGTCATACACCATCCTTCCCTGTGTATTGTCTTTTTCGACACGGAGAGCCCTGACACCCTTGCCGACGCCGCCGTCGTATGATTCAGGAACAAAAGGATTTCTATACTGCAAGTTGTCAGAAATTGCTTCCAAAATAACAGTGGATTTTTTGTATTTTCCGCCGTCTGCAGTTCTTGTTGTCGATGCATTCGCTATGTTATCCGAAATTACATCGGTGCGCAAGCGTTCAACGCTCATTCCTGTTGCTGCTATATTAATACTGCTGAAAAGTCCCATTTATCTTCTCCTGTTTATTTTAGTACGATCTGCATCTGTGAAAACTCAAAAGCCTGAAGCTGTGTTAAAAGCTGATAATTGAGCTGGGTCTTCAAAACTTCCATAGCTTCCTGTTCGGCATCCACATTGTTCCCATTTGCCTTTGATGTTGTCGTATAATCAAGCACACGCCGTGGTTCAACACTCTGATAGTCAATGAAGGAAACAGACTGAACATGCCTTGAATCGCTTGTTTTTAATTTAAAACTGTCTGCCGAGTTCTTTTCAGATTCCAGCGCCTCTTTTAAAGAACTTTCAAAATTAACCGAGGTCCTTTTAAAATTGGGGACTTCAGCATTTGCAAGGTTATTTGCTGTCACCTGGTAGCGCAATGTGCTGACATCCATCGCACGGTGAAGTAAATCTACAGATTTTGAAAAACTATTCACGATTTTCCCTCCCGAAAAAAAAACCGAAAATTGTAACATGGTTTCCCATACTACAATTTTCGGCATAATAAAGACCGCGCTTTAGTTTTTTTATAAAATATACTTTGAAAGATCCTGATCCTGTGCAATATTTTTAAGCCTGTCATCAACATACATGCTCGTGATTGTTATAGTCTCTCCGGAATGTTCATCCGCTTCAAAAGAAAGATCCTCAAGAAGCGTTTCCATTATGGTATGCAGTCTTCTGGCTCCTATGTTTTCAACTTTAGAATTAACATCGGCTGCAATAAAACTCATGCGTTCAATTGCATCCTCGGTGAACTCTATCTTAACATTCTCAGTTCCTAAAAGTTCTGAATACTGTCTTGTAAGAGCGTTTTTCGGCTCCAGAAGTATTTTCTTAAAATCATCGGCATTAAGGGAGTCAAGTTCTACACGCAGAGGGAACCTGCCCTGCAGTTCCGGTATTAAATCGCTTGGTTTTGACAGATTAAATGCACCGGCTGCAATGAAAAGAATGTGAGTTGTGTCAACCATGCCGTACTTTGTGTTTACCGTTGATCCTTCTACTATGGGAAGAATATCACGCTGAACGCCCTCGCGTGAGACGTCCTGACCGCTGCCCCTTGAACCGCTGACGGCAATTTTATCAATTTCATCAATAAAAATAATTCCCATCTGTTCGACACGGCTTCGAGCCTCATCGGCAACCTTATCGGGGTCTATCATTTTATCGAGATGTTCTTCCAATAAGATTTCCCGTGCTTCTTTAACAGTAACAGTCTTCTTTTTCGTTCTCCCGCCTGTGATCATGGACGTAATATTCTGCATGGTCGATTCAATATCTTCCATGTTTCCCCCTGCGAATATTTCCATCGCAGGCATCTTCTGCTGCTTCTGTACGGTTACTTCCACCTGCCGGTCTTCGAGTTTTCCTTCTTTAAGCCACTGCTTAAATTTCTCTCTCGTTGCAGTCATATCTTCTGAAGAAAAATTAGCTGTTTCTTTTACATTTTCAGCCTCCGCAGCTTTTGCCGCATCGGTTCCGAAAATGGTAAGGGGAAGCATTCCCTGCGGAGGGGTATGCGACGAGTCTTTTTTCTTTGAGCTTCCGGGAAGGAGCAGATCTAAAAGCGTCTCTTCCACTTTCTCCTGCGCGCTCGCTTTTAAAGACTCCTGCATTTCCTGCTTTACCATTGTATACCCGACAGCCATAAGATCCCTGACCATCGATTCCACATCACGCCCCACATAGCCTACTTCGGTATACTTTGTTGCTTCAACCTTTAAAAAAGGAGCACTGCAGAGCTTGGCAAGACGGCGGGCTATTTCAGTTTTACCGACACCGGTTGGACCAATCATGAGTATATTCTTCGGTGCAATCTCTTCCCTTATTTCTTCCGGAAGCTTTAATCTTCTCGTTCTATTCCGAAGTGCAATGGCTACCGATTTTTTTGCTTTTTTTTGCCCGATAATATAGGTATCGAGCTGTTCTACAATCTGTTTCGGAGTTAAGTCCTCAAATTTCACATTCATGTTAAATCTCCTCCACAACAACATTATTGTTCGTGTATATGCATATGTCGCCAGCAATTTTCAAACTCTTTTCCGCTATTTCTCTTGCTGATAAGTCAGATGATTCGAGGTATGCAAGCGCTGCGGCATAGGCATAATTTCCTCCGGAGCCGATTGCAAGAACATCATTTTCAGGTTCTATAACATCTCCTGTCCCGGAAATCAACAGTATTTTATCGGCATTTGCAACCAGGAGCAGTGCTTCAAGCTGCCGAAGAGCTTTATCAGTTCTCCAGATTTTAGCCAGTTCTACTGCAGAACGGGTAATGTCGCCTGAGTATTCTTTGAGCTTCATTTCAAATTTATCAAAGAGATTAAAAGCGTCGGCTGTAGCTCCTGCAAAACCTGTAAGTACTTTGCCGTCATATATCCGTCTTACCTTTTTGGCATTACCCTTCATTACCGTATTACCCATTGTCACCTGACCGTCGCCGGCCATTGCCATCTTTCCATTCCTCTTTACTGCAATAACAGTGGTACTGCGGATTTTTTCATATTCATAACTCATTGTTTTCCTCCATGGGGATGAGATTTATTATATGTCTCTATAAGCTGCGCTGTAGTTATGTGTGTATAGCGCTGAGTAGTCGAAATACTTGCGTGGCCCAAAAGTTCCTGCACAATTCGGATATCTGCACCGTTTGAAAGAAGTGAGGTCGCGAAGGTATGACGGAAACCATGAGGTGAAACATGCCTCGATGTGCCTTCTGCCGACGAATAGCGGGCTATAATCCAGCGTATTCCTCTTGCACTTAACCTTGTACCGGCCTGATTAATAAAAAGCGCTGCAACCTTACAATCGGCTTTTATCTTTTCATTTCTTTGATTTAAATAATCAAGCAGAGCTTTTACCGCTTCTTTGGAGAAAAATATACGCCTGTCTTTTTTACCTTTTCCGGTAACAACCGCACTCGATTTATCTGACGAAAGATCGCTCATGTTCAGGCTGGCTAGTTCGGATACACGGCAGCCGGATGAATACAGTATTTCAAAAACAGCTCTATCCCGTTCGGCCCATAAAAGTTCATTTGTCTCAGGCTGAGCGCATAATTCCGTCACTTCTGTTTGAGTCATATACCGGGGAACTTTTTTAGGCATTTTAACCGTTTTGCATTCCAGCGCCGGATTTTTTTCGCAGTAATGAAGGCGGTGTGCATACCTGAATAAGGAGCGGATACTTGATATGAAGCGGTTGATGCTCGAAGGAGCTTTCTTTTCTTTAGAAAGAAGACTTATGCATGAGCGGATATGCAAATAACTTACTGCCTCGACGGATAATTCAGAAAGAGGGCAGAAATCCTGAACCTTAAGCAGTAAAAGGAATTTTTCCAAATCACTGCCGTAGCCTTTCACAGTATTAGGAGAGAAGCTTTTTATTCCGCTGCAGTATACAAGGAATTCATCAATGCATTCTTTTAAAAGCACGCCCTTACAAGCTCCTAATCATCAGAAGATTCATCTGTTTTATCATCAACTTCAACTTCGCCGGCTGTATGAAGATAATTACATTCAGGATTTATACATGATTTGTAGGTACCGTGTTTTTTATCATACTTTTCAACCATGAAATGACCGCATTTGGGACACGGTGCATTAATCGGTTTGAAGTGGCTTATAAAGCCGCATTCAGGATAATTCGTACAACCGTAAAATTCCTTGCCCCTTCCCTTTGTTTTTCTCGCAACAATTTCACCGCCGCAGCCGGGGCGCGGGCAGGAAGCAAGCGGGATAGACCTGGTATTATGGCATGCAGGAAAGCCTGAACAAGCGAGGAAAAAGCCGAAACGCCCCAGTTTTTTCACCATCGGTTTACCGCATAGTTCGCATATTTTATCGGTCGGTTCATCCATAAGACCTTTGTAGCTTTCAAGAGTAGCCATGACTTCTTCTACACGGTTTTTAAAGGGATGAAAAAACGAACCGATCATTTTTGCCCATTCAATCGAATTTTCTTCAACCTCATCGAGTTTTGTCTCCATATCGGCGGTAAAATTCTCATTTACGACAGACGGAAAAGATTCCACTAAAATATCATTTATCATGCGCCCAAGCTGGGTGGGCACCAGCTGCTTGTTGCTTCTTGTAACATAGTAGCGGTCGAGCAGTACAGAAATAATCGGTGCATACGTAGACGGGCGGCCGATCCCCTTTTCCTCAAGAATTTTGACAATGGAAGCATCGGTAAACCGTGCGGGTCCCTGGGTAAAATGCTGTTCCGGATAAAATTTACCCGTATCGAGTTTTTCTCCGGTTTTCAAGGCAGGAAGATACTTTGTTGATTCTTCTTTCGAGGAAAGGGTTTTAATAACCTTGTAAAAACCTTTGTCAACAACCTTGCTCGCAGATACTCTGAATAAGGCTTCCCCCGCACTAATATCTACACTGGTTGTCTTACTTTTTGCGTTATTCATCTGGCTTGAAACAAAACGTTCCCAGATAATCGAATACAGCCTCAGCTGATCCCTGTTTAAAAATTCTTTTACATATTCCGGCGTATAACTTGTATACGTCGGCCGTATTGCCTCATGAGCGTCCTGCGCTTTTTTCCCTACGGAATACTCCGCAGCAGTTTCGGGAATATCTTTGGGATATTTTTCCTTGAGCCAAGAGCGTACATCATCGAGGGCTGTTTGAGAGATGCGGACAGAATCGGTACGCATGTAGGTTATGAGACCGATGCGGTTTGAGCCTATATTAACACCCTCATACAGCTGTTGTGCTATCTGCATGGTTTTTCGTGATGTAAAACCCAGTTTATTCGCGGCTGCCTGCTGCAATTTTGAAGTAGTGAACGGAGGCTTCGGCTTTAATGTTTTTTCGGTAATTTTTATATCGGACACAACACAGTCGGCATTTTTAATTTCTTCAATAATTGTTCTCACGTCCCCTTCATTTTTAAGCTCAGCCTTTTTCCCCTCATACTGAACGAGCTGGGCGGTAAATAAAGACTTACCCTTTGCAAAATCCGCTTCAAGGCTCCAGTATTCTTCAGGAATAAAATCCTCCACTTCCTTCTCTCTATCGCATATCAGGCGGAGAGCCACAGACTGAACACGGCCGGCGGACAAACCGTTTTTAACTTTTTTCCACAAGAGAGGAGAAAGATTATAGCCTACAAGACGGTCAAGAACGCGTCTTGCTTTTTGTGCATTCACTTTAAACTCATCTATATCTGACGGGTGCTTTACCGATTCTGCTATTGCCTGGGGAGTAATTTCATTGAATACAATACGCCGTATTTCAGCTTTAGTTTTCCCCGAAAGGGCATTTTTCAGGTGCCAGGCAATAGCCTCTCCTTCCCGGTCATTATCACTTGCGAGAAGGACTTCTGTAGACTTTTTAGCATCCTTTTGGAGTTCTTTAAGTATTTTAGCCCTTCCGCGCACGGTTATGTATTCGGGCTGAAAATTATCATCGACATTAATCGCCAGTCTCGACTTCGGAAGATCAATGAGATGCCCCATTGAAGCTTTAACGGTATACCCCGGTCCAAGATATTTCTCTATAGTTTTCGCCTTAGCCGGTGACTCAACAATTACCAGGGTTTCTTTATGTATTCCCTTCTTTTTTTTCGTTGTCTTCTCTTCAGTCATATCTTATTTTCCTTGTATCTGGAATAAACTATTGTAGATCCAGCTTTAATTGACTAAAATGTAAACCTGCAGAAACGCTGCCGTCTGTACAAGGATCCATCATTCTATCTATTACATCCTGCGCAGTTTTAATTACCCCCGCGCCTTCCGCTACATACCGGGACGGACTCATTTTCTTCGGATTAACAAGACTCTTAGTGTATGTATAATCCAGTGCAGCCTCATGAAATAATAATTCCCTGTCCTGTTCAAGCGCGAAATCTGCAGTGATTAATGCTCCCGAGCCGGCAGGAGCTTCTATAACAACTGTCGCTTTTGAAAGGCCCGATATTATCCTGTTGCGCTGCGGGAAATGCCATTTCAGCGGCGGGCAAAGCGGAGGGTACTCGCTCACAAGACAGCCTCCGCACTGCATAATAGATGCAGCAAGTTTCCTGTTCTCACTAGGATAAACTGAATCCGGACCTGAAGCAAGAACCGCAACCGTTGATCCGTATTTATTCTGCCGTACACTATCCACAGCTCCCTTATGGGCAAACGAATCTATACCGTGAGCAAGACCTGATACCACTGTAATGTCCCGTACGCACAATTCTGATGCCAGATCAAAAGAACTCTTCATTCCCCGCCCGGTTGGTCTTCGTGTTCCAACAACCGAAACACAAAGGTTATTCAGAACCTGCATATTACCCCTGTAAAATAAGGCAAAGGGAGGATCAAAAATTTCTTTCAGCAAGGAAGGATACTCATCATCTTCGTAAAACAATACTCCGATCGAATATGACTTCATCAAATGCATATCCCTGTCAATGAGCAATTCAATAGTATCAGGAATTTTTGATTTTGCAGAAAACACCCGGCCTGTAAGCACTGAAAGCTCTTCTATAGAAATTAATGCAAGGTCATGAGGATTGTCAAGTTTTTTTTGAATTTTCCTTTTTTCTTCGAGAGTCAGGAAATCATAATGACACAGAGCGAGAGAAAGAGGATCTATGCTGCCTGATATTTTACTGTTCATATTGAGCATCCAGTACTGTTTTTTTATTTGCCTGGGCATCAGATTTTTTTTGAGCATCCCCCGTTGTACTGATTATAAGATCGTACATGGACACAGCTTTATCAAACTGGTAATCTGAATAATACGCTCTTGCAAGAACAAACATCGCATCCACATGCTTTTTATCTATTGTCAAAAGTTTTTCCAGGAGAGGAATAGCTTTACTGCTTTCATCTAGATCGAAAACATAGAGGACAGAAAGACCGTAAAGGGCGCGTACATATGCCGGCTCGAGCTCTATGGCGCGAAGATAGCCGGATTCCGCAAGTTTTAAGTAGTTCTGCTTCTTTGCTGATTCACCCGTTGCAGAGAAATCAAGCTCCGCCTTAGCCGCATACCCGGCACAAACTCCCGTAAAGTAATATAAATTCTGATTTGCAGGGTAGTACATTACTGCCTTTTGAAGAACAGGAAGAGCCTCAATATACATCTGCTTATCGATATACCTTGTTGCAAGAATCTTATACCAGATGCCCACCTGCTGCTGGGCAGCCATAATATCCTCTACTCTTCCTTCATATTTAGAAATTGCATCTTTGAGCTCATCAATTGTAGTAGGATTTGAAACACC
Source organism: Spirochaetota bacterium (assembly GCA_023398165.1). GTDB lineage: Bacteria > Spirochaetota > Spirochaetia > Treponematales > Treponemataceae > JAAZLA01. Next base: position 53,472 of record JAEWSQ010000025.1, on the reverse strand, counting down.
CTCTTCCATGGATTGTATTTTCTTAATGTAATTTGTATTCACCCCGCAGCTGCTGACGAGTACCAGTAAAAGAAAACACACGATACTGTTAGTAAATATCTTCATTTTGCCCCTCCGCTGTCATGACCGGGGAAAAACTGCGCATGATACTGTTTAAGCCGGTCAGCTTCAATATGTGTATAGATCTGTGTAGTGGAAAGATCTGAATGTCCCAGCAGTTCCTGAACTGAGCGAAGGTCGGCGCCGCCTGACAGCAGATGAGTGGCAAATGAATGCCGGAGCGTATGAACCTTGGCTGTAACACCCGAAAGAGATTCAAGTTCCTGAAACCGCTTCCAAATTCCTTTTCTTGAAAATTGACGGCCCTGATAATTTATAAAAAGCCAGGGTACGGTTCTTGAACCGAGCAGAGCGGGACGGGTTTCATATATCCACCGGGTAAGATACGTATACGCCTGATCCCCGAAGGGTACAATACGTTCTTTATTTCCTTTTCCCGTTACCCATATGAGGTGCTCATCAAGATGCACATTTTGAATAAGAATCCCCGACGCTTCGCTTATCCGTAAACCGCAGGAATAAATTAATTCAAATAAAGCCCTGTCCCTAATGCCCAGAGGTTTTGTCATGTCTATTGCTGAAAGCAGCTTGTCAACCTGTTCAACATCAAGAACGCGCGGAAGCGTCTGTTTAGCCTTGGGCCGTTCCAAAAGCAGAGCTGTGTTTTCCTCCCAAATATGCTGCCTCACAAGGAAAAAACCGAAGGCCCGCAATGCTGAGACATCTTTTGCAGATGTTCTCTCGTCCTTTCCCTGCGTTTTCCGCCATACGATAAAATGCATAAGATCAGAGATAGATATTTGACTTAGAATTTTATGTTCATTTTCACACCAGATCAAAAACAGGGACACCGCAGTGCAGTATGTTTCAACACTGAGCACTGCAAGCCTTTCTACAGTCAAAAGTTCTTCATAAAAAAGTGAAACAAGTTCGAGCGTTTTTGTTCTCTCATCCTGAATCTTCACTCGGTTTTTATTCCTTTGAACCCAAATTTATCCCGGTTTTATTTCTCAGTACTGTGGGTGTGGTATAGTCATCAGAAGCATTTCTTGATGACAGACAGCTTGGTTTACCGGAAGACGCCGAGCCCTGCATCTGAGACCATTGCCCGATTGTTACAAATTCAGAGTTTTTCTGAACAGGTTTTGGTTTTTCAGTCTTTACCGCGAAAGGTTCAAATTGGGATAAACCAGGTCTGCTCGACGGAAACCCGGTGGCAATTACCGTGACAGTGACTGTATCTTCCATTTCCGGATTAATTGTCTGCCCGTAAATGATATGAACATCGGGGTCTGCACTGGCTTTTATTATATTCACAATTTCTTCTGTCTCAAACAGCGATAATGAATCGCCCCCTGCAATATTAACTAAAATATTTTTTGCTCCCTCAATATGGGAGTCCTCAAGAAGCGGATTATTTATTGAGGCTGTTGCAGCATCCACAGCACGCGAATCGCCGTGTCCTGTACCAACACCGAGAATAGCATCACCTTTACCTTCCATTGTGGTTCTCACATCAGCAAAGTCAATATTTACCTCGCCATGCTGTGTTATAAGGTCAGAAATACCCTGAACGCCCTGCCGGAGCACATCATCAGCAATTTTAAAAGCCTGCTTTATAGGTGTTTTTTTATCTACAACCTTCATTAAATACTGATTAGGTATAACTATGAGGGTATCAACCTGTTCATGAAGTTTTTGAATGCCGTCTTCCGCCAGCTGCTGTTTAACACGACCTTCAAAATCAAAAGGTTTTGTAACAACACCGACGGTCAGAGCACCCATTTCTTTTGCTATTTTTGCAATGATGGGAGCTGCGCCTGTTCCGGTACCGCCTCCCATTCCGGCTGTGACAAATACCATGTCTGCACCTTTTAGAAGATTTGCAATAGTTTCTGTATCTTCCTGGGCCGCTTTTTCCCCGACTTCAGGTTTTCCGCCTGCGCCCAAGCCTCCAGTCAGTTTTGAACCGATACCTACGCGTTTTTCCGCCAGAGAATTACCCAAAGCCTGTAAATCGGTATTGGCGACTATAAACTCAACATCTTTAATTCCTGCAGAAATCATCCGGTTAACTGCATTTGATCCGCCGCCCCCAACTCCGATAACTTTAATTACAGTTGGATTGGCGGTTCTTCCGCTGTCTAACATCGAAAAATCAATCATTCTTTCCTCCCGACCCAAAAGAACAAACCGCTATACTATTTTATACAGGTTATACCCTATTTTCAATATCTCTAAAAAAATTCCTTAAAAAAATTCCCTACAGTTTTTATAAACCCGTTTTTCTTAACAGCATTGACTTTATCGAACCGCTTATCTTCGGTCTTTTTCAGCACATCGCTATGTGCTACAACGAGACCTGCAGCAACAGCATACTCAGGAGTCCGGTAATCATCCATGATTCCCCCCAGATTACCGGGTATGCCGATCCTTACGGACTGGGTGTCGAATACATGCGAAGTTAGCTCAATAATTCCAGGCATGAGCGCACCTCCGCCTGTTAGAACAATATTTCCTGAAAGCTTTTTTAATCTTGTCTGCTGTGCGATTTTTTCTTTCACCATAACAAGAATTTCTTCCATTCTCGGCTGAATAATTCTGCAGATGTCCGCACGTGAAATGGATTCAGGAGGCCTTCCTCCCACTCCCGGTATTAAAACTTCTTCAAATTCGGTTAACAGAGGTTCCCAGCAGCATCCGTCGCTGAGCTTAATACGTTCTGCAGTTTCATTTGATATGCCGCGTACAATTGAAATATCATTGGTAACAAGGCTTCCGCCTATAGGGATGGATGATGTACAGATCGGAGCGCCGTCAAGGAGAACAAGAACATCGGTCGAACCGCCCCCTATATCAATGAGGATTGAACCTAACTCCCTTTCCTCTTCAGTCATAACCGCCTGGGTCGCTGCAAGAGTTTTGAGCATAACACCGTCTATAGTATAACCCGCACGGGATACACAGCGGAAAATATTCTGCATGGATGTTAATGCGGCTGTTACAATATGAACCTCGGCTTCCAGTCTGACACCGATCATATCGCGCGGATCTTTGGTCTTCTGAATGCCGTCAATAATATACGACTGCGGCAGTACATGAATTATTTCTCTATCAATGGGAAGAGCTACTGCACGCGCTGCATCAATAACCCTGTCAATATCGTCCTGATTTATTTCCCTGCTTCCCTTGGATCGGTTTGAGACAGCAACCAGCCCCCTTGAATTAAGACTGTCAATCTGGGTTCCGCCAATTGCGGTATAACATGAAGTAACTTCACAGCCGAACATCAATTCAGCCGCTTCAATTGCCGAAGTTATTGCTTTCATGGTTGCTTCAATATTCACAATAATTCCGCTTCTAAGTCCTGTGGAAACACTTTTACCGACACCTGATATTTGAAGACAGTTATTCTCATCTAATTCGCCTATAACAGCACGAACTGTGCTTGTACCAATATCTAGGCCGACAATAATGTCACTCAAGGTCTCCTCCCGTTTTTTACAGTACGTTTTTATATGAAATTGAACCGTAGCGGAGATCAACTTCCGCTACCTGCGGATCTATCGAATCAATAACATCCAGCACCACCATCATATACTGCAGAGCCTCAACATTCAAGACATTATCAGTTAAAACGCGTGTTTTTGAATGTATAGGATATAAAGCAAGTTCATAGGTGCCGTAATCTTTGGGTAAAACACGTATCTCTGATATTGCGGAAAAGTAATCCGGATTAGTTTCCTGAATTTGCGCAATCTGTTCCATGAGGGGTCTGAGTTTTGCATGAAGCCTCATACCCTCCGCAGGATTTTCAAATACAAATCCTGTCACAAGCGGAATAGAGCCTGAAGGCATTCCCTTATCTATTGAAAAAATAACGCCTTTTTTATCAATCTGAACCGGAACTGTCTTTCCATTGATGGTCACTAAAGAGACTGCAACAGGTTTTCTCTCGGTAATATGAATGAGCACCTGATCAGGGAATTTTTTCTCAACGACAACATTTTCCACAATTGAATTTACCGCAATACTTGATGCGGCGCGGGCCGAATCAAAAGAAACCCATGTACTCCCGGGATTATAATCGATGAAACGCTGAATATCTTTATTTGTCAATGTCTGTAAACCTGCAACCGATATTTTCACCGGTGAAAGACAGGGTATAACAAGTGCATACAGCAAACCTTCAACGAGAAATACACCGGCAAGGATGAAAAAGAGAATTTTAATAATTTTTGTTCTATTGTCCTTCTGCCGGCCTTCTCTTTCTTTTTTAAAAGAGGCTTCTCCGTAAAAAGATTCAAGTTCAGAAAAAACATAACCGTCACTCATACAGCATCTCCGTACCTTTTTCAATTTTTGACACATTTATAATAAGCCCGCACATAATCAAAGTTATTAGAAGCGATGATCCGCCTGATGAAAAAAACGGCAGAGGAATTCCGGTCGAGGGCAATGCACCGCATACAACTCCGCAATTCATAAGTGTTTGAAATAAAATGCTTACTGTAAGCCCGAATGCAGTAAAGCTTGCAAACCTGTCTTTGCAGGTAAATGCAATATGAAAGCCCCTCCATGCAAATAGAGCTATGAGTGCGAAGAAAAGTATTACACCGAAAAAACCCATTCCCTCCGCCCAGCCGGCAAAAATAAAATCCGCCTGAACTTCTGGAATTCCCGCCACTTTCTGCAGTCCGGTGCCAAACCCCTCACCCCAAAAGCCTCCGGCAGAAATTGCTTTTTTAGCCGCAGTTATTTGATAGTTAATGCCGTGGAGGTCGTAGCCCGGTTTAAAAAAAGCGATTAGGCGGTTAACCCGGTAGGTTTCAGTGAAAATAAACAATGTTATAACCGGCAGAGAAAACGCGCAAAAAGCAATAAACCAGTACAGTTTAATTCCAGCCATAAAAAAAACAGACAGACTTATTACCATAACAAAAAATGCTGTGGAAAAATCATCCTGCAGAAAAATAATTATAATAAAGCAGAACATGCCTACAGAGGCCGGGAAAACAGAAACCATAGGCTCATCCATTCTGTCCTTTTTTTTGTCAAATATATTCGCAAGAAAAACAATTACTGCAATTTTTGCAAGCTCGGAAGGCTGAAACGTTGATAGAAACGGAACACGTATCCAGCGTCTTGCACCGTTTCTCTCCACGCCGATGCCGGGAATAAAAGTAAGAAGACAGAGCACAAAGCACCCTATTACAATAACAGGAAGCATTTTGCGTAAAAACGTAAAATCTATATAAGCACAGACAATAAGCGCCGCAAGTCCCACACCGCAGCTTATAAGCTGTCTTTTAATAAAATAGAGCTGATCACCGAAAACCCTCAGAGCATAACTGGAAGAAGAGGCATAAAGAGTTACGAGACCGAGACCTAGAAGCATAATAAGTGCAATAATAAATGCAGCGTCAGCTGATTTTTTTTGGGCCGGCTTCTCGGCATAGATATGCAGAGCACTCATCAGTGTATGCCTCCCTGAACAGGCAGTTTAAAAATTGCAGCAAGTTTTTCCGTAACCCGTTCAAGTTTCATGCCTCTTGAACCCTTAATAAGCACAATATCATCCTTCTTCACGATGCTGCAAATTTTGTCAATTAGTTTTACAGTTTCCCCTTCATCATCACCTTTTGCATAATGGACATTAGTATTTTTTGCAGCGGTCAATTCTTCATAGGCATACGACATTTCTTTTCCCAAAAGAAAACAACCCTGAGCGGAAGAAGATGAGAGGTATTTTCCTACTTCACGATGAGCAGCTTCTGAACCGTCGCCCAATTCAAGCATATCAGCAAGGAAGTACCATTTATTACCCTTCCATGAAAGAGATTCAAAGAAAGATAGAGAAGCATACATAGAATCAGGATTGGCATTATAGCAGTCTTGTATTACCGTGATTAAGCCGGATAATACTTCGCTCCTTCCGAATAAGGGTTTTATTGACTCAAGACCTTTTTTAATTTCCTGAACCGATAGCCCTTCTTTAAGTGCCACAGTGATTGCTGCAAGAGCATTGGTAAAATTATATATTCCCGGGAGAGGAAAATTGATTTTCTCATTTTGGAATAAAAATGAAGTACCGGACAAACCCTCATCCTTAACATCGGTGATTCCTATATCACTATAATCGCCGTAATATGAAACAGTGCCTTTGCAGCCTTGTGCAAGGAATTCTGCATACTCATCTCCGGATGGAATTACAGCGGCACAGTCTTTAGTAAAATATGAAAATATTCTTTTTTTCTCCTCAGCAATTGCATCTTTTGTGCCGAGAATTCCGATGTGGGCAGAACCGATGTTTGTGATCACACCGTAATGAGGTTTAAGGACGAGCGCAAGTTCACCTATTTCACCCTTTCTGTTCATTCCCATTTCAAAGACACCATATTGATGAGAACTGTTCACTGCAAAAACCGACAAGGGAAGACCCGTTTCTGAATTAAGATTTCCCTGATTACAGACAACTGCATATTTTTGACTAAGCAGAGAAACGAGTATCTCCTTTGTTGTTGTTTTGCCGCTTGAACCTGTAATACCGATTTTTTTCAATGATGTAAAAGATTCCAGAAAAGCAGCTGCAAGTTTCTGCAGTGCATACATGGTGTGGCTTACCGATATGACGCAAATACCCGCATCAGAAAGACTGCGTATATCACTGCTGTGAAAACCTGAATAAAAGTCAGTCACAAATACCGTCCGGGCGCCGTTATCGCATGCTTTTTCTATGAAATCATGACCGTCAGCCGAACCTATCAAGGGAATAAAAAGACTGTTTTCAACACAATTCCGGCTGTCGGTTGCAACAGATGTAAAACAGAAAGCAGCATTCGCAGATTCTTTGGACAGAACCCTTCCCTCAACGGCATGTACAACAGCATCAAGAGTCATCAAACTTTTTGTATTTTGCGTGCTATTGTACATTATTTTTTTACCTCAACCCGCACAATTTCATCGCTTCCGGCCTTTCTCATGCCGAGTTCATTCACTGCAAAAGATTCAATTCTTTCAGCACTGCTTAACAGGCTGATTTCTGCTACTAGATTTTTATTATCTTCAATAAGAACGGTTTCTGAAGTTTCAAGTTTCTTAACTTCCTTTTGAAGCATTGAATAGCGGTGAGATTGAAAACTGTCAAAACACAATAAAAGAGGAATCGCAAGCGCCAGCGCATACAGAGGAATATTTTTCTTAGCTTCTTTCATTTTTTGATTAAAATTCATACCATCTCCCTTTATCTCTACTACAATTTTCTTATGACTCTTAATTTTGCACTTCTGGATGGAGAGTTTTCATCCACTTCTTCCTGATCTGGTTCTACAGGTTTTTTTGTCAAAATCTGAGCACGGCTCTTTCCCCCGCACTTACATATCGGCACTTCGGGGGGACAGGTACAGCTCTTTGCAAGATCTCTAAAGAAACATTTTACGATTCTGTCTTCCAGCGAATGAAAGGTAATTACACCCATTTTACCGCCGCTGTTAAGCACAGCAAAAGAGTCGGCTAACACCTGTGGAAGCCGTGTAAGTTCGGCATTCACCGCAATTCTAACAGCCTGAAACGATTTTGTTGCGGGGTGTATTCTCCCATGTCTGTATTGAGGCGGAACACTCCTATAAATAATATCTGCAAGCTCTTTTGATGAATTAATAACAGAGGATTTCCGTGCTTCCACAATTGCACTGGCAATACGGCGGCTATACCGCTCCTCGCCGAATTTAAAAATAATATCAGCAAGGTTAAACTCACTTTCGGTATTTACGAGTTCCTTTGCGCTGCGCCCGGCATCAGGACTCAATCTCATATCAAGATCTTCGTCGTATCTGAAGGAGAATCCTCTATTTGACTTTTCATAATGGAAAACCGATATGCCGAGATCGAACAAAATAATATCCGGCTTCGGCAGTGTATTAGGATAATTTGCATAAAAATCGTTGAACCAGCCCAAATGGAAATTCATCCGTTCGCCGTAGATGCTTAAGCGTTCTCTCGCCCGTGCCTGAATAATCCGGTCTGCGTCCAAACCGATAATACGCAAATTTTGAAACCTTTGTAAAAACGCATTGGAATGACCGCCTTCACCAAGAGTCGAATCAACCATAAAAGGTGAAGCAGCATATGCTTCTCCTTCAGGACTCAAGAAATCCAGAGTTTGTTTCAACAATACCGGTGTATGGACAATTTCCACAATATCCCTCTTTATAAATACAGACCGCTCAATTCTTCTGTTGCCTCGCGGAAAGAAGACTCTGTCTCCTCAAGATATGTCTTATATTTTAAAGCATCCCATAATTCCATGTACTTATTGATGCCTAAAATAACGCACTCTTTCGTAAGACCTGCATAGTCCCGTAAACTTTGGGGAATAGAAAGACGTCCCGCCTTATCGAATTCAACTTCCTGAGCCGGAGCAATCAGCCGGCGTAAGACAGATCGTGAATTACTGTTAAAAGGCGAAGCAGCTTCCATTAATTTCGATGAAAAACTTTTCCATTCATCAGGGGTAAAAAGCCATAAACAGCCGTCTAAAGCCTGTGTGACCATGAGCACATTTTCTTTTAATTCTGATCGCAGCCTTGAAGGAAACAGGATTCTCCCTTTTTCATCCAAGGTGTTGCGGTACTCGCCAGTCAGCAACTCCATACCACTATTACCCACTAATTACCACTTATTCCCACTTACTATACATTTTATCCAATAAATTTCCAAAGTCAATGAAAATAAAGCACAAAACACTAAAATCACGCCATACCTTTACATTTCATACTAACATTTGTATAGTATTATTATGATTAATACTTATAATGAGACGTCATTACACAATGAGCTAAAAAACCGGTATGCTCAAAAAACCGGAGGAAAAACAGAACAAAAAATAGGTAAATATATATGCGACATAGAGACAAGTAAAGGCGACATAATCGAAATACAGACGAAGAATCTGGCTAAATTAACTGGAAAGATTGCAAATTTACTGCAGGAAAACAGGAAGGTCTGTCTTGTTTACCCTCTTGTAATGTGCAACTATATTGAGCGCTATAATGATGAAGGAATACTCATATCAAAAAGGAAAAGTCCCAAAAAACATACAATCTACGAATTATTTGATGAACTTATGGGAATTTATCCCATTTTACTTGAAAAAAATTTTATTCTCGAAGTCCTTCTCATAGAACAGACAGAAATACGGCAGATAAAAAAAGAACCTGTACAGACCGAAAACAAAAGCAGAAGAAGGCTTAAACCCTGGATAAAATCCAATAAGCAGCTGAAAAACATCATTGAGAAAAAAAGATTCTATAAAAGCAGCCATTACACACAGCTTTTACCCCAAACAATCCCTCATCCGTTTTGTGCTTCCGATCTTGCAAAAACAGAAGCAGGAAAACAATCTCATAAAATGCTCTGGGTACTCAAGAAAATGGAATTAATTACAATGGTGGAAAAAAAATCACGGTCATTGTATTATGAAGTAGTACAGGGGAAATAACATAATAAGGCCTTTTTCATATCTTACTGCAGAAAAAAAAGGCTTCTGCCTAAGCAGAAGCCTTACTTCATCTATTTGCAATAAAAGTTATATTCGATGAAACATCAGGTTACCAGTTGTCGTCCATATCATCTTCATCGCGGTTTTCCATTGCATATAAGTCTGTAACAGCACGTAAATCGTCGAAATAAAGATAATAAGAGCCGCGGGCAAGTTCAGGATCGCAGTCTACACGGAAACCAATAATCTTAAGACCGGGTTTATCTCCATGATACGCACTCGTCTGTACTATTCCATGACTTCCGTCAGGAGAAGGAGGCACAGCCACTGTAAGCTTTTTCCAGCCGGAGAAGTTCAATTGACCCATATAGAGCTCAAAACTGTTGCCGAAATAGTCCTGTACAAGAAGAGTCAATGTATGAGCCTGATTTCTTCCTACAACCCATACAGATACAGTTTTTGTTGTACCCTCGATCGCAAGGGGACGTGCAGCAGTTATAAAGAAACTGTTTACACCGCGTCTGAAGAATTCAACCTTAACACCGAGAACATTATCATCAGTAATCTGCTGATTTTTAATATCATCGAGCTGTTCCTTCGCCGCAGGTGAACCCTGGAAAAGACGGCCCGAAATAATACCGTAATCAGACGACATCTTCACATTCCATGCGCCTTCGCGCTCGAAAAGATCTATGGAAACTTCCCGCAGAGACTGTTTTGCAGAATCCGCTCCGATTATTGTCGGGTCAGGATCTGCAAGACTTGAATTTCCGTTCTGCTGAGCTATAACAGCACCGGCACATAACAACACAATAAGAACAAAAGCTATCTTTTTCATTATTGTCCTCCCCCATTAGCAGAATCGAAATCGACAGCGCGAAGATCATAACCATCGTAAATATTATCAAGTGTATGTGTTGTGTACTTTAACTGATCAAAGTAAACGGAAAAATCATCAACATACTCATCGGGATCTGTTCTAATCTTAAAACCTACGAATGAAAGATTCTTAGGACCTGAACGCAGCCTGGACTGCTGTCTTATGTAGGAAGGAATATTAACAACAAGATTTTTCCATCCGTTATAGTTCAGAGATCCGGCTTTAAGAGTATGAACTCTTCCGTCAGCATCACGGACAAGTATTTCCAGAATGTAGGTGTAATTTGCACCCCATGCCCAAAAATCTATTTGACTGACAAGACCTTGAAGAGGAATTTCATAGTTTTTCATCTCTCCGGTATCATCTGTTTTCGCTGGATAAATCTCAACCCAGTTATCGCCTTTTCTGTTATAGCTAGTCTGCACACCCAAAACCAAGGCTTCCGGATCATCTTCTGTCCTTAAGGGCCTTAAAGAATTCGGCACACCCTTGAAATAACCTTTCTTGGGGAAGCCTTCTGCTATAAAACGGCTGGCTTGAACATTCCATTGATACTCCTTCTCATCCGGAGTGTCAAAGTCGTCGATTAACACTGTCTCAACACTTTTCGTACTGGGCTGTGCAAAAACAGGCACACAGAACATAAAAACAAGCAAGAGACACATACAGACCAAAACGCCCTGTTTCATCCATAACTCCTTATTAATAATCAAGAAACATATTTATACTATACTATCGGCTCAATTATATTTCTTCAAGATAGCTTTGTCAAACTCTTTTCTTCTTTTTTAAGGCTTTTCTATTGATTATTTTTGAGTAACATCTTAAAATCGCACTATATTTATCTAAAGGAGTCTTTATATGATTAGCTATAAGGATTTAGGTCTTGTAAACACGAAAGAAATGTTTGCAAAGGCTGTTAAAGGCGGATACGCTATTCCTGCCTACAATTTTAATAATATGGAACAGATGCAGGCAATCATCCAGGCTTGCGTAGAAACAAAATCACCTGTCATTCTGCAGGTTTCTTCTGGTGCCCGCAAATATGCAAACCAGACCCTCCTCCGCTACATGGCACAGGGTGCAGTAGAATATGCTAAAGAACTGGGATGCAAAAATCCCCAGATCGTTCTGCACCTTGATCACGGTGATTCATTTGAACTGTGCAAATCATGTATAGACATGGGATTCTCTTCAGTAATGATTGACGGTTCCCACCTGCCTTATGATGAAAATGTCGCATTAACAAAAAAAGTTGTGGAATATGCACACGCGCATGACGTATCTGTCGAGGGAGAACTCGGTGTTCTTGCAGGCGTTGAAGATGATGTTTCCGCAGAAGTAAGCCACTACACAAAACCTGAGGAAGTTCAGGACTTTGTTAAAAAAACCGGCTGCGATTCACTGGCAATTTCTATCGGAACAAGCCATGGACGCCAGAAATTCAAACCCGAGCAGTGCACTAAAACTGCCGACGGTGTGCTTGTTCCTCCGCCCCTCGCTTTCGGCATCCTTGCAGAAATTGAGAAGAAACTTCCCGGTTTCCCTATTGTACTCCATGGTTCCTCGTCAGTACCCGTTGAATATGTAAAAATGATTGAGAAATTCGGCGGTAAATTATCAGATTCAGTAGGTATTCCTGAAGAGCAGCTCAGAAAAGCAGCTAAATCCGCCGTATGCAAAATTAATATTGACTCGGACGGCCGATTGGCAATGACTGCTGCTGTACGCAAAGTATTTGCAGAAAAACCTGAAGAATTCGATCCTAGAAAATACCTCGGTCCTGCACGCGACGAACTTAAAAAACTGTATATGCATAAAAACATTGAAGTTTTAGGTTCTGCAGGACACATGGAATAAATACCGGTATAAGGCGGTATACAAAAAGACCAGGTTCATGAAGCATCGTACTTCATACCCGGTCTTTTTTATTCTCCTTCCCCGAACAGATTATTGTTTTACAGAACTTTATTGCAGGCAGAAAAATAAATTCCGGCAGCTGAAGCTATGTTTAAGATGAACACAGCGGTAATTATCAGCGGGTTAACACCAAGCACCCATAGTGAGAAAAGAACAGCGGGGAAACAAAGAGATAAAAGAAGAGCCAGTGAAAAAACAGCATAGAACAGGACTGAAACTCCAGCGCGGGGCAGTCTTATAAGTGCAGTTAAAGAAACCCTGATAGAGAAAATCATTAGTAGAACGGCGACCGGTTCAATAAATAAAGGGAAAAAAGTAAGAACCTTGTTATACGTTAAAACGGTAAAGGGAAGATATACTGAATAAAACCCTGATATAAGATCCGGTACTATGCGGGTCTTTACTTCTATACTATTTTTTGAAAAAATAAACAGAGCTGCTGATAAAATTAGAAGAGGCGGAATAATTAAAAACATAAGACTGTTTAGCAGAACCGGGAACAATGAATACGGAGTATAAGGACGGGTAGAAAAAAGCAGCATTGCAATTACACTATACAACGATCCAGCAACTATTCCTGTACAGTACATCAACAGGGATGCTTTTTGAGGGCGAAGCTCTTCATGAAAACCGATAAAACGGCGGAATATAAATGAACAGGGTATGAGAACTAATGAAAATAACCACATGAAATGAAAAATACCATGAAACGAAATCTAGCACAAGTGGTAGACGTATGCAGCACACGGATGATTATATAGTGGTATGTTTTTCTATATTTGCACTAGACACTGAATAATATTTTCTGATAGAATACAAGACATGCTTTACTAGAAAAGGTATTTTATCAGTTATTATGATAAAATAACGCGAGGAGGATCGTTGGCGGAAAATAAGGGTTTACGGGTTAATGAACAAATCCGTGTACGAGAAGTCAGACTTATAGACGATGAGGGCGAACAAAAAGGTATTGTCCCTACCATTGAGGCTCTCAGGATGGCTAAAGAGCGCGAGCTCGACCTTGTTGAAGTTGCTCCGACAGCAAATCCTCCGGTATGTAAAATACTTGATTATGGCAAATTCCGTTTTGAATTGGAAAAAAAGCTCCGTGATTCCAAAAAGAAACAGAAATTGCTCAAACTTAAAGAAATCCGAATGCAGCCTAAAATCGGCGCCGGAGATCTTGATTTCAAGTCAAAGCATGTTAAAGAATTTCTTGCCGAGGGAAATAAGGTTAAAGTAACGGTTCGTTTTAGAGGCCGTGAATTAGCCCACACGGAACTTGGTTTAGTAGTTCTTGATGAAGTACTTAAAAGACTTGAAGATGATTTTGTGATGGAAAAACCTGCTGCAATGGAAGGCAGATTTATGTCCATGACATTGAGTCCTAAAGCTAAAAAATGATGAGGTAATAGTAAGATGCCCAAAATGAAAACAAAGAAAGCTGCTGCAAAACGATTTTCTTTAACCGGCAGCGGTAAAGTAAAGTACAAGAAGATGAATCTTCGCCATATTTTAACCAAGAAGGCTGCAAAACGTAAGAGACAATTACGGAGTTCAGGTATTCTCAGTGAGGCTGATGCAGCAAAAATCCGCAAGCAGCTGTTGCCCTACGGTTAATTGCGTAACGGAATAATGATAGGAGTTATAGAATGTCAAGAGCAATAGACGGAACAAAACGTAAAGAAAGACGGAAGAAGATACTTGCATTAGCTAAAGGTTTCCGCGGAAGAAGAGGAACGAACTATAAAGCTGCAAAAGATGCAGTTGTTCAGGCTTTAACTGATGCTTATGTAGGAAGAAAGGATAAAAAAGGGGATATGAGAGCACTATGGATTGCACGTTTGAATGCTGCAGTCCGTGAAGAAGGGCTTTCATATTCACGTTTTATTAATGGTCTTACAAAAGCCGGTGTAATAATTAACAGAAAGGCTTTATCCAATATGGCTATTGAAGATCCGGTTGCATTTAAAGCCGTTGTTGATACGGCAAAAAAAGCTATTGGAGCCTAATATATGATATCACTTGATCAGATACAGATGCTGGAACGCAAGGTTGAAAGTGCAGTCGCTAAAATAGCTGCACTTCAAGAGCTTAATACAGCCCTTCGCGATAAAAATACAGAACTGGAGCACTCAAACACGGTACTTCTTCAGCGTATTTCTACATTTGAATCTGATCAAAGCAGAATTGAACAGGGTATTCTTAATGCACTTGACCGTCTAAACAGTATGGAAAGCGCTGTACTGAAAAGCACCGCTGCTGTAAGCAGCCCTGTCAGCAACTCTGCTCAGACTCAAACCTCTCCCGATACAGCGAGACAGCCTGTTATACACCCGGTAGAACAGGCTCCGGTACAAAATACGGCAGCAGAAGCGCAGGATCCTTTATTGACAGATCTTGACAATGAGCCTTCCGATGAAATTTCTCTCGATTTTGATTCAGAAGAGGAAAATACCTCCGCCGCCAACCCTCAGTTTGATATTTTCTAAGTATACAGGATTTTTATGGGGACACTGCAGATTGATGTTTTAGGAACCTCGTTTGCAATTCAGGCAAAAGAAAAAGACGAATACCTTGAAACGCTTCTTAAGTATTATAAGCAGATGGTTCGTCAGGTTGAAACGTCTGCGGATCTGAAAGATCCTCTTAAAGTTTCCATACTTGCAGGCATCATGCTTTGCGACGAGTTGTATAAAGAAAAAGTAAAAAATCAAAAAAATTCTGTAAAACCGCACTATACTGAAGAACTTCAGGAAGCCGAGCGTATAGCGCTTAGAATGATTGAAAACATAGATAAAGTTCTGGAACAGTGATGTTTAAAATCTGGGTTGATGCAGATTCCTGCCCCGCTCCGGTTCGTGAAATAATTCTCCGTTTCGCACAACGCCTTTCACTCGATGTATACTACGTTGCAAACCGTCCGATTCCATCTGATAAATCTCCGTACTGTACGATGATACTGACTGATTCCTCACCTGACGCTGCAGATAATTATATTGTGGAGAATAGTGATTCAAATGACCTGGCTATTACCAGAGATATTCCGCTTGCAAAACGGCTCGTAGACAAAAAAATTGTTACCATGAATGACAGGGGTACTGTGTTTTGCGAGCAGAATATTGCACAAAAACTTGCTTTACGGAATTTAAATCTTGAACTTTTTGAAAGCGGAATTCAAATCGAAAAAACCGGCAGCTTCGGGAAAAAAGAACTTAACGCCTTTGCCAACTGCCTCGACAGAGAATTACAGAAAAAAATAAAAATGATAAAAACTGATTCAGTACTGTAAACGTTATTTATCAGGCCATGCTGCCTGGATTTCCCGGATTGTGGGAAGAACCTGGAAAAAGGCTGATACAATTTCCGGATCAAACTGCTTGCCTACCTGGGCTTGAACTTCGATGAGGACATCCTCGTCGTTCCAGGCTTCTTTATACACACGTCTCGATGAAAGCGCATCAAAAACATCAGCAAGAGCTACTATCCGCGCAGCGAGAGGAATCTCGTCGCCTTTAAAACCTTCGCCCGTCCGCACCGCTCCCGATATTCCGTTAATGCTTTCAAGAGGTATCTTTCCAGGATATCCTGTTCCGTCCCACCGTTCATGATGACGCAAGGCAACATCGCGCGCCATAGCATCGAGAGTGGATTCGATTTCACTAAAAAGAACAGCTCCGATCGTCGAATGTGCCTTAATTATTTCATATTCTTCAGGAGTGAATCTTCCAGGTTTCTTTAATATAAGATCTGAAACACCGACTTTCCCCACATCATGAAGCATTGCGGCAATTTTCAGAGCATCGCGGAATTTATGCAGTTCATCGGTCGGAACCTTGTGTTCAAATGCCCAGCGGTCATAAATTTCAACGGCATAGCTTGATACCCTGTTGACATGGGCACCTGTTTCCTTGGGATCGCGGAACTCGGCCATTTTGATCATGCGCATAACCATTGCACGGGTTAAATAGGCTCTTTCAAGCGCCTGTGTCGCATTTGACGCAAAATGCTTTATATAAAGCTCTGCATCTTCATCAAAGGCGACGACATTTCCCTCATCATCCTGAGCATTTATGATCTGAAGAACACCAAGAGGTCTTCCGCTGGCGGTGATTAAAGGTATTGTTAAAATTGACTTTGTTCTATAACCGGTAAGCATATCGGGTTGTTTGTTGAACTGATACGCCCTGTCTTTCGGAATCGCATACGCATCAGGTATATTTATCATCTCGCGCTTTAATACGCTGTAGCCGGATATTGACTTTTCATTAATAGGAAACGTAAAAAAGGAAAACGGCATTTTCTGACCGGGATCAAGCTGTTTCTGCTGTGTTGCATTCTGGGCATATTTAATACGCAGATTATTATCTTCACAAACATAGATGGAGCCGGCATCCGCGTTGACGATGCCGCGGGCTTCTGTCAATAAACGTTCAAGTAATACATCAACGTCCTGAGTATCATTGAGAACTTTCTCCGATTCGATAATGCGCTGAAGTTTCTGTTCTTTTGTATTAAAGTCGATAGTCATATAACCCTCTATGTTTTTTATAATTGTACTTGATTATTACCGTTTCGTCTAGTTTTTACGATATATTTCTTTTTTTTATAAGACAAAAAAATAGAGGTCCGCATCCCATCGAAGTGTCGGGAAGTATATGCAGCCCGTACCGCGTTTTCTCAGGCAGTAATTGAAAATTCTCACCAGTAAGCCTGCAAACGTTTGAAATAATCTCACCTGATTGTATACTGACAATTTCAGCATCACTGTATTTTTTACAAAGCTTATCAATAACCCCGTCATTTTCATCCGGAGCAAGGGCGCATGTTGAATAGACCATGTAACCGTCCGGTTTAAGCATTAGAAAAGCGGAGGAAAGGAGAGACCACTGGGTGTAGGTCAAATTTCTGATTCTGGCCTTTGTCCATTGATCAAGATGCGTCTGCGATGTCAGAACATGGCGTTCTGATGAACACGGTGCATCGAGCAGTATTGCATCAAAGGCATTGTTTTTTTTCCGGCACAGTACAGAACCGTCAAACGGTGTAACTGTAATAGAACATCTTATGTGTTCCGGTACATGCTGTGAAATAACTTTTAAAAGTCTTGTCCTACGGTCTGATGAAAGCTCGTTTGCAGTTACGTGCGCGTTATCGTTCATTAGAAGCGAGATTACAAGAGTCTTTCCTCCGGGAGCTGCACACAGATCAAGAATTGAGCGGGCTTGCGAGAGAGGCAGGGCACACACTGATGCAATACTTCCCGCATCCAAATAATATTCAGGATACCCCTCATGAGAAATGAATGCAGATTTGGTCTGTTCAAGAAGAGCCTCTTTTAAAGCTTTCCATCTTTCTCCATAAATCTTTTCATAGTATGAGTTAAAATACTCTTCACCATTTTCTCTCTTTTTTCCCACTGCCTTTTCTCCTACAAGCGCATAGCATCAATCCTTGTCCAGGCAGGCTTGAAAAGATGCCCATAGGGGATCTATTACGGGAACCGCTGAAGTCATTGTCATTTGTTTTTTAGTAACCGGATGAATGAATGTTATAGAAGCGCAGTGCAGCCTGATGCCCGGAAGTGTATCGCTTCTACGGCTTCCGTATTTTACATCGCCTTTTATATGAAACTCCACAGAGGCAAGCTGGCTTCGTATCTGATGAGTACGTCCGGTTTTCGGCTTTATTTCAAGGTACGTATAATTATTCCCGTTTCCGATGATTCTATACAATAAAGAGACTCTTTTGGATTTACGGTGTTCAGTTTCTGTTACCGTTGCTCTTTTTTTTGCAGGATTGAATGAAAGATAGTGTATAAGCTCTGTCCATCCGCTGTCTTTTTTTTCAAAAACGCCTTCCACAACCGCCCAGTATGTTTTCTGAACCGAATGCTGTGCAAACTGTGATGAAAGGAATGCGAGGCTTTCAGGACTGCGGCAAATAATTTGTATGCCGCTGACAGGTTTATCAAGGCGGTTCGGACATTCAAGAAAAAAAGGAGGAACCATTGTTGCTAATGATTCTGATGAAAAAACGACAGGAAGGGATTCTTTTGTTTTTCCCTCGCATACTTCACCAGGTATTTTTAAAACACAAAGAATAGCGGGATCTGAATAGAGAAGCCTTTCGGACACTGCCGGTATAACATACTCATCATCTTTATTCATCTATTGACTCCTCATTTATTAAAAAATTCCGCATTAAGTCTCTCCCCTTTTTGCTTAAGTACAGTAAACAAACTCATTCTATCACGTTTAGAAACGGGAGGTGAAGCATTGGACACATCATACTTTCTGACTTCAGGTAAAAAAGGAAATTGCACAGTATGAGTTGTCTTGTACTGCAATACACCGTTTGTCAGCTTTGACTTTAAAACTGTTTGTACCGCTTGATTAACGCATATCCTCAGATCTTTATCCTCTCCATATTTTTTTTCAAGTACTGCTCCAATCGGATAAAAACTTTTTTGCGAACTCATAACCATATGAGCCCCTGCTTTAAGCGCATTAATCACCGCTTCAGAAGCATTAAATTCGTTATGAGCTAATGCCCCCATAAATATATCGTCAGTTAAAATCAGTCCCTGGAAACCAATACTGTCTTTCAGAATACCCTGAATAAGATTTTTAGAAAAGCAGGACGGATCGGTTCCTGTTACAGAAGGAACTACCGCATGGGATAATAATACGGCACAAGAATATTTTGCAGCACCCAGAATCTGCTCAAAAGGAACAATCATGTTGTTATTAAAGTAGGCATCATCAACAGAAAGAAGAGGCAGAGATGTATGAGGATCAACATTGCTGTTTCCGGGGAAATGCTTTACGGCGCAAAGTATAGAATTTTTCTGGAAGGCTTTTATCATTACCCGTGAAAACTCTACCGTCTTCTGAATTGAACCGAAACTTCTGTCCTGTAAAAAATCCCTATTTTCAGCGAGGAGAGGCTCTGCGACAGGAGCCAGATTCAAGGAAAAACCGAGAATTTTCAGCTGCGCTGCTGCATTTTCATAGAGCTCATATGCTTCATGCACAGAGCATTCTTCTGATACCGTCATGGCCGATGGCAAAGCTGAAGTTACAGAGCGTAAACGGTTAACCATGCCACCCTCATGATCTATGCATAAAAACGGACTGATTGAATCTTCATAGTACGCATAGATTGAATCTGTAAAGCCTATGACTTCCCCGGGATCAGGTGCAATGTTATACGCGAAAAAAAGGTATCCTCCCGGGGGAATTGAATTATTATAGTCGCTTTTTTTTGTAAATTGTTTAGAACCTTCCAGGTTGATAATAAACAATTGTCCAATTTTTTCTGTAATCGATAATTCTGAAATGTAGTTTTCAAGTGCTCTATCTTTCTGGATAGTATCCATTCTTGTACTGTACTGCTGAAAAAAGCGGTACATCGAAAGCGTTCTGCCGCTGTACTGTTTAGATGTCACAACGGTAGAACAGCAAAAAAGAGAACTTATTAATAAAAAACCGCATACAATAAGCACCGTTTTTCTGCAGAGAATTCTTTTTCCTGTTTTTCTCATATTACAGTAATACCGTTGTAAACCATGGAATATAGGTTACAAGCAGCAGAACAATTACCTGAAACACTAAAAAAGGCAGAACCGATTTTACTATCTTCATGAGCGGCGTGTCAAAAGCGTACGTTGCAACAAATAAGTCCATTCCGACCGGCGGGGTTAAAAAACCTAACTGCATATTTACAAGAAAAATAACAGCCGTATGAACAGGAGAAATACCAAAAGACTCTGCTATTGGTATTAATAAAGGGGAAATTATTAGAATTGCCGAATAGATGTCCATTAAACATCCTGCAATAATTAAGAAGATGTTCATAAGTAAAAGAAATAGATATTTTGAATGTACAAATGCGGTAATGAAATCTGTCAGTATACCGGGAATATTTGCATCAATCATAAAGTATGATAGCCCTCGTGCAGAAGCTAAAATTAATAAGACGCCGCCTGTAATAGGTATTGCTTCAGCAACCGTCTTGAGCGCCTTATTGAGGGTAAAATCTTTTCTAATGAATGTTTCAACAACAAAAGCATAAATAAGAGTGAAAGCGGCGGCTTCCATTAATGAGAAAAAACCGCTGAAAAATCCGGCAATGACAAAAAACGGAAGAAGAATTTCAAACAGGCCGTCTCTAAAAGCATTTCCAATTTCCTTCATCGAAAACGACGGACGGTGTTCCTGTTTGTCCCGTAAGAGTCCAAGAATAATCATGGATCCGGCGAGCAGAACCCCGGGTACTATTGCTCCTTTAAAAATGTCATACACATCTACAGAAAAATAGTTAACAGAACCGTACATAATTATAGCGACACTTGGGGGAAAGAGAAGCCCTAATGCACCCGAGGACGTAATTAAAGCCTGGGCATCATCCTTAGAGTAGCCTGCACCTCCTAAGGCGATAGTTAAAAGAGATCCCAGTGCTAAAATTGTTACTCCGCTCGCACCGGTAAAAATAGTGAAAAAGGTAGTTACCAAAACTGCGGCAATAACTATTCCTCCCTTAAACCAGCCGAACATCGATTTAAAGACTGACACGAGACGGCTTCCGGCGCTGCCTTTTGAAAGTATGTAGCCTGCTATAGTAAACAAAGGAATAGCTGCAATGCTTTTATCAGTCAGAATAGTATATGATTCCAATGAAAGTACTTCCACATATCCTCCGCCCTGTGAAAAAGCAACATATGCAATACCGCTGATCACAATGAATAGAGGAACGCCGATCACTGCCAGAGCTATCATGATGAGTACGAGAGGGATGAACGCAATACCGGAAAACGAAAGCCATGAACTGTTAAGCGTATAGAGAATCTGAAGATTATCAAGGCCGAACATGTAGTATAAAACCCCAGAAACGGGACCAAGTGAAATATAGAGTCCTATAATTAGCCCTATAAATGATGAAATTCTATTTTCTTTTTTCCATAATGTCCGTATCAGCATTATAAGAAAACAGAAGGGAAGAACTGCAAAAACAATCTGCAGGGGTATGTACCAAATCTTCTGGTCCGGAGTAAAAGCCACAAACGATTCGGAAAAAGAAGAGAAAAACAAAGCTGTCAGTATTGCAGTAACAGAAGCGCTTCGCAGCACCAAAACAGGCTGCCTGAACTTAAGCGGTATCATATCGGTTAAAGAAGCAAGACTTATGTGCTTATTCTCTCTCCATGTAATCATTCCTGAAAGACAGGCAAAAACAAAAACAATGTTAACCTGCGCGTTATCCGCGTTGAGAATGGGCAGTTTAAAAAGCTGAGTTAAGACTTTCAAGAGTAAGGGAAGAACTGCCAGAACGGCGATGAAGAATGTTGAAAAAAAGTCCTCTGCTCTGTTTATGGATAAACCAATTTTTTTCACTGTTTTCCCGCCCTATAGTCCTGAAGAATAGCATTTATGCGCAGGAAAAACTCGTAATTTATTGCAGTAAGGTCTGTTGTTTTTGACATTGCAAGGGCATCACCCATCAATGAATTTTCAAAGGCCGATAACTCTGATGAAGTCAGATTTACAAGATTGAGCCCGTCTTGTGCCATAAGCTCTAAATATTCTTTATCAGTCTGCTGCTGCACCCCGACGAATTTTGATTCGGCTTGTTTCACCGATTCAAGCATTGCAGGTTTATACTCTTCAGGTATCTGGCTCCAGGTTTTTTCAGAGATAACAAACGTAGCCATTATGGGACATATTGCCGTATTAATAACGTAGGGAAGATGTTTATAGTACTGGGCAGCAAAACCGTACATTGGTATGGTATATAAGCCCTTGATTCCATTTGCGGATTTCATACTTTGAATTATTTTCTCATTCGGAATATCTTCTGTATTGTAGCCTGCGAGCTGGAATGCTCTTCCCAACGCAGGACTCGTAATGCCTCCGACGCTCAGTTTAATGGATTTTAGCTGTTCGGGAGTACGGACTTCCGTTTTTGTATAGAAATTCGCCCATCCGACATTAAACCAGCCGAGAAGGACAAATCCCTGTTTCTGTATTGCATTATTTATCTCGTCTGATAGTTTTGAAAGCACAAGGTCAACTTCCGCCTGATTTCTAAAGAGGAAGGGAATACAGAGCGTTAGAACATTGGAGTCAGGAGCAAGCTCATATGCTCCGAGGTTCGTAAAGATAGCTCCGTCTATGGGGCTGTTTTGACCCGGGCGGACGCTGCGCATTTTTTGAACTACTCCGTTTTCACCGCCCAGAGCCGTCATATTATAAAACTGAACTGAAACCATTCCGTTTGTTGCTTTATTCCATTCAGATGCAAGCACCTTCTGTTCATTTTCCCAGGCTGAACGCGCCGGTGCAACTGAAGCTATTTTTAAAGTAAGTTTTTTCTGCGCTGAAACTATAGTTGTTAAAGCAAGAAGAGAAATAAGTATCAAAGCAATTTTTTTACAACTCATCATAACTCCTGTAAAAAAGGAAACATTCTGCATACAGTTTTGCTTCCCGGTATCGTATTATATTACCAAAAAATAAAATAATTATCACGGTTGCTTTGTAAAAACCGTGCTTTTTCCTGTGTTATTGTTGCAGCCAAGCGGGTCGAAGGATTATCGTCGGGATTAATTGAAAGCGCTTTAAGAAGAGCCGCATCAAAACCTTCCGCATCCTGTAGCGGAATACAAATTGCCTGGGCATATGTTACATACGGACCGGGAGTTTTCCCTTCCGAAGCCTCGAGACTCATTTTGTGAGATTCCAGAGCCCTGTCCATGCTTCCGCCGAAATCCGCGGGTGCTCCGGCATAAAATGATGTAAGCACGTCCCAAACAGCACCCTGATTAAAATAGGGATCGAGTTCTCCCGCTTTTTCCAGTACAGCTACCGCTCCGCCTATTGTCGGCAGAATAAGAGGATCCAAGGGGTCAACCGACCAGGCGCCAAGCCATGCGGAACCGAGCCAGTATGCATTTTCCACATCATTGTTTTTTAATTCAGATACAGATGCATCTATTAGTGCCGCATCGCCGCTTAAAACCTTGTTTGTAAATCCCGGATACCTCTGCTCAAAAACTTCCATGGCATAATTCCGGCCCCGTAAGTAGTGCATTTTTGCTCTTTTATATTCAGAATTCTGGAGTTCATACTGGTCAATGCTCATCATATCGGCCTTATGCTGAATAAAAGCGTTTGCATACATAACATACAAAGAGGCTGTCATTGCAGTAATACCCTGATGGGAGGGGTTCTGCACATGCATTATTTCATAGAGTTTTAAAGCTGTCGGGAAGAAATCTGCCATCAGGATCGGATCAGATTCACCGGTTAAGGGAAGCATCATTGAAGATTCAGAAGCATCAGTCTTTTGGGGGTTCCCGTTTTTATCAGCACCGGAAAGCTGTGTGGACAAAGAGTTATAAACACCGGTTTTTATTGATTTACATGAAAATACAAGAAGAATAGATAGTACTAGCGTAAGAAATTTCAGTCCTTTCATAATCTAAATTATATCCAGTCTCGGTTAAAAGTCAACTGAACCGATACGTATACATACTTGTTTCCCTTGTGAAGTAAAAACCAGCATAAAAAAAAGACTGCCTGAATCTGTTATTTCAAATCCAGACAGTCTCATGAGTACAGTCTGTTAAATTTTTTTACAGACCGCGGATGATACGTAAGAAATTATCAGTTAGCATACGTTGCAATAAATACACCTGCCGCTATTGCCGTTCCGATAACGCCTGCAACGTTCGGTCCCATGGCGTGCATGAGAAGGAAGTTTGAAGGATCATATTCCATTCCGACTTTGTTGGAAACACGAGCTGCCATTGGAACTGCAGAAACACCTGCTGAACCAATGAGCGGGTTAATCTTATCTTTCACGAAGAGGTTCATGATTTTTGCCATGAGAACACCGCCGAAGGTAGCTACCGCAAAGGCAAATAAGCCGAGAACAATGATGCCGACAGCATTCGGGTTAAGAATTTTATCGGGGGTCATCTGCGAACCAACACCAAGGGAAAGAAGAATTGAAACGATGTTCAATAATTCATTTTCCATTGTTTTTGCGAGACGATCAATAACACCGGTCATTTTTACAAAGTTTCCGAATGCGAGCATTCCAATAAGAGGAGCTGCAGCAGGAATAAGTGCTATAGAGAGTGCAAGAAGAACAACGGGGAAAAGAACCTTTTCAGCTTTTGATACATGGCGCAGCTGCTTCATCTTAATCATTCTTTCATGTTTTGTAGTCATTAACTTCATGATCGGAGGCTGAATCATCGGAACGAGAGCCATGTAGGAGTATGCCGCTACTGCAATTACCGCCATCATGTGGGGAGCAAGTTTACCGGAAACATAGATCGATGTAGGGCCGTCAGCACCGCCGATGATTGAAATAGCACAGGCTTCGAACATGTTGTAGTCGACACCGGGGATTAAGTTCATTAAAGCAACACCGAAAAGTGTAACGAATACACCAAGCTGTGCTGCACCGCCGAGTAATGCTGTTTTCGGGTTAGCAATGAGAGGACCAAAGTCTGTCATAGCTCCGATTCCCATGAAGATGAGCATGGGGAAGAACTCGTTTCCGACACCTGCATCGTAAATAATCTTGAGCATGCCTGAGTGTTCGGCATACATGCCGCCGAAGGGGATATTTACGAAAACAGTACCGAATCCAATTGGTACCAGGAGAAGCGGTTCAAAGCCTTTTGCTGCTCCCAGATAAATAATAAGAAATCCGATAGCCATGAGAACAAACCTCTGCCATCCGGGAACTATGGTTGTTTTAGCAGCATCTACAAGGTCTGCTACTTCTTCCTGTCCGGTTATTACCGCGCTTATACCGGTATTTTCCACAGTATTCTGCAGAAACTGTTTAATGGAAATATCAGGTACATTCTCGCTGCCTGCAATAATTGCAGTACTCATTGTCCTGAATGAGGCAACTTCACCGGTGCCGTCTGATGCAAAAACAGTACTGATTAAAGAATACACAAGGGCAATACCAAGTATAACCATTGTTATTGAAAGTACTTTTTTGCTGTCTTTTTTTTGACCAAGCATATTTTTCCCTTTCCTTATTTAATTTCTGCCAAAGGCTGTCCTGCACTGATTGCAGAACCTGCATTTACGAGGAAGTGAACCGATCCGGCAGCAGTTGCCTTGATTTCAAGCTCCATCTTCATCGATTCAATCATTATGATTGTCTTACCTGCTGTTACAGCAGATCCTTCCGGTACAACAGCTTTCAAGAATGTTCCAGCAACCGGTGCCTGAATAACAAGACCGCCTGTTGAAGCAGGGACTGCCTGGGGAGCCGCTTGAGGTGCACTCTGGGCTTCCGGAGCGGGAGCTGATACAACAGCACCGCCGCCGATTGCACCGAGAACCTGTCCTGCGGATATTGCAGTACCGGGATTAACAGTAAAACTTACAGGTCCGTCAACAGTCGCCTTGATCTCGAGTTCCATTTTCATGGACTCAATTATCATAACTGTCTGACCTTTTTTTACCATCGTACCGGCTGGTACTGCGTGTTTTAAAAGAGTTCCGGCAACGGGAGCTGTTATGTTTGCCCCGCCTGATACGACTGCAGCAGCAGGAGCTGAGCCTGCTGCAGGAGCCGAAGCGAAAGCAACATTGTATGCTGTGCCGTTAACGGTAACATTCATGGTGTCGCCTGCGGGTCCGGTTGTAACATTGTATGCTGTTCCGTTCACAGTGACTGAATATGAACCGCCGTTACCTGAAGCGCTTGTTTTAGCCGGTGCAAAAGATTCCGACTTAACAGGACCATTTGCTCTTTCCTTGAAGAATTTTGGTGCTACTTTCGGGAACATAGCATATGTCAACGTGTCTTCCACACTGCCGTCTGCACCGTTTTCCTTTGCTTCGCTGACCATTTTTTCCCATTCATTGGGAATTAAATCTGCAGGACGGCAGGTAACAACCTCATCCATCTTGCTTTCTGCAAGAGCTTTTTTAACAAGTTCTGCATTACAAGGAGCTGGAGTTGCACCGTATTTACCGGTTAAAAGATCTCTTGTTTCGCCGGTAAGTTTTGCGTAGCGGCCGAAAAGAACATTGAATACCGCCTGTGTACCGACAATCTGGCTTGTCGGAGTTACGAGCGGGATGTAGCCGCAGTCTTTCTGTACAATCGGGATCTCTTTAAGAACTTCGTCGATTTTATCGCCTGCACCCTGTTCTTTAAGCTGGCTTTCAAGATTTGAAAGCATACCGCCTGGAACCTGTGAAACGAGAATACGGGTATCTGCTCCGAGGAAACTGGATTCGAATTTGCTGTACTTTTTGCGTACTTCACGGAAATAAGCGGCAATTTCGAGGAGAGCCTTGATATCGAGTCCTGTATCCATCTCGGTGCCGTGAAGCATTTCAACAACAGTCTCTGTAGGGCTGTGTGAAGTACCCATGGCCATAGATGAAATTACAGTATCAAGAACATCGGCACCGGCTTCTGCAGCCTTAACAAGAGTTGCAACGGACATACCCGTTGTAGCATGTGAGTGGATTTGAATCGGAATATTAACCTTGGATTTAATCGCCTTTACCAGATCATAAGCTTCAAAGGGCTTTAAAAGACCCGACATATCTTTTATGCAGATTGAATCTGCACCGAAGTCTGCATAGGATTTTGCAAGGTCAGCATATACTTCTTTTGTATGATACGGGGTCGTAGCATAAGAAATGGCCATCTGAACATGTTTGCCTGTCTTTTTTGCAGCATCGGCTGCGCGTTTTAAATTGCGGGGATCATTGCAGGCGTCAAAAATGCGGAATACACCGATACCGTTTTTTGCAGCTGCTTCCACGAACGTATCGACAACATCGTCTGCATAATGGCGGTAGCCGAGAAGGTTCTGACCGCGTAAAAGCATCATGATGGGGGTATTGGGGAGTTTTGCCTTAAGGCTTCTTAAGCGCTCCCACGGGTCTTCATTAAGGAATCTAATACATGAGTCGAATGTCGCACCGCCCCATGCTTCAAGGCTTTCGTAGCCGATTTTATCCAATTTATCACAAATGGGCAGCATATCTGCCGTTGTCATACGTGTCGCATGAAGAGACTGGTGCGCATCGCGCAGTACCAGGTCGGAAATCTTTACTTTTCTTGACATTGTAACCCCTTATTTATTTTGTTTTTTCGCGTAATGCGGCAGCTACAGCTACTGCTACTGCAGACTGATTAGCAGATCCCTGTACTGCACCCGGTGCAGCTGTTACTGTCTGTTGTTCTTCCTGATCAAGTTTAAATGCCTTAACAAGTTTTTCAACGAGCTTCATAGCAAATATCAAAATGACGAGGAATGAAAAAACAACACCCATACCAAGCAGGGTCAAAATTGCACTTTGACCGAGCATCTGTGTTATTGTCATAAAACCTCCAAAATAACTTTTAAACTTACGCCCATTGGATGAAAATTTGCGTAATCACTGCAAGTATATAAAAAATGTCAATCTTGTTCAAGACAAGGTGTGATATAATGGAAGAAGGAGATACATAGTTTGTCTTATAAAGAACTTGTTTTATTTATTCCCTATATATTTACCGCTTCTTTACATCTGCTTTTTTGTCTCAAACAGAACAAGCATCCTGCTGATATTCTTAAGCTCTTACTCATGCCTTCCCTTTTCATTCCGGTACTCTATTTTCTTTTTAATGTACATACCCGTACTCCATCACTGCTGCTGCTTGCCGGTGCGCTTTCAGGAGCTTGGGCAGGGGATTATTTCCTCATAAAGCCTGTATCCAAGAAAAAATTTTTCTACGGTTTAATAGCCTTTTTTTTGAGTCATGTCTGCTATATAACGCTTTTCTTTCCCCTCCTTCTGTATTCACCTCTGCCTCCTCTATTAGCTGTCAGTGCGGCAGTATGTTATGCCGTTTTTACAGTATTGATTTATGTTATCATAGGCAGGCCGAAAGGGTTACGGGGTGCAGCCTCCATACTATATACCGTCATGCTTTTTACCCTTCAATATACCTGCCTTACTCCGCTGTTGTCTAAAATACTCCATAAACAGCCGATCGAAGCCTCGCTGGTTTTTCTCATTGCCGGCATAGTTTTATTTACAATTTCTGATATTCTGCTTGCCTGCAGCCTTTTTAAGAAAGAATTTTATAATTCACGGTTTTATGTGATGAGCACCTATATAGCTGCTCAGTTGTTTTTAGTATACGGAGGACTTCTCTCTCTGACCGGGGTACAGTAATCTGAACTGACTGATATAACCTCGTCTTCGGAGGATATGCCATAATTCGTACCATTGAACTGAGGGAATTTGTGTGAGCTGAAATTATAACCGGTGTTTACTCGCGGTTTCATGCGGGACGTTACGCATCCCATTGCGGCGCGGTAAAACAACGATCGTTACCGGTGACCTGGAAAACAAACGGCTCGGCATTTGAAGCTTACAAGGAAAAAGAAGGATAACCTCATTCATTTACCTCATTGACAGTTTCACTGCTATGGCCAGTTCTGCGATCCTGAGCTTGCCAGTATTTTTCTTTAAATTATTGATGATAACGGGGATGTATTAGTCTCTTCTTGAATTTCTCACCAGTTACCGTTATACTTCGGGGTACGTTTTAAAAGGAGAATGCCGTTCATGGATCAGAGTGTAATTCTTAAAAGAGCCGCGGAGTATATAAAAGAGGAAAAGGACGATTTTTTTCGAAAAGAAGTGGAAGTCCTTGTTGAGAAAAAAAACTTTATCGAACTTGAAGACAGATTTTATCAAAACCTTGAGTTCGGCACCGGGGGTCTAAGAGGCGTGATCGGAGGCGGAACGAACCGTATGAACACCTGTGTCATAAATAAAGCGACGCAGGGATTGGCTAACTACTTTATAAAAACATTTCCTGATAAAGCAAAAAGCGGAAACCTTTCCGCAGTTGTTGCCTACGATTCCCGCAATTTTTCCGACGTTTTTGCAGAAGCTACCGCTTTAATATTTGCCGCAAACGGTTTTAAAACATATTTATTCACAGGTCTCAGACCGACTCCTGAACTTTCATATGCAGTACGCAAACTCGGCTGCGACACTGGAGTTGTCGTAACTGCTTCGCATAATCCCCCTCAATACAACGGCTATAAAGCATACTGGAATGACGGTGCGCAGGTCATTGAACCTCATGACGAAGGCATTATTGCAGAAGTAAACGCGGTTGAAACAGTAAAAACGATACAAAAAGAAGAGGCATTAAAAAACGGGAAACTTGTAATGATAGACAGCCTTATTGATACTCCTTACTGGGAAATGTGCAAGGCTCAATTATTCCGTCCCTCATTAATCCGTGAAAAAGCAAAAGAAGTAAAAATAGTATACACACCCCTCCATGGGACAGGTGCTATGCACGTTGAAAAAGTTCTTGGAGATTTAGGACTGGAAGTTATAACTGTTCCTGAGCAGAAAAAACCTGACGGGAAGTTCCCGACAGTAGAGAAACCGAATCCGGAAGAAGCGCCGGCTCTGAAAATGGCTGTTGAACTTGCAGAGAAACTCAAGGCGGATGTCGTCATGGCAACAGATCCTGATTCCGACCGTTTCGGCAGCGCCGTCCCCGGTTCTGACGGCAAATTTGTATTAATAACCGGAAATCAGATGGGCGCTCTCCTGGCAGATTATATTCTCCTTTCGCGTAAGGAACTTTCCAAAATGCCTCTTAAGCCTGCTGTAGTACGCTCAATTGTTACATCGCCCTTCGCAGACCGAATAGCAGCTTCTTACGGTGTTGCACTCGAAGAATGCTTAACAGGCTTCAAATGGATAGCTGCAGTTATGGCGGATTATGAAAAAACAGGAAGAAATAAGTATGTATTCGGTTTTGAAGAAAGCTACGGATACAATGTCGAGACTGATGTCCGCGATAAAGACGGCATCTCGGCAGCCGCTATGTGCGCAGAAATGACACTGTACTGGAGGTCCAAGGGTAAATCGCTTTTACAGCGGCTTGAAGAACTTTACACAACCTTCGGTTATTTTGAAGATAGAGCCATATCGCAGGGATTCCCGGGTGCTTCGGGAAATGCTGTTATGAAAAGCATAATGACTAAACTTAGAACAGAAGGGCTCAAAACTCTCGGCGGTAAAAAAGTACTGAAAATCCGCGACATAGGCGAATCGGTTATTTTTGATCCTGCCTCGCCAAACAAAAAAACACAGGTAAAACTTCCCAAAAGCAATGTTCTGCAGTTTTTCCTTGAAGGCGGAAGCATTGTCAGTGCCCGGCCGAGCGGAACAGAGCCGAAAATTAAATTTTATGTAAACTGCGTAATCGAACAGAGCAAAGATCTCAATGCTGCAAAAAAAGAAGCGCAGATACTTTGTTCATCAATAGAATCGGAAATAAACGCGGTTCTAAAAGCGGCACAGGTTTAATTAATGCAGAATACAAAAAAACTGCTCAGGCTTTATGAAGAAGGAGCGGTGTTTACGGCCTTTGATACAGAAACAACGGGTTTGTATCCCTTACAAGATAGGATTATTGAAATTGGTGCTGTAAGATTCTCGAAAGACGGAGTACAGGATCAGTTTTCACAGCTCATTAATCCTGAAAAACCAATGCCGTATACTGCTACAAAGGTTAACGGAATAACTGATTCCATGTTGTACGGTAAACCGCTTTTTCCGCAGGTGTACCCGCAGTTTGCGGAATTTATTAAAGATTCAATTCTAATCGCTCATAACACACGTTTCGATATTTCATTTATTAATTCGGAACTTGAAAAAGCCCAATACCCTGTATTAAAATCGCCCCAGGTTCCCGCCTTCGATACCGTAAAATTAGCCCAGTCATATTTTCCTCATCTGCAGAAATTCAACCTGCAGTATCTTGCATCGGTTCTCATTATTCCGGTCTACAGCGCACACAGAGCTCTGGATGATGCAAGGGTTTGTAAAGAGATTTTCTTAAAATGCATCGAAAAAGCGTACCTTATGAAAAACAGCGAAGCAGGATGATTACGTACGCGGAGCTTTAAGCCTCCCGCGGACAGTTACTTATCCTATCCGCGCGGAGCTTTAAGCCTCCCGCGGGTAATTACTTAGCTTACCCGCGCGGAGCTTTGGCGGGGTCTATGGCTTTGCCGTTAAGGAACACCATGAAGTTAACCACCGGTTTTCCGCTAATGGCATCGACGCCTACAGAACCCACAACCATACCGCTTGAAACGGAATCGCCGATTTTTACTTTTATTTCATCCAGTCCTGTATACACGTACATATGATTTGTTCTCGACTGTACAAATACAACTTCTCCAAAACCGCGGTATACACCGGCGTACATAACAGTACCGCTTTGAACTGCTTTAACCGATTCTTTTTCGCCGGCAGTAAGTGCAACGCCTGACAGCTTACCTGACATGTAACTAATTTCCTTTGCATTGACAGGCCATACAAGATTTTTATCAGCTGTTTTTTGTGTATCATATGAGCGGGGATCCACAATTGTCATATCTTTTGCATTAGATGCAATATCGTTTTGTACAAGCGAAGTTCCGGATGAAGGAACCGTCAATTCCTGTCCTACCTTGATGAGCGATGAGTTGCTTAACTGGTTTAATATATTAAGCGTATCCACACTTACGCCGAGCCTGCGGGCAATGCTGTACATGGTGTCGCCCTTCTGTACTATGTAGGTTTCTGTAGCCTGTTCAGAAGCAGAAGATGACGGGATTTTGAGTGTTTGCCCGATTTTCAACACTGATGAAGAGGTGATGCCGTTAGCTTTGCACAATTCATCCAGAGTGATGCCATATTGTCTGCTTATTCCGTACAAGGTGTCGCCTTTTGCCACACTGTGTTCTGAATTCTGGGCGGCCAGAAGAATACTGCTGCCTGCAAGGAGGATTACTGTAACTGCACAAATAATGGTACGTTTCATATCGCTTAACTATCGGCAGTATTACATTTTTTTTTAGGAAAAGCGTGCAAAAAAGGAACCGATTTTAAAACCGCTTATAACTTTGCCTTCAGGATATATTTTCCTGATATTCTCCCTTCCCTCTCTCAAGTGTGCCGATGTAATACCGTATTTTATAGAACTGTCAGCCTCAATAAATGCGGCTGCATGATCGGCACAACGTACGAGTTCCCCGTCTACAGGACGGAATGAAGACATATTATACTGTGAATTAAGCTGTTCAAATGAAACCGTCTGCATCGAATCATAACCCCTGTCAGTACAGATTCTGTTTTCAAATTCATTGCTTGTGAAATAAAGAAGTTCTTCTGCATAAAAATCTTCCATGAGGGGCACAAGATCCCTTTTTACGATTTCATCCTCAATCTGCTTGACAATTGAGGGGAGCCCCTGGGTTGCCTGTTTTACCGGAGAAATGATATCGCGTGTAACTGCCTCAGGGAGGTCATGGAAAAGAGCCGAGAAAAAATTATTATATACCCTGGAGGAATGCATGGGAACTGAAGTTTGACGGCATAGTAAAAGCGTGACAAGTGCTACAAAAAAGGAATGTCCCAGTACTGATGTTTTGGGAACCCTCGGCGTTTGATTCCACCGTGTTTGAAAGCGCAGCTGCTCAATTATCATGAGAAACTGATACGGCTTTTGTTTTGTCATTAGAAGCTGAAGCCCCCTGAGATCGAGGTATCCTTCAATATCCTGAAGCAGTTCTTCCTGAATTTTTCCAAGCCTGAATGACTCATTAACAACGCTGATCATCTCAAATTCACGCATTGCCGAATACTTATGTGCGGCGCGGAAAACTCTTTTAGAAATGTTACCGTCATCTGAGGCAGTATCTAAAATATACGTCTTGAACCGGATCATTAACTCTTCATCTTCGATAATTCCGTTGTACTGTGAAATAACCCATTCATTAAGTTTAGTATATTCTTCGGGGTACTCTTTTTTAATCATCCGCTGAACAGGGGATTTGATGTCGCAAAGAGCAATCTTTCGAAGCAGTTCAAACAGGGATGCATACATAATCCAGTCCCAGTCTATAGTACGGCCGGAGGATTCTTCGTATTTTCCGATTATGTATGCGAGGACTACCTTTTCTGCAGATTTATCCATCTCTGTTAAGTCAAAAGGTCTCACCAAATCGTTCCAACGTTCAATTGAAAAAGCTTCAAATATTTTTAATGCCAGAACCGGTGTAATCATATGTTTTCCTTATTTAACTGCATGTTTCAGCTCTTGTACAGCACCTGCTTCCAATGCTTCGCTGTAGCTTGAATATACTTTCCGTTTGCCTTCAAGTATTGTTTTCTTCAGTTTTTCCAAAGAAACAATAACCTCTGCGGATAAATCGTTATTGGTTTTTGTGTAGGATACGCCTTCGGCGGCAAGATCAAACACAACTGAACCGCTTACGAAGTTTCCAGCTTCCATCATATTAAGAGTATATACTACTGCCCTCCCCGCATCCTTTATCATAGAGGTGAGAACTGCAGATTTATTTTTTGCATATAAGCCTTCATCGAATTGATCGGAATCCACTCCGAGAGCCCATACGTTATACCCTTTTTGGCGGAAATATTTTGCCGCTTCAATTGTCCCCAGACCGGACGCACCTGCGGCGGAATACACGGCATACACACCGGATGCAAACCATTCCATACTCTTTTGTTCCGCCAGATCCATTCTTTCCCATGAACCGGTATAATACTCCTCAACGGAAGTACCGGGAATAACGCTCAAAACACCCTGAATGAAACCAATCTGAAATTTGGTTATGACAGAAGAAATTTCACCGCCTATAAAACCGAATTTGGGATTTTTCCTGCCCTCAAGCCGGGATTGAAGAGCGGCTGCGGCTCCCACAAGAAAAGAACCCTGCTCCTCCGAGAACGAAATTTCCAAAACATTCGGCAGCGAAATTTGATCTGTATCAATAATCATAAATTTTTGATCTGGATAATGAAGGGCTGCGGTAATAAGGGATTGAGCATACGATAAGCCGGGCATAATAATTATGTCATATTTTCTTAAAATTGATGCTTTTTCCATCTGTTCCAAGGCCGTTTCTTCAGTAGTACACCTTGAAACTTCATATAATGTGCCTCTGTACTTCTGCTCATCAAAGGTATCGCCGTAATATGACAAAAGCCCGGAAAAAGATGCCGAATTAAACGAATGGTCGCCGATGCCGCTTGAATCGGTAACGAGAAGGGCTTTAATTTTTTCCTTTTCCGGAAGATTCCGGGTCTCTTCAGATTCTTTTTGATGGCATGAAATAAAAAGCAATGATAGACACGCTATACATAACCATTTGCTGCCTTTGTTCATCACAATCCCTTTACGTGTATTTATTTACTTGCACCTTTCTTCTGATCAGCTTCCATTTTATCTTTCCAGACGAGTGCTTTTTTCTTTATTTCTTCCGCATCATCTTTTTCGCCTAGAAGCATCATAATCCGCCTGAGAGCCAGAAGATAATTGATTGACAGTCTCATATCGTCGATGCGCCTTGTGGAAAGCTCATACCGTTCACGGTAGCCGTCGGCTGACTCTGCAAGAAGTTTTTTCACGAGCCGGATATAGTACACTGTATTATCATAATCAGGCGCTCTGGGATCAAAAAAGTCCTTGCAGGCAGTCTTTAGATCCAGTAAGTTTTTTGCGACTGTTGCAAAGCGTCCTTGAAGCTCAACAAAGGACCACTTCCATTTTGTGTTGTCTCCGTATGCATCGAGAATTAACCGTATTGCAAGCCCCAGTTTCCGGACAATGAAGTATCTTTTTTCAAGAGGCGTATTGCTTATTTCTGCTACCTTTGCCTCATATTCAGAAAAGGGGGCATCTATTTGATTTGTGACAATTTCCTCGAGATAAATAATTGCCTTATACAGTGCTTTTCTTCCTTCATTCAGCGAATCGGTATTTTTTGTTGAAAGGATTTCGACAGAAAGGTTATTAATGATGAGCTGCAGTGTTGTAATATACATCATTTCTTCTGCAAGCAGAAGTTTTTTGTAGGCAATACCTGATGTGTCTTTTACTATAAGATCGAGAATGCTTTTTTCTTTATCAAAAGATTTCTGCACCAGCTCCTTGTAGGGTTTAATCTTTGAATTAAAAAGTTCTCTGCTCTCAACTGCTATTTTTGCCATTGTCCAGCCTCCCCTTATCTCATGTGAAGGAAGATAATAAGGATCGGGCATGCATAAGGGACGCCTCGCTTACTGCATCGCCCGAAAGCATTCTGGCAATTTCCTCCTCCCTCTCCGGTCCTGAGACCTGTTTTACCCGGGTAAAGGTTTTACCTTCTATACTTTCCTTTTCTATCCTTATTTGAGTATCGGCATAAACTGCAATGCTCGCTAGATGAGTTATGCATAAAATTTGCTTGTTTTCTGCTAATTGTTTCAAGTGTTTTCCCACGGAAACCGATACCTCGCCGCCGATGCCTGTGTCAATTTCATCAAATATCAGCGTGGTCACTTCATCTGATGAGGCTAATATTGTTTTTAAGGCAAGCATGACACGGGATATTTCACCGCCCGAAGCAATTTTTGCAAGAGGTCTCATGATGGATCCCTCATTTGCACTTATTAAAAATTCGACATTGTCCATTCCATAAGGACCGCATTTTTGAATAATATCGCTGCTTTCTTTTTCGGTAATTGAGACTTCGAATCTGGTACCCTTCATGCCGAGAACAGAAAGAATATTTTCAACGCTTTGAGCCATTTGAGCTCCTGCATTTTTCCGGCTTGATGAAAGTTTCTGAGCCCGCATGAAAATTTCTTTTTCAAGTTTTTGTATCTCCGCGGTTAATCCGGTCTTATTCGTCTCCCACTGTGATAATTCCTCAAGTTTTGCTTTTGCCTTTTCACAATATTCTGTCACCTGGGAAATTGATCCGTTCTGGTTTTGGGCATACTTTTTTTTCAGTTTAAAAAGAAGAGCAAGTCTTTCCTGCACTTCTTCCAGCCGTGAAGGATCATAGACCAAAGACTGCTTATAGCTTCGGATTTCATCCGATATGTCTGTCAATTCATAAAAGGCATTTTCGATGCGGTTTGAAAAACTTTCAAGTGATTTATCAAGGCTTACCGCGTGATCGAAAACAGAACGGAGTTTTTTTAATAGTGTGACTGCAGATGAATCCTGGGAAGAAAGAAAAGAGCTTATAGTTTCAACATCCCCGCTCAATTTTTCAAATTGTGATAGACGCGCTTCCTCGCTCTCGAGCTCCTCATCCTCATTTTCTTTTATTTTTACTCCGCTTATTTCCTCAACAGCGAATTCGAGCATATCAATTTCCTGCTTTCTCTTTGCATCCGAGGTATTCATACGGCTCATAACTTCACGTTTTTCAACCAGAGCCGAATACAAGCGTGTAAACTCTTCGACATCGCCCGTTAATCCGGCATAGGCATCCAGAAACCTTCTATGCTCGCTAACCTTCATTAAAGACTGATGTTCGTGCTGCCCGTGAATATCCACAAAAAATGAAGTAAAATCGGCAAGCTCGTTTCTGGTTACCGGAACATCCTGAATCCAGGAGGCAGACTTTCCTCCCTCGCGGATAATCCTCCGTAAAAGCACCCGGCCTTCATCGGTCTGAATTCCATGTTCACAAA
This sequence comes from Spirochaetota bacterium, assembly GCA_023398165.1. Classification (GTDB taxonomy): domain Bacteria; phylum Spirochaetota; class Spirochaetia; order Treponematales; family Treponemataceae; genus JAAZLA01. Next base: position 16,550 of record JAEWSQ010000025.1, on the reverse strand, counting down.
GCCATCCAAGAGCATTACTGTGATTAGCTGAAACTGCAATAGTCCCTGTTACGCGGGCTTCCTGGCATCCGTCGCGTATAACCTCAGGTCCGGCTTTACCGCCGAGTAAAAATGATATTGCGCCTATGAGTATTGATTTACCTGCTCCTGTTTCACCGCTTAAAACCGTAAAACCCCGGTTAAACTCCAGAGAAGCCGCGTTAATGAGGGCAAAATCTTTTATACTTATATCCTCAAGCAAGGGGACCTCCGGACCAGTTCAGTTTTGACCGCAGTGCGGCGTAAAAAACATCGGAGTCGCATCCGACGAGAAGAGCTTTTTCTTTTGCCTTTCGAATTCTAATGATATCTCCGACAAGGGCATTCTGGGTAACCTGTCCGTCGCAGGTGAGCATGACTTCCGTTCCCCGCGAAGGAAGAACAGTGATCGAGAGTTCAGCAGTGGATGGAAGCACGAGAGGCCTGTTTGATAACGAAAACGGGCATACAGGGCTTAAAATGAGCGCATCAAGTTCAGGATCCACAATCGGTCCTCCGGCTGCTGCTGAATATGCTGTTGAACCGGTAGCCGTTGCTACAATGATACCGTCGGCTTTGAATTTCCCGAATGAGACGCCGCTAGAATCCACATCGAGCACTACAATACGCGCAGCCCCGTACGCCGATATGACCGCATCGTTCAAGGCTGTCTGTGTGAATACCATTTCTTTATTGCGGATAAGTTCAATTCTGAGCATATTACGTTCTGCAGCAACAGAACCTGTTTCCAGAAAACGTTCAAGAGGCTCCTTCCATGCGTTTCTCTGGATTCCGGCAATAAACCCGAATTCCCCAAGATTTATTGGAAATATAGGAATACGTTTTGAAGCGCAAAAACGGGCGGTAAATAGAACCGTTCCGTCTCCGCCTAAACTGACGGCAAAATCACACGAGGAAAAACAACTGTCATTCGTGGAGTTCTGCCCGGAAAACTGAAGTAAGACGGCAGAAACGCCTCTTCCTTCTAAAAAAGTCTGTATTTCCGCTGCCAGTGCAAGAGCCTCATTTTTATATGTGTTAACAACAATAACACAGTTCTTCATACACCCCTTCTTTTTTTAGGGTAAGGTTGCTAAAACTTTTGCGATTTTTGCCGCCTGCGTAATTCCAAGCCGCGGATACAGCGGAAATAAGGCGCACCTGAGTAAGAATGATTTTGACTGGATACAGTGTTCGAGGCTTTCCCCGCGTAAGGCTATGATTGATTTCTCAAAAGCAGGAGCTATTTCTATATCCTTACGGGAAGCATACTGTTTAACATCTTTAAAACCGCTTGTAAGCACTACCGGGAAAGAATAGACCGCCTGAACTGCATAATCACCCTGCTGAATGAGCGTTTTATGTTTTCCCTGTAAAAGAGACCGTATATACATTTCATACATCTCGCGGCGGATAAGCTCGTTACGGTTAAGTTCTTTCAGCTGGACAAATGCTAATGCGCAGTTAATATCGGGCAGAATATCAGTCTGCGGTGCTTCATCGGTATGTTTTTTTAACACTATCCAGTCTCTGCGCGAAGGAGCCATCAACACAGCACCCCCGCCTGAAGTAAGAATATCCTGTTCTTCAAGTCCCAGAATAGTGAATGTTCCGAAGGTTCCTGCCATTTTTTCGCCGACTGCAGCGCCTGCACTGTGCGAAATATCCTCAATTACCGGTATACCCAAATCAAGCATTGCCTGAATATTCGGCAACAGACCCATAGTCTCATGCAGTAAAAGAAGTCTTCCGCCCTGCTGAACCGCTTCATGTACAGCCTCGGGAGAAACAAGAGCGCTTTCAGGGGAAACATCAATAACCATGGGTTTATAACCGAAATCCTCGACGGCAAGGATTTGCCATGAGGGAGCAAGCGCGGAAAGAATAATGCCGCTCTCTTTCGGCAGATCAAGAGCTTTGAGAGCATACTTAAGAGCAAGAGAAGGACTGCGGAGCGCTGCAGCGCCGTCAACGCCGAAATATTCTTTTACCTGCTGAATGAGGCGCACATTACTCTCGCCAGGGCCGATTTTTTCCTCGACCATGCAGGTCAATACGGCGTCCATTTCTTTACGGCGGATAGTAGAACTGAATGTCTGAATTTTCATTAGCGCTTCATTCCAATTAGTTTTTGTAATTCTTTAGAGTTAAATAACCTTCGTATGTCGAGCATTATCAAGTAGCCGGCTTCCTGCCGGATTACACCGTGAATATATTCGGTGCCTATGCCTGAAAGCATTTGGGGAGGCGGCTTAACTTCATCGCTGTTCACCATCACAACGCGGGCAACACGGTCTATGATAATACCTATCTTGTTTCCCTCAATATTCAAGATGATAAAACCGCCTTCAAAGTCGTCGTCTTCTGTTTTTTGGACAGATGCAAGCCTGAAGCGCTTATGGAGACTTATTATTGGTATAATTTCACTGCGAAGATTGAATATACCCTCGACATAGTAGGGAGCATTCGGAATAGGACGCACATTTTGAATCTTAACAATTTCTTTAACATCCATAATGTCAACGCCGTATAATTCTTCGCCCAATTGAAAAGTAACCAGCTGAAACTGTGAATCGCCTATTGCCATACATCCTCCGCAAATATAGTACCTTAACAATACATCTAAAATCCAAAAAACACAAGTGCAGCGGTTTAGAGGATCTTATTTGACCAGTTTATTGAACAAAACCTCAAGACCGGCGTTAAAAGATTCAGTGTCGGTTTTAAGTTTTTTCAGGAAACTGTTGTCCTCAAGCCGGCCGACAACGGCAGTCATTTCATCCCTGTTTCTGTATGTTATTGCCCTGAAGAAATCGGTATAATCCTTCTGGCGGGATGATATAGAACTTGTGTACATGTAATTGGAAACAACGGTAACATCCTTCAGGATATCGGCATAGATTTCTTTTGTAAAATCACTGATTGACCGGGAGTACAGGGTTTCCAAAATATACAGCGCATAACGAACCTTATAGGTTGAATACTCTTTTTCGCAGTCATTATAAAAGGCATGAACCTCATCCCAGTTTTTAACAGATCCCTTCTTTATTTTTTCAAAGAGTTCCTGAAGCTTCCTTGAAGGAATAATCTGCCCTCCTATATTGACCCATTCGGTGAAAAGCTCAAGAGTTAGAATTTGAGAGAATAATGATGTGGAAAAAGACTCAATATTTTTTTGTCTGCAGTACTCTGAAAGAGTTTTCACGGCAAAATACTTGGCAATTTTTCTGTATTCCTTGTACCCCTGAACGGGTTTTATTATCTTTGCTCCGAATTTTTTCATGCATAAAGGATCGGTAAAGGAAAGATCAGCGTCAGGATTCTGGTGAAGAAAATCCTTAGCCTTCTGGTACATATCGCCTGAGGCAATAGTATAGTTTAAATCATTCGACATTAAATAATTTTCTGTCAGGTGAATTAATCTGTCCAGAGCGCTCAGAACCTCCTGCATGGTATCCGGGGCAAGCGGATCGGTTTCAATATTCTGCACCTTTACCGCCCGGACATCACGGTTTTTAAACTTCGTATTATTGCGCGCCATGGCAAACATATTATACATAAACCAGTATGCGGGCATTATGCTTATTCCTTCCTCCTCATTTGAACGCGATACAAGCGAAAAAGGATAGGTAATATTGAGTTCGTACTGATACGATCCCTTGGAAATAAGCGTAAATGAAGCGAATTTGCTGTTGTGCTTGAAATCGGAACAGAGTCCCGGCCAGAATCCTCTTCCCGCATATATTTCACCATCGGGACTTCTGGAATTGTGATTGGATCCGATTGTGGCTCCGGCAGCAATATTCGACTGGCCCTTGATGGTGCTTGCTATAAGAAAGGATGTATTGTGGTGCTGCTCATGGAAGGGAAAAATAAGATTGTTGAGCAGCTCACAGCATGATACTGTCGAGTTATCCCCAAGTACGGAGTTAAGGAGCCTGGCTCCGTATTTTAACTGGCAGTTTCTTCCCAGGATGAAGCGGACGGCGACAGCCTGATAAAAAGCCTTGCAGCCGTAGCCCATGATGCCGTTGACCATTTCAACCCCCTCGCCTATTTGAGAGGGTTCAGCTTCAGAAGAACAGATTGTTATATTTTTCAGTTTAAAAGCGCCTTTAATATACGCGCACGAACCTATTTTTACATCCTTAATAAGACTGGTATTCTTGATTACAACATCATCGCCTGCAATACCGTATGTATTATTCTTTTTACACTGTCCCTCTTCGGTGAGGTCAATGAATTTCCTCATAAGGTCTTTATCTTCACGGTAGCGCGACCAGATATAGGCATCGGCGGGAATCATCGATTCAAAGGGGAGAATCTCACGTCCGCCGTTTTCATTTCCAACACCGATCCATATGCGGTTCTCCTCCGGCTCCCCTTCTTTTAAGATGCCGTTGCCGAATTTTGAATGCAGTGTACACGACATTTCCTGTACATTAAAAATCATTACACGGTTTCCCAGAACGTAATTTTGAAGATATGAAACGTTCCGTATACATACATCATCGCCAATAACACAGGAATCGACGTAGGAATTAACTATGCCGGTTTCAAGTTCAAGATCATGGTATTTTAACGTGGCTTTTCTTAACGCGCCTATAACAACAGTACCGTAAAACTCAGTGTCGTGAATTAATGAAGGATCAAAAACTTTTGAAACATAGACATTCTTCCACTGCGGATCGGAAGACCGGTTGTCGTTGTGCTTTAGTATTTCAATTTCCGAAGCAGTAGGGTTTCTCTTTCCTTCAGTAAAGGAAAGGCTTGAGGGAAAGGTTCCGCTGTGATTCTCAGAGGGAATATGGATTGATACTTTTGACATGGGAATGCTCCTGTAAAGCCCGGTGGTTTTTACGCGATTAATTTTAGTGGATTTTTTTCTCTTTGTCAAAGAACCTTTCCCTCATAAACATAGACTTTACGGTATTTTACTATTATACTTTTAAGCGGTTATGATACGCAAAAAAATTGTCTTTCTTTTACTGTGCGGTCTTTGTATAGACTTTTGGGCGCAGGAATACGTACGCTATACGCTGTCCAACGGAATGGATGTGTATATTGATTCACAAAACGATTCCCCTCTTGTACGGATAGATCTGTGCATCCGGGGAGGTTATAGAAGTGAAAAAAAGGAAACCGCAGGCTATGCCGATATTAACACGCGGCTTTTTTGGGAAAATAAAGAAGGCACTGAAAAAAGCATTAAAGATATCGGCATTACGAATACCCGTTCTCAATTCGGTTCACACGCAAGCGTCTTCAGCTGCACTTTTCCCGCATTTTCCGCAGATAATGCATTAGATCTCATAATGGAACTTGCAAGCACTTCAATTTTTGATGACAAACAGCTTGATCTGATGATAGAGGAATACACCGCAGCGCGGGACTCTTTTACCCGTTCATTTTACGGTATTCTTCACAGCCTCGTCATAGAAAGCCTTTATCCGTATGAGCCGTGGAAGCAGACGCAGGAGATGGCGTTCTGCTATTTTACAAAAGCACCGCGTGAAAAAATGAGATCAATTCTCGCCTCTGTCCGCAGCCAGTATTTTAAACCTGATAACAGTGCTTTATTCATTTCATCCCCTCTGAGCGAAGAACAAATTCTATCTCAGGTCAAAGCTCATTTTGAACCGTGGAAAGGAACAAGTTCCCTGCCGCCCGATGAGGAATTTGAAATTCAGCAGAAACAGTCAAAAATTGTATTTGTTTCCGACGGACTCCCTCAGGATCTGGAACAATGCATCACAGTAATCCCGGTCATTTCTAATCCGGGGTCTAAGAATAAAGCAGACAAAGCTGCCCGGACCGTTTCTTTTTTATTGAATGATCCGTTAAGCGGTTTTAAGACAACACTCATGCACAATGAAAATTTGGGACTGGAGCAGGAAGGCTATAGCAACGTTTCCTATGAAGACCACTACAGCACATCGCGCATTATTATTCAGTCAATGCTGAAGAAAACAGATATATCGGCTGATAAAAAAATCCGGCTGATACTCGATGCTCTTTCGGCTAATTCTACTTTCACAAATGAACAGCTTAAAAGCGCTGATGCGTATAATGAAGTATATTTGAGAGAAAATACTCATACCGGAGGCATTGAAAAACTCATCGAATCCTGGGCGCAAAAAAAGGATTTAACAGAAAACAGACCGGAAGAAATTGACGGAACATATGCTTCGCAAATACTACAATCTGCTCCGCATTTTTTTATACTTCTTAATACAGACTCATATTTGGAACAAAAGAAAAATCTTGAGAAAGACGGCTGGGCAGCAGTTTTTGAAAAGGATGTAGAAAATACAATACGCAAAGCAGGTATCTCTTCCCTGAGCGCCTCTGGAACGCTGCAAAACAGTACCGCTTTCACCGATATTTCAAAAATCCTTCTTTCACGGACCGGAAACAATAGTATGAGTGCGTTGAGCAACGGCATTGAAGTACTGCTGCATGAGGATAGAACAGATACGAGCTGCATAGTTCTCACAATTGACGGCGGAGTTCTCTCATCTGATCCAAAAAAACCCCTCATTGAAAAAATACTCATGAAACATCTTGAAAACGAAATTAAAAAAACAGTGTATGACTTTAGAGCTCAGGAGCAGCTTTCCTCAACGGCAGGAGTAACCGTTAAGGCCGGACTGCATTCGAGCAGCATTACACTGACATGCAGTACTAAAGATACCGGTACCGCCTTGTACTGTGCAGGAAAGGCTTTAGCATTTATGAATATTTCAGCAATAGAGGCTGATGAACTCCTGATGCAGTTTTCCGGCTCAGAGAAGATGAGCCGGTATGATTCAGATTATCAGCTCTATAGCGCAGCAGTCGAAACAATATACGCAGGAAGCGGGTACGAGAGCGCTCTAGCAGAGCCGGAACTTGATTCATCTTCCTACACTTTTTCAGAAATAAAAGAAGCGGAAGGAAGGCTCTTTAATGCAGAGCGTTTTTCCTTATGCATCAGCACTGATGAGAACACTTCACGTACTGTGCTGCCTTCCGCAGAAGCATCATTCGGCTATTTGAAAAAAACCGGAAGCCCTGGTGATTGGAAGGCAGAACCCCAATTTCCGTCTATGACACGATGGAAAAACCTTTACAGGATATTTACTGCGACCGTGTCGGCTTCCGAAGCAGGAGAAAGACCGGTAAAACTTGTTCCCACAACTGTCTTTTATGATCCGGCACATGTCTATTTTAGACGCCCTCTGAACGAAAATCAATCTGTTTTTGACGCACTCCTTTTGAAACTAGCACAGTATCTTGAGGAAACTTCGCTTAGTATGGAGAAGCCTCCCTTTACCGGTGCTGAGGCCTATTTTGATCCTGAAATTCCATCATTATGCGGAATACGGTTCACCGGTGTCGCGTCGTATGAAACAATGCAGGAAATAACAGAAGAGGCTGCCTCTCATTTTGAAGAAATAATTATTGATGAAAATGAAATTATGAGGGCAAAAATTTTGTGGGTTAATACTATAATGAATGAAAGCATGACTCAGGAAGGAATATGCCGTAAACTTATAGAGGGAAGAGATCTATATACTAATATGAACAGATACCTTGAACAGTATGCGGTTCTGGAGAAAAGTACCACGGGTGAATTCATACAGGTATTTGACGCTTATATTAAAAAACAGACATCTCTGTGGATACTTTCGTCCGATACACCGGAATAGAGATTTATTGTTATTTGTGATGAATTATGGTAGTATTAGAATGCTGCAAAAAAAAGAGGGGTAATATGACACTTAAAACAGTTGCACAAACACTTGATGCGCAAATTGTATGCAATAATGAAATGGAAGACAAAGAGGTATTATCAGCATGCGGATCGGATCTGATGAGCGATGTAATGGCCTTTGTGAAAGAACAGGTTCTTCTGCTTACGGGGCTCATTAACATTCAGGTAATACGTACCGCAAATCTCATGGATATTGATGCCGTCTGTTTTGTACGGGGAAAACAACCCACACAGGAGATGATAGATATGGCCCAGGAACTTGGAATAGTTCTTCTTACAACAAAACTTCCAATGTTTATTTCATGCGGGAAACTGTATGAAGCAGGGCTTAAAGGCGGCGGAGTCCGTACCATATAAAAAAATTGATGAAACTGCACTACTTCATAAGCGGGGAGGATTTTACCCGCGCCGGATCAGCATCGGCGGATGTAAAAAAGAAGCTCAAAGAAAAAGGCTGGGATAATGCAGTTTTAAAACGTGTGGCCATTGCCATGTACGAGGCAGAGATGAATATGGCCGTCCATGCAGGCGGCGGTGAAGCCTTTGTAGAAATTTCCGATGAAAGTATAAAAATAATAATGAAAGACGAGGGACCTGGAATTCCCTGTATTGAAAAGGCGATGGAACTGGGGTACTCAACAGCACCCCAGGTCATACGGGAAATGGGTTTCGGCGCAGGAATGGGACTGCACAATATTCAGGCTAACAGCGATGAGCTTACTATTGACAGCAGAAAAGGTGAAGGAACAACGGTTACCATGGTCATTAACCTTCCCAAAAAAGCATGACTATACAAGAACAGAAAAAAAAAATAAGACAACAAATCAGAAGCGACATAAAACGCGCAGAAACGAACGCCTGCGGAGAAAAGGCAGCCCTTTTTCTTGCATCGCTGAGGCAGTATTGTGAAGCGGAAACTGTACTCAGTTATTTACCGCTCGGCGATGAAATATCAACAGAGGCAATACACAATACCGTACTGCGGGACGGGAAAAAACTGGCACTTCCGCGTATTATCGGTAACACCATGGATTATTATTTTCTTGATTCAGAAAAACCACTATCGGCACAGATAGAAAAGGGAGATTACGGTATTTGGGAACCGGCTGAGAATCTAAAAAAACTGTCAATAACTGATATTGACGCTTCTTTTTTTATCATCTTTCCCGGACGTGCATTTACCAAAGACGGAAGAAGACTGGGGCGGGGAAAAGGATTTTACGACTCCTATTTTAAGCCGTTTAGTAATGAGTTAAAAGAAGCAAAACCTTTTTTCGCAGGATTATGTTATGAGGTTCAGATACTGGATGAGCTGCCCTCAGAAGAACACGATATCGGTATGGACTGCGTTATTACGGATCAGCAAATACTATTCTGTTAAAAACCTGATAAAACACTTGACTTTAAATGTAACTGTAACGATATTGTAATTGTGCACAATTAAATCAAACAAAATACTTACTTTAGTGCACAACGAAGAAATATTTTTCAGGAGGATTATATGAATATTTATGATATATCTATTAAAAGAAAAGACGGAAGCGAACAGCTGATGGCTGATTTTAAGGGCAAGGTTCTTCTCATTGTGAATACAGCCACGGGCTGCGGTTTTACCCCGCAATACGAAGGACTGCAGACTCTGTATAAAAAGTATGCAGGAAAGGGACTTGAAATACTCGATTTCCCCTGCAATCAGTTCGGAAACCAGGCGCCGGGAAGCGATGAGCAGATTTACACATTCTGTACGGGAAGATTCGGAATAACATTCCCACAGTTTGCCAAGATAGAAGTAAACGGAGAAAATGCATCGTCCTTGTTCACATTTCTAAAGGGTAAAAAGAAAACACTGCTGGGGGGCGCAATTAAATGGAACTTTACCAAGTTTCTTGTTGACCGGAACGGCACCGTTGTATCCAGATTTTCCCCTGCGACCACACCCGACCAGATTGAAAAGCATCTTGTGAAGCTTCTCTAAAGGAAATGGATATGAATTTTGAGCAGTTAAAGCTGGAAAATCAGCTGTGTTTTCCCCTGTATGCTGCCGCAAAAGAGGTGGTGAAGGCGTATACACCGCTTCTTGCCCCTTTAGGCTTAACATACACACAATATATTGTTCTTCTGGTTCTATGGGAAAAGAAATGTACCAGTGTTAAGGATTTGGGTGAGGTTTTGCTCCTCGATTCAGGAACCTTGACACCTGTACTGAAACGTCTTGAAAAACAGGGGTTAATAGGCAGAAACAGATCCAGGGAAGATGAACGGCTTCTCATTGTATCGCTTACGGAACAAGGGGAAACACTGAAGGAAAAAGCATCTTCAATTCCCGGAAAAATCTCATCCTGTGTTCCGCTCGATGCTTCGGATGCAAAAGAATTATATAGAATTCTCTACACACTGCTTGGGAGCACGGCAAAAATTTCTACTCAAGAGGTTTTACCGTAGATTCTGCTGTATAAAAGAATCTATGAGATACGCAACTTCACCGGGTTTTTCATATTGTGAATTATGTCCCGCCCCTTCAATAGTAAACAGATGAGCCGCCTTCACATCTTGTAAAAGAGATTTGGTATGTTCGTACGGAATAACAGCGTCTTCACGGCCCCAGCACACGAGGACAGGAATATCTGTTTTTCCCAGCTCCTTGAAGGTTTGGGGAGAATTGGTAAACTCTGTATACCGTAAAGATGACAGGAGCGCTTCGGTAAAACCCCTATAACCGAACTGCTTTTCAAACTGCGATTGAAATTCAGGATACTTTTCCGGTTCATAAAGGTTGGACGAGTTCCGCTTTGAAAGAACCGGTTTACCGAAAACCCTCATAATGAAGTCCCCGATTACCGGGGTTTTAACCAGTTTAGTAGAAAAGGAATCGCTCATAACGTATCCTGCAGGAGATATGAGCGATAGTGTTTTTACATGCGAGGGATTATCAACTGCATACCTCATAGCAACGAGACCGCCCATGGATAAGCCTGCAATATGAACAGGCTCCTTTAAAGTAAGGGAGGTAATTACCTGGGAAAGTTCTTCTTCAAAGACATCGAGTGTATATTTTCCTGAAATTCTTCCGCTTAATCCCCGCCCGTAATGATTGTACCGTACGACATAATACCCTTGACCGGCAAGCAGGTCTACGACAGGATCCCAGCAGTAATACGGTACGCTGAAGCCCGAAACGAGAACAATGGTCTCACCTCCGGGAGTACCGGAACACTCATATTGAACCGTACCTCTGCCTAATTGTATAAATGATCCGTTTTCAGCATTCTGCAGCTGAGAGATATCTGTTTGAGTAAGAGGAAAACAAAAATATACCAATGCCGCAATAAAAATTAATGCTCCAATAACAATAAGAGGCAGTCTCTTCTTCATACGCAGCTCCTGTAAATTCTCAAATGCACTAATGATTCTGTAAGAGATTCAGTATAGATTTGATTTTTTCCGGTGTCAAGAAATCTTCAACCTTATTTATAATAGGAGGAAAATAAACTTGACTTGCAGTAGTAAGAAGCTATAATTACATTTGCGTACTGACTATTGCATAAATAACCCACTAACGTGGCGGTATAATTGTGAAGAACAGGGAAAGCATTTCTGTTTATTCTTCAGGAGAAATTGTAATTAATGAGTTTTAATATTATTCCAACATGGGATTCTGTTGAGACGTTTATTGAAAAAGCATCGGCCGATAAAAGCGGCATTCAAAAATACTGGGATCAGTATGTTGTAGATCCTATCTGGAAAGAGCTTTCGCAATGGGCGCCGTTTGATATCTCATTTATGAAACCGCAATCAGTGACAGATATAGATACTTTACGGCATCAGATTACTATTTTAAAAACACTTGATATAGAGAAAATGGAAAAGGATTTTAATAGAGCCGTAACCGAACTTCCTAAACAGGATAACGATACTATTCTTACAGTTCTCTTTCCCGGAGATAATAAGGAAGTACTGAAAAATCAAAATGGAGTTACCGGTGCAGGAGTATTCGGCAATATTTCTATCAGTATTAATCCAATTGCTCCTGATTTCAGAAAATGGATTAAGTATGTTTTTTCCCACGAATACCATCATAGTGTCTGGGGAAGTGTATGGTATGGACGAAAGCAGTCTGCAAAAGGAAATCTGCTTGAAGCACTTTTAACTGAAGGACAGGCTGACAGTTTTGCACTATCGCTGTATCCTGATTTGAAACCTGCATGGATTAGTAATTATTCTGAAGAAGATTTCAAAAGATACCTTGCATTGATTACAGAAAACAAAGACAGTACTGACCGGGATTCATATTCCAAGTATATTTTCGGCAATAAGGAGGAACAGCTTCCATGGTGTATAGGATACAGTGTCGGTTATACCATTATACAAAACTATAAAAAGGCTTCAAAAAAAAGTTTCCTTGAGATGCTGTATACAGACTGCGATGAAATATATGAGGAATATTTAAGGCTGATAAATTTTTGAGAGTGCACTTAGTACTCTGCCTTAGATGAAAATCAGTATACAAATGAAGTGTGGTTATTATTTAAAGGGAGAAATATAAATGGCATTAAGTAGGGAAGAAAAACTAGCATTATTCAAAAATAAGAAATATCACAAGTCTGCAAAATATGATTTTGACTGGGTAATAGAAAATCAGATGGGCTCAAACTGCTTATGGCTTACCGAATCTGTTGCAGATAAAATGGATTTAGTCCAGGGAAGCAGGCTTCTTGATTTCGGCTGCGGCAAGGCGGTAAGCTCAATTTTCCTGGCAAAAGAATATAATGTGAATGTATTTGCTTCTGACTACTGGATTAGCCCGAGCGATAACATGAAAAGAATTAAAGAAGCACAAGTTGACAACAGCGTATTTCCAATTCATGCTGAAGCGCATCAGCTACCGTTTGCCGATGAAAGCTTTGATAATATTATCAGCATCAATTCATTTCAATTTTATGCAACTAGCGAGTACTACCTGAAAAACAATATAGGAAAACTCTTAAAGCCCGATGGTAAGATCGGTATTGTGGTACCGGGATTATATAATGAGATTGACGGTGAAGTACCGGAATATTTAATAAAACACTGGGAAGCCGATTACTATTCGTGGCATACAGCTCAATGGTGGGAAAGGCATTTCCAGCGGAGCGGGATATTTGAAGTAGAACTTGCAGATTCGTATGAAGGTAAAGACGGATACAATATGTTTCTGAACTGGGGAAGAATGCTTGACGCATACGACGGATTAGCAGAAGAAGATCTTGGACGGAATATTACCTTTGTCAGGCTTGTTGCACATAAAAAGTAAATAATATTTATTCTGTTGATTTTCCGGAATGGAAGAATTATACTGTTCCATCAAAGTGATGAAATAAGGAGAAACGATGAGCGTCATACAACTCAGCGGTGTAACTAAGCATTACCGCGTCTTAAACAGGCGGGAGGGACTCGCGGGTTCGATCCGCGATCTGTTCTCCAGAAACTATAGAACCGTAAAAGCAGTTGACGGCATCAGCTTTTCCATCGAACAGGGAGAGCTTGTCGGATTCATAGGCCCCAACGGTGCCGGCAAATCCACAACAATCAAGATGCTTTCAGGCGTTCTCGAACCCACATCCGGAACAATCGAGGTAGACGGCTTTGTACCCTACCGCCAGCGGCGCCGCTACGTCCAGCGCATTGGTATAGTTTTCGGCCAGAGAACGCAGCTTTGGTGGGATCTCGCCGTCATCGAGAGCTTTAAGCTTTTAAAGGAAGTATACGGCATTGACGACGCGGCTTTCGCTAAAAACCTCGGAATCTTTGACGAAATTGCGGGGCTCAAGGAACTGTACGGGATTCCGGTACGTAATCTTTCCCTCGGACAGCGTATGCTCTGCGACATTGCCGCAAGCTTTATTCACGATCCCCTTACCATTTTTCTTGACGAACCGACTATCGGACTTGATGTCGAAATCCGCTCCAAGGTACGCACTATTATCAAGGAGCTCAACCGCGTCAAGAATACAACTGTATTACTCTCGAGCCACGATGTCGGAGACATTGAGAGCCTCGCACGGCGCATTATCCTTATTGACAAAGGAAAAATTCTTTACGACGGTCCGACTGAAAAATTCAACGGCATATTCGGAATGTACAGAACATTACGCCTCGATGTGCACGGGCTTTCCGAGAGCGAAATAATTAGACTTAAGGCAGAGGTTGCTTTACATACAAGGGAAGAGAATGAGATAGTCTTCAGCGAAGTATCAGCCGGGTGGATCGGACTGAGCTTCGATCAAAACCGTATTCCTCTTCTTGAGCTTCTCAATCCCGTTCTCGCCTCCTTCGCAATCAAGGATATTAAGGTAGAGGAAATTGACATGGAAGAAGTAATCAAACGGGTTTACGAAGGAGCTCTGGGATGAGGTTCTCTTCTTACCGCAAAATTATGCTCAACGAAATCCAATCGAATCTTGCCTACCGGGGTCACTTTCTCTTCAGTCTTGCAGGTACAGTAATCTACTTAGTCATTACCCGTTTTCTCTGGAAGGCTGTCTATGCAGGTTCCGGTGCGGATGTTATAGGGGGCGTCGGCTTCGAGCAGGCCTACCTCTACGTCGGAATTGCAATGAGTCTCGCGAGCACCATACAGACAGCATCAGACTATACATTGAACAGGCTGGTATCGAACGGTGACATATTCCGCTTTCTCTGCAGACCGCAGGATTTCATGGGACAGCTGTTTGCAGAATCTGCAGGCGACGGACTCGTGAACTGCGCCGCCGTGGGTCTGCCCGCCCTCATTCTTTCCTTTATACTCTCAGGCTCCCCTCCCCCGAGTATTATAAATTTACTTCTATTCATTCCGGCAGTTATGACTGCATTCATTCTCAATTTTCTTATAGACTTCTTAACAGGGCTCGCGGTATTCCCGTTCCATTCGATTAGAGGCATTACGAACGCAAAGGATACAGCTATCTTAGTGCTCTCCGGAGCCCTCGTACCTCTTCCCTTCTATCCCGCCGGGGTTCGTTCTGTCCTCGAATGGCTTCCCTTTCAGGCTCTATATAATGCACCGGCCCGGATTCTTGCCGATGGCGCAGAAGGCATCGCAGAGGCGCTGCCCTTCCTTGGTAAGCAGGCAGTATGGGCACTATTCTTCTTTGTTCTGACCCGCTTCCTATTCTCGATTGCGCAGCGTAAGCTGGTAGTAAACGGAGGTTAATCATGACAGCAGTACGTAAATATATCCGGCTTTACCGGCTTCTTTGTGCCCAGTATCTGAAAGCAAGAATGAGCTACCGCACAGACTTCCTTGTTTCCATGGTTTTCATGTTCATATGGTTTCTGCCGAGCTTTTTCAGTGTAGTCGTACTGTTCACCAATATACCAAGCCTCGCCGGATGGTCGCTTGAGGAGCTTGTCTTTGTCTACGGATTCTACATGCTGGCCATGGTTCCTAACGGCGTTTTTTTTCAGAATGTATGGCAGCTTCCCTGGCAGGTCAGGAGGGGCGACTTCATCAAGTACTATTTCAGACCGCTAAATATGATGTTTTATTACATGTCTGAAGTAATTGATATTAATTCGCTTAATGCAATCCCCATCGGTGCAGGACTCATGATATGGGCTTCCGTCAGACTCGGAATCGTGTGGACAGCGGGAAGAATTGTGTTAACCATCATTCTCCTGTTTTCTGCAAGTCTCATTGTATGCGCTCTCATGGTGGCATCCGCGAGTACGGCCTTTTGGCTCACTAACTCGCATTCTCTTCTCAACCTTGTGAGCCGTTTCCGTGAAAATGCCCGGTATCCAATGTCGATGTACAATACAATAATCCGGTTCGCATTCTCATTTTTACTTCCCATAGGATTCATGGCCTATTACCCCTCGCTTTTAATCCTGCGCCCTGTGGATGCAGGATTCTTTCCCTGGATGACGCCGCTCATAGGAGGGGCGAGTTTTACTCTCGCCTGCCTAATCTGGACCAAGGGCGCCAGGAAATGGAGCGGAACGGGGACTTGATACGAAAACTGATTTTAAACCCATACTAAGAGGAGAAATACATGGATAGGACAGTTAATTTTCTAAAAAAGGCAGGAACATTTTATCTTGCGACAATCGAAAATAATAAACCGAGAGTAAGACCATTCGGCGCACTCAGCGTATATCAAAATAGAATATACATCTGCACGAATAATACAAAAGACTGTTTTAAGCAGATGATGCAGAATAATAGAGTAGAAATTTCTGCAGTAATCGGAAATGAATGGATTAGAGTTTCAGCAAAAGTTGTTCAGGATCCATCGGAAGAAGCAAAAAAAGCTATGCTTAAAGATAACCCTATGCTTAATAGTCTTTATTCAATTAATGATGGTATTTTTGAAGTTTTGTACCTCAAAGATGCGATAGTTTCATTTAATCAATTCGGCAAAGAAAAAGAAGAAGAAACATTTTAAAAAAAGAAATATAAAGAATAACTATGCTGTTTTTATCAATTGCTGTATTCCTGATTCTCCTACTAATAATTATTTCTAATTACATAATTTTGCCTGCCGATGATGCAATACCGTTACAGTTAAAAGATTCATTCATACTCAATAACGAAAATAACTTTATTGAAACTCAATCTGGTTTTGACTGCGCAGGTTATTCAGTTGCGTATGTACTGCGCTCTTTACAAAATGAAACAGCCGGAGAAAAAACGCAAAAAAAACAGAGAAAACAAACCTCTGATTTATTGCAGTATGTGTAATGCAATTGCACATACTGCTTTCTTTTTAGCTACCTGTCAAGTTTTATTGGATAGTTA
>JAEWSQ010000014.1 GCA_023398165.1 Spirochaetota bacterium | reverse complement strand
GGAATATGTTGCATCAAAACCAGGTACTGTCTGCTTATATGATTCAAGACTTTTCCAAAATGTATAGAATTCAGAGTCCACATCATATGCTTCTGCATAAATTCGTGAAGCTTCAGCATCGGCCTGTCCTTTTATTTCCTGAGCCTGGCGGTATGCATCTGATTGAATTCTTTTCTGGTCATTCTCAAGTTTACCCAGCCATTCAGCACGTTTTCCCTCTCCTAAAGAGCGGTATGCCTGTGCTACCTGATTGCGTTCTTTAATCATACGATTGTAAACACTTTCTGTCATTTCATCAGAATACTTTATCTGGCGCGGAACAACATCAATGAGCTCAATTCCATATGAGGGAATCATTTTTTTTGCTTCGCTCACCATCTCAACTGTCAATTGTCTCCGTCCCTTCTTTACGGATTCAGATTTTGTGGAAACATTTATGAGCGAGTCAAGCTGGGCTGATGCTTCATCAATTATTTCCAGTGAGGGATCAGAGGTTGATTCCTCATTAATCAGGTTTGACGACCGTACAATTTCAACAAGGCGGTTTTGTGTAATTATCGTTCGTGTAGCCGAATCTATAACATCGCTCAGTCTGGTGTATGCTGAATCAAGGGTCTTAAACGACTGATAAAATAGCGCCGGATCAGATATTCTCCAGCGGCTTGTTGTGTCTACAATGATAAACTGGTTTTCTTTAGTCGGAATACGCTGTGAATCACCGTCAAGAGATAGAATAAGCTTAGGGTAGGTTGTCACAATATCAATAAAAGGAACCTTAAAATATAAACCAGCCTCGGAATGTGCAGATGTAATCTGTCCAAAACGGGTAACCACAACCTGATATCCTTCATTAACAATATATAACGGACCCATCATTAAAAAGAGAAGCAGCAGTACTGCTACAATACTTAGACCTATAAGTGCCTTTTTCATTAGTTAGCTCCTCCCTGTGTAAGTGTTTTAACAGGCAGAACGTTATCAAGTTCGCTGTCTATGAGAGTTGAGTTCTTTTTAGCATTAAAGACTTCTTCCATCGTTTCCAAATACAAACGCTCTCTGGTAATTGCAGGAGCTTTTTTATATTCAGCATACACTGATTTAAAACGAGCCACATCACCTTTTGCACGGTTAATTCTGTCTACAGCATATCCCTGTGCTACTTGAACTTCCTGATCAGCCTGTCCTTGAGCAAGCGGTATCTGCGCATTATATGCTTCAATACCTTCATTTATATAACGTTCCATATCCTGGCTGGCCTTATTCACATCTTCAAAAGAAGCCTGAACACCAGAGGGCGGCACAACGTTTTGGAGCTGTACCGCTATGACGTTTATACCGAGACCTAGCGAGTCAAAATTATCATTCATCATTTCCATTGCAGCTTCCTGAATATTAGACCGTTCTGTGGTCATAACATCAAGAATGGCACGGTCTCCGACAAGCGTATTAACAACCGATTGAGAAATATCGCGGATAGTCTGGGTTCTTTCTTTAACATTAAAAAGCCATGCTGAGGGATCCACAATGCGGTACTGGATAATCCATTCAACATCGACAATATTGAGGTCTCCGGTGAGCATGGTTGATTCTCTTGTGATGCCGTTTCTGTACTGATTCACAGTACCCGATTTCAAAGTTTCAAAACCGAACTGTTCTGTCTGAACAACTTTTACCGGAACATTATAATTCTTATCAATCCCGAATGGAAGTTTGAACTGCAGTCCTGCTCCCAGCGTTTTATGATAGCGGCCGAACCGGGTTATTACCGACTGCTCTGTTTCATCGACAATGTAAAAACTTGTAGAAATCAACACAATGAACAAAATACCAAATGCAAGAAGTATTATTGTAAACGGTGTTATTCTTCGTTTTCGTTTGGCAGTAAAACTGTTTTCATCACTCATTTTCAAACCTCCAAATACTTTGATTAATAACTAAACCAAGATACTTATAAACATACGTATAAACTACTTAAAAAACAAGAAAAATTCCCGTTTTTTTATTGTAAAGGATCAAGAAGTTTTCCGGAAGACAGCTGTTTCGGGTGAACAATAAAGCCGAGTTTTTTTTCTAGTTTGGCAAGCTGCTTCAATTCCCACTCATCGCCTATTACCAGGTTTACTCCCTCTTTTCCAGCTCTTCCGGTACGGCCTGCGCGGTGTATAAAAAAGTCGTCATTTGAAGGCATATCCATCTGAATAATATGAGTAATTCCTGAAATATCAAGCCCGCGGGAGGAAAGATCGCTTGTTATTAACACCGGCAGTTTCCCGCTTTTAAATCGGTCGATGGCCTGCTTCCGCTCAAGTTTATCGGATTTTGCATGAAGACCGAGACAGTCAACTTTCTTCGCCTGGAGCCTTGCTGTAATGAGAGAAACCTGATCAAGTTTAGACGTAAAAACGAGTACTTTTTCAGGTTTAACTGCAGCTAAAAAACTCCTCAGAGTATCTATTTTATCGCGCTGCTGAGAAAAAAGGGCAAGGTGAGTAATCCTCTTTTTTAGTACATCCTCAAGGGGGAGTGTAACATCTTCCATTATTCTATCGGCTGCTTTATGGAGAGCCGCTGATAAAGATTTTTTCATTGTGGCAGAACATGCTGCAATCTGGGCTTCGTGCGGAATCAAACCTGCTAATGCAATAGTATCATCCCTCATCTCTGGTGCAAGAAGACGGTCGGCCTCGTCAAAAACAGCCGAAGTAAGTCCTGAAAGTTTGAGCTTTTTCAGGTGAATTAACTCTAGGAGCCGGACAGGACCTCCAATAACAATCTGCGGTTTTTCTTTTAATGCCTCAATTTGTCTCGCAATCGATGCCCCTCCTATACAAAGTGCTGTTTTAAACTGACTTATACTTTGAATCTGTGTTTTTATCTGCGAAGCAAGTTCGTGGGTTGGAGCTACGATGAGAATTGCAGCGTCTTTTTTTGAAAGATCAATTTTTTGGAGGAGAGGTAAAAGATAGGCAAACGTTTTACCTGTTCCGGTTTCTGATTCAAAAAGAACGCTTTTATCATGCATCAGCAGGGGTATAACCTCTTTCTGAACTGCTGTAGGCTCAGAAATTGACAGAGCGGCAAGTTTTTGAATATATTCATCAGAAATTCCAAGGTCGGTAAAAGTAATTATTTCATTGTTCATACTATAATTAGAGTATAGCATAGATAAAAAAACTATGCTATAATAACCCTCTATGAAAATAGCAATCGACACCTTTGGCTGCGAACACGGCCGTTCAGGGATAGGTTCATATTTAATATCACTTGTAAAAAACCTTCCAAAAAATACAACTCATCAATTTGAAGTATTCGGTTCCGAACTTGACCGCTATACCTATACTTCTGAACAGGTACCCACATCATTTACAGGATTAACGCTGCCCGATTCAGCAGGTGCTGAGCGGTTTTGGCATTTATTTGTACTGAAAAAATTTGCAAAAAAAAATAAATATGATGCAATTCTCTATCCTGCAGGTATTCACAGTCTTCCTCTTTCTTTTGCTGTTCCGGGTATTGCAGTCGTTCAGGAAATAATTTCTGAAAAACTCAAAAGAACCGATTCATTTTTTGAAAGAAAACTCATCCTTTTAAAACTTAAAAAGGTAACAAAAATAATCGCCGCAAGTCAGTACATACGAAAAGATCTCGTAAATCTCGGTATTGATAGTGCTAAAATAGAGGTAATTCATAACGGGCTCGATCACAGCCATTTTTACCAGCACACAGAGCTTGAGGGCGACACAATTACGATAAAGCCTTTTTCAATTAAGAGACCGTATTTTATTTATGCTTCAAGAATACATCATCCGTCAAAAAGACATATAGAATTAATTCGTGCATTTTCCGTATTCAAACAAAAGACGGGATTGCCTCACAGGCTCGTGCTCGCAGGAAGCGACGGTTTTAATGCCAAAGCCGTACATGAGGAGGCTTCAAAATGCCCGTATGCATCCGATATTTTTTTAACCGGATACTTCCCTCATGAGAATCTTCCCGAACTGTATTCCTGTGCGGATGCCTGTGTCTTCCCTTCTGCAACTGAAGGAGTAGGGCTCCCTGTTATAGAAGCCATGGCAACAGGACTTCCTGTATTATGCGCTAAGGCCGGTTCATTAACAGAAATTGCAGGCGATAATGCACTCTATTTTAATCCTGATAATCCGGAAGAAATTGCACAGTGTCTTGAAAGCATCGTTAAAGATGCCAAACTCAAAGAAAGAATCATAAAAACAGGGTTTGAATGGGTAAAACGGTTTTCATGGGAGAAAACCGCATCAAAAACAATAGAGCTTATTGAACAAACTGTTAAGTAAGAATTTCTATCGAACTGATAAAAAAACTTCTGCCGGTAGCAGAAGTTTTTTTATCGATATTATCTGACAGTAATTGAATTTACGAAGCTTTTTGATCTTCAAGAAGTGAAATATCAGCTTTCTGTTTCTGAAGAACAACATCCTTCGTAATGGTAAGTTTTTTAGGTTCCTTAACGGAAGGCACTTCAAACATTATGTCCAGAAGAAGTTTTTCTACGATCGAACGGAGGCCGCGGGCTCCTGTTTTATGCTTAATAGCAGTATCCGCGATTGCTTCTATTGCATCATTGGTAAACTCAAGGTCAACATTGTCAAAGGCAAAAGAAGCTTTAAACTGTTTAACTATTGAGTTTTTGGGTTCAGTAAGAATCACCTTCAGATCATCACGGGTAAGTTCCTTAAGAGCGACGGCCATAGGAAGTCTTCCTATTAGTTCGGGAATAAGTCCGAATTTTACCAGGTCATCAGGAATGGTCTGATTTAAAAGATCCATCTTTGATTCTTCAGACATGCCGGACGCTAAGGCTCCGAATCCCATAGTATGCTGATTAACACGGGAATCAATTATTTTCTCAAGACCGACAAAAGCCCCTCCGCAGACAAAGAGAATATTCTCGGTATTTATTGAAATCATTTCCTGGTTCGGATGTTTTCTTCCGCCCTGGGGAGGGACACTTGCAGTAGTTCCTTCAATTATTTTTAGAAGAGCCTGCTGAACACCTTCGCCTGAGACATCGCGTGTAATTGAAACGTTCTCAGATTTACGCGATATTTTATCTATCTCGTCAATAAAGACTATACCGCGCTCCGCAGCTGCCACATTTCCCCCTGCAGCCTGGATAAGCTTAAGCAGAACATTTTCGACATCCTCGCCGACATAACCTGCCTCTGTGAGCGTTGTTGCATCAGCAATGGCAAAGGGTACTTTAAGTTTTTGGGCAAGAGTCTTTGCAAGAAGTGTTTTTCCTGAACCAGTGGGACCTATGAGAAGAATATTTGATTTTTCAATTTTTACTTCATCATCTTCAAAGTCTTTTTTTGGCTGGGAAAGCCGTTTATAGTGATTATATACCGCCACAGCAAGAACTTTTTTTGCATAATCCTGGCCTATAACGTACTGATCAAGGTATTCTTTAAACTCGCGCGGGGAAGGAATATCGCTTAATGATACTGCAGGATACTCTGAATCATCCTCTTCAAAAATAGACTGGCATACAGACGCGCACTGACGGCATATAAAAATATTATCCGGGCCTTTAACAAGTTTGCGGGTCTGAGTTTCAGGTTTTTTGCAGAACGAACAGATAGGTTTTCCTCTATTTGGAGTCATTTTTTCTCCTGGTCATAATATGGTCTACGATTCCGTAGTCCAAAGCCTCTTGACTAGACATAAAGAGGTCCCGTTCCATATCTTTTGATATTTGATCAAAGGATTTTCCTGTATGATATGAGAAATAATCGATGGTCATCTTTTTTAACCTGATAATTTCTTTTGCCTGAATAGCAATATCCGCCGCCTGTCCCTGTGCTCCGCCCCAAGGCTGATGAATCATGACACGGGAAGAGGGAAGGGCAAACCGTTTATCTTTTGTACCGCCTGCAAGAAGCAGCGCTCCCATACTGGCAGCCTGACCCATACAGATGGTTTGAATATCGCATCTTACATGCTGCATAGTATCATAGACAGCAAGACCTGCAGTGACAGAACCGCCGGGTGAATTAATGTACATGCTAATATCTTTATCAGGATTCTGAGATTCCAGAAAAAGAATCTGAGCTACAACCAGATCCGCAGATATATCGTTTATTTCCCCGTCAACGAAAATAATTCTATCTTTAAGGAGACGGGAAAAAATGTCATACGAACGTTCTCCGTTTCCGGTATGTTCTATTACATAAGGTACCAGGTTGTTCATTTGCTCTGTCATCTGCTCTTCCTCTGTTTACTGTGCATTTTTAAACAAGTCTGCAAAGGCAGTCTTATCACCCTTGGCAACTTTGACCTTGGTAAATAAATCCGCATACAGTTTTTGTTCTTTCATATCATCAATAAGATACTCTTTTCTATGGGGATCCGCATAGTGTTTTTTTACTTCATCGACAGAAATTCCGGCTCCTGCTGCTATTTTTTCAAATTCTGCCTCAACTTCTTCCGGAGTCACACTGATATTAGCTTCTTTTAGAAGGCTTTCAACAATTATTCTTCCCTTGAGCATTTTTTCTGAATCGCCCGTCCACTGGCTGAGCATATCTTCTTTTTTCTGACCGGATGACTTAATAAGTTTATCAAGTTCCTCAACTGAAGTCTGGAAACGCTGAGCCATCATTCTCCATCTGGATTCCAGTTCTGCGTCAACCATGGATTTGGGAAGTTCAATAGGATTACGTTCAACAAGCTGTTCAATAAGGTCATTTGACTTAATCTCTCTCAAGCGGTTCTCAAGAGCAGTAATCATATTCTTTTTAATGTCGGCCTTTAGGTCATCAAGGGTCTTGAATTTCTCATTCACATCCTGTGCAAGTTCATCATCAAGATCAGGAAGATTGCGGACTTTGAGAGCAGTAACTGTTACACGGATGTTCTTGGTTTTTCCTGCCAATTCTTTATCTTCATCATCGGAAGCATAGGTTTTAGTAATATCCTTTGTTTCCCCTTTTTTCATGCCGGTAATTTCATCATCAATCTTATAAATGTTCTGTCCGGAACCAATGGTGAAAACGAAACCTTCGCGTTCTGTCCCTGCTTCGACAGTACCTTTATCATTTAATTCACTGTAATTTATGGTAACAATATCGCCTTTTGCTGCTTTATCAGTATCTTTTTTATCTACGACGAGAGCATTGCGTTCCCGTATAGCTTCAAGTTCTTCTTTCATCTCTTCATCGCCGATCTTCACCTGCGGTTCTTTAATAGTTATGCCTGAAAAATCTGTAACAACAACTTTCGGCATAACATCGTAGGTAATTTCAAATGAAAAATCTTTTCCAACTTCAAGAACAGGCGCATTATCCATCTGAGGCTGTGAGTATGCAAGCGGTCTGTAATCTGATTTTTGTTCATCAAATTCAGCAAATATTTCCTGTAATGAATTATCAATCATTTCTGCAGCAACATCGGCTTTTAGTGCGTCGCCGTATTTGCGCTCAAGAATGGAGACGGGCACTTTTCCCTTTCTGAAACCGGGGATTTGTATGCTTTTTGCATATTTTGCAAGTGTATTGCTGTAGCTTTGTTCGGTATCTTCTTTTGCGATTGTGACTGATAATTTTACTGATGAATTTGCAAGAGCCGTAACTTGTTTGGTAATTTTCATGGCTTGTTCCTTTCCTCTGGGGATATTGATAGTTTAAAATGCTATAAAAAAAGCGATTCAGATTTCTCCGAATCGCTTTTCGCTTCGAGCGGGAAACGGGAGTCGGACCCGCGACATCCACCTTGGCAAGGTGGCGCTCTACCACTGAGCTATTCCCGCAAAATTTGCTACGAACATCAATCCGTATGCAGGTATTGTATCGCCTTACTAAAGAGTCTAGTGCGAGAGAAGGGACTTGAACCCTTACGCCTAGGGCACTAGATCCTAAGTCTAGCGTGTCTGCCAATTTCACCACTCTCGCTTTTTTGTCAGCGAACGTTAAGCATAATAACGTATTATCATTATCATGTCAAGCGTTTTATTTACACGTAAGTAAAACACTCGAATTAAAGGCAGAACAGTCTGCATCTCGAATAAATGAACTATATCAAAATCAAAAAAAAAATGCAATACATATTAAAAAAAAGAACCGGGAAATTTTCATTTCCCGGTTCAAAATAACTCTCTACAATGACCATGAATAATATAATATACGCTTACTGTTTATATATTCTGCATTGTAATAATATTGCACGCTATAAATACTTTTAACAGTAATTATATAGCCGTTGCGGAGAAAATAAAAGAGAGTTTTTGAATTTTTCACTTCATATGAAGCTTTTTACAGAGACAATAACATCGCTGAAGAGCTTCAGCTTCCAACCTTGATTCTTCGTTTCGCTTAATTTACCGGTAGTATTCACAATAGTTCCAATTTCTACAAGTTCAAGACTCTTTTTTAAGCTGGTAAGCTGGTTTTTAATGTTTCTATAAAACCTGCAGCTTATTGCACTCCACTGTTCTGAAAGACAGGCCGAACAATTATTGTCCCCCGGATGCTCCAAAAGATCCAAATCAAGTAAATACGTATAGATTTCAGAACAGGTGCAGGTATTTTCTCTTGAAGCGATAAAACAATATAACAGTGCAATCTCTCTGTCGGATAAATGAAGTGAAAGATTTCTTTCATTGAGAGTGCACATAGTCTGAGTACAGTGAAGTATTTTATATGTCTGCTGCTGAAGACGGGAAATTGAGAAAGCTAAAAAAGATAATATAAATACATTAACACTATTGTATATAATAGATTCAATCCAACGGGGTTCTGCCCGTGTGGCAATAGAGTAGCCCATGAGAATTATCCAGCACAGGCATCCAATAAACAGAACAAAAGCGGTCTGCGTCAGCACTTTAATAATTTTTATCCGGTTATTGTATATTAATAAATCGGGAAACTTAATAATTACGGATGCAAAGAGGAGGAGGGCAAACTGGAAAAACAGTGTAAAATAATCACGGTGATAAGAGGAGGAAGTAAAAAGTACCAGTGCACCGCACAGTATAGAGAGAATTATCAATATCACAAAAAACTGTATGGTATGTTTTGTCCGTAATAAAACATAGAAAAACGCTGCCAGCACCAAAGGAAATACACCGAAAAGAAGATACGAATCTTCAAAGGCTTTTTCATGTATTTCAAGGGTACCTGAAGGATTTGTAAACGACATGATTGTGGTGCAATACCAGGATAGAATAACAAGAAATACAAAAATAATCCTTGTTATTCTATTTACGGTTTCAGTACTGTTCAATTTTTTACTAATCCTTTCTTAAAAATATTTCTCCGTCTTCATCCACTTATTAAAACTTTTTGTATTTACAGTCTGAGCTGTTTTTGAAATTGCCTAAGTCTATACGGCAGAATTTACATCATGTTGTTGAATTTTGCAAGTAACTGCCGTAGCGGAACAAGACTGTTTATAAACAGCATGACAGGAATTTACATGCTTCCCCGAATCGGTCTATAACTGCATGTCCGGTATTTTTAACGAGCTCCGTCCTGACATGAGGCAGAATTTTTTTTATACGGATGCATGCTTCCCTTGTATGAATCAGAGCGTCCTTATCTCCTGCGATGTATTGAACCGGCATTGTTAATGCAAGAAGCTCTTTATCGGTAAATATCCGCAGCGGTTCTGTTACAGGATTAAAATGTTTGGAAACAAGAGCCTGATATTCAAGAATTTCCTTCGGGATTATTACATTGTGGTATATCATTTTGTTTAGTAATTTTTGCCCTTTTTTCCCGAGCATCATAAGAAATACCGCTTTTAAAATAAAACTTGCTTTTTGCTTTGAAAGTCCCGCCGCGCTTATTAGAGAAAGCGCTTTAACGCGGTTAGGAAAATTTACGGTAAATTTCAGCGCATAATATCCTCCGAGACTCATTCCCAAAAAGAAAGCTGAATCAAGCCCAAGAGCATCCATTGTATGACAGATCCACAGAGCTGGAGCATTCCCGGAGAGAGAAAGACGTTCTTCGCTTGAATACCCCGGTTCACCTGGAATATCAAGGCAGAAAACATGAAAGTATTCTGCAAATAAAGGAATGACTCCCAGCCATGAAGCACTATTTGACACAGAGCCGTGTAATAAAATAAGAGGTGGTTTCCCTTTATTCTCTCTTTCAAGAATAAAGGTGCAGCCTTCAGGAGTTTGTACAGATCTTTTAATAATATTGTGAGCAAGATCGCCTTCAAGATGTTTTCTATATTCGTTGAGGATTATTTCTTTGCCTTCTGCTGATTTATAAACACTCATAGTTACTTCCTGCTTAAAGCACTAAGCATATGCATAATTTGACTGATAAATTCAGCGCTTCCGTATAAAACAAACTTTGAAAGCCTGTTTTCAGGATAATAAAAACTGTCAAACCGGCATTGACCCCATGAGGGATCCTTGCAATGTAATGCGGCAGTAATTGAATTTGCCAGTCTTGATGCCTCCTCTGAGTTCTGTTCCCTGATTTCTATTACAGCTGAAATTATCATACGGCTCTCAAGAGTATCATACTGAGGTTCTTCTTTTGGAAGAGAAGGGGTTGAAAGTTCTGCATGAGAATATTCCTTAAGCGCCTCCTGACTGATTCTCCATTCACGGCCTATTTTTTGAGCTTTAATTTTTCCATCATGAATGAAGCGGACGATTGTTTTCGGATGCAGCTGCAGTATTTTAGAAACATCTTCAACTGAATACAAAACTGTGTTCATACATTCCTCCTTGTGAAAGATTCTAATAGTAATAATAAGTATTATAGTGCATTTTGTCAAGTTTAAAAGGTAATAAAAAGATATAATAAGTATTATAAGGTAGTATAGAGGACTGGTGATGCATGTATCATGTAATGAAATAAAAAAATACAACAGGAAACATAGCGTGCATATAAAATGTGTGGTATAGTGGGGCTGCAGCATCCTATTAGATCGGAGAAATAGTATGAACGCAGTAAAAGTATCCTTAAAAACCCGGATTAACGGTTTGATTTTAAGTGTTTTATGTATTACCGCTATACTTCTTACAGGACTGAGTACATGGTTTTCAATGCGGATTGCCGATAACATTATATCATACACGTTTCAAATGAAGTTATCGGGCGATATACAGGCTATGAAAGAGTATGTTGCAGGGCATTATGGAAAAATTACGCTGATTAACGGTCAGCTTTGCGATTTTGAAGGAATAAGTCTGGCGGAAAACTACGATGTTGTAGACAAGATATCAGAAGATCTTGGAGTGGCAGCTACAATTTTCGCAAGAGAGGCCGATGATTTTGTACGTATAAGTACAAGTATTAGGAAAGCAGACGGTCAGAGAGCAGTAGGCACAAAATTGGGTTCATCCAGTGCAGCTTATACTCCGGTAATGAATAAAAAAACGGTTTGTTGGAAAAGCTGTAATACTCGAAAAATCATACCTCACGGCGTATAACCCTGTTCTCGATGATAACGGAAATGTAATAGCTGTATTTTTTCTCGGTATTCCCGAAAGTGAAATAAATAGTATCATGAATCAAAATATGAATCTCATGATTCTCATGAATGTAGCAGTATGCATAGGTATATTTATTTTCTGTCTGGCAGCGAGTTTCTATGTCACCAATAAGCTTGTTAAGAGTTTATTTAAAATTATTACAATACTGACAAATACTTCTCAAAGAGTATCAGGTGTTTCTTTGCAGGTTTCAGATGCCAGTAAAGAACTTGCACAGGATACAAATACCCAGGCCTCAAGTCTTGAAGAAACATCGGCATCCCTTGAGGAAATAGCTTCCACAACAAAACAGAATGCCGGAAATACTCAAAAAGCATATGTGTTTATGGAAGAAGCAGAAGTAATTATCAAAGAAGGCTTTGATTCCATGACAAAGAAGAGCGATGCAATAGATAGGATTATGAATTCTGCAAATAAAATTGAAGAGATCGCATTTAAAACCAATCTTTTAGCATTAAATGCAGCAGTCGAAGCGGAAAGAGCAGGGGAAGCAGGAATGGGTTTTGCCGTAGTTTCCGATGAAGTACGCAATCTAGCACACCAGAGTACTGACGCTGCTAAAATAAGTACAGTATTGATTGAGGAAGCTAAAAAAAACGCGGATTTCGGAGTAATTACGGCAGCGGAAGTGTCTAAATCTCTTGATTCAATTAAACAATGTTCAAATAATCTTTCTGAACTAGTATATCTTATAAATGAATCTACAAAAGAACAGTCCGGAGGTATTGAACAGGTAAATACTGCCGTCTTAAACATGGACAGAGTTGTTCAGCATAATGCGGTAAATGCGGAAAAAAGTGCTGACGCAGCAGCTGAATTATCGGCACAGACAGAGGAACTGGAGACTATGATCAACGAGCTTTTATCAATAGTGGGAGGAACAAAGACTTTGAAGAATAAAAAAAAAGGCTAACTATTAATTAAGATAGTTTATTATAAACCCGTAGAAAATTTACTCATTTCACGTTACGTATATAAACCGCGGTAAGAAATTACTCCTCATCAGTCCTGCAAACAACAAGAAACATGAGTGCTCAACCAATGAAGGAAGAACATGGAGAACCGTTCATTTTTTCCAGCGTTCAGTCATTTCAGTAATGTATTCCCAATAATGACGAGGCATAAAATTCATCTGACATTTCAGATTTGTTCTCTCTTTTATTGCAATCGTTGTATGATAAAGTTTCCACATCGCTCGAATTTGTTTTTCCTTATCTGAAATGATATCATCTAACTTGGCATCTAAAAAGAAATTTTCTGCAATAAACCATTTTGTACCGGGTTCATATAAAATTGCCATACTGCGTTTTACATCATGAATTACAAGTTTCATTGTATTAAAACGCGCTGAAAAATGATTTCCGATAAGAGGCAGAATATTACATTCAGGTTTGATAGGTGCATAATACGTGTTATCGTATAATTCAGAAAATCTAACCATGCCTTTGTATAGATGAGCTTCTCCTCTAGCTCTCTTTGATGACGATTCAAAAATCATTGCATCATAATCTGATACATCCGCTTGTGGCAACATCTTTTTGTATACTTTATACATGTATTTTGCTAATGAGATATCTGCATCTTTTGTATCAGAAAGAAAGGAGGAGAGAATTTTATACAAATAATCTGGAGAAAATGCTTTTGAAATTCTGTACCAAAAAATTCTGGAGCGTTCATCATCACGTAAAACAGAGACTCTATCTTGAAAAAGTTCTACCTGGGATCCTTGTTTTACTATACTGTTTCTTATGTCGCCTGTGTTGAATAGTTCGGCACAAGCGCATAAAAAACCAGGAAAGGATGTATCATATTCAAAAACCATTATCTGCATTCCCCTGACTACTCAAAAGAAAATTCACATTGTAAAGGAGTACATCTTGTTTTTGCATTATCCTGCAATGTATATCGAGCGTAGTCGCTATCAATTTCAAGAGAATGCCCAAATTCAGAAACAACCGGAGCTTTACCTTTGCACGTAATAAAAAATTGTGCGCGTTTCATAACAACGCCCATTTTACGAATTGTATCTGCAGTTAGTGTATTAATTCTGCGGGATCGTACAATACGGGAAGCTGTTACCGGTCCTATTCCAGGTACGCGTAATAATGCAAGATAATCAGCTGTGTTAACTTCAACAGGAAAAAATTCCGGATGACGAATTGCCCAGCTGCATTTTGGATCAACATCGGTATCGAGATTAGGATGTCCGTTATCTAGAATTTCATCAGCACGAAATCCGTAAAATCTAAAAAGCCAGTCAGCTTGATACAAGCGGTGCTCACGTAAAAGGGGAGGGCCTGATAAAGAAGGAACGCGCGGGTCTGTCGAAACCGGAACGAAAGCTGAATAATACACGCGTCTTACGTCATAAGCAAGATATAGATTTTCTGCAAGAGTTAAAATTGAAGCATCTGATTCCGGACTTGCACCAACGACAAGTTGTGTAGTCTGCCCGGCGGGGAGGCTTGCTGCTTCGGTATTTCTATAACGGGATTTTCGAGCTTCTCTGACTGAAACCCGTTGCTTTTTTTGCACCTGAGAGCTTGTGTCAAATAATGGACGAGGTTCCGGAACTGTACCATTAACAGATGGTAAATCTGAAAAACTTTTCTGCGTTGTTGAAGTAATTAAGTTTGTATTGTCAGAAGCCGAAATATTCTTTACTATTCGTTGAGGTTCAAATCCGCTTGCACGCGATAATGCTCTCATTACAGAAAAAATTGCTTCAGGCTTTTTATCTGGGGCTACAAGAGAAAGACTATGTGCACTTGGAAGTTCGATGTTTACAGAGATTCTATCAGCATAGAGAGCTGCTTCATTAATCAATTGTTCGCTTGCACCTGGAATTGCTTTTATGTGTAAATAACCATTCCATCTTTCTCTTTTTCTAAGTGTTTTTGCAATTCTGATAAAGCGTTCCATCGTTGCATCCGGACTGCCAATAACCCCTGATGATAAAAAAGCCCCTTCTATATAATTACGCCTGTAAAAGTCGAGAATTAAGCTTACTAATTCTTCTTCTTCAAAAGTAGCTCTATGTACATCATTGCTTCTGCGATTTACACAATATGCACAATC
This sequence comes from Spirochaetota bacterium, assembly GCA_023398165.1. Lineage (GTDB taxonomy): Bacteria > Spirochaetota > Spirochaetia > Treponematales > Treponemataceae > JAAZLA01. The sequence continues at coordinate 205,538 of JAEWSQ010000014.1, read as the reverse complement.
ATAAACGCAGGCGTTTGAAATAAGTACCTTTAACATGGAAACACAACGTCCATCAGCTGACCAGCTGTGACAAATTCCGCAAGCTTCAGCATTTCCAAGTTCTCCCGGCTTAGCTTTTCTTGCACTTCCGGAAGTTGAACATGAAACATCATATTTTGCAGCATCACATAAAATTGATAACTTTTCTTTAATATCCATTACGTTTGTATAGTACTATACAAACGTATATATGTCAAGATTTTTTATTACTCACAAAAATTGCATTAAAACCGTTTATTTTTGGTGCTGAAAGTATACCGCACATAATGCCCTTGATGACGAAAGAGCCTGCGGGATCATTATCAGTATGGCAGCTGATAAGTGGAAGTGCAGGGTGGGTATGAAGGTATTGGTTCTCATTCAAAGGTACACTTAACGTGCAGTTAACAATCTTTTTGAAACATGGTCAACAAATCTGACGTAATAATTACCACCGTTACGCCTAAAAAGATAAAAGGAACGCATATTAAAACTCCTTGTGTTCACAAGAATTAATGAAGTTCTAAAAAGAAATACATCTTGAGTTTAGCCTTTTATCGTCCTCAAAAAAGGGTGAATAAAACTTTAAATAGCACTCTTAGCAATAAACCTCTTTCTCAAATTTTTCTCACACTTTTTTGTTTTAAAACACGCACCTTAAAACAAAAAAGGCTAACCTATTGTATAACAATAGTTTAGCCTTTTGATTTTCTGAGCCATGCAAGGATCGAACTTGCGACCCACAGATTAAGAGTGCACAGAAAAAACAAAATATATTTTATCTCGTCATTTAATATAAAATAATATAATTAAGTATAAACCCATAAAGTATTAAAATCAAGTATAATAAAGAATTATTGATATATTTTACATTGATTTATTTCTAGTTATCTCTGTCTTTCTGTTAGTTTTCTGTGAATTTTTACTGTTAAACCAACAGACCAAATATCTGGAAGGTCGCACCCATTCCCGCTCTCTTTATCCCAGTTTATATCATATTCCTTGCATCCTGCTTTCAGCATAACGCACTCGCGGGAAAGAGTGCTCATCGTAAGTAAAAGTGAATTCTTTAAGCCTTGGTCCGCTCATCGTTATGCAAAAAAACATCCGTGTTTTTTTGCCCGTTCCCCTGCTGCTCCATGCTTCAAGGCATCCTGCCTCTCGCATTCCCGCAGCAGTTTCACTGCCAGTATTGGCAAGGCATTATCCCAAGTGGCATCGAAGGAGCATGAAGAGTGCTCAATCGTAATCCTTCTGTCTTCCAAGTTTCCCGCCGCCCCGCCAGCCCCCGCCGCCCCCGAACCCCCGCATCCCCTGGCACCCCGGAAAGCGGTACCGGTATTTAACTCGGGGGCTCTTAGGGGCTTCTAATGGGCTCTGGCTCGTTCCACTCGACTTGGAAGACAGAAGGCATCATTTACATGTTTTAAGTATAATCCCGTAAGTGCATCCTGTATCCCGGATAGTTATGCAGAAAATCAAATTTGTCTTGTTTCCCATATAGGAATATGGAAAACAAAGCCCAGTTCTTTTTCTGCATAACTATCCTTGCGAAACCCCAAAGAAAAGAGAAACAATATGGGTATAGTTCTGATACGTGCTGCCCCTGCGCTGTATGTGACAGCTACGGGCAAGCACGTAAGCAACCTGTTATAACTAATGCTAAATCTCAGAACAAAGATTTTAAGTTCGGGCTTAGTCCCGCGCACGCGCTCCCCCGGTTCTGTCTTCGACAGATCCGGGGGAGCGCGTGCGTCGGTTTAATATTCAATAAAAATCAAGATTTCTTGCTAAAACTAAAAATGCAACACATACAACAGATGCTACACATAGAACACCATTTTTCAAAAGTATATATATATTTCATATATATATACTTTTTCCTTTAAACAAGTGTTGCATAAAAGAAATTTATATATAAATAAAAATCCGGATAATTCTATGTAAACTGGTATTACGTAATAACACGAAAAAATGCAACACTTATCAAATTTCACAAGTGTTGCATTTTACCCCTATGTGTTGCATTTCCAATCTTACCTCTGTTTGTACGAATATCTTCAACACTTTATTCATAGAAATTTCTAAAGGGGCAGGGGGAAAATAAGTCTATTTTTGAGATGTAAAAGTAATAAATAGACAGATATAAAATAAAAACTTGACATAACACATGATCAGGTTATAATTAATACTTGAGCTTTTTATTGTTATTGAAGTATAAACCGCCTTCCTTTTTACTTATTCTTGATTTGTAAGATAGATTGAGTTTATTATTCTTTTATCTTGATCTATATAAGGGGGCTTATCTTGATAAGGATAAAAGATGTTAGTCGGACGCTGCGCGCGCGGAGTAATCAATGAATATTCGAAAAGCCGTAATTGATGACTATAATGATATTATTTCTCTTTATATGCAGAGTGATTTTTATCATTATATTAATGAACCATATATATACCTTCAGGTGGAAACAAATTTTAGATCTAAAGAGTATATTCAACAAATCATTGATAATAATGACAGTTTGTTTCTTGTAGCCGAATTAGAGGATAAAATCATTGGTTTTATATATGCCTATAGAGAAACAAAGGGATCATTGCCAATACATGTTAGACGTACTTATCTATATATCGATAACATCGTAGTTAAAAACAATGAGCAACATAAAGGATGTGGAAAAGCATTACTTACGGAAGTAATAAAAATCGCTAAAGAACAAAAATACAATGATATAGTTCTTAATGTATATTCATTTAATAAAACAGCAATAGAACTGTATCAGAAGTTTGGTTTTAGTACACTATCGGAAGATATGATTCTAAAATTATAAGTCAGTAGTTCTTATCAAAGGACAATATTTTGAATGTTTATTTTGTAATAGTTTTTGCAATGATCAGCATTTATGTAGTTATGGTTTATATTATGAGACAACGGGTAATTACATATGTTAATAAGACGTATCAGAATATTACCGGATTAAGTGTGTGTTGGACGCTTTTTGGTCCGATATCACCAGGATCAGGAAATATAAAGTTCTATGTTCGTATATCAATAAGCAATGATGAATATATTACATTATATGTAATTACTAGTATTCTTGGAAACATATATATTAATGAAAGAAAAGACGACTAACAACTATTTCAACCTGACATTGCTATTGTCACACTTTTTGCTTACGTGCTTCGCACGGCAAAAAGTGCGCCAATGTACGCAATGCAGGTTAAATAAATGTTAGCACGGCGCTGCGCGCGGGCGGAAAAAAGGAATATAATGAATAAATATCTTGATCCTAAAAAGTTTGTTGACATGATTGATAATACTTTTTGGAATCACATAACAAAACAAGGTATCGTTCGAGATGTTGTTTTATTTAGAGATATCAAAAAAGAAGACTTTCTTTATGAATTAGCTAGAAGAATAAATAGTGGTAACTATAGACCACAAGCAACTAAAATAATAGGATTCCCGAAGAATAATGGTGTTATTCGACCAATTTTGCACTTTTGTTTGGAAGATACAATCGTTTATTACTATTGTGTTAAAGAGTTACAACAAGAATTATCCGATAAAATTAATAGTGTTGAGTTTGTATTTGGTGGATTTAGGCTAACAGAAAAACTTTCATTAAAAGAAGAAAGCATCGAGAACTTTATATATGACCCAAATTATGAATTATTTGTAAAACATGCATTCCGAAAAGCATGGTCTGATTATCAAAATTTAGCAAAAAGGCTTTCACAAGGTGAATTTGATTATTATATGCATCTCGATATTGCGCATTTTTACGATGCTATTCCATTAAATAAGTTAGAACAGGAAATAAGAAATACCGTAGCAAACAAAAAGAATATAATTGACTTGTTATTTTACTTATTAAAAAATATTAAAACGGTAGATAATTATTCGTACACAGAAAATATTGTTGGGATTCCACAAGAAGAAGTTGGAGAAATGTCCCGTTTATTAGCTAATTTCTATCTTAGCTATTTTGATAATAAAATAATTGATGAACTAATAAAACTTCTCGGTGATTCAAAAGGCGTTGAATGGCAGTATACAAGGTATGCAGATGATTTATGGTTTGCTTTTAGAGGTGAAAAAAGTACTGCATTACGAATAACCCAAGTAGTTGCGCAAATATTATCAGATTTATCTTTGCATTTAAATGAATCAAAAACAAAAATAATGACTTTAAATGAATATAATTCATATTGGTGTTTTTCTGATTGGGATTATATTATGTTTTACAAAAATGATTCTCAAAAAATGATGTCCAAATTAAAAGAACTTTATAGCCAACAAAATACAGACTGTAGATGGTTTACACCATTTAATTACATTCTTAAAGTATTGTGTACGAGTATTAATGAAAATAACAGCATTGTATTAAATGAATCTGATTTCATCATAGATATAATCATAAATAACCCGTCTTTTGCTAGTAGAAACAATGAACCAATAATTGACTTACTAATTGTTTTGTTTAAACATTCAGAGGAATATCAACAAAAAATATTAATTTATTTAACTGGTTCTGAAATAATGTATCCTTTAGTTTCGTTCGTACTTTGGAATGCTTTTTTTAGTTTACCATACAAAGAAGAAGTTTATGAGTCATTATCGAAAAGATTTTATTCCGAGAAATGGCGTGACCTTTGGTGGTATGAAAGGTGTTTGTTTTTTAATTATTACATTGAAAAAAAAGTTTATGAAATTAATGAAAGTACTTTAGTAAAATTGTTATCACATATAGAAAATATCGCAGATAATTTACCTGATTATGAACGTAGATACATTATCCGGTTATTAATGCGACTTCCGGATCAAATGGGAAAAGATTTATTGGAAAAAAAGTTCACTGGTTTTAATGATCGACGGCTAATAGAATATATTAAAAAACCAAAGAAATGCTAACAACTGCGTCAACCTGTATTTGCCTTTGTCTTATTTTGTGCTATCGATACACTCCTGACACACTAAATGCGCGAAGTTTTATGGTCACTAATATACAGGTTAAGTAAATGTTAGCAACCTCTCACGTAAACTTTTTCTCCCCAAGACCAATCCATACCCGTTCATTATGTCCGATCATCTTCCTAAACCCCCTCTCCTGCAGCCTCATCGCCAAGAACTTCTGACTATACAATTTCTCATTATTCTGCGCGCACCAATTACTATACATCTCATACAGCCTCCTGTTCCCAATCCTCATAAGCCCGGTAGAATCAACACTACAGCACTCCCGCAAGAATTGTCCTACAGTATCCATCTCATCCCGGTACTCATTTGTCGCCCTCACAACAGATTCCGGATTTTCCAAACCCTCCTTCCTCCAAAGAACATAACCCTCCAACAGCCAGTTAAGAATCCCCGAGTTTTCCTCTTCCAATTTCTTAGATAAATTTTTATCCCTCTGCTCAGGCGGAATAGTAACCGTAAACGGTATAAGCCTAATACGCCTCCAAATACCGTGATCGCTTCCCCGAATGACCGGCCGGTAATTAGTCGCCATAAATATTTTGAATGTCGGCTTAAAATCAAAATACTCTCCGTATAAAAACCGGGCCGTCATAGTATCCTGTCCTGTAATCTGCTTAATCAGCGGCTCACTCAATCTCTTTCCCTGTTCTGCCTCACTCGTCGTTACAAGCCTCATACCTCTCAATCGGGCAATATCATTGCTCATCTTATCACCGCTTTTTTTCATAAAGGTTTCTGTCGGCGTACTTGTTGCATAATCACCCATGAGATCCGTAATAACATTCAAAAAAGTACTTTTGCCGTTTGCACCGTTTCCCCATAAGAAAAATATTGCCTGCTCCGATACATCACTTGTCATCGAGTAGCCCATGACCTTCTGCACGAACTTTATGAGTTCTACATCCTGATTCATTATCTGCAGCAGAAACACCTTCCAGGTAGGACAGTCAGCTTTTTCCTGGTACATAAAATTGCTGCACTTCGTAATATAATCATCCGGATTATGAGCATTAAAATTTCCATGCTCAAGATCTATTGTCCCATTTTTGCAGTTAAACAATAAAGGGTTAGCATCCAAAATATCAGGCCGTATTTTCACCTTTTGACTCATCGATACCGACTCAATCAAAGCCTTTCTTCTTCGTAAAGCTTCAGTTTTTTTTATATGGCTCTCAAAATCCAAGCGGAGCCTTACATCATTTATTTCCCTTGCACCCTTATACATATTGCGTACAAGATCATCAACGAAATTTTCAACCTCCCCATATTCATCAATCTCCCAGCGGTTTTTATCCCACACTAGAAATTTCTTCCACGGCTTACAATAACGCACCCTTGTACCATATACCTGTAAAAAATAATCAGTATTAGTAAGATCTGTAAACTGAGCAGTACCAGTAACATAATTATTAGTCTTAATATCCCGGGATAATTCTTTTATAGCGTCATAGTATGATTTATCCTGCTTCTTCTTCGCCATGATTCAAAAAACCTCCCTCAGATAAAACCTTATAATATTTATGTAATCGATACACTGTAAAATCAAAAATGGTAGCGACAGTTACATCCGGAAACTTCTCCTTACATTCATCACTAGCCTCATAGAGTTCAATGAGTGACTTCGGATATTTTGTAAACTCATATTCATGAAAAAAAGAAATGACTCTTTCAATATCCGCATCCATACGAATATTTCTTACCTTGCATAAAAGTTCAAAATCCTCAATGGCATTGAACTCATAATTCATGAAGGCAAGCGCTTCCCTCTGATACTTTGTCATCTCCTCTTCATCATATCTGCTTCTTCTCATGTTACGAGCCTTCATCAGCTATAAATATTTTTACTGCCTTACCGCAGGCAGATCTTCCGTCAGTAAAAGTAATATACGCCCAGAACTTCCACCATCCTGAAACATCAAGCTCTGTTTCATTATTTATGTCATAATATACAAAACTCGAATTCTCACTAAGAATTGAGGCAGCAAAAGAGCCTGTAACGCCGTCAGGCTTACAATACCGTATCTCACAAACATCACCGCTTCCCAATTCTATTGCTGTGTCCACTATAAGGCGCAATGCTGTTTGATTTTTATATACTGTATTCATTATTTTCTCCCTGATAAACCTGATTAATGTTATTGGGCTAAAGAGTATCTTTTCAAGTTGAATATGCAGCATTCGGTAAAATAGAATATCATGAATATGCTTCATGGTATTAATGAACCGAGATAATAACTGATATTTTCTCAGTGTATCTAGCACAGTACAATTTGATTTTAGTTTTTTAACAGCCTTTAATATCCTATTAGCAATTGATGTGATAAAAAAAGTATCATTGTGTGTTCTATGGCAAGCTTTTGATCTGTAGCAGCCATTATCTGTTATTTTTTTCCCTTGAATCAATAATTTTCTACGGGCTTCCTTTACTTGGGAAAAAAAATCTGACATCATAATCATAGATGTCAACTTATTTTCAAAATCAACGCCCCAGCGTGAAATATAAATTATTGCCTCTATGGTTATACAAATTTCACCAACAGGATGAGGTGTAATATTACCGCCGTATTCAGGTATTATACCGTTTGGTGCATCCAACATATAATAAGTAAATAGCCCATCGCCATCATAATCAGTAAAATAAGGTCTGTAATTATGTGCATAAACACCAAACCAATAGTACCCCGGTTCCAATACTCTGTTTTTAATTACTGAGTAACCCCACGCATTCTTCTCTGTACCGGGAGTTGTATTGGTTAGATCTAAAATCGGCTCAAACATGGATAACTTTTCACCCGGCTTTCCATTATCATCGGCGTAAATTACCGGTCTTATATATTGTTCACCTAAACCGTCATATTCTCCATATGCAGTAATTTCAAACACATCATGGCAGGTTTGATCAATTCTATCATATGTCAACATACAACAATCATTAAACACTAATCTTTGAGGATTTGGAGAATTAATAGGCCATGTGTTATACTCTCCTAGTTGAGGCGTACCAATACAAAACTTATACATTATTTAGCCTTGAAAAATAATTTCCCATTCTATAGTTAATGCATCATACGATGTTATTGGAACAGCTGGTACAATTTGAGCATATGCCAATGCTTCAGCTTGTGCAGTATTACCGTTGAGTAAACAGATCTCATTTAGTGTACAGGAGGAGAAAAAATCTGGATCGAAATATGCTTTATATATAATTCCCGTTTGATCTGCATTAATCACCGGATACCCTGTACTAAGAGCCTTTAATGACGCTGTCGGTGTATTACATCGAGTATTCTGTTTAGGACTTGTTCCTGTCCATCCTGTCCCTACCTGAATGAATCCCGTTGCATCTGTTATTCTTTGTTTTGTCGGTACACCCAGCATCCAGTTTGCTAGGAGCTTTTCTCCCTGCACGGTGATAGTATTGTGATTTTTTACGAACATCATCTTTGCAGGAAGACCGAATAGTCTTCTCCAAAAAGATCTCTGATACTTCTTTATTTCCCCGTCTTTTCCCACAACTAAGACTCTTATTTGTCCCTTTGCTTTTATTCCAGATTTCATTAATTCTCCTAACAATAAAATAGATAATAGTCCCGAGAATACGTTTTCCCTTGATTTTCATTTACCCTCCAACTTCCTCATGGTTTCCATCGCTGCTTGTTATTGCTGTACCGCCTTTCAATTGGGTAAAAACTTTTAATCCGACAATCCCGAAAAGGACTGCAATCAAGACACAGAACCAAACCCATTCACTAATTTTCCCTTCAATAAGCAGCCATGTTCCTAAATACAGACACAAGGGCTTAAAACCGATCATTTTGGAAGGGAGGGCGATACATCGCTTAAGTAACAGATAACTGTGTTCCTTAATGCTCAATCGCTCTGTTTCCCGTAACTCACTATTCATTAAGAAGCCTCTTTGGTCATAAACTGCTCAAGCTCCGCATCTAGCCCGAACAAGTCAGTACCATCCCGGTGCGCTGTTTTCAGCGCTGTTATATCAAGACCTCTAATAACCGTATCGCATCCTTTAAATCCATATTCAAGTTTCACGCTTTCCAATGTCCTAATTTCTGCATACGGCTCCACTGCATTAAAGATGACGTTATCCCCTATAAGTCCTGCAACATGAACAGCCTCTCCCTTCTTAGCGATACGTGAACCATGCCTCTTATCAGTTCTTGTAATAAAGAATGCTGCCTGCAGTAAGTCTTTCCCCGGATTCCTTATCGTGAAAAACTTCTTCAGTAGGCCGTCCGCAGTCGTCCGTATTGATAATCCTGTGGCCATCATGAGAGCTAAACAGACAGAACCTGAACAGTCAGCAGTTACAGGATTCTCTTTTCCCCAGCCGTAAGGGCTTCTATATTGTAGTAAAAGGAAATACACAAACTTTTCCTTCTCACTCATCTTAAGGCACTGCTGTTTTTCATTTTCCATCAATGCCTGCCAGTGTAGTAACATAATTCTCCTTTTAGATTAATCTAAAAAACACTTACTATTAGAGCAATCAAAGCAATACAGACACTCAAGGCAGTAAATACCTTTCCGAATGTTCCAGAATGATTTTTTATATGATCATCAATCTTCCTTGCATTAGAACAGGTTGAAGGTTCCACTTGGCATTTATGATTATCCTTTTCAAGGCTCGTAATCCGCTCTTTTACGCTTTCCTTGAACTCTTTCATCTCGCCTCGAAACTCGCTCATTTCCTGAGCTAAGCTCTGCATACTCATAATTGCTTCTCTAAATAACTGAGTATCGTTTCCAGTCATCATACTCCTGTTGATATTACGGTCATTGCAGTCTCAAAGGCTTCACTCTTTTTATACCGCAATACCAGCTCCTCAATGAGAGCCTTCTGCTCAGAAATGCCGCACGCATCACTAAGCTCTATTTGAATACATGCTCCCGCACGGGCATGAAACAAAGCCTTGTTTGTCTTTATAAAATATCCCCGCCTTACGTCTTTTAGTTCCTGTAAAGTGTCTTCTGCCCACAGTTCGTAAAATGGTCTTCCATTAAGCTCATCATCACTCATGTATTTATTTGTAATATTTAGAGCCTTCGTTCCTCTGTTTTCCACTTCGCTTACATCACTAATAAAATGACTAAAATTATGCTGCGGAATAATTCCCTTACCATGGATAATTGCCTGTCTTAAATTTACAGGACCGGAGGCTTCTAATTGCACGAGTGCTTTATCGGTATGTAAAGTAGTATTGTATTTTTTTACATCAATACTGCTTCCTTCATATAAAAGGTTAGCTTCAAAATCTTCTTGAGTATCTATATCTTCTGCATAGACTACGGTATGATTTTTCCCATCCTGATCCGTATATGTATACGGAGCTTCATAATTTTCATACTTTTCTATATCCCGTGTTCCCGGAATAAACGGATAATACAGTTCAATATTTTCATCATAAAGTACTGGCTCATCATGGTACTTCCATAAGACAGTTCTTTCTATTTCCTTATACTTAGTCCACTTCATTCTAAGAGTATTTTTATACTGGTCTGTTGCATCAAACTTTCTGTATTCAAATACATCTTCATCGGTCAGGGTAAAGCCTATAGGGCTTTCCTCTTCGTAATCGGTATCGTACCTGCTGTGAGCAAATGTTATCATTCTGTCTTTCGAGCATTCCAAATGAGCCTTATATGCTGTTGCTAACAGTGATAATTCACTCCAAACATTTTCAGTTATCCTCACATAAGGAAGCGTAAAAGGGAGGTAGGCACAGTCAATATCAGTATCCTGTAATCCTCCACGCTCAGCAATTCGATGAAATAAAGATTCGTTAGGATTTGTTTTATCGCAAATTACAGAATGAGCGACAACTAAATCACTTGTCCAATCCCGCTCCTTATTGCTCTGCTTTAAGTAATAGGAATAATCAACAAGGTGTATGAGAACTTTTTTATCCTTACCCTTGCCGTAGCACTGGAAGCCGCTGTCATCAGCATAGAGAGAGAACCGTAAAAAGGAATTATAGTTATTCCCTATACAGTACCATATATGGAACTGCACACCCGGCAAAAGATCAGGATTTGTTAAAGGTGAATACTGATTTACCTCATTCGATAATACTAAAACACCGCTATTAACTATACCGCCTGTTTTTTCTTTATAGCTCGTAATACTGCATTCTTCTATGTCGCTGTCAGAAAGATACTCATACTCTCCTGTTTTAGCCCTATCAATTTCAACCCTCACAAAGGGTCTGCAGATATCATCTCTTATGAGGTTTTCAAGTGTTTGTCCGATATTATAAAACTTCATAGCGTAAGGCCCCACGATACTTCACGATCCATAACCTTAAAACTAATAATCCCTTGAATCCTGTATTTTCTAATTATAAGGATTTCCCCTGCGGTATCTGTATCATTCATATCTGTTAGAGGTAGTAGTTTATTACATTGGAACTCAAGAGGGTACAATGCGTTAAAACTGATATTCTCTATAAAGTCCGATTTTTGTAATACACTGTCTTTTCTCAGCGGTGTATGCAGCTGGAGTGTATAGGTTATTGTGTTTTGAAACTCTGCGGTAAAGGTAAAAGCATAAATACCGGGTATTGTTTTACCCTGATGTCTAAATGAATCTTTTCTAAAAAACCATGTGCTTTCTTTCTCCCAGGGGATTATAAGAGTAGCAGAATTTCCTTCTTCGGTGCTGCTTTCAGAAATGCTTGTTATGTCAAATTTAATATAGAGGGCTTCATCAATAGAGGCACGAAGTTCAAAAGAAAGGAGTATGATGTTCTTATAAAGTATTGTTTCTACTGCGCGGTCAATGATGAGCGTTATAGGTTTTAACGGATGCTCTAAAAGGGACAGAAGAGGGATTATTGTATTTCTGCTTACTCGTGTAATTATGCAGCCTTCAATATTGGATCCATACGCAATTTCAACTATCCGCCTTTTATGCCCGACAGTTTCTTCAAGGGGATATAGCTTTCTTTTAGTGCGGATAGTTTCCTGTGAATAAGGAAGAGCTGTATACGTGTCATCTTTATAGAGGCTTACACTGCATTGTCTTCCGTAAACGTAGTTCATGTACTACAGTATGAAGCATAATGCAGTTTTTGCTCGTAAAAGAAAATTGCAAAGTTGTAATAGTGGAGTTCTTTCTAAATCTCAAATCCGCCTTGTAAAATAAACTCCTGTAACAGTTTCTCTGTTTTTATGTTTATTTTAAAAGCCGGTATACTAGTTTCTTCCAGTTTTTCAAAGTATTCCTTTGCCTTAGCTTTATCCACTGAGTTTTTAAGATCATCAAATCTGCCGTATTCATTAAGATTAAACTCTGTAGTACCTGTATTCATTATACTTCTGAGTTTTGTTTCATCCAAGCCGAATACCTTTACAAGCTTTTTAATCTCAGTATCTTTGGCGTCATGCTGATACTCTGTAACGTATTCTCTAAAGCTCTTATTTGCATCAATGATAATATTTCCGCTTTGTACATCGTGCAGAAAAATATTTGCATATTTTTGTTCTTCTTGTGTGAGCGATGCAAACGACTTATGCAGTTCGTTTAATGTTAGCTCCAGCTGCTTCGGGTCTGCGTTTTCCTGCTGGAGTGTTTTTAGAAACTTGGTAAAACGGGTATTCATGTAATCGGCGTCTATTATACCTGTATCAATTTCGGTTAAATATCCTTCTATATCATACGGGACATCATCTGTTCCGAGTCTGCCTCCGCCGCCCAATAATTCCTTGTAGCGGAGAGCTAATACTAAATAAGTTGTTTCATCCAGTGCTAATTCTACAGAACTTTGAATTATGGGTTCTTCAAACTCATAATTCGATTTATCCCAGGTGAATCCCTGTATTTTAGCAGCCTCTAAGTATGTATTAAACTCATTATAGAGCTTTGCAAATTTACCGCGTTCACTAAGATCATCGGGCAGTTTTATAAAATCTGATATTCCTGCATGGATAAACAGTTCGTCAATTTCATTATAAAGGTCATTCATTTCTGTAAGGTTGCTTTCAAGTTTTTGTGCAAACAAACCAATCGGCTTATCGCCCGAGTAGAGTTTTAATGCCTTTTCAATGTTCTGCTCCATTGTATGAGGCTTTCTATAATAACGGATTGTACCAAAAGGCTTATCGGGTCCAAATAATCGATTTGTGCGAGAAAATGCTTGAATGATGTTTTCATATTGCAGAACCTTATCCATGTATAAGGTGTTTATCCATTTAGAATCAAATCCGGTGAGCATCTGATCAACTACAATAAGTAAATCAATCTGTTTTTCAGGTGATTTATCAATTCTGATATAGGGCTCTTTGTGTGCAAGGCGGGCAGCAATATCTTTTTTGAATTTTGAATGAGTTGCTAAATCGAAAGTCATCTCATATTTTGCATTATAGTCTTCCAGTATTTCAACTAAACCGTCTTCCTTAAACTGAATATTTCCGCCATTATCAATATTCGGGTCAAAAAGGGCGGTGATTTTTAAGGATGGTTTAGTACGCTTTATCAGTCTGTAGTATTCGATTGCTTCCGGTATGCTGTGTGTTGCAAAAATAGCATGAAACTTGCTGTTTTGACTAAGAGTTACCCAGTTTTCAATAATGTCTTCTATAACTTTTTCATAGTGTTCACTTCGTTCGTATTGCGAGTGAGGTAGTAAATCTTCAATACCGCTTACATATTTGCCTGAATCACCCAAGAAACCTGCCATTTTTATTTTTGCAGGATTCATGTAATCATTGAATACTTTATTTTTTTTCGGATCGCTTAATGCTTCCTGTTCATCTTTGGCCTTAGCTTTTTCGAGTGCTACGGCTTTACGTAAATCTTTATCTTTATAAGTTAATACCTTATACGGGTCAAATCCTAGAACATTTTTATCGCGGATGCCGTCTGCAATACTGTAGCGGTGTAGTTCATCTCCAAATACTGTTGAGGTTGTATTCATTTTCTTCTGGTTTTCGTCATGTATGGGAGTACCTGTAAAGCCGAAAAATATAGCTGAAGGGAATGTTTTTTTTATAATGATTAACATATCGCCAAAAGTAGACCTGTGCGCCTCATCGACAATGAACACAATCCGCTTTGAATTCATCAGTTCAAGGTCGTGTGCATTTATGCCTTCGTTTTCCCCTTCATTAATGTTGCTCATCTTCTGAATAGAGGTCACGATCAATGTATTTGCAGGATCAGGACTTTTCAGTTTCGTAATTAAGACCGTGGTGTTCTCAGTTGCCTGTACGTCCTCATTCTCATCTGCAAATCCCTGATACTCCCTCAATGACTGCGTACCAAGTTCAATTCTATCCATTAAAAAAATGACTTTATCAGCGTCCTTTGAATTTGCAATTAACTGAGCGGACTTAAAACTGGTCATAGTTTTACCGGAACCGGTTGTATGCCAAATATAACCGCCGAGAAGATGTTTTGTTTTCCAGTCTGTTTTAGAAACCTTGTCGCTTATGGCATTTGCCGCATAATACTGATAGCTGCGCATTACTTTAAGTATTCCGTCTGAATCATCGGCAACAGTATAAAAGCCGATTAACTGATGCGCCATTGGTATGGACAGCAATGTGGACGCAATATCTTTCCAGTGATTTATGGGCTCATTGTTAAAGTCTGCCCAATGAAAATAAAAGTCTTTATTGAATTTACCGTCAACGCCGGGATTGGCAAAATAGAGCGTTTCGTTCGGTTCCATTGCCACAAAAACTTGAATCAGTGAAAAAATGCCGGTAAAAATGCCCTCGTATGAATACTTTTCAATTTGATTACAGGCCTTGCTCACTGGAACGCCGTTTTGTTTTAGTTCTACATGAATAACAGGCATACCATTAATTAACAACATAATGTCGCCTCTCCTGTCATTCAGGATCTTTGATTTACTTTTGTATATTGGCTGCTGTACTATTTGGTAACGGCTTTGTCCGGCGGCAATTTCCCGGCGGTCGTATATTTTAAGACTTACTTCTTTTCCAAAGTGTAGGGCATCCGCAGGGTTATCGCGGGTAATAGAGACAGTCTTACCGTTAATAAAGCCGTTGAGTTTTAACGGAGTTCTCAGCTCGGTAATCTGTTCGAGTATCTGCTGCATCTCGCCGTCTGTTAGCGGTGTATCGTTTAAACGATCAATATCGCGATTATTATCATACAGAATAGAAGCCCAGTTTTTTATTAAAGCATCTTCAGTGTGAAATCTTAATATTTCTCCCTCCCAGCCTTTTTTAGAGAGTTCTGCTATTAAGTCTTTTTCAAATTCTGCTTCCGATGTATACGTCATTTTTAATTCCTTTATTACACAAACATTTTTTCTAAACAGGCTTTTTTGATGTTCTTGAGTTTATCCAGCTCTTTTTGATGAAGATAGATAAGTTTGTCGAGGTTTTGGAAATATGAGCCGATTTTTTGTTGTTCTTGCGGCAAAGCTGGAATATATGAGATGAAATTTTCAACACTACTTCTTGAAATATTTAGTTGCGACATTCCCGCTCCTTGAGCTTTAAAGTAGAATTGATGAGCATTTATATTATAGTATAGAAAAATTGCATCTACACTTTGATTCGGTCGTAATAAAGCTACTCGTTGATTCAAAACAAATCTATTATTCTCAGGTATTAACGCTACTCTTCCCAATAAATCACCATGGCCAACATCACTTAAAACCATTACTAAATCATTTTTCTGCAATGTTGCATTTGTTTCATCAATAAATTTTCCTGAATGTTTTAACCCTCCATCAATTGATATTGAATTAAGATTTATCAATTCATATCTTCCTGATGTTCTTTGCCTGTCTTCATGGCCTTTACCATTTTTATATTCGGCCATGTCAGATAAAATTCTCTCTTCCCACTTCCCATCAAACCCCTTAAAACGGATTTCAGGAACATCTGAACCGTCTTTCGGGAACATTTTTTCGAGCATGGCTTTTTTTAGTGCTGCCAGTTTGTCATACTTTTTCTGGTGCAGATTGATGAGCTTGTCGAGGTGTTGGAAGTATGAGCCGATACGGGATTGTTCAATTATAACATTAGGTACCGTTACATCTAATTCTGCTAATGCTTTTGAATTAATTGCTGGATAACTAGTGCCTGTACAATTATCTAAAACCATTTTGAGAAATCTATCATTTTGTACAAGATTAAGTAAAAAATAGCCATCGCCAAAAGGTCTCATTTGCGCATAACCAGTAGAGAAAACATAATTATCGTCAGTTATATTAAATAGGTAATTATTTTGTTGGTAGGGTCTTACTGTCTGAAAAAAAAGATCACCATAACAGGCAAGTCTTTGAGCCCTAGAAGGTGCCGTATATACAGTTTCTTGTCTGTGACTTATCATTTCGGTCCCTACAACAGATTCTAAATCAACATATTCGAAAACATCTGGAAGTGGTGATTTTGGATTAAAATATGCAAGATTCGCTAATGTAAATTCTTCCCACTCATCATCAAATCCTTTAAACCTGATTTCCGGTATATTCTTTTTCTTACTCATTATCTTTCACCGTTAAAAAAGATTTAAATTCTGAAAGTCCTTTCATGTCAAATTCGTTACCGGTGAGTTCATCTATCATGGAGGCTAATTCGTTTTCAGTATCTTGTATCTCTTCTGCAAGATGTTGGTAGGTTGTGGCATATTTATCGGTTAAGGCTTGTACCTTTGCAGTTAATTCCTGTATAAGCCCTGCCGGTAGTGCATTAAGCGATGTAATGAGCGGACTTATCCATTTGAGATTTAGTAATGTATGTACCTGCTCATCGGTCAGTTTTTCAATGACTGTTTTTGTTTTTAAGTGGAGTTTTTCTTCTTCGTCTTTTACTTGTCGTTTTAACTCTTTTTCTTCTGTAATTAGCGTATCCGCTTTTAATATTTTCGCTTCATAAGAATCTTCTGGATATGCACCGTTTTTCTTTTGTTCTGCATAGAACTGTTTCGCTTCTTTAGTTACCGCAGCATTAACAAAACTGTCTTTTGCATCGTTTATGGTATCGCTTTCTTTTTCATCTTCGCTCAGTGAATCGAGCAGTTCTTCAAATTCGGCTGTAATTTCAGCGAGCCGGTTTTCTTTCGCTTTTAACTGCTGTAATTCATTATTAAGGTATGTTGTCTGAACTAAATCGAAAGGCATTATGCGGCCTTTCCAGCCTTCCTGTATTTCAGTATCTTTCCCGTCTTTTTTCTTGATTACCATATTCGGATCAACTTTTTTAGCAGCTTCAAATCCTTCCGTCTGTAATATTTCCAAATCTATTGATATCTTTGTCCAGTCATCATCAAGAAGCTGATACGCTTCATACTTATCAATAAGCGGAATATTCTGCAATCGTTTGAATATATCTTTACTCAGGACTGTTTCTTCTTTTGGAATGCTCACGGTCATCTTATTGGCAAGCAATTCCTTTACTAAAAACTTTTCAAAACTTGCAAATGAACTATCATATTCATGAATAAAAGCCTTTACATCATTATGCTCAGTTATAGCCGTCTTCAAATCCTTTACTTTAACACTGGAATAACCACCCGGGTTTTGCTTAAATAATGATTTTCGCAATCCCGGAAAAGCTTTCCAAAAATGACTGAGTTCGTTTAACTCTCTTTCGGGGATACCGCCAAACATGGAAGCATAAATATCCCAGCTTTCAGCCGTTTCTGATGAATCAACATAACGCGGAATATTTAGATTATACTCATTGGTACGAATATCATCCCGGCTGACAACTTTCGAAAACTTATGACTGTCTTCTCTGGCAATAACAGTATCGACGATCTTCTTTATGTCTGAGGCTCTCAGCTTGTTATTCTTCCCGATCTTTTCAAAACCCTTCGACGCATCAATAATTAATACATCAGTATTCTTTCGTTTTTGACGCAGAACCATGATTATTGTAGGTATACCAGTACCAAAAAAGATATTTGCAGGCAGCCCGATAATAGCATCGATATGATTTGCTTCAATCAGCTTTTTCCTGATAACACCTTCTTCACCGCCTCGGAATAAAACCCCGTGAGGCAGAACAATACACATAATACCGTCTGGTTTTATATGATATAAATCATGGAGTAAAAAGGCATAATCAGCTTTCGTTTTCGGCGCAAGCCCGAATCGGGCATACCTCGGATCAGTTTCTTTATGCTCGGAGTCCCATTTTTGCGAATAAGGCGGATTTGAAACAACCGCGTCTACATACAAAGGATTATAACTATTTACCGGATCATTTTCATCAAAATACGGCCAGTCATCCTCTAACGTGTCGCCATTACGGGTAATAATATTGTTCGGCAGCATCCCGCGCATAACTAAGTTCATTCTAGTAAGATTGTATGTGTTCTGCTTCAATTCCTGCGCATAGTATTTAATATTGTTATCATCATCCATGTGCTTAGCAACGCACTGACCAATATTAATAAGCAATGAACCCGAACCGCTCGTAGGATCATAAATCTGAATCTCTTTTTTATCTTTAACATGGTGAGCAACAATTTCAGACATCAAAAGGGAAACTTCATGAGGCGTATAGAACTCCCCGGCCTTTTTTCCGGCATTTGCAGCAAACTTCTCTATCAAATATTCATAAATGAACCCTAAAACATCATAATCCTGCCTGCCGTTCATCGGAATATCTTTTATGAGCTGTATCAAGGAACTTATAGCCTTAGTCTGAGAAGCAGCAGTGTCACCAAGCTTACTTAAACCCGTTTGCAAAGTATCAAAAATACCATCAAATAATTTCTTATGTGCAGGACTAATCAACCGACTGAATGCAGATAACGCATCCCTAACATTGGAAACATCAAAATCCTTCCCCATGCTCACCCAGGTAGAAAAAAGGTCCTTATAAGAAATAAAGTAGCCGATGTTTCGCTTAAAATAATCTACAGTATCATTATCAGATTCAGAAAGAGCCCGTATATCTTCCTCTGTAAAATCCTCTTTCTTCGCAAACTGCAGCAGCTTCTCCGAAAGATACTTATAAAAAATGAACCCTAAAATGTAATCCTTGTACTCATTCGCCTCAATTTTTGACCGCATTTGATTCGCAGATTCCCAAATTTTGGCTGCTAATTGCTGTTTATTCATGGTATATTTTTCTTCCTTTTGGTTATATTAGTGCTATTTTTTAGTAATTATACACCAATTTTGGGGTTTAGTCGTTAGATTTTGTAATCTTAAGTGATACACTGATTTCAATCTATAATTTGCTTAACCTGCGAAGCGTAATGGCGCGATTCTTGCCGAGGAGCGCAGCGACGACTAGCAATAATTGTGACATAGCCGAGTCCGGTTGAAGCAGTTGTTAGGTTTATGATTCTTTCCTTTTTTTCATTGGATATCTTGAATCCATATTGTCGGATACTGCAATAAATGTAATACTATTCGCAAGCATCTCAATGCCTGGTTTTATTGAAATAATGATCAAGTAAAATGTTAAAAATAAAAGCATCATTAATAACGAAAGGCCAAATATTCTAAAATATCTACTTACCTTTAAGAAGACTGGGATTGTTTTTGTTAACTCTCCAATAAAACTGAAAGAAGTTGAAAATGAAAATACAAAAAGACTAATGAAAACAGGTTTATATAAACTTTCTAGTGCTTTCCAATTTTCTTTTCTCGTTTCTGCTTTTGTTGTTGTATATATTTGTTTTAGGTTCTCCGGTGCCATTAATCCAATCCATATTCCAAGAACACCAAAGAGAATAGAAGATATTCCTCCTAGAGTATTTGCAAGAGTTTTTTGAATAGTAAAAGTTACGAAAGGACCTAAGAAATAACCCGTAATTATGCTTACAACTACAAATACTGTTGTGAATACTGTTTTACTTCGCACATTCATCTAATATCCTCCCTTTATTTTTTTCAATCTCATCCATTATATATTTGAGGTCATATAGTTCATCGTTTAATCGTGGAATATTTAGCTTGATTTCTGTTTTTTGAATCTCTTTGCTAAGCCAGTATGTCTCTTTCCCGATTACAAATCCAACATCAAATAGATCGGTTTGCTCTTCTTGCCATTTTTTATATATTGAATTGAAATCACTGCTATTCAAAGAGCAAGGAAATTCATAAAAAACTTTGTAATCCAATGAATTTGATTCACTTTTACTTGAACCAATTAAATCCAAAAATCTATTATATATTGTAAGTGATTTTTTTGATCCTGGAACAATAATTGATTGCCCATGTACTTTTGTAACATGACTAATATTGTTCTTAATATAATTTATTGGACCGCTTTTCTTAATACCACTTGTCTGAAAATATGGAAAACATATTGTATCATTTTCATCATTAGCACTATATCCTTGAATTATTAATTCTCTTTTATTTACTTCTCGTACTTGATTAGCATAGTTTGGATTGTTTTTCAAAAAACCATGAAAAAGGTACTTAAATGATTGATGGCCATTATAGGATCTTTCAAATCGTACAGTAGACAATCTATTTTCAAGCGGTGAAATCCAAAAATAAGTTGCAAATCCAGGAATATATCCTTTTCCGAAATTGCGAAACATCATATTTGATTGGGCTTGTCCCATTAGTGATTGCTCAGATATTGCTGCAAATGTATTTTGATCGGTCATAGGAACGCTATTCCATACTGACAAATAATAATCACCGGTCGTAGATTTCAGTATTTCGAGGAAATATCCTTTTAGAATGCTTGAATCTGGTTGTGGGTCAAAAGTTGATCTATCACGAAGGGGTTTTTCTTGAATCCATTTCTCAATTTGTTCTAATGTTTCCTTTGTTGAACCAAAAAATGGTGATAGAACTCTCGGCTTATAATAACCACATTTAGTGATGTCATAAAGTTTAATATTTACTTCTACCATTTTTCTCTCCTTTTTTTCCGCGCGCGCAGCGTCAATCGAACATCTTTTATCCAGATCTGGATAAAAATAATTTGGAGTGTTCATTTTCTATGATGGAAAATAGGTTAATACTTATTAATATGAACAAATTTCAAGAACGGTAAGCTCATTCCTAAGACTTCCAATAAACAACTCTTCCCTCAATTATATCCTCATCCTTTTTTCCGTCAAGTATTTTTTCCAGAAAATCTATAATAACTCTAACCCCTAACTCTGCCACTTTACGTCACAGTTATAAAAAAAGCCCTCTTCAAAAGCAACGCTAGTGAAGAAGGCCTGTCCAGCAAGCCGGACATCGGAGAGAGTTTATCAGCTTATTTACAAGCTATATTAATGGTACTACCCTAAGTCTTTTTTGTCAAGTTTTTCTGTTGATATCCATTTAATCCTATGAGTTTTAATCTTGAAAAAATCAAAATCTTTCCAAAATTGAAATAAATACATACAAAAACTGCACTTTCATGTTATATTATTAATGGAACGATGGTCGCACGGGTAGCGGGCTCTTCGAAAGTTAAGATATCGCGGGTTCGAATCCCTGCCGTTCTAAAGATCACCTTAATGGTGGTCTTTTTTTAGTTCAAACAACAATTCCTGATGTTTCAATTCTACATTTCTGTCCATATGATCCGTCCTTTTTGAGGCGTTTATTTTCTCTGTAGTTTTGATTTACTTTGTCTCTTTCCACATAGCCCCAAAGTGAAGAGTCCAGATTCATAAAGTAAAAAAAGAATTACATATTTTTAAAAAAATAACCCTCGTATAATGGGGGCTAGTCTCAACATTACTCGCCGTATTCCATTACATAGAAGGTTTAAATATATTATAAATCATTTATCATTATTGTCAACATGCTATCCTAAGAGGTATAAAACACTTGATGGATTGATCAAAACGGAATATTATTGCAGTGGAACGATGGTCGCACAGGTAGCGAGTAGGAAGAAATATCCTGAGATAGCGGGTTCAAATCCCTGCCGTTCTAAAGATCACCTTTATGGTGGTCTTTTTTAATGCATCTAATCGTTTCAAATAAACCTACAATAATGTAATCCCACGAATCACTAAACCTTGAACTGGAAACTTTTATTAAAGACATCATTTTTAATTCAATAATCAGTACTGCTGCATCAAAGCTCAAGTTATTAGCTCTTTTCTGATCTATGTCAAATACTAGGGCTAAAATTTCCTTGAATTTACGTTCATCGAAGAGCTCACTAGAGCAGTACAGAATTGCAGTTAATAATGCATCAAATTCCGACCATTGCTGTTTATTATAGTTAGTAGTTACCGAGTCCCAAATTTCTATGAATTTTCTCCTTATAATGGCATTTTCTTCATCCGTCATAAACTTATACCCCAGTTTAACTCTTGTTACTTTTATCTACGTTAGGCATCTAGTAAAAAAAGCAGAATTCAGTTTATTACTTCTTCAAAAATCTATTAAAGAAAGACTTCTTTTCATCAGATTTACCGGTTTCTTCTGAATCCTTTATCCGCTTCACCTTTTTAATAGATAAAACATAGTACATTTCACCCGGTGCAGCTCCCCATTTTTCTTTTCCTTTTCCTTTCGTTATAATAACCCGGCATTCTAGAAGTGGTGCATCTTTTGAATAACCGGCCCGAACTCGTATTACCGTCGGTACTCCTAGTTCTTTAAAACGTGAATCGTAATATGGTTTAATCTCGCGGTATTCTTCTTTTTTATAACCACATTCAATTAAGTCGAACCATTCTCGCGTTATTGGCAAAGTAAGCATTTATTTTCTCCTAGGTTACATTATATAAAAGATTAAGCATGATAAATTTACACATCCTGTGTTATTTGTCATTTGTTAATCAACCCATGGGGGAGTGTAGTCAAGCCGATTAATTCTGCCGTCTTTTTCATTGCTTTTATTTCCTGCATATTAGCAGAAGACTCATCATATGAAGTTGAAGCAGTTGTTAGCCACTTTTTCTTTACTTAAGATCAATTTCTATTGGGCAATGATCAGATAATCCTTTCCACCTGTAATTATTTGCGCTTATTTCAATCCACTCTTTTCTATCCGGTATTGATATATTAGTAACGTTATAGTTCTGTGAAGCAAAACAAAAATCATTAGTATAATATTTATGTGTAATCTGATGATAAAACGTATTTTCAAATTCATATTTTGTTTCTTTGGCACAATTAAATAGACCCTTTTTTAATAAATTAACAACTAATTCTTTATATCTTTCATGGTGTTCTGAATTACTTCCTGTATTAAAATCACCAATCACAATATGTGGTTTGTCATAATTATAATAGTCCATCGCATCGAATAATTGTTTTTGGTAATTATCTGAACCATCTGATGGTTTCTTAGTCCAGACAGAAAATATAGTTGTTGTTTGATGCTGTTCATTTATTAGATCATATGGTACAACATAGCGAAACTTAGGATTGAATTTAGGGTTTAATGCAATTTTGTAATTATTTGACATTATTGATATCCCTTTATAACTTTCCTCCTTGTTATCACCATGCCATTCTTTATTTCTGTAATTACTTCCAATGGTTTTGTATTCTATTTTTGTAATTTCTTGAATAAGAATAATATCAGGATTGTTTATAAGAATTATATTCAAACGGTTTTCATTGAGACCACCGCATGACCATCCACCACAATTCCACGATATAATTTTCATTTAATTCTCCATTTATTGAAAGATCATAATAGATTAATTAATTTTCTCACCGGCGCCGGAGGCGTTGGGTTAACATTTGCTTAACCTGCGAGGCGTACATTGGCGCAATACTTGTCGATCGAAGCGACCAGCAAGTTTTGTGACAATAGCCGAGTCAGGTTGAAGCAGTTGTTAGGTTATTCTGGTAATTCATAACGATTCAACTTTTTGTAAAGCTGTGTAATCCTTCGAGGAGGATAATTTTCATAATTTTTCATTATCTCTTTTAACCATTTTTTAGCAAGAAAAAGATTGCTAAAACCTACTTCTGAATGAAATCTTTCATAATACTTTATAGAGAAATCAGCAAATTTCTCAGCATGATAATCCTTACGATTATCTTTTTCATAACAATTTTTTAGTATTTCAAGACTTGACTTTAAGTTCTTAGCAGCTAACTCGTTATTAGTATAATCATTTATGCTAGATAGAAAAAGTATTACAGCATGACTATTTCTTATAGAGAAAACCTTTCCACTACTTTCAACAAGTGCTTGATCTATCCAATCAAAAGCTTCTTGATATTGATTTTTGCCAAGGAGATATAAGGCGCCTTGTTGTTTTAAATAATAATTTTGATCTCGATTATATATTTCCATATAGAATCTTTTTCCATCAGCATAATTGTGAAATATTTTACTAATTAATGTTGAATCATACGCCTTTCGTTGAAATACATCATAATTACTTATTTTAAATGGAAAAACATGATCATGAAACTCCTGAACAACATTTCTAAGACAGAACGGCTCTACAGTATTCATTATTGAATCACATAACATTTTTGATCGGATAAAATAAAAGTCTTGGTCCAGATCAATAAATGCAGATATTTGTGTATAATCACAGATAATTTCACCAAGTCTTCTAACTCGTTTATTTATCTCACTATAATCAAAGTCATCAAGATTTAAGAAAGAAATAATCATATCAAGTGACGATAATGTATTACAACTACTTACATATGCTATCATTATTAAAAGATTTAAAGCTTCTGGATCATTTACTGATAAATACGAAAGAAGATTTGTAACGCGTTCTTGAATTGTAGCTAACTCGATATTTTCAGCAATTATATCAAACACAGAAAGATTGTTTTCTGTTATATATTCTTCATTATATGATTTTCTCTGCTGAGATAGCAATTCTTTAGGGATTGTTAATAGTATTTTTTGATAATCCCGAATTGAAATTTCAGTAGAATTAATTTTCTTAAATTTATTTAATATATCTTGAGGAAAAACTGAAAGATTTGTATCCCTCTCAATTAAAACAATCTGAATGTTATCATGTGATAGCAACTCAAAAACTGCTTCTTTTGAACTACTTGCATCATCGATAAAAACTATAGCATTTTGGCCACCTAATATTGAATGTATAATAATTGCTTTATTCTTTGATATCATATTATAGAATAGAACAAGATTAGTACTTGCACATTCCAATGCAGTTTGCATGGCTATTGTTGTTTTTCCCGAACCAGGAATACCTGTAATTAGAACATGATGTTTTGAAGCAATTTGATTTTGTGTATTAATACAGTGCTCTGTTTTGCTAATTTTATTTGTTAATATATCAGACCATATAGGTTGGTTACCCAAAAAGAAATCATTTATAGGTCTAACAGATTTGTATGTTTTTTTCCTAGATACAACATCCGGAAATAGTTCATTAGGTATATTATCAATTTTTAATTTTTCCTCAACTCGAATATTCTCATCTAAGTACTTCAGCATCTCCTTTGTGTCAGAATTTATAACAAAAAATCCGCAGGATCGAAAATAAATTTCACTCGCCTCATCTGCATTATACAAAACAATCCATTTATTTTTTGCTGGCCGATCATTTCTCACTTTGCTACTAATGGCTGCTATTACACCAGCGTCTTCCATCGAGTAACCCCAAAAAATTGTAGGTAATTCCTGTATTCCGTGTGAAAGATGTCGCCATTTATCAGGATCTTTTGAAAATGTTGTAACAATATCATTTTCAGAAAAAACAAACTCATTCGGATTTCTAACACAACCATGAAGAGGCAAATAATTTATTGCACTCGTATCTACAAGCTCAGGACCATTCAGCGTTACATCGTTGATGTAGTATTTATTTTCTTCTTCAACAACTCTAAAAATTAAATCATCAACATTTGTTGTAAAAATACTTCCAATGTTTAATTTTAACATATTTTTATATAATTTATTATAATTACCAACTGTAAAACGATTAATTACATTTTTATATAAACCTTCTTTATTTTCACTTTCAATAATTGAAAAGAGCCTTGGAAGTTTTAAAGAGGTTAAGTTTTTTTTATTGAAATCGCGCACCAAATCAGATGAATATTCTTCACCAACAGGAAGTTTTATACCTTCCTTGTTAAAAGATAGAATTGAGAATCCAGATCCCAAGAATAGGTTAACCCGCAAGTTTATTGCCTTTTTAAAAAGATCTTCATAGTCAATTATCATAGATACTCCTTTTATTTCTTCTTGTGCGCCGCGCAGGCGGCGTCAACCTAACATCCTTTTATCCAGATCTTGATAAAAATAATTTGGAGTGTTCATTTTCTATGATGGAAAATAGGTTAATACTTATTAATATAACTAAATTCAATGGGCAGCCCTTTCTTAAACTTGCAAATAAACAACTCTTATCTACATTATAAACCTAACAGGCATCCCGTCAAGCAATTTTTTTAAAAAATCTTTAATAACTCTAACTCATAGCTATTACACTTCATATCAAAACTTGAACAAAAATCATCTTTTTACTATTTCCAAAGCCTTTTTAACACATTCTTTCCCAATGTCATAAAACCATTGAAATGAAAGCCGTTTTTCAGGACACTCAATACTGAACGGATCTGCATATATAATAAATGAATTTGTCTGAATATTTACTTCCGTATTTATAATAGTATTTCTTCTTTGCTCCTGCAGTAATTTCTGAATAACCTCCAGCTTCTCATCTTCCCTGTAATCCTCAATCTTTACTTCAATAGAACTGCCTCTATATAGTTTTATCCCATGTTTTTTTTCATAATCAGTCATCACATCTTCGAGTGCTCGTAGCTTTTCCCCAATTGAGTCTATAGTATACAGCAAACCCTCAAAATACAGCTCCGTTTCAAGATAAAAATTGCCTATTTCAGCATCACCGTTAACTGCTTCTGCTTCCTTCTTTCGCCCCAAAAGCTTTTCATACAAAATATCAAGCTTCTTTTCAGTTCTTTCCAGCTCATACCTGATACAGTTCATAACTTCTTCAATAGTATTATACAAAACCATCCTCCAGTATTTTCATTAAGTAGGGGAGTTTAGTACTCTAGTATAAACCTTTTCTATGAGGAGTTTTGTATTTTTTTTGATTTATTTAAAGAGGTGACGTAGTCAGCTCGAATCCGTGTGGAAATCTTCTTAATTTTTTAACTTTTTTCCCAGAAACGGCGTAGCCGGTTCGAATCCGTGTGGCCTTTCTCTTCCTATACAATAACCTCTATCTCAATCACGTTATTTTTACATCCCTTAACTCCCGCGAACTCCCAGACCCCTTCATTCACCATATTATTTCTTACTAGATCCTGTACAGCCTCCACATACCTTGCCCTTGTCCGCCATGAATCATGAATACTTTCCTTCTCATGAATTGCTAGGTTTATCAGGTATGTGGTAGTATCAATAATCCTGTCTTTAATCCTATTAGCCGCATCTATTGTATGTATACTGATGTAAGGAACCAGTCCTTTTTCATCTTCTACTCGGCAGCCTGTTATTTCCTCAACAATAATGCCGTCATTATACTTTTTATTACTCTTACTCAGTATGCTATTATATTCTGTCTGTATAAGCTCCTGTAGCCCCAGAATTACTCTTTCTTCCTGTGTCATCTAATACCTTTTATATACTAAACCATCAATCATACGCTGTAAACACTCTCTCTCATAGTCAAAAAATGCCAGCCTTTCTTTGTTTATAGTCCCCCCGTTACTAGCCTCCTTTTCCAGCTTAAAAAACCGTACAAGAGCTTCCTTGAGCCGTGACGGACACTTACCAGCCTCATATCCTGCTTCATAGGTAATATTCACAATATGACCCTCATAAACCTCAGGTAGACTGATAGTTCTATCTTTCTCATCGCTAATAAAGACCGCTTCCTCTGTAATATCTTCTTTAGTTCTCTCATCAATAACGGATATTATCCTCTGAATCGGCCAATTCCGCAGTGTAACGCAGCTTCCTTCAACCTTCAGTCTTTGTTCATACTCTTCTAATAAATATTTTCTATCCGTGTAATCCTCAAGATATTCATGAATACTGCTCAAAAGAAGTACATCCCGCTCCTTCTCCTCTGGGAATAGTGTAATATACTTCTGCAGCTCAATATACGACACAATATGATCTAACATGCATCTCCTTAAAAAAATACCGGTACGTTATGTACCGGCTTATTCTATGCAGTTTTTAGAAGCACCATGTTATTCTTTGCACGGCTTACTCTAAATCCGGATCGCTTACGGAACCTCATGAAGATTTCCCCATACTCAAGGCTCTCAGTCGTTCCCTCAAACCTCTTAATCTCAATCCCTTTTCTGTTGCCGTGCAGGATCCTCTTCGGATTCATAAACACCGCAAAAGAAGTATTCGTAAGAATGTCGTTATACTGGGGAAGCAAACTTGATTCATAATACGTGTAGCCGTCTACCTTTCCCGGCTTCTTATCCTCAGGCCGCCTCCAAATAGGGTTCCCGTTTGCATCAAGCACATTGGTAATGTGATTCAATATGGTTTCATTAAAAAACCAGCAGCAGTCCTTTCTCTCTTCCGGCTTTACCTTTAGCTCCGCATCCCGAAAATCAATATAGGTAAGCTTATCGATAGTCGCTCCTTTTATCACATGACTTCCGATATTCTCCGCATGAAATGCTCCAGTAAAAGGAGCTGCATTAGCAATAAGACACTGTTTGTCAAATTCCTGACCATAAGTTTCCGTAAACTCTTCCATGAAGATTCTGCCCAAATCAGTATAGGAGTCTTCTTCAAACTCATCAAACCAGGGGATGTAGCCTGCAAGTGTGTAGGCCTTCAATTCCTTACGGACAGGCGCATTGGGCTTACTTGCCTGAATCTGCTGCCCGTAGCTTGTAAGCCAGTTTAATACTAAGCCTCCGTTATCCCGCTCTGGAATAAAGATACTCGGTCCTGCCATCGGCCTATTAGTTACGAGGTTCATCATGACAGACTTTTTGGCAACATCGCTCATGATAACTTCTTCATATATAGGATTAATAAGGAACTGGTCATTGGTTGCCATGTTACCCATCGGCTCCCCAAGAACAGCCTTATTCCTATTAATCTGAAATCCCTTTTCCCGTGTCCATTCAAAGTCCGCTGGATTATTCCAGTTTTCACTTTTCAGATTTGGTGTACAGCGTAGAGAACCAAGAGTCTGAGTATCGCCTGTCCACGCTGCAGCTAGAGCCTTACCAAGCTGATACATCACTTCTTTTCGTGTGAGCTCTTCCGGGTGACTCATCTGATTTTTCAAGGTATCGCGGAATGATTTTATCGCTTCCTTTATACCTTCATTTTCTGTCGTTGTAGCGCTTTCTATGCTTTCAAGTCCTTTCACAATACTTTCCAGTAAGACTTCTTTTTCTGCAAAGTATGATGCTGCCTGCTGTGCATCAGTGAACCCCGAAGGGGTCATTTTCTTCATATCCTCAAGCTGTTTCTTAAGCGCAATTATCTGCGGATTCCCCACTATGTATACCTCCTGTAATAAGCGAAAAGAAATCGTAGCTTTTCTCTACATCCTCAACCGTGTTTTTACCAAAGGTGTTCTCTACTGTTGCAAAAGGGTTCTGCGGTACATTACAAATACTGAACTCCAATAATTCCTGCTGTCTAAAGATAACTTCCGCCTTCTCATCCGGTGTTTTCTTTTTATCAACAAACTCAACTTCTTTAAGAAGTAGGCCAACACTTCCGCTTCGAATTGAACCGTACTTAACACGCTGTCCAATACTCCAGCCGAACTGGTCAAAGGATTTATCATTGAATACAACATCCCCTTTGAGTTCAGTATCGCACGTAACATTTTTAGCATACCCGATCGCAGGTATTGCACTGTTATGAGCCCATAAGATCACTGGGTTGCTTTTGTAATGCTCAAGCTCCCATCCGCACGGATCAATGCGCTCTAAACTTCTATCAATATCAAAACTGGAAAATACCCAATGAAACAAATCATCGTCAATTTCAGCTTTCACAAATGGAACAAAGCAGCGTAATTCAATTGTATCTTGGATTTTTCCTGCCTTATTCGCATTCTGTTTCAAAAAATCAAGAAGAACCGTATAACTCATGTTTACATAGCCCTTACTATCCTTTGTTCTTAAAAACACTCAAAACTCCTTGCATATGTGTATCCATAGGAAGAGGCAATTCTTATTGTTTCAAACGAATTCGACACTCCCAATTTTTTCATAATCCTTGAACGTAAACTTGCTACTGTTCCGTGAGCTAGTTTTAAGTTTAAGCATATTTGTTTAATAGACTTACCATTTACCATAAGAGCAAGCACTTCAATTTCTCTTTTCGTTAAGCTCCCTACACAATCCGGCATCAGTAAATACTCTCTCTTTTCTAATGCATCCCTTATATTATCAGGAATTACTTTTCTTCCTTCAAAAGCAGAACGCAATTGATCAATAAAAGTTGTATCTTCTCCTAAATAGTAGATTATACAATTGCATCCGCATCTCATAAGCCGTAATCCAAAATACCGTTCACAAACATCATCCATAATACAAAAGACTTTGATTGTTGGATGAATACTAATAATTTTTTTAAACTCTTCTTCAATGAATAAGCCGAATATATATCTGTCAATAACAATAAACTGTTCCTGTTCTGGACAAAGATTACTCAGAATACCTTCTACCGAATTTGCTGAAACAAAGTCCATATCAGGGCAAAATGATTTTATAATTTCCTTCAACGAATCATTAACAAATCTAAATCTTGAAGCAATAATACATTTACTCTCACTCATGCTTATTTTCCTCAATACCTGCTAGTTTGTTAGGTCTCCACCATGTATCACCCCATGGCTTTGGAGGGAGGCCTCGTTTTTTTAGTACATCATTAATCGTAATAAGTCCTGCATTAATTTCTTCAATATCTCTTTTCGATTGTTCATCTTCGCTTTCCTGCAGCTCAGGAATCATACTGATATCAAAACTACCTCTCTCCTGTAATCTAAGCCGGTCAAAAAACTGGACATTAGCAATCTGCTCAAAGTTCTTGAGCATTGGTATCAGTGTATACTTCCATAACGCAGCATGCTGCTCTCTCGTGTCTGTGCCTGATAAACTCGATTTTGATTCATGGATATTAGCAACTCTCGGGGGTATACCGTACTTCGCAAGTATGGTATATAGATTCCATTTTTTTATATCAAAAAGTTTTAGGACATCTGGATTAAGTGTTAATTGCTGATAACTGGTTCCTTTTCCAATAACAGCAATCTTCCGTTTTGTACCTTTCCCATAACGTGATTCCCACCTCTTTTCAATCTGGTCAGCTTCTTCTTCCCGAATAATCTGATCAGTCTTTAATAATCCCTTTGGTATACCTCCTTCTTTTAATAAATCAGTATTAGATTTACCCGCCAGTACATCCTGCTCAATTTCCATAGCAAGACTCACTAAGGGGCAAACACCCCGCCATCTATTCCAAGGATTCCAATCCTTAAAATGCACAACCTCATCGCTCAGTATCGTGAACGGTCTTTGTCCTTCATCGCCCTCATACAACCATCTGACAATTTTTCCCCCTGATATTTCATGATTCATAAGCCTCGGGTTCAATACGGTTAAAGAAGACGGTACACCGAAGGTATAATCATTGCCGAAATACCAGAAGGCTTCGCCTTCCAAACTCCACCATGCCGCAGTTTGTTTCCAAAGATCAAAGCAGCTCACATTTTGATTTGGTTTTTCAAAGAGTTTTGCAGAAGGAGTTGAAGTAGTAACTGAATTATTTAGCTTTATGACGTATGAAGTTCTTCCAATGTTGCGGATAAGAATATCAATGGCAATGCTCACCCATGCATGCTGGAGGTAGGTGTCTTTAATAACTTTTTGATTATGGTTTGGGAAGTCTTCTGAACTATCACGTTCATTGATCGACGAGAACGATTCAAGAGCTTTTCTAATCCTTTGCACCAGCTTCATACCTGTGAAATCTCCCCGTTAATTGATTCACGAAATGATTGAAGGGTTTGCCTGAATGATTAAAAGTGCTGTACATTACAGTATCGGCAAAAATGTCATTATATAAATAAAAATATATCAATTAAGAACGATACCCTGTGTTACGGCACTAAAAATACCGTACCTCATGGCATCCATGTAATGATCATTGACCTTCACAATTTGATTATTTTCATCCCTCGAATAGTCCCATATTTCACCAAGTACACCTGTTGCACTCTTAGAAACAAAAAATCTCTTTCTTTCAATCAGCGCACTTATATAATCAATCCCTGCATCAACACTATTATTGGCTTTAACTCCGCCCGGTATTTCCTGTATTCTTTCTCCGCCTGCGGGATCGCAGTACGTTACAAAAACTTCCTCATACCACTTTTTACTAGTAAGCTGCTCAACAAAAGTCTGTGTTGTTATGTTAAAACCGCCGTTATCAGCTATGATATACACACAATACAAGCCAGTAAGATTTTTCTTCCACCCGATTTTCACCCCTGCTATATTAAGACCAAAGTCCTGTCCTGCAGTGTAATACTCAAACTCACTCGGCAGTGTTTCATCACTAAGAATCATTGACTCTTCAAACTTTTCGTATACAACACCCTCAGCCTTAACCCATAAGCCGTCCTTAAAACGTGCTTTTTGTTTTTCCGGAAGATTATCAAGAATGTCATCGATGTAATCTTCTGCAAGGTTTTCAACATTATCAGCTGGATTTAATACCATGCTGTCATAGAGGGTAGGCCTTTCTAAAGCCTCATCCGTTCTCGGCTCAAGTTTCCGTATAAACACTTTATACGCCCAGTGCATCGGGCTTGCAGGATTGCAGTCATAAAAAAATCTATTCTTGCATCCCTCAATGTGCATTGCTAGACGGCTGTACGCTGTTGTAATGGCGCTGTACGTTATCTGACTTACTTCGTTAAAATAAATGGTGTTATACTCGTGACCAAGAATCTTATCAACCTGTTCTTTATCCCCAAGTCCGCCAATCCAAATCTCAGATCCATTCCACAGCTGAATGAATCCGTCATGTACATTGAGCTTGAAGTTTTTCTCGCCCACTGTTTTCTTCAGCCAGGGAACTAATGTCTCATGCAGTACTGAACTTCGTGCATCCTTAGCCCTGTATCTGCAGATCAGGTGTCTGCTCCCGTTATACTTGCAGGCTCGGTAAATAATGGCCATGACAAGCACCGTTGTTTTTCCGCTTCTCGATCCTCCAAAAAGCAAAATGTGCTTAGCACTGCCTTTCAGAAGCTTCAATGCTTTTTGTTGTACCTTTGTGGGGCGGAAGATGGAAAGGCTAATAACCACATTACACCCCGTCAAAAGTATCTACAAAGTTTATTTCAAGCTGCCCGGTGAAAGAGCCTTTTCCTTTTTCATCAGAGTCCGCAGTGCTTATTACGGTGCCCAGCTCAAAGGTTCGCTCTAACATATCCATCGTTTGAACAGCAGTAAGATCCTCTGGTCTAATCGAATCCAGCCGCTTATCAACAATACCGGTCATCTTCTCAAGCATTTTTTTATATGCTTCCCGACGCTCCATCTCTTCAATCTTGTTTTGTTTCTGTCTCTCAGCATCGCAATAATCATCGAATGCTCCGGCTCTATCAGCCCAGCAAAACTTTTTTGACCACCGGTGCCATGATGCATAATACCTCTCATCAAGCTCATTAAGTTTTATTACCTTCCGGATATTTCTCAACGGCCCGAAATCACGGTATAAACAAAACGCATGGAATGCAGCGTTTAATTCGCCCTGTTGTCTGTCCCAGCATTTTACCGCTTCAACATCCACAATCGGCTTTTCTATAACCATCCTCCTTTTCATTTTTTTGGTGCCTCGAAAAAGGTGCGGTCTTTTTTGAGTACATGTTAATCATAAACCGTAACGAGAAAAATAAATCTAAAAAAATATATTTCTTATTTTGGACTGTTTTTTTACAGAACTGTAATAAATAGCTTTTTGGTAAGGCCTGTTTTCGGGGGAAGAATGATTATGTGCGTCAGGCAGAACCCGTCAAGGTCAAGGCAAGTCGCTGCGCGAACCTTGACCGAACCTGCCTTCCGCTTTCTTTCTTTTCTCGTCCCCCGAAAACAATTTAGGGGGCGGCACGCCCTTTTGAAATTGAAAGAATCATGGAGGTTCGAAAATGAATGCAGTAATCAGAAACCGGTTTATCAGTTTGTTCGTAGAAAACGAAATACTGGTAAATGTATCTCACCTGGTACACCACCAGAAGTACGACTCTTTTTTTATTTCCCGTTTTGCCATCCGCAATGTGTTAGCAGAAATCAAAAACGGAGAAAGAAATCAAGAGGATTTTGAAAAAAATGTGAGGCATCTTTTGTCCTCACTACCACAGGGAGGAATACTTAGACAGGAAGTGATTTTTGAAAGTACCCAGCGGAATAAGAAATTTGTTCTTGAAGTGTATCAGGAATCAAACAGATTTTATAAACCGCTTATTACAATCTGGTTACCCTACGAAAGGGAAGAATGTTTCAGTGATCTTGCAGAAACATTTTATCAAGCAAAGCTTAAAGAACAAGAAGATAAGCGAATGAACCGGGACCTAAAATTAATCCAAAGCTTATAAGCCATAAAAAAAAAGGACTGCCCATATTTTGTGGACAGTCCTTATCTTACTTCGTAATTTCCAAAAATCCGTTAGAACGCCTGATGATATTCGTTGTAAGATTCTCTGATATTTTTACAGGATACCCTTCATGCATCGTGATAGTTATCCCTATTTCACCAAAGGTCTTTTCTTCCATCCGTTTTTTTAAGTCTTTTGATACCTGGCTGATAACCTCATTCTTTGTCATTATCATTATGCAGCCCCTCTTGATTCAGTAGACCTCATACCCTTGAGCCATATCAGTAAATCAGACTTAAGAAACAGAACCCGACGCCCTTTACGAATACAGGGAATAGCACCAAGGGCAGTATCCCTATATACCGTCGATACAGCACAATGCAGATATTGTGCTGCTTCTTTGATATCCATCACGTCTTCGACAATTACATCCTCTGCTGATACTTCTTCATCTTTTTGATCCAACATACACCTCCATAAATCAATGTAAGTATATGGTACCCCAGATAACGCCCCGTAACCGTAAAACAATGTATCATTTTAATTGACACATTGTTTTCAATTTTGTAAAACCTAGGCTAAAAGGGAGCTGAAAATATGAGCAGAAGCATCCGCAACCTGCTGCAAATCTTCATCCCGTTTATGAGCGGCATAGTGTTTCGTCATCGCAGGAGTCAAATGACCCAGCGCAATCTGAGCTTTTCTTTCACCTACATTGTTTGATATGACCGTTGCATAAAAATGCCGCCATGAGTGGAAAACAATATTTCTTTCTTCCCGTTCCTTATCTCCTATGTCGATACTCTCAAGAGCAAATTTCAAGCCGTCAGTAATAACATTTTGAACAACAGGTTTATCAGGAATATTTCCCCAGAAGATGAACGATTCACCTTCAGCACGGTGAGGATTCTGTAAAAGCAGGGTAAAAAGCAAGGTCCTGATTTCCGGAAGAAGAGGAACCTCACGCTCAATACCCGTCTTAGTACTTTTAAGACCATCGAGAGGACTCCATGAATGACGGATAAAAAGCCTGTCCTCCCCAATGTCGTTTTTACGAAGGGCTAAGATTTCGCCCATACGAAGGCCAGTAGTCATCGCTAGTTTATTGGCAACCATAGCCCGCTCATCGCTCCACATACCAATACGGAACAGTTTTCCCGCTTCCTCATTGGTTAAAATGCCCCGTTCTTTAGAATTAATCGAGTAAGCAGTAATACCTTCAAACGGATTCTCATCAAGAAGTTTTTGCCTGACAGCCCACTTAAAAGCAATACTTCCGCACTTGATAATATTATTCATAGTCAGAGTTGAGATATTCTTCCCCCGAAGAGACTTTTCAAATTCCTGAATCTTCAATGTCGTGAGATCCCGAAGGGTAAAATCCTTGGAGAAAAACTCTTTCCAGTATTTAACCCTGTTCAGCATCTCATAACAGTGCCTCTGCCCGATACGCTGACCATGATAAATTTTATCTTGGACATAATCAGACTTTTCAAAATCCCAAAAATACCGCAAATAAGACAACAGAGAAGGGGAAGCCGCCTGTTTTCCAGATACTGCAAAAGAAACAGGAGCTGCAAGGGATGCAGAACCCGGATTTCCAACTGCAGGAAGTACAGAAGGGTAAAAGGCAGATACAGCATGCTGAACTTCTAAAACCTCATCCAAAGATAATTTTTTATCAGTCAGTAATGAGATAAATCGTTTAGCAGGAGAGTCTTTAGTTTTCTTGATAAACGTATTGGAATAATACCATTCATGAACTTTGGCAAGGGCTTCTTCCTTAGTTTTTTTATAGGTAGAACGAGCAGGAAGCATTTTTTTTGTCACAGGATCCACAAATTGGACATAGTAAATAGCTGAATTCTTACGTCTGAAAACATAAAATTGGCGCATAAATACTCCTTGTTATTAAATAACGAGAACTATTCAAACGCCTTCGGTAAAGGTAGTTTGATAATATATTTCAGAAAAGTCTTCTGTAAATCTAACAGACTCACAGACTGCTTTCTGTATTTCTTCTGTAATTGTCTTTTTGCCATATGAGCAAAAAAAAACAAAAGACTATTCTATTGCATAACAATAGTTTAGCCTTTTGTTTTTTCTGAGCCATGGCAGGATCGAACTGCCGACCCACAGATTAAGAGTCTGTTGCTCTACCAGCTGAGCTAATGGCCCGATACAGTCATTTTACCTAATAATAAAAAATCTATCAAGTACTTGCGTCCGACACGGTTCGAACGTGCGACCTACGGATTCGAAGTCCGTTGCTCTATCCGGCTGAGCTACGAACGCGCGTCAGTAACACAATAAAATGGCTAGGGTGCCTGATGGGATTTGAACCCACGACAACCAGATCCACAATCTGGCGCTCTACCCCTGAACTACAGGCACCATATAACCGACGAAGGCTATAATATCCATAATATATAACTGTGTCAATACCCGCTTTTTTCAAGATAAAATCAGTTTTATCTTAAGTACTGTAATTAATTAACCGATAGATAGGTATAGAGGAGTATGTATGGATACAAGTCTCGCTAATGCTAAACAGTTATATGATGTTCTTTTGGCTCAAACAGAGTTAATCACTCAAATTTATGAGATGCAGAAATCAATCAGAGAAAGTATTACGAAACGGGATTGGGAAACTCTTCAGAGTACTTTGTATTATATTAATGAACTGTCAGAAGGATTTACAGAACTGGAAGAAAGAAGAATTAAGTACTTCCATGATTTCGGTGCAGTTATTGGATCTGATATAACTTCTGTTGCTAAGAATATTCCTCCTCAATTTAAAAATGCTGTTCAGTCTGTATTTGCAGATATGAAAAAGAAACTAATGATTTCAAAAATAGAAAATGATTCAATAAATGAATATATAAAAATAAGTCAGGATTTTATTCAGGGAATATTCGATACAGTTCTGCCTCAGCGCAGAAATACGCTGTATTCAAGAACCGGTTCTCTCATAAAAAACCAGCCGGAAAGCATTGTAGTTAATGCAGTTATGTAAGGAAGGATATTGATGTCAACATTTTCAGGAATAGAAATTGGAAAAAGAAGTCTTATGGCTCACAGTCAGCAGATTAATACTGCAGGTCATAATATTTCCAATGCAGATACAGAAGGGTTTTCCAGACAGAGAGTTACTATTCGTGCCTATGATCCTTTGTATAGACCAGACTTGAGCAGGGCGGAGACTCCGGGACAAATAGGACAGGGTTCATCAATAGAGAGCATTAACCGTGTTCGTGATGCCCTTCTTGATTCAAGGATTACATCACAGGCGAACCAGGAAGGCTACTGGGCAAAACGGGAAAGCTACTATCAGATGATAGAAAATATATATAATGAGCCTGCCGATGTTTCAGTACGGACAACCATGGATAAATTCTGGGAATCATGGCAGGAATTATCTGTATATCCTGAATCAAAAGCAGCCCGCCATGCTGTTGTTACGAGGGGTGAATCTCTTACCGATGCAATTAAGCAGCGCTATACTGGATTAGCGGGTATCGGAAATCTTTTAAACGGCGACATTGAAGCAACTATTGAACAGGTTAATACCTATACTAATGATATTGCACAGTTAAATAGTGAAATAGTACGGTCCAAAGCCATGGGAGATAATCCCAATGATCTGCTTGACAGAAGGGATGTTCTCATTGAAAAATTATCTTCAATAATAAACATTACAACAGATTCCCGCGACAGCGATGAATTTATGGTTCATGTTGACGGTAAGATACTCGTTCAAGGCAGTAAAGCACGCTCGTTTGAAGTTGAGCCTGTTTTAGATGGGA
Source organism: Spirochaetota bacterium (assembly GCA_023398165.1). Lineage (GTDB taxonomy): Bacteria > Spirochaetota > Spirochaetia > Treponematales > Treponemataceae > JAAZLA01. Next base: position 167,269 of record JAEWSQ010000014.1, on the reverse strand, counting down.
CAGGATACAGTAAGGTTATTTGGAAAGATACGAAAAATGATGCTTTTTTTTCAGGCGGTTCGCTCGGGGCATTGATTGAACTGCGTGATGTGGATATACGTCAGGAACTGCAGAGTTTAAATACTATGACAATGAATTTTGCCGATCTTGTTAATGATGTTCACCGTAATGCAGTCGGTTTCAATAATACCACAGGTCTTGATTTTTTTGTTCAACAGCCGTTTGTAACAAATACCCTTGGAAACTATGATAGAAACAGCGATGGTATTGATGATGCTTCATATATTTTTAGAATGACCGGAACCAATGCACTGAATCCGCAGGACAAAATAGGGCTTCAGGGAACTATGATTTTATCAGGCAGCAATGGAAATGTAGAAATACCATATTATCCGACTGATACTGTGGAAACGGTTATTGCTAAGATAAATAACTCAACAAGCGAAGTAAAGGCTTACCTCGACAGAAATAATGAGCTTGTATTAAAAGCAACTTCTGCACAGAATGCCTCAGATCCTGATTTTGTTATACGGTATGTTGAAGACTCAGGGTATTTTTTAACAGGTTATGCAGGATTATTAAACGGATCAGGCGCTGATAATGCATATAATTTTAATCAGGCTAATGCTGTATCATCTTTATCTAATACCGGAGCCTCATATGCTGTAGCTCCTGTGCTTAATCCTTCAGGTTATATTACAGTAAATCCTACAATTAAAAATGATGTATTGTCGGTTGCTGCGGCTTTTCCTTCTTCTTCGCTCACAGCAGAAACGGGAGATGGTTCTGCGGCTCTCGCTATTGCATCAATTAGAAACACCTCCGTAATGATCGGGGAGAACAAAACCTTTGACGATTACTTTGCAGAGAGTGTCACCAATGCAGGTTTGAAAGGTGAGCAGGCGGAAATATCCCTCCTAAGTCAAAACTCTATTATGAGCGACTTACGGACTCTGCGCGACTCAATTTCCGGTGTTAATGTTGATGAAGAACTTGCTGATATTATTAAATTCCAGCACGGATACAATGCTGCCGCAAAATTTATCAGTGTGATGGATGAATTATTAAATACTGTTATTAACGGTATCGGTGTATAAGTAAAGGAGTTTCCCGATGAGAAGAGTCAGTTCTAGTATTACAAATAATGATGTTCAATATAATCTGCGTCTTCAGGAATCAAAACTGAACAAAGCAAATAATCAAATGGGAAGCCAAAACCGCATTCAAAGTCTGCGGGATGACCCTATTGCCGCCGGACACCTCGTGCGGTATCAGTCATATGCATCCCGGGTTGAAACCTTTAAGCATAATGCTCAGACATTAACTGATCAGTATTCTATGACCGAAGGCTATCTGAATAATTCTGTGGAGATTATGCAGCGCATCAGGGAACTTGCAGTAACCGGAGCAAACGGCGTATATACTAAAGAAGATATGGCAAATATTGCTGTGGAAGTCGATCAGCTTCTGCAGGAACTGGTTCAAAATGCAAATGCAAAAGATGCGGACGGTAATGCATTATTTGCAGGAAACAGAAGCAAATCAACGGCTTTTACCACAGAACTGGGAAATATAGCCGGTTCATCAGAATCACTTATTCAATCGGTACGCTATAACGGTTCTATAGCAGAAAATAACGTTGAAGTTGATGAGCAGTCATTTCTGTCTGTAGACAGAACAGGAAACAAACTTTTTTGGGCGGAACCTCAGCAGCTTTTTTCACAGAGGGATGCAAGTTCGTATCAGGTAAGACAGGACAGTACCATATCAATCAACGGCATAGATATTGACCTTAAAACAGGTGATAACATTTATGCTGTTGCGGCAAAAATAAACAATTCCGGCTCGCCTGTGAAAGCAGGAATAGATCCTGTTACCAAGGGACTTACACTTCATACGACAGATGCACGGCAGTTATGGCTTGAGGATGCAAAGGGAAATACCTTTGAAGAACTCGGAATTATTAAAGATAAAAGCCAGAGGCCTCCTTTCAATGTAGGAGAATCGGTTCTTGTCTCAGGCGGATCCATGTTTGATTCTGTTATAGCGTTACGCAATGCGCTCCTAACAGGCGATTCAGAATCTATAGGCGGAAAGGTGCTGGGAAGTCTCGACAGCGCACTCAATAATCTCATTACCGGGGTTGCTGATCTTGGTTCACGATACGAAAGGGCTGTTCAGAATATTGCACGTTCGGAAGCGGTTCAGCTTAATGTAACATCGGCAATTTCAAGAGAAGGAGACCTGGATTTCACTAAAGCTGTGACAGACATGAAAATGCTCGAGTATGTTAAAAATGCTACTTTAAGCACAGCGGGAAATCTTTATTCAAATTCACTGCTTAATTATATTAAATAAGGAAAAATTATGGACGGCATTGTTGATCTTAAAGAAAAAAAATTACTGGTAGAGCAGGGTTTATTCGGTTTCGAAACGATTACCGAGTATAGACTTACTGAATCTGAACTTCATCCCTTCTTGTGGCTGCAATCGGCACAGGAAAAGTCTCTAGCGTTTCTTGTCGTTGATCCGTTTATAATTTTTCCCGAGTATGAATTGGATATTGATGATGAAAGTCTGAAAAAGATAGATATAACAAGTCCTTCAGATGTCATTGTGTTAACAATACTGACGATTCCCAGGGATGGCAAGGCAGTGACTGCAAATTTGCAGGGTCCGGTTATAATAAATAGGAAAAATAACAAGGGCATGCAGGTTATTTTATCCGATCCCAAATGGACTACAAAACATCCGGTATTAGACCAGCTCAATTCACGGAGTACCCAATGTTGATACTTTCCAGAAAAACGAATGAAAAAATAAAGATAGGCAGTGAAATAACGATTTCAATTATTGAAATAAGAGGCGATCAGGTTAAGATCGGCGTTGAAGCACCTAAAGATGTCAAAGTTTTCAGGCAGGAAGTATTTAACGCCATTCAAAATGAAAACAGAGAAGCGGCGGTCACAAAGGATTCTCTGGAATCTCTTTCAACTATGCTTGGGAAGTAGTGATTCCTCGGCCTCGCTCGGTCTTATATAAACAGGTCCTTCATATTCTTCAAGAGGTTTCTCATTTTTAGAGTATTTATCGTATGCCATGTCCATTAGAGTAAAAGCAGAATTAGAACTGTGAATATCTAGTGAGCTGCATTGAAGATCGGCGTTGCAGGAAAGAAGCTGTTCAATAAAGAGTTTCGAATCATGTCCGGTACAAAGAATCTTTTCTTCACGGTCAATATAGGGAAGAATATCTTTACACTCAATATCACAGGGGCTTAAACATTCAATACCGTTTCTGTACACCGCAGTATAGAATCTGTTTTTCTTTGCATCAATACATGGTATGACAGCACCGGGCCATACTCTATAAGAATGTGCCAGTACAGAAAGAGTAGGGATTCCATATATTGGAATAGAATGAGCAAGCTCAAGTGATTTCAATGCTGAAAATGAAAGGCGTAACCCGGTAAAAGAACCGGGACCGAGACAGAGGCATGAAAAATCCAAGTCTTTCGGCGACATTTCTATTTCGTTGAGAACTGTAATGATGGAGCTCAGGATTTTTTCTGATTGTCTCATGCCGATATCTAGTGATACTAGAACAGACTTATCTTCATTGCGTGATGCAATACTGATGCAGGTGCCTGAACTGTCGATTGATAATGCTTTCATACTATTATGCCTTCCGGATTTTCATACTTCCAATTTGTTATTGTAATTTTTCTGGAATTATCTTTCATCGTTTCCAGAAGAATAGATATAGTATAATCAGGCAGCTGGGCAAATATTTTTTCACTCCATTCAATTATACTTACACCGTTTCCATAAAGAAGTTCCTCGGAACCAAGATTTATAAAATCTTCAACAGTATCAAGTCTGTATACATCAAAATGGTATAGAGGAATCCTGCCTTCGTATTCAGAAATGAGCGTAAAAGTAGGGCTTGTTACATCTTCCTGTACTCCCAGAGAGCGTGCAATACCCTTTGTAATTGTTGTCTTACCGGCAGCGAGTGTTCCTTTGAGGGCAATTATGTCGCCTTTTCGTAAATACGAACCAATTTTTTCACCCAGAGCTATGGTTTCATCGCTTGTTTTTGTATATAGAACCATTAGTAAAGCAGTCCTTCCTTATCGTATTCTCCGATTTTTTCCTTAAGAGCTTTTATCACAGGAAGCACAGGATAATCAATAGATGATTGAAGTGTTATCTCAACTGATTTTGATCCGGTAGGCCCCGTTTCTATAACGAACATTAAGGGAACCTCAATATTACGCTGAGGTATTTCGATCAATGCTGTAGAGAAAAACTTTTTCCTGTAATAGATGTATCCTTCTTCTTTTTGAATATCTCTTAATTCAAGTACTTTCATCTGCTATCACCTTAGTGTAAAAATCGCTATTCGTCAAGAATTACAGGTATTCATAGACAAGAGTGTAAATTTTATTTCTCGTTTCAAGTTTCATTCTTACAAAGTGAATATGGAGAGTATTCAATTTAGTCTGTGAATTAACTATAGTGTCAACTATCATGCCGAATACAGAATCAGTCGATGAATCGTCAAGTTTAAACTCAATGTAAATATACTGCTGCTTTTTTATTGCAAGATTAGTCTGTATGCTGCAGCCTTCACTGGAAATATCAACAAGCTTTCCTTCATAACGGTGTTCAAGAGGGACGTATTCCACAGCCGGATCTTTTCCTTTCCCTCCTGTTGTAACTTTTACAGCAGCAAATACGCACACAGGATTGTACGGAACTCTACGCTGATTTCTTCGGTGAAGTATTTCAAGATTATTTGTATGAGAGACGACAAGTTCACTGTGAATCCTTTGCTGATACCGCACAACTCTTGTTGTGAGACGGTATGCCGTATTATCCTTAATTTCAAATGAAAGAGTTATTTTGGAAAGAGGAGCAGGTCGTAACTCGTCGCCGTAAAGATTCTTCGGTACAATGAGTACAAGACCATCCGGTACATTATCAATGACCTCGGAAGGATACTGATCATGATTTTCATCAATGTAAGTCATTTTCTGACCTGTTGGAATGTTTTTAGTACTCGATATTAATGCAGTATTGCGCTTATCCTGATCAATTTTGTTTCTTATAGAGAATAAAAGCGCCTTATTATCTTCAGTAGATGTTTTAGAAAAAACCGTTTTAAAAAGCTCATCGAGCTGTACCGGGTTTTTCATGCAGGATAAAAAATTTGCCACCTTATTAGTTTTACAGATATTCCATAAAAAATCACGTTCCTCACCGGTAAGGTTCAATTCTTTAGCTGCAAAGCGAATATCAGATACTGTGGTAGGTCTTAGAGGATCGGAGTTTTTTTTCATAGTACTATTACGTACTGTTTTCAAAATTATATTTACAATTAGAAAAAAGACAGCCACACCTATTCCAAGAAATAGGGGGACGTAAATAATTATTGAATAGTTTCTTGAAAAACCTGCATCTAGAATAAACATTATGCCTTCCTTCTATGTTGTTACGTTGCAGTCAGAGAGCTGAAAGATTCAAGTCTCGGTGCAATTTCATACTCAGCTAAATCACCAACTAATACCACATCGTTATCATGAAGCGCCTTTTCAAAATCAGACAAAACAGCTGAAAAATCTGAAAGAAATTCGGATATGGATTTGTTTTGTATTTGTATTGTACCATACGTTGCAGGAAATAGACTCGATAAAGAGATAGTTCTGCAGAAAATATTAAAAAAATCAGCAAATTCTGTAATATATGCAAAAGCTTCACTGTCTTTACCAGTTTGATAGAGTAAAGGAATTAAACAGAGGTTTTTTGCAATTTGAGCGCTTTTTAATGATAAATCTTGTAAAGAAGTTTGAATATCGGCAGAGCGGACGGTTGAAAGTTCAAGAACTTGAATTTCCTCCAGATTTTTTGAAAAATAATCTTCCATGATACCCGCGGATAGATTCTGACCGTCGGCAATGATGCCTATAATTGTTGCATCATTTGCTGCACAGTTTTCTTCAAAGGCTTTCAAAAAGTCTCCAAGAGTTTTCTCGTTTTCAAGGGAAATATCAATATTCTGACCGTTTATACTGACCTGCATTGTGAGCTCCTTTTTATTTGTTCGAGTTATTTTGATTTGAGAAATTCGTAATTGTATCAGATTGGGATTGAAGACTGTTTAGGGTCGATTCCATTGTACCGTACTTGGTTTTAAGTTCCTGTTCTTTCTTTGCAACCTGGGTTTCAAGTTTTTCAATTTGTTTTTGTGATGTTGATATTTTTGAATCCAGTGATGTGTTCTTCATTGCAAGTATACCGCCCGTTTGAACATAGGCCTGCAGATGCTGTTCAAGAAGATAGGCAACTCCGGAATCGGTAATGAGGTCTCCGTTTGAATCAAAACCGAACAGGTCCTTTATCTGAACCATGTTTCCTTTTAAGACTTCATCAAGTTTTTTTTCATCAATTTCAAGATATCCACGTAACTGTGATGCTGAGACAGCGCCGCCTGAAGACGACTTTGTTGAAATACCGATTTGAGACAGCATGGTAAAAGAAGCAGAATCGTTAAATTTGTAGGAATTGCTCATTATTCCCTGAAGCGAGTTTTTACTGTTCGTCAGAGCAAACTCATTTCTCAACGATCCCAGTCTTTCAAGAGCTGCTTTGCTCTCATCTTCTGTAAAATACTGCAGTTCACTGACTATTTCAGGTTTTGACTGGGTTAGAATATTTATTTCTGCAATCAATTTATTATAGCGTCCTACAAAGGTGATGAGTTCGTCTTTTACTTTTTCAGTATCGGGCTTTATTGAAATCGTTGCGGTTTTCTCTGTCGGACTCTCAAGAGTAAGCGTTACATCCGGTACAATATCATCAATTTTGTTAGTATCTCTGACCATAGTAATGCCCTCATACTTTAGTTTAGCGTCCTGCGCCGTTGAAACCGGATTTACCGGTTCATAGCCGTTATTATTCAGAGGGTTTGAAGATGTAAAACTCGAAAGAGTTATTTCTCTGCCTGTATTTTCATTTTTAACAATAATTGACTGAAGTAAAGGATAATCCTTCAAGGAAACTGTAACTTCATTTGAACTGACCGAAGAAGAATCAAGTGGAATAAGGTTCCCGTCTGAATTTTTAATATAAAAAAAGGTATTAGACTCAACAGGATTCCTTTGCTCAACAGGAGAAGAAGGAGGAAGCGAGGTTTCAGACTGCTCATTATAGATAATTATTCCCTGATAATTAATAGAGACAGGCGAGGGTAGAACCGGGCTGTCGTACTCTTCCGGTGTCTGAGTAATGTCGGGAACATTTTTAATATCATAGGTGAAATGAATTACAGAGCCGCTGTCCTGTTTTACTTTTTCAGGTATGAGTGTTTCAAACCCCGATTCAGGAGATAATACTATTGAATTATTCGTAAATTGAGGTTTCTTCATAGAAACATCAATAAGTTCCTCGGAAGAAAGAGCAAATTCAATACGGTTTGAAGGAACGCTCTTAAGCATGTCAGTTTTTAATGCAAAACTTAAAGCATCTTCTTCGAACTGCAGACGGTTTTTTTCCCCTGTTACGAGAGATTCAATGAGAAGCGACTGCTGGGAGGATGAAACTCCTATTAAAGATGCTTTAATAATATTATTTCCGCGTTTGTTAAGTCCTGCAACAAAGTCTGAGAGTTTGCCGCCTTTCCAGGAATACGTAACAGACTTATCTCCTACTCGGTAGGTATACGTTCCCTGATCAACGACAGTATCTTTGCTTAAATTTGCTGAAAGAAAACGGTCAGAAGATGCGATGCGGTCAATATCAATTTTAAATGAACCGATTTCCGCATCTCTTCCGGGTATAGCACTGACGGAAGATTCCTGAGTTGAACTGCTGATTTTTTCATTAAAGGGATTATTAAAGGAATATAAAGATCTGGCAGAATCGCGTACTTCACTCATATACTGATTAATACGCTGCCAGTTTTTTTGTTCTACTTTAAAACCGTCTAGTTTTTCCTGTTCCCGGACGAGCGGTACTTTTTCCGCTTCAACCAGGGCTTTAATGAGATCATTGGTTTTATATGTATCGGATACACCAGGTATACTGATATCTGCCATTAATTATAACTGCCCGCATGGCTATATCTTCTCGTCTATGAGTAACCCTAATGCTTCTTTTAGACGAATTTGTAGATTTTGAACATCTGCGGACGGAATCTCCTTAATAACCTTATCGGTTTGCGGATCAACAATCTTGACAATAACCTTCCCCAAATCCTCATCCACTCTAAACTGAATTTTACTTCCTACAAAATTAGCATAATCCTGTATTCTGCGTACCTGAGATTCAATGCTTTCAAAATCTTTAGCTACATCTGCAGCTTCGGCGTTTACCTCTGTAGTGTCTTCAACCGTGCCAGGAACAAAAGATGTTTTCAAAGTGCTGATAACGTTACGGCCATCCATTGCCGAACTCTGCCCGATGTTATTAACCATAATACTCATAGGGCTCCTCCATGAAGCTGTTCCGGTAATCCATTACCGGATTTACCCCGGCAGACGGAAGAGGGGCGCACCCCTTCCGTTTGTCAAGGTATCATTAAAAAGACGACATCCAGTACTCTCTTTAATGACGTAATAATGCTAGCTAAGCAGCTTCAGTACGTTTTGGGACTGTGTATTTGCCTGTACTAGCATTGCAGCACCAGATTGTGAGAGAATCTGGTTCTTTGTGTAATTAACGATTTCAGAAGCCATGTCCGTATCACGGATGCGGGATTCTGCAGCCTGAATATTTTCAGCAGCTACAGCTATGCCTTTAGCTGCAATTTCAAAACGGTTTTGATATGCACCAAGGTCCGCTCTCTGTCTGTTAACAGACTTCATCGCTTCATCTAAAGTAGAAATCGCCATATTAGCGGCATCCGGTGAAGAGATGGAAATCTTTTCATCAGAACCCTGAGCACCAGTCAAGCCGAGAGCCTGAGCTGTCATTGTGCCGATGTAAATACGTGCGTTCTGGTCGACATTAGCGCCGATTTGAAGCTGCATTACTCTTCCTACTGCAGAATCTGCTGCAAAGGCTCCTGTAAGCATGTTCATACCGTTAAATTGTGCCTGGCTTGCAATACGGTCTACTTCAGAAACAAGCTGCGATACTTCTACCTGAATCTGCATTCTGTCTTCATCGGAATAAATACCGTTTGCTGACTGTACTGACAGTTCACGTATGCGCTGAAGAATATCAGTTGTTTCTTCAAGATAGCCTTCGGTTGTCTGGATAAAGGAAACACCGTTCTGGATATTTCTTTCAGCCTGATTTAAACCGCGTACCTGTGTTCTCATTTTTTCAGATACAGCTAAACCTGATGCATCGTCGCCAGCCTTATTAATGCGCTGACCGGAACTGAGTTTTTCTATGTTGCCGGCTAATTGAGAGTTTGTAACACCCAATGTACGGTTTGCATACATAGAACTCATGTTATGATTAATAATCATACATACCCTCCATGTTGTTTAATACACAAAGCCTTCCATAGCTTTATGCCTTTTAGCACTACGTCAAAACCGGTTTAGCGCCAACCGGTAGAATACTGTTATGCAAAAGGATCTACCGCTATTATTATACAACACAAAAGCGGCAATCGTCCATACTGCATAAGTGCAAACATGAAGTTTTTTATGATTATGAGAAAACGAATAAAACAGAAAATAACTTGCGAGACAGGTTGAAAACGTTCAATAAGCTGCGGAACAGACAATAAACGTTGTTTACTGCCCGTCCCGCAAGCTATTTACTGTACCCTACTGAAGCAAGGACAAGACATTCTGAGACTGAGCATTAGCTTGTGCAAGCATAGCTGTTCCAGCCTGTGAAAGAACCTGATTCTTGGTAAATTCAACCATCTGAGCTGCCATATCAGTATCACGGATACGTGATTCTGCAGCCTGAAGGTTTTCTGCTGCAATACCGATGCCCGATACAGTGTAGTCAAGGCGGTTCTGGTATGCACCAAGATCTGCTCTCTGCTTGTTGATCTTTTTAAGAGCTTCATCGAGCGCACCGATTGAACGGTTGGCATCATCCGGCGCAGCAAGGCTCATAATTTGTTCTGAACCTAATTCCCGAAGACCAAGTGCACTTGCGGTCATAGTACCTATGAAAACATTTACACGCTGATCCATGTTAGCACCGATATGGAACCACATAGAAGCAGTTACAACGTTCTCTCCAGTCTGCTGGGCAAAACGTCCTGTGAGCATGTTCATGCCGTTAAATTGGGCCTGACTTGCTACACGGTCAATTTCTGCTACAAGCTGTGATACTTCAACTTGAATCTGCATTCTGTCTTCATCGGAATAAATACCGTTTGAAGACTGAACTGCAAGCTCACGAATGCGCTGTACAATTTCTGTTGTACTCTGAAGGTAACCTTCAGTAGCCTGAACAAAGTTGATAGCGTTTGATGCATTCTGTGATGCCTGATTCAAACCGCGGATTTGGCTTCTCATTTTCTCAGATACTGCCAAACCGGATGCATCATCACCGGCACGGTTAATTTTCATACCGGATGACAGTCTTTCCATATCTTTCGCAGAGCGAGCAGTTGTCACTCCGAGAGTACGATTGGAATACATTGCCGACATGTTGTGGTTGATGACCATATTTTTCCTCCATGGAAATTTTTAGGCGGCATCCTTGTCGCCTTTGTGTTACTTACACGTTTGCAAGGCTACATACGTGAAAATTAGCACACACGGGAAAGAAGTAGAACGCAGTCAACGACTGTATTGTACCGCTATTACCCATGTACTGTTTCGGCATATTCGACCTTAATCTTGAGTGTTTTTTTGATAAAAAAGGGCGGTTTTTAAAAAGTTACCTAATGCACTATCAAAAGTAAGACGAGGTTTGATAATGATTCTTTAATGTAACGACAGAAAATTCATAATAGCTTCATTGTATAATTATAAGTGCATAGAAAAAGCGTCTATAAGAGGTCTTAGCAATGAACACGCCTTACCTCTGTGAGATATGCGGTTTTTTTCCTCAATGGGAAGCTCTGAAACTGTTTTATCATAGTTTTTGAGGTACACAATAGGATCATAACCGAATCCACCTGTACCTTTTTGCTGATCATACGAAGATACAATAGAACCTTCAAGTGTTTCCTGCACCGAAGCATAGGTAAAATCACCGTAATAGAAGACCATCGAACAGACATAAAAACAACGGCGGAGTACCGGATCTAACTTGTCAAAATTTTTCTCTATGATTTCATCATTAACTTCCTCAATCAGAAGTCTGTTTTGTTCATCGGGACTTAATTCCAATGAACCTGCAGGAACATTTTTACCGCAATACCGTGCCGAAAAAATTCCCGGACGGTTATTAAGAATGCTTACACAAATACCCGAATCATCTGCTAACACCGGTTTTTGAACTATTTTCCACAGTTCTTCTGCTTTTAGTAAACTGTTTTCAAAAAAACTGCTGCCCGTTTCTTCTGGATTGAAATTAATACCGCGTTCTTTAGGAAGAACAAAGGTGTGATTAGGGAATAATTGTTCAATCTCTTGTTTCTTATGAGAGTTGCCGCTTGCCAAGTATATTTCCATTGTGAAAGTATACAAAAAATTATACTTTATTACCACTTCTTATGAGAATTTTTTTAGCCTTTGCAACGGCTCGTATTACAACTGATTCGGAAATATTCAGAAGTTTTGCAATATAACTGTTTACCGGCAGCACCGTTCTATACTGAATATTCTGTCTCTTTTTTTTCCAATTTTCATCATGAAAGATAAATGTTCTGTACACTTTAGGGTAGTAAGGATGATTTTTAGGAAGATAGGACAGCGTTTCCAGAGCCCTCTGGCGGAAAAAATAGCTTTTGTGAATCCTTTCTATTCGGTCTTCATTTTTTTTATATTTATCTTTCATAAAATCATCCACATTTCTTTTCAGAGACCAAATATATTCTTCTGTTAAACCAGTTTTTTTCGCAAGTGTAGAAATATGTGAAGGAGTTAAAAAATAAGACGATTTTAATGCGACTGCAAGAAGCTGGACTGTATCAAACTTTTGAAGTTCTGTTCCCGATGAATTGTACTCTTCTGTAATATCGCTGAAGTAATGATACGTATCATCATCTTCATTGTACTCATTCTTGACCTGGGTAATAATATATCTTTGTATGGATTTTGATCTGCTGCTGATTCTTATCCAGCTCTTATAATTGAGACGGACAATATTCTGCAAATAGGTAACATACGATGATTTTTCACAATTAAAATTGATGAATGACTTCTTAAGACTCTCATAAATATAAATAATAAAATCATTGATATCGTCTTCATCTAATTTCCTGATATTAAAAAATGCTTTATTTGAACAGATAAATTCATAGATGCAGCTTAGTGCCTCTTTTTCATTGATCAAGCCGTTGCGTAAATCGTCAAACAGCATGTTAACTTTTTTAGAATTCATATAACCCCCGGTATAAGAGGATTATGCAATTTTAATGCCAACGGGAAAAAAAGAATAAAAAAGGGAAATAGTGATACTTTACCGGGAAAAAAGAAGTAAATTCTGCAGAAAAAAGATACTGAATACAAAAATTTGAAAATATTTAAAAGATTTTTTCAAATTCTTTTAAAATTTTTGGAAGAAGCTGGGAAATTTTTCCGGTAGTGCTGAGTCCTGCCGCGTTTTTATGACCGCCGCCGCCGAACACCGCTGCAATGGCGCTTACATCAATGTCTTCTTTTGAACGGAAACCTGCTGTACAGGTTTTCTCTGTATCCTGCCTGATGAATAAAACGGCCTTTACATTATCAACAGACAACAGCATCTGGTACAGGCTGTCAGAATCCCTTCCTTCATGCCCGTATTTTCGAGTATCATCAAGGGTTTCATAGGTATATATCAGTTTTCCGTCAAATTTCTGCTCGGCTCTGTCAAGCATTATTGAAAGCAGTTTTCTGGTACTGAAGGGTTTGCCGCTTGTTATTTCAGCATATGTCTGTCTGGGGTTTGCACCGCTTTTAACGAGGCGGGCCGCAGATAAAAAAACATCCTCGCTTGTTTCATCGAGGAAACGGAAAAATCCTGTATCGGTACAAAGACCGAAAAAAAGTATTTCAGCTGTTTCCTTATCAACTTTACCGATTAAATTCTCATAAATATGCTGAATGATGTAAACGGTAGCAGGTGCTTTGGTATTTATTATTCCGTTGTTTGAAGCAAATTCTGATGTTTTGTGATGATCAAGAATAAAATAGTCTAAATCTCGCAGCTCTTTTTCATAATCACCTAAACGTTCAAATTCCGAGCAGTCAACAATGATTAATCCAATTTTTTTTCTATTTTCGTGAAGGATTTTACATGATTTTGAAAAGAGGTTTTCATATTTCTTAATTTCCGTTCTCTTAAACGGACCGGATGATAAAAGCTGGTACGGTTTTCCTATTTTTTTAATTATTTGAGCAACACCCAAAGAACTTGTCAGACAATCTCCGTCCGGCTCTTTATGTCCGGTTATATAAAAAGCCTCGTGTTTATCTATAAAATCCTTAAAAGAGATTAACTGTTCTTTGGTTATTACATTCATCTCTATTCCTTAAAATCTGCCTTACATGGCAGACTCCTTTTAAAAAAGAGTCTGCCCTCTGTGGACAGGCTCTTTGTGATTACATTTTTTTAGAATACTTCTAATGATACTGCAGATGCATCCAGACTCAAGTATTAGAATTCAATTTCGAGGGTTTCTTTATTTATCTTAGAAGAAATATCAATATTAGGTGAAAGGACAGCCCAGGAAGAATGGGTTCTGTCGGTAGGCATATTTAAATACACTTTATAAAATGAGTTATCCTTATAAATCACGGTCATGTATGGATTCATTCCGGAGGGAAGAGGTCGTACCCTGCTGTGATTTGAGCTGTTGTAATCAAACCATTCCTTTGGAAGGGCAACCTGTCCCATTTTCGTGCTTGTTTTATTATACAAAACTAAATAAGCATCTTTATGCTCAAAAACCTTCAAAACCTGTACGTTAAAATAGGTGAACTCCCCTCTGTCTTCTTCTGAATTTTGAGCAAAAAAAGGAAGCGATACAAGAACCAGCAAAACAATGCTCATTAAAATTTTTTTCATACATCCTCCAAAACACATTCATCAGAATAACACTACAAGGTTGAAAGCATTATCGCTTTAATTGTGTGTTTACGATTCTCAGCCTGATCCCAAACCCGGCTTTTGCCGCCTTCTATGATTTCATGCGTTACTTCTTCACCTTTTACCGCAGGAAGACAATGCAGGAAAATACATGAGTTTTTTCCTGTCATCTGCATCAATTCATCGTTAACCTGATACGGACTAAGTAAAGCAGTTCGCGTTTTTTTAAGAGATTCTTCCCCCATAGAAGTCCATACGTCAGTATAAATCGAATCGGCGCCTTTTACAAGCGAAATTTTATCAGAAATGGTTATAGATGCACCCGAATTTTTTGCAAAAGGAGCGCAAATCTCTTGAATTTTTTCATCTGGAAAGAGCTCCCGGGGGCTTATGACTGTGAAATTTATTCCAAGTTTAGAGCAGATAAGCATGAGGGATCTGGCTACATTGTTTCTGCCGTCACCGCAATATGCAAGATGGAGGCCTTTCAGTTCTCCGAAGTTTTCCTTTAACGTCATTACATCCGCAAGAACCTGTGTAGGGTGGTATTCATCAGTTAATCCGTTAAAAACAGGAATTCCTGAATATTTTGCCAGTGTTTCGACATGTTCCTGGGAAAAACCTCTAAATTGAATAGCCGAAAACATTCTGCCTAATACGCGTGCTGTATCTTCAACAGATTCTTTTACACCAAGCTGAATATCCTGCGAAGATAAGAAAACAGGATGTCCTCCTTCTTCGCCGAACGCTGTTTCAAAAGAGCAGCGTGTTCTCGTGGAACGTTTCTCAAAAATTAATGCTATAGTCTTACCAACAAAGCGCTGATGTATTTCTCCCGCTTTTGCCTGTTTTTTTACAGTAAATGAAAGATCCAGAATCTGGTAAATCTCTTCGGGCGAATAGTCAATCCAGTTGACTAATGATCTGCCTTTAAAGGGTGCTTTGAAGTTTTCTACTGTCATAATAATAACTCCTAAGGAAAATACTATTTTAATATAGTAAGAAAACAGTGTCAATCTATTTTTCCCGAATCATGTATTGACTTTTTTTATGCTGTTTGATATATTTTTTTTCGTTACGGCGGCATAGCTCAGTCGGTAGAGCAAACGGCTCATATCCGTTCGGTCATAGGTTCAAGTCCCATTGCCGCTAAACAAACCGCATAGTTAAACGGTTAAATGAGAAAATACAGCAAAGTAGTATATCTATTTTGCTGTATTTTTTTGACTGCTGCAGTACGTTTAAAGAAGCAGCAGAAGTAAAAATGTTATCTAAAATGTAGTGAAAAGCTATTGACTTTTTTTCTGCATGCCTATAAGATGGTCAACATCTTGCCGCTGTAGCTCAGTCGGTAGAGCAATGGACTGAAAATCCATGTGTCGACAGTTCGATCCTGTCCGGCGGCAGAAGCCGGTACCTGCAAACGGGTGCCGGCTTTTATTTTTTTAAATATCCCATTAGGTAATTATAGTAAGCGAATAAAACCAGGAGACTTATATAAAACAAAAGCTTAAAAATACTTGTATCCATCTGTTTTATAGCGTATAATTCCTTATCATGAATTGGATTATTTTTACAACCGAAGACAAAGTTAATGAAATCAGTACTATAAAATCTGTACTTGACAAAAATAATGCGAAGTATTCATTTTATATGCTCGTTTCTGAAATAGTTCAATGTGATTTTCAGCATATTCCTAAACATATACTTAAGGATTTCTTTGAAGCGTTATTCAAATCCACCTATATAATTATTCTTGCTCCGGATTCAGTTCTCTTTTCACCGCTAATAATGTATGTGTTAGGTTATACCTACGGAAAACAAATTCCTCTTTTTCTTTCAGGAGCAAGTGTTCAATTTGTGCAGAATACTGCAATGAGTAATACTGTATCGTATACCGGCGTTGATGAGCTTGTAAGAAAACTTGAAGAAAATTTCCCGGTGTATATTGCTGAGAAAAATAAAAAGGCTGCTCACCGGAAACTGTTTGATGAAGGTATTCCGTTCACTCCGGATTGCTTTTCATTTCATATTGCAAAAAATAATACTGAACAATGCGAATTATTCTATGCAGCGGGTATGGATGTGAATGAAAGGGATTCTGCAGGAACTCCTATGCTGTGCATTGCGTCCCGTGCAGGAAGAAAAGAAATGATACAGTGGTTAATTGATAAAGGTGCCGACATTAATGCTTTATCTTTGGACAGGGGGTATTCTGCATTGATGGATGCTGTATGGAAGTCAAATTATGAAATTGCAAAAATCCTTGTAGATTTAGGCGCAGATGTAAATATCGTAGCTAATGACGGACAGTCTGTTCTTGTTCTGGCTACCGGAACAAACAATTCCAAAATTTGCGAGCTGCTGGCGGTAAACGGCGCTGATCCGCGTGTTAAGGATAAAATGGGCATGTCAGCGCTTGATTATGCAAAATTATTCAGAAAAGCAAATCTTATTACAATATATGAAGAGTGTATACGATGAACTATATAGCATGTACCGGTGGAGGAACCGGCGGACATATTTATCCCGGGCTTGCAGTATGTGACGAAATCAGGTCTATACTACAGACTCAAAAAGACAGTTATAAGTTTCTTTGGATTGGGAATTCCTCGGGCATGGATAAAACTATTGTAGAAAAGAGCATGAGTATTGATGTCTTTAAAGGAATTCCGTGCGGGAAATTGCGGCGGTATTTTTCTTTACAAAATATTTTAGATATTATGAAAATTGCTGCAGGCTTTTTTGCTTCTCTTTCCATTTTATTAACATATAAGCCCGTCTTCCTTTTTTCAAAAGGCGGTTTTGTAAGTGTCGCTCCATGCTATGCAGCAAAAATTTTAGGTATTCCTGTATTTACCCATGAATGTGATTTTTCACCGGGACTTGCAACACGGCTGACATCAGGATGTGCAAGAAAAATCTTCATTTCATATGAACAGACAAAATCCTGTTTTACTGATAAAATAAAAACAAAACTTATTGTTACCGGGAATCCTGTAAGAAAAATATTTTATGAATCAGATCCTTCAAGGGGACTTCAATTTTTATTCGGCAGTACTAGTAAACCTGATCTGCCGGTTCTTTTCGTGTTAGGCGGAAGTTCGGGTGCTTTACAGATTAATGATCTCGTGGAAGAGTGTTTCCAGTGGCTTGTATCTAATTTCATCGTTGTCCATCAGACGGGGAAAAATATACGAAGTGAGAAAAAACAGGTGCATGAAAACTATCATGCTTTTGAGTTTATTTTCGAACAGATGAGTCACGTACTCGCCGCAAGCGATATTATACTTGCACGCTCGGGTGCCAATACTTTGTGGGAAGCAGCTGTTCAGGGAAAACCTATGGTGCTTATTCCTCTCTCAGGATCGGGTACCCGCGGTGATCAAGTGGAAAATGCAGAGCTTTTTAGAAAAAACGGTGCTGCTGAAGTATTACTCGGTACTGATGTGAGCAGGAACGGATTAATCAAGGCGCTTACCGTAATGAGTGATGTAACTACGAGGAATGCATATGCATTGAATTCAAAAAAAATGGCTGCGGGTAATAGACCTGCAGAGAGTATTGCACAGATTATATATAAAGAACTGGAGGAAGCCCTATGTCTGTAGCTTTTATTGATATTTTTTTTCTGATTGTAATCATACTTTTTTCAATTCTGGTGGCAATTAAAGGTTTTGTTGCAGAATTCTTCGGTAAAGCCGCCTTCGGTCTTGCACTCTTATGTGCTCTCCTTTTTTTTGACAATGCTACTCCTCTTGTAGCTTCTTTCATCCCTGCTCCCGTAATTCCATCTATTATTGCATTTGTGCTGATCTTTTCTGCAGTATTTATTGTCTTAAAAACTATCCAGCTTATAACAAAAAAACTTTTCTTCAGCGGTGCTGTGATGGGAAGTCTTGACCGCTCGTTGGGATTTTTATTAGGACTTATTGAGGGAATTGTTATCTGCGCTCTTATCTGTGTAATAATTCAAATACAGCCGCTTGTAGATCTTGATTTTCTTCTAGCCGACAGTCTGTTCTTTGCAATTATTCAACCCTTGATCGGATTAAATCCCATTATAATTCCTGCAGCAGAATCAGGAAAAGCCAGTATTTCGTATTTTATAAGCATACCTTCTATATTCCCGGGCTGACATATGTTTGATAATGTTCTCTATCAAAATACAACGAGTCTGCTCTGTGAAGATATTCAAAGCGGCCGTCTTCCGAATTCTATTCTTTTTTCAGGCCCTTCGGCATCTGGAAAGCTGACATCGGCACTGGAACTTGCTAGAGTTGTATCGTGCAGAAATACAGATAAGGGGCATTGGATGTGTTCCTGTCCGTCCTGTCTGCAGCACAAAGCGCTTGTAAGCAAGGATTTACTTATAGCAGGTCCAAGGGACTGCACCTTGGAAATTGCAGCGGCAAAAAAAACCTTTCTCGATTCAGTCAGAAATAGTGCACCGCACAGTTCGGCTTCACGGTACTTGTTTGTAAGGAGTATTAGAAAGCTCACTTCACGGTTTAATCCTATTTTATGGGAGGATGATGATAAAACGGGAAAAATAGCCGGTATTATATCTTCTATAGATGAAATTCTCGAGGAACTGGATCCGTCACGATCCTTACCTGAATTAAGTGCATTGGAAAAAAAATGCGAAGACATGATGTCTCTTTGTACTAAACTTGAAAGTTCTTTTATGTATGATTCCATTCCGGTTTCTCATATAAGGCATGCATCATTCTGGCTGCGGCATACAAGCGCTGAAGGAAAAAAGATTCTCATTATAGAAAATGCAGAACGTATGCAGGAAAGCGTACGAAATGCCTTATTAAAAATACTGGAAGAGCCTCCTTCTGAAGTCATTTTCATACTAACAACAACGAGACGGGGTGCTGTTATGCCGACGATTTTATCACGCGTAAGAACGTATGCATTTCTGGAACGGAACGAAGAGCAGCAGAGCGATGTTATAAAAAGAGTGTATCACGAGCAAGGAACTTCGATTGAAAAATATTTATACAGCTTTCTTCCTGTGGATCCTGAATCAATAAAACGTATGGCACAGGATTTTTACCGTACTATTTGCTCCTCACAGATGCCTGATATTGAGCTCCTTGTTAAAAATGCAAAAGGGTTCGACCCCCGTATTTCACTTGCAATCTTTTTTAATGAAATATTTTCAATTCAAAGAAATCTCTTGAGAGAAAGTACGCAGTCGTTTAAACCGGTAATTCTGGAGCAGACTCATCAAAGACTTTCTTTTATACGTTCCTGTTACGAAAGCATTACTATTTATAATCAAAGTCCTGTAAGTGCAATGGAAAAGTTGTCTTCAGATATGCTTAATGCTTCACAATTATTCGGGAGCTAGTGTATGAGAGGTTTTGTCCGGCGTGTATCGCAAAAAATATCAAAACTGTCTTCTGATCAGGTTGAACAGCTTATAGACATTATTAATAATGAAAATGAGACCCTTGATGCCGTTATTGAATCATTAAGTACAGGTCTTCTCATATGCGACGTGAACTGGTGCCTCCTGCAGGCAAATAAAGCAGCAGAGCGCTATCTGCCGCTTAAAATCAGACTTGCAGACTGGAGGTATAATGAAAACCGTCTGGAGCAAAGCGTATGGCAGATAATTGATGATGAAGATATTTCGTCTTTCATAAAAAATAATGCTGAACGTGAGAAAAATAATTCAACCGCGGATTTTACCATCGAAACAACAGGCGGGGCAAAACGGTTTATTGTAATATCAACACTTCCTCTTGTCCGTGAAAAAAAACTGATAGGAAATATTGTTAAAATTGATGATGTTACCGATAAAAAAAATCAGGACACTCTATTACGGCGTATGGAAAACCTTGCGAGTCTTACAAATCTTGCGGCAAGTGTTGCCCATGAAATTAAAAATCCGCTTGGAAGCATAAGCATTCACATACAGCTCATACAAAAAGCGGTAGCAAAAGCCAGGGCTACTGACGGTAAACTTCCCGATGAAAAATTTGCAGAAAATTGTCTGCAGATTGTAAATGAGGAAATTGAACGGCTGAATAAAATAATTGTGGATTTTCTTTTTGCAGTAAGACCCATATCCGCATCTCTGGAGCTGACTGATATTGCATCATTAATTAAAACATTTATTCCCTTTTTTGAACCTGAACTTGAAGAGCAGCATATCAGCATTGAAACAAAACTTCCGGAATTTTTACCGTCAGTAATGATAGATCAGAAATTATTTAAACAGGTTTTAATAAATCTTGTACAGAATTCAATAGCAGCTATGCATGACGGCGGGAGAATACTCATACGTGCAAAGGTCTCGGATGATTTTTTAATTATCAGATTTGCTGATAACGGAACAGGGATGGATGAAGAAACCGTACACAGGGTTTTTGAACCGTATTTTACCACAAAGGCGAATGGAACAGGTCTTGGTCTTACTATGGTGTATAAAATAATAAAAGAGTTTTCAGGCGATATTTCTGTCCAATCCTTTCCAGGAGAAGGAACTGTATTTACTATAAGTCTTCCCATACCGCAAAAAGAAAAAAGGCTTCTCGAATACACGGCCGGAAAAAAATAGGAGTGATCTTGAAATTTAATATTTTGATTATTGATGATGAAAAAAATATACGTGAAGGGCTTGCTTCTTCTCTGGAACTGGAAGGCTATAATGCTGTTTTAGCGAAAGACGGGAGGGAAGGGCTGGAGCTCATTTCCCGGGGCGATATTGATCTTGTTATTACTGATTTACGTATGCCGAACATAAGCGGAGAAGAGGTTCTCTCTAAGGTGAATTCTGAAAGTCCCGGTCTTCCTGTTATTGTATTAACCGGACACGGAAGCATTGACACCGCAGTTGATGCGATGCGTAACGGAGCATATGACTTTTTAACCAAACCCCTCAGCCTGGACAGGCTTACATTGATTGTAAAAAGAGCTTTGCAGAACAGGGAGCTTGTACTGCAGCACAGGCAGCTTCAGGAAGAGCTTGAGGGTAAGAAAAGTTTTGAATCCATAATCGGTAAAAGCGCTGAAATGCAGAAAATATTCGATATGGTCCGCCGCGTGGCGGATTCAAAGGCGTCTGTACTGATCACCGGTGAAAGCGGAGTGGGAAAGGAACTTATTGCAAATGCACTTCATAATCTTTCATCCAGGAAAGATAAGGCACTTATAAAGGTGCATTGCGCAGCATTGTCTGAAACGCTCCTGGAAAGTGAATTATTCGGACACGAAAAAGGATCATTTACCGGGGCAGTTTCAAGAAAACGGGGCAGATTTGAACTGGCTCACGGAGGCAGTATTTTTCTTGATGAGATCGGTGAAATTGATCAGAATGTTCAGATAAAACTTCTACGTGTTCTTCAGGAAAAGGAATTCGAACGGGTAGGCGGAGAGGAAACTATTCAAGTTGATGTCAGGGTCATAGCGGCTACAAATAAGGATCTTGAGAAACAGATAAGTCTGGGAAAATTCAGAGAGGATTTATTTTACCGGCTGAATGTTGTGCATATTCACATACCCCCGCTCAGGGAGAGAAAGGACGATATTCCTCTTATGGTAACTCAGTTTCTTGAGGAATTTACAAAAGAAAACAAAAAGAATATAACTGGAATAGATACCAGAGCCCGATCGGCGTTATATACGTATGAATGGCCTGGAAATATACGGCAGCTGAGAAACTGTATTGAAAGCGCTGTCGTTATGTGTCAGGGCACAAGCATAACAGTTGATGATTTACCTCCATCGGTAATTCAAAATACGAAGTCCGATACCATTCAAATACCTGCGGGAATACCCCTTTCTGAGGCTGAAAAGATTATTATTCAGCAGAATTTGGCGATGCAAAACGGCAACAAATCTAAAACAGCAGACGTGCTGAATATAGGCAGAAAAACACTCCATCGTAAACTTGATGAATACAATATAGAATAGATATGTAAATCGTTATCTTATAAGAATATAGTGGTGTATGAATAATTATGGATTGAAAAACCTATTGAAGAATATTATCATTTATGCGATAATTGAACGATTTTGATTAATCCTATTATTTTGTGAGGACTATTTTGTACGAACCTGTGGATCCTAAAGTAAACTTCTCCGAAGAAGAAGAAAAAGTACTGAAATTTTGGGAAGATAACGCTATCTTCAAAAAATCTATAGAAATAAGAAAAAACTGTCCTGATTACGTTTTTTATGACGGCCCCCCCTTTGCCACAGGACTACCTCACTTTGGTCATTTTATTCCAAGCACCATTAAAGATATTATTCCTCGTTATCAGACTATGAAGGGGAAAAAGGTCGAACGCCGTTTCGGCTGGGATTGCCACGGCCTTCCTGTTGAAAATTTAATTGAAAAAGAACTTGGATTAAACTCAAAAACAGATATTGAAAAGTTCGGCGTTGATAAATTTAATGAAGCATGCCGTTCAAGTGTTTTGCGCTATGTTAAAGAATGGAAGCAGACTATCACACGGCTGGGCCGATGGGTAGATTTTGAAAATGACTATAAAACCATGGAAAGCGAATACATGGAATCCATTTGGTGGGTTTTAAAAAGGCTGTGGGAAAACGGCCTCTTATATGAAGGTCACTACATTCTTCCTTATTGTCCGCGTTGTTCTACAGTACTTTCAAATCATGAACTTAACCTTGGCGGATATAAAGATGTTCACGATCCTGCAATTACAATACGGTTTAAGGTAACAGGAGCCGTAAAGGCACAGCGTGATTTTGATAAAGACATTCTCAATGGTAAAACATATCTGTTGGCATGGACAACAACACCGTGGACGCTCCCGTCAAATCTCGGTCTAACTATGGGTTCAGATATTGACTATGTTAAAGTAAAAGACGGGGATGATTACTATATTCTTGCTGAAGAACGTCTCGGTTCCTATTATAAAAAAGAGGAAGATTATTCAGTAGTTTGGACAAAAAAAGGATCAGAGCTTCTCGGTCTTCAGTATGAACCTCTGTTCCCTTATTTTGCATCTCTTGTAAAAAATGAAGACGGAAGCGACGGAGCTTTCAGAGTGTTTAACGGGGACTTCGTTACAACTGCAGACGGTACCGGCATCGTTCATACCGCTCCCGGTTTTGGTGAAGATGATAATAAAGTATTTAAAGGAACCGGTGTTCCGGTTATCTGTCCCGTGGATTCAGAATGCAAATTTACACATGAAGTATCAGACTATGAGGGAAGATTTGTTAAAGACTGCGATAAAGATATTATTGAGCGTCTTAAAACGGAAGGCAAACTCGTAAAAAGAGAGCAGATACTGCATGCGTATCCTCATTGCTGGCGCTGCTCGAGCCCTCTTATTTACCGTGCTGTGGGAAGCTGGTTTGTCGGTGTTGAATCCATTAGAGATAAACTTATTAATGCCAATTATCAGATTAAATGGCAGCCTGATCATATTAAAACCGGCCGTTTTGGAAAATGGCTTGAGGGTGCACGCGACTGGGCAATAAGCAGAAACAGATACTGGGGTAATCCTATTCCCGTGTGGAAGTGTCCTGACTGCGGTAAAACACTCTGCATCGGAAGCCGTGAAGAATTAAAAAAATTATCGGGCGTGTATCCTGAGGATCTTCATAAACACTTTGTCGATTCCATTACGATTCCCTGTGAATGCGGATCTGTAATGAAACGAATTCCGGAAGTTCTTGACTGCTGGTTTGAATCCGGTGCAATGCCCTATGCACAGAATCACTATCCGTTTGAAAACAAAGAATACTTTGAAGCTCATTTTCCTGCAGACTTCATATCGGAAGGTCTTGATCAGACAAGAGGCTGGTTTTATACGCTCACTGTTCTGGCTGCGGCGCTTTTTGATAAACCTGCATTTCAAAACTGCATCGTAAGCGGTCTTGTGCTTGCTTCTGATGGAAAGAAAATGTCAAAGAGTCTCCGCAACTACACCGATCCTGCTGTCGCAGTAAAACAGTTCGGTGCGGATGCAATACGGCTGTTTTTAATGCATTCTGCAGCAGTAAAAGCTGATGATCTAAAATACAGCGATGAGGGTGTGCGCGATGTTTTAAAGGGCATTCTCATACCGCTTTGGAACAGCTACAGTTTTTTTGTAACCTATGCTAATATAGATACGATCGAAGCAGAAGGTCATGCATTCGATGATGAGCTTCCGGCAAATCCGCTTGACAGATGGCTTCTGTCAATTACCCAGAAACTCATACTTGATGTGACAAGCGCAATGGACGATTATGACTTGTCCAAGGCAATTGATCCTATAGTTACCTATATTGATCAGCTTAATAACTGGTATATACGGAGAAGCAGAAGAAG
Source organism: Spirochaetota bacterium (assembly GCA_023398165.1). Classification (GTDB taxonomy): domain Bacteria; phylum Spirochaetota; class Spirochaetia; order Treponematales; family Treponemataceae; genus JAAZLA01. The sequence continues at coordinate 142,801 of JAEWSQ010000014.1, read as the reverse complement.
ATTCTGGAAAAGTGAAAATGACGGTGACAAAAAAGAGGCTTACGAAGCACTATATTATGCTTTAAAAACCTTTTCAAAAGTTGCAGCACCGGTTATTCCGTTCATTACTGAAACAATGTATCAGAACTTGAAAAAACAAAATGAGATTGAATCGGTGCATCTTAATGATTACCCTGTGTATGATGATAGTAAACGGGATGCAGACATTGAGTTTAAAATGAGCACCGTGCAGAAAGCCGTTTCTATGGGAAGATCGCTGCGGTATCAGTTTAATCTTAAAATAAGACAGCCTCTAAAATCGGTCGAATTTGTTACAAGAAATCCTGATGAAAAAGCTGTATTACTTGAGATGGAAGAAAGCATTAGAGAAGAGCTTAATGTTAAAAAGGTTGTTTTCCATGAGAGGGAAGATGAGCTTGTCGAATATAAGGCAAAGGCAAATTTCAAAACTCTGGGTAAAATACTCGGACCTCTTATGAAGTCTGCTTCTTCAGTAATTACACAGCTCGATCAGGAAACGATTCAATCAATACTGGACGGATCTACTATCAGTATAGATGTGGAAAATACATCTGTTGATATTGATGCTGATAAAATAATTGTTGAGCGTCTTGAAAAAGCACAGCTGAAAGTTGTGAATGAAGGAACGTTGACTGTCGCTCTTGATTCAGAAATTACCGAAGAACTGCAGATGGAAGGCAATGTTCGTGATCTTGTACGCGGTATACAGAATCTCAGAAAGGAATCCGGTCTCGAAGTTACCGACAGGATTATTCTCACCACAACCGGCAGCCCGGTACTTCACACTGCATATACGATGTTCAGCGATTACATTGCAAGCGAGACCTTAAGTGTTAAAATACTCTGGTCCGATTCTTCTATCGGCTTTACCAAAATTGAAGCAGGGGATGAAATTTGGAGTGCAAAGATTGAAAAAGTATGAAGCTGTACAAAAAAAAATCAGTGAAGTACTAATTTTCTGTTTTTTAGTATTTGTGCTTGCAGGCTGCGCCACAATGCCTGTTATAAGAGAATCTGATTACTTTACGTTTCTGTCGCCTGATAATGATATGTATATTACTCTTGATGTACAGAAGAACAAAAGTACTATAACTAATCTATTAAAAAAAATGTCTTCAGAAATCAAAGACAAAGAGATTAATCAGATTATTGACAGAACAAAAACAGTATATATAGGTTTATCTGTCGGCAGCGATACCAAAAAACAGAAGTTTGAAATCTGTGCGGTAGGAAATTACCCTCAAATAATTACTTCCGCATTAACAAAGGCGAAAGGCTGGACTAAGAATGTTGTAACCGCAATGGATGCGGATGGGAAATCCAAAAGAAATGCAGTATACAAACATTCAAGCGGTATCTCTTTAGCACTATTGTATCAGTCGGTTATTTTTATTTGTTCAGATTCGGTTGAATCGAACATTGCTTCATTTTATAAACCATCTTCATTCTCATGGCCGGATTATGCACTTGAAACGCTCAAACGTAACAACAACGATGAGAAAATAAGAGCCTATATACCGAATCCGGAAGTTTTGCTTCCTAAAATACTGGGATTGGGAGTACAATTAGCTTTAGATGATGCCTGTGCGGTATGTTCGGAGTTATTTGTTCCAGGTCTTACAGGACAATACTTAACTGATATTGACCTATATTTTAAGGATGCAAGAGCGGTAAAGGCTGCTTTTGCTCTTTTGAAGCTGGCTTCATTAAAAAGCGGCATAGAAGTTATTAAAATTTCAGAAACACAATTAGCAATAAAGGGCTTTGTACTTTCATTAGATACATTACCGGGCATGAGTTTTTAGGAGGAACATATGGATTCAAAGATTATCTTAAAGGCGGAATCTTTAGACGGTTATTTAACCGAAAAGGATCAGCAGTATTTATCTCAAATGGATGTACTGTATGAAAAAGTAATGAGATCTTTTAAGATAATCGCTTCAGGCGGTTTCAGTACAGCAATTGCCGCTGAAGAAAAAAAAGTAATCGATATGTTTAATGAAATGGGACATATTATGCAGGTAATCTGTACTGAAGTTCCTTCATTAAAAGTTTTTTCATTTGTCACTGAAGAAGAAAGCCATGCGGAGGCATCCCGAGTTATTGCCAAACTAAGAGATATAAGGACAGGCCATCAGGAGTTCTTATACTACAGCCAGAGAGCCTATGAAATGCTTTTCAGACTTGCTTTTACCGGTAATCACAGCGACAATAAAAACTATTTGGTGGTTAAAACACCCGTTACAACTCCGGTGCAGAATTATTCAGTACATAAAATACCGGATATTGATTATAAAATTGAAAATACCGTCATGTGTGTTATGCTCCGCGGTGCGCTGCTTCCTTCTATGATTATGTCCAAGGAAATAGAGGAGTATTCTTCTCACGGTTATGTAACTCCTTTTGCATTATTTAAAATTAAAAGGGATGATTCAAAAAAAGAAGAAAATATGGAATACATCCTTGATTTAAAGAATTCCTTTTTCAATCTAGATGAATTAAATGGTAAAGATTTAATATTTGCAGATCCGATGAATGCCACAGGCGGTTCGCTGGTTACTGTTGTTAAATACTTATTGAACCAGGGTGTGAAACCTAAATCAATAAAATTCTTTAATGTTATAGCCGCATTAAAGGGCAGTTTGAGGGTTGTACGTGCTTTGGACAATTGTACCTGTTATACCTTATGGATGGATCCAGTTCTAAATTCTTCCGCTTATATTATGCCTGGTTTGGGAGATGCAGGAGACCGCTTGAACGGACGGGATAATGATGAAATTCCAAGAAATATAATTCAGCTTATTGCAGATTACGGTTCAAATATTTCCGGCTTATACCGCTCACAGCTGAGAAAAATAGAACAAACTGTATTAGGCAACAGATAATGAAGAAGCTTGTTTTAACTGTATCAGTTCTCATCATTTTTTCCTCCTGTGTGAGCTCTGCCGTAGTAATGAAAGAAATGTACAGTGAATATTATACAATTGCTGAACAGTATGCAGAAAATAAAAATTACACGAAAGCACTTGAATATTATAATAAAGCAAGATCAGACCCTGAATTATACAACAGCTGTACCTATAAGATGGCACGCCTTTACGCTATAACAGGCGAATATGAATCTGCCTTGGAATTGTTCACCTATTTGCTGGAACAGGATCCTCAAAATGCATCGATTATGTCGTCATTGGCGTATGTATACGCAAAGCAGGGTTCATATGATGAAGCTCAAGCATTATATGAGAAAATCATAGAAAAGTACGAGTACGATACTGTATCGATGAAAAATCTGATAATGATATATAACCACAAAGGGGATAAAGAAAAAGCAGCTAAACTTGCAGAAAATTACTCACTAAAATTTCCCCATGACACGCAGGTATTTTCACTGATAACAGAAGATAGTAAGGAAGATGAAGAAACAATACTCGATATAGAGGATTCTGAACAATCATCAGTACAATGATTATTCTTCGACTTCGGTGAGAAATTTCCTGTATTTATCAGGATTTACTCTGAAAGCAACGATCGGTAGACCATCCTCTTCAAATGCTTTGCTGCATGCCTGTGATGATTCATGAAGAATTCTTGATCCGGGTATTATTCGAAGCGTTCTAGTTGATATTCCTATTCCGACAGGATTAGGAATATTAATTTCCTGTAAAAGACTAAGAAGCGCATTATAAATTTTTTCTGCAAGTTTCATGGATCTGTCAAGATCAATTTCCTGAATAATGCATGCGTACCCGTCTGAACCATATTCAAATATTAAATCTCTGAATCTGCAGTTGTCTAAAAGAATTGTTGCAATTTTCTTTGTATGTGGTAAATTTCTTGGCAAATCTTTTATTCTGATAACAAAAAGGGCTAAATCCTGTTCTGAAGAAGCAGCACGGGCAAGCTCTGAATCAAGCCTCGTTTCCAAATATGATTCCCAGCCGAAACCTGTTTCTTTAGAAAAAAGTCCCAGCGGATCAGATACTCGTTCTCCAAGAATTGAACTGGCGGTAAGGCTTTCTTCATTAGTCATGTTTTCAGTGTCTTTAATTATTACTGTTTTATTTTCTGTATCAACGGTGTGTAATAAATCAGAATCTTCCGCCGGATCTTGAATCTGTTTTTTCACAGAATTATCAGCTGCATCAGGTGTGTTTTGCACATCAGACACTGCTGAATTCTTTTTATACAGCAGACTCTGCAGAATTATTATGAAAAATATACCGAGTGTTGTAATAAGTATGATCATAAAAGCTGCACGGGCTGAAGAATATATTTGTGAAGGCGTTATATGGTATAAAGCCGCTGTGATTGTTATTGCCGTGCTGCCTGAAAAAGGGATTGTTGAACTATAGACAGATACAATTGATGAATTAGTTTTTATACTATACTGTTCAGCGGAATCTTTGAATAGCAACTTTGAGTTGAGCGGGTGAGCAAAATATACATGATTTTCATCCCTGATGATTACAGCCCCAATGTTCTCATACTGTCTTAATGAACCGGTATATTCTTCAATAAATAAATCATTAATTCCTGAGTTTGTTTCTAAAAGATCAAAAGTATTCTGAACAAGAAAGGAAAACTGGTCCTTGGCGTTTTTTTTACCCCTGGAAGCTTCCGTTCCTGTCTTTATGGTGAAAAAAAGGACTGTAGCTGAAAATATTACTACCGCTGTAAGTGAAATGATAAAAGTACTTTTACGATTCATGTAAAACAGTATAATTGTCAAATTGTTTCTTGACAAGCGTTTTAAATAAAAAAAGAGATGATTTTGAAACACTCAGTTTATGAAAATTCAGAAACCATGAGTAATACGGAAGGAGCGTTACAAAAAATTCCTGACTGTCATCAGTCACGGCAGATTGTGTATAGGTATTAAGATGGCCAGTATGTATGCTTTTAATTCTTTGTATTATAATTGAATAATCAACGGACGGCTTTGAAGAAGTATGCAGGGGAAAGGGGAGGTTTCCTATTACTGATGTGTACCATGAAACTTGATGGGAACAGTTATTAACCAGTTCAAGAAGGCTTTCTTTATAAGAACTTAAAACTGTGTTGCTGTACGTTAATCCATTTTTTAAAACATCAGTCCTGAACAGTAACGATGTAAACTGTTGTTCAAGACTATTGGTTCTGCATGATCCAGAGGAATAAGAAGAATCAAGATACGTGCCTTTTGCATACGGTTTTGCATTAGGGCAGGAGAAATCAGCACCATAGAAAACGATTGAGGTGAATCCGCATTGAACTGCAAAATCTGCAGCAGTTATTGTTACTGTACCGCTGCCGCTTTTTAATGGTAGTATTGCATCATAATAGTTCATAAAATAAGCTGACAGTGGATGTCCGGTAGAACATAAAACAATCGGTATATTGTTGGCATCGGCATATGACAGTGCATTAGGATGCGCACTGACATCAATCACAGCGAGAGACGGTTTTTGTATGTCTGAAGAAAGATTAGTGAATAGACGTGACGAAATGTTTTGACCGTCAATTGTTACAAAAGCATCGGCTGCAATTGAATATGCAGTAAGTATTTCAAGTGCTGTATCAGTGGCAATAATAAAGTATTCATCTCTGTGTTCTTTAAGTTCATGAATTGACTCATCGAGGCTCGGACCCGCTGCAATTACAGCAGCTGTTTTATTCACGGGAAATGTGCATCCGCAGAATAAACAGAACGATGAAGGGGATTGTTCAAAAAAAGAAATATTTCGCAGTATATTTCTCATCCAGACTTTCCCAAAGTGACATTGAACAGAATAATCAGAGGAAACTATCTTCAGGGCATTAGTAACAGTTTCATGTATTCCATCAATTTGCATCTGGTGGAAGGAAAACCATGAACGGATGCTTTTAAAAAGTATATTTCCATGGAGTGCAGGTTTATAAAGAGTTATTATGCATTCTTTCAACGTATCAATTGTTGCGAAACGAATATTGATGGTATTGCCTAAAAAAGAAAAATCATTCTGCTGAAGAAGAGTTTTATACGAATTTAAAGTATCCTCAAGTACAAGAATAAAGGATTCCGGGTATTTGCTCATTAAGCTTTTTATATGGTATGCATTACCCATACCGCCGATTATGAAAAAACCGGCATTGGAAAACTCATGTTGAGAGGCAAAGTTCTCTGCATCCTGCAAGGGATTGTACAGCGAATAGAAACTTGTATTATTTGAAAAGAGCGATACACATAGATCAGTCTTTGCTTTTTTTTGCTCAATGTATGATGCTGGTGAAATAACATCACCTTTCAAATTCTGCAATTCTCCGAATGTCATTGTAATTTCTCCACAGAGGAAATTGTTGTATCAAGAGAAGTAATAAGTTCATCGAGCAGTAATGAAAACTGTTTCTCTGAATTGTTTTTCTGCATCTGAAGGTATTTTTGAAAACACAGTGATTTTGTCAGTTCAAGAATTTCATTATCCGCAGCAAATTCTTCATAACTCGATGCATCATATTTTTGCACTTTAGTCTTATATGCGTTAAGAAGTTCAAGTATGGAATTCCTGCATGAACGAAGTTTTATTTTCCCGATTTTCCCTTTGTTCCCGTTGGCTGATGCTGTTATTTCTGCCGCTTCACTAAAAGAAATATCAGTAATAGTACCCAGAGCAGCCGATAAATCCATTTCATCAGGCTTTATCCGGTAAACCGATTGAACTTCCTCATCGGATAGAGATGCAAACCAGTTTCTATACAACTCCAAAGAGTCTTTTCCTGCAATTGAACTAAGAAAGCTTCTCGTTTCCTTAGTATGGCATCTAAAGTCTGATATAGACAGAGAATTTTCAATCAAATTCGGCTGGGAATGCTGAAATCCTTTTGAATAACATAAATCTAGTCCTGCAAATAGAACAGGACCTGAACTTAAAAGTCTTGCAAGATAGAGTGCTGTTCCGCTTACGGTACCGTTTCGAAGTGCAGCAAAATACGGTATTGAAGTGTATTTATAGAATAAGGATGCGGGACCGTCACCGTAATGCAGCGGCAATATACTTCCAGTTTCTAGAAGAATACGCGGAATGGAACTCTCCGGAGAAATAGCCAGAGGTACAGTTTTAAAATGATATAGAAATGTTTGTAAATGCGTTTTTGCCCAGTAACCTCCGTCAGTTGAAAGACAAAGATCCGGTGTAATAGAGGAATCTGCTAAAACACTTAAAGAAGAAGACAGTGCAATAAGGAAAAAAGATGAGCGGTTCTGATTAATCCAGGGGAGTGTTTCCTTAAGTGACGGACCGGAAGCTGTTATGAGTACAGAAGATGTAAAGCGTTCAGGCAGTGAAATTGAAGAAAGGTGGGAAAAAAAAGAAATTGTATTTGAAAACCATCTTTTACTAAAATAAAGCCTTGTTCCCAAAACAGATTTTGATTTATTGAGAAAAAATTTAACGGCTTCCTGAGAAGTAATATATGAATCGGGAAGAAAACGCTCAGTAGCGTGCCAGCTTATTACTTCTGTCGAAACAGATAATTCTTCTCCAATTATAGAATATATTTTTTCACCGGTAATAGTACTTGATGATAGAATAATTTCATGATCCCAGCTGTTTTCCATTACGGGAAGACCTGAAAAATATTGAATTGCTATAAGTTTGGAGTCTGGATATTTTTCCCTCAGGGCAGGAACACAATAGGGAAGGCAGGGGCCTAGAAAAAGTATATATGAAGGATTGCGGGTAAAATGCACATTAGAAACAAACCGGACAGCCTCTTTTCCAGGATCATATGACGAATGCAAGGATTGATTATTCCAAAAGCAGGTAACATCTCCATTTGATGCTTTAGAAAAGGACAGACTCACAGAAAATCCTATAATAAAAAATTTACAATATCTTGAGGCAATGAAAAAATGCCTTTATCTGAGATACGTAATTGAGAAAGTGTTTCTTCTAAAAAATAACCATCAAGATTTTGATGAAGATACATTTCATACATATCCGGATCAATTGCATCATGGGAAAATAGTACTAATTTAATACTGTGGCTGTTGGATAAAAAACTGATATTAGGTTTAACTGATGCAAGCTTCATCCTGCAGAATAATTCAAATAAGATATATTTTTTCTCATTCTTAGCTAAAACTGAAGAATCCATGATACATGAAGTTTGAAGTTCAAAACAATGAGCATGTAAATATTCAGATAATCCGGCTTGTATTGAAGTCTGAATTTCCGTAAAAGAATCATTTTGAACAGAATTATCAGGCAAGTAGTTTTTAACGGTATTATCAAGAAGATTCGAGAGAGATGGTAAAACATCATCAAGAGACTTATAATCAAGTTTTGTCTGACGGGATGAGCACACAAGGAAAATGCAGGGTTTAGAACCTATACAAAGCCATCTTGCCTGGATTGACTGAACAGTTTCTCTGTCAGATTCTGAAAAAAACTGATAAAAAGATACCAACGCTGAGCCGGTGAAAAAAATCCATGATGTATCGGGAAGCATTCCTTTCCAAAAATCATATGTTGAACGTGATTTTTGAATACTTACATTATCAAGAGCATGTGAAAAAAGAATGGAATACTCATTGTTATGAGGAACAAATAGTGCTGTTTTTTCCAATTCCAGTTCTGATGAAAAATTATGAAATTGGAAAAAAGGTTTATCAAATAAAAACGAATCAAGACAAAAAGAGGCAGTGCTCTTATCTGATAAGTATTTCTGTGCCAACCTGAGCAATCCTACATTAAGAGATTTCTTTGAATAGTAATGCAGGTTAATATACTGCAAAAGGCCCATTTATACTAATCCTAACTCATTGAAAAGTTTTTTATAAACATTAAAATGTTCGGACCGTGCAAATTCTTCAATTTTATCTTCCGGTAAATTTTCGAGCAATTGATCCATGTAGAGAAGAACAGATTTTATATCCTGCTGCAGTTCTTTAGGTACTGCAGTTCCGGTATCTTTTGTTATAGACTCTGTATTTGACTGTAGAGGTTTAACATCATCAATGACTGAAGCTTCATCCGTACCGCTTTCTTCTTCCTTAATTTCTTCACCTGCATCCCATTGACTGCTCTCAAATACTGCTTGAACGGGTTCGTCAAAAGATTCTTCTTTCTCTTCTATGATGTTTTCTTCAAGAACAATTTGGTCAGCTGTCTGATCGCTTGATTCCTGCATAGAATCCATTAAATCTGAACTTGAAGGCCCTACTATAATATCTTCAACACTCGGCACTGGAATCTGTTCATCATGTGAAGCATCTTCCTGCTGAACAAAGGATAAGGAATCCATATTAAGTTCTTCCGGAGAGGGCTCCTGAAGATTCTCATCAATGTTTAATTCATTGTCTTCAAAAAAATCTTCCTGTACAATATCATTGATTGAATCCACATCGCTTACAGACCCAAAAGGATCAAATTCTTCAAATTGATTTTCTGTTTCTACACTATCATTCTCACTTTCAGAAGGGGACAGTTCCGCTTCACTGGTTATTTCTGTTTGTTCTTCAACAACAGTAAGATCAGAATTCTGTACGGTATCATCAAAAGGAGTTTCTACACTCATTTCATCATGTACAGTTTCAGTTTCAACTTTATTTTCTGATTCATTATTGCTGTCTGAAGCAGGACTTTCTGCATATTCTTCTGTAAAATCGGCATTAATTAAAATATTATTAAGCTCATCGCCTGAAAGAGCTATGGTGTCGTCGCCTTCATCGTCTGAGAAAAAGCCTCCGGATTCTTTAGACGGTTCTTCCTGACTCTTCGAATCATGTTTTAAAAATGAAAGTTCATCTTTAAGAGAAGATATTTCAGCCCTTAAAGCCGTTATTTCCTGTGCGATTTTATCTAATAACGGATTATTTTCCAAGTCCATCGAATTCTCCTGTTTTTGTTCTGCTGCAGAATCATCTTCATTAGTATCATCAGCCGGCGTCTGATCAATTGTTTCCTGAACATCAAGATCCTGATCAATATCTTCATCAAATCCGGTCTCTTGTAAATCTTCAAAGTCTGCATCAACAGGCAGATTTTGAGCTAAAGTATCAAGATCTGCTGTGTTGGTGTCTGCAAATACGGTATCTTCAGGAATTTCTATGTCAATTTCAGGCTCAATGTCTTCTTCGCCGTTTTCCGACACGATTTCATCCCCGCTGCCGGAACTAAATCCGTCAATAACATCCTGATCTTCGGCAGAAGATTCAAATGCACTTTCTCCGCTGTCTACTACTGACGGTTCAGCAGCAGCATCTTCAACGGGTATTGTTTCTTCTTCAAATACTATTTCAGCATCAGCATGCTCTTCCGACTCCGATACATCCTCATCAGCAATACCTTGAGAAAGAACATCATCCGAAGAGAAAGTTTCATCCTGAACAATTTCAGTACTTGAATCATCAAGATTGTCGAACGATATATCAAAACTATCTGAAGTATCATCAAGAATGCCGGATTCTTGTTCATTCAACTCAAAAGCAGATGAATCAGGTGATAATTCAGCATCTGGTGCTGCAGAATCAAGGACTGTATCATCAAAGGTTATATCAGAGGACGAAGGAGATTCACCCGGAATATCATCTTCTACTGTTTCTTCGGTACGAAAGGGATCCTGGTTTGGGACTTCCTGTGTCTGATCAAAAGAAATTGTGTCATCTGCTGTATTATCAGATACCAGATCCGCATCTTTTAATAAATCATCAAGTTCATCGAATTCCATATCTGATCCCGCCTCCAAAATCTTTGGAATAGTATAACCTGTGTCCCGGCTTTTATCAAGTTCTTTATAAAAAGTACCGTTTTCCGCACCGGTAAAAAGAGGAATATCATCAATTTCAGCTTCATCAATCTGCTCTGTTTCTTCCTTCTCTGTTATTACCGAATCGACATCATCATCAAGATTGACTGACAATGTATATTCTATTATGCCTGATTTCGGTTTTATATCATCTTTAGGAGCCTGTATCTGGGGAGTATCATCGAGTGATAAAAGAAGATCGTCAAATTCAGATGCTTCATCATATACGGGCCGTGTTTCTTCTTTCCCGCGGACGTTGTCGTCCACGAAAGCATCTTCTGAACCGAATTCATCCTGGTCTTCCGGTATGGAATCAAACATAGCATCAAAAGAACTGAATTCGGAGATAGAACCGTCTGAATCTATTGTTATTGTTTCAACATCATTGACAGGATCAGCCTTTGTTTTTACTGCAAACTCATCATCAAAGGCAAGGCTCATGTCTATAGGCGGTTCATCTTCAAGTTCAATAGTCTTTTTTTCTGCAGGGATAAAACTGTCAAGGGTAACATGCTCGCTGCTGTCCATAAAAGCTGAAAGATCAATATCTCCGTCCGAAAAACCGTCCTGGGATGAACCTGACATAAATGAATCAAGATCAATTTCTTCACTGCCGTTTGATATCGGTTTAGGAGGGGCAGGATTGTCATCCATAAAAGCTGAAAGATCAATATCTCCGTCTGTAAAAGCTGAAAGATCAATATCATCAGAAAACGGTGATTCCTGTTTTATTTTCTGTGGAACTTCAGTATTCTCAATAGTATTGGTGTCGAAGCTTTCTTCTGCAGTAAAATCGATCGTGTTTTCAGTATTTGACAGTGTAAAATCAGTATCTTCCAAAATTTCTTCAGTGTCATATGAATTATTTTCTTCTGCGAAAATAGTACTTTCAGCAATTACGTCATCAGAAGTATCTGTTTCAAAAGCGTGATCGACAGTCTCTACAGTATCTGATATGAACTCTTCCTCTTCAATAATGGAGTTTTCCTCAATAGTGTCAGACGCAGATGTCTCAGAGGTAAAATCTATGGTATCTTCACTATCTGACAGTGTAGTATCATCTTCTTTTGGAATTTCCACAGCTTTAGCCTGCTTATTATTCTTTAACATAACTCCAAATACGTCATCAAAGCTTTTAAATTTATCGAAATCAATCTCAGATTCTGATTTTTCAATTATATTCTCTTGCGTTACTGAAGGTTCTTCTATGTTTTCAGTAACAGGTTCACCGGCTGTTTCAGATGCTTCATTTAAAATATCATCGGCTGAAAAAGACAGTGTATCGTGTGATGCATCTTCGATGTTGTTTTCTATTATAAATTCCTCTGTCTCGGTAATTTCACTGGGTGCAAGGTTTTCCTGATCATCCGGTAGTAAACTGTTCATTTCTTGATCATAGGAATCAAAAGCACTCTGTTCAGGAAGCGATTCCTCTTTATCTTCGCTTATAGATTGCTCTTCAAGTCCAAATTCCTCAAGGCTGACTTCTTCTGATTCAGGTTTTTCTTCAATAAAAGTAAATGAACTGGTTATTCCAGATAACTCATCTACAGAAAGAGTCGTATCATCATCATTAAAGGCATCTTTATTTTGATTAACTTCATGAGGAGCTTTTTTTACCCATACACCATACTTTTCGAGTCTCTGAGTTGTGTCATCTGAATTTTCCGGTATATTTGATTCATTTTCTGTATTCAAAGGCATATACGCTCCATGACAAGATAAAGTTTCTCAGTTTAGTATCGGCAAAAAATTGTAAAATAAACAGACGAAAAACTAAAGAAACCCGTTATTTTTCCATAATTATATCATACTTTTCTATTTCAGAAAACAAAAAAACATGCCGTTATTATAGTTATTATGAATATAAAACGGTTTTTACTGTCATTGTGTGCAGGAACTTTTGTCTACGTGCTGTTATCATTAAGCTGCGGAGAAAGCGGAATATGGGCTGAAAAACAGCTTGAACTTCAGAAAGAAAAGCTTGTACTTCATGTAAGTACTATACAGCATACTAATGAGGAACTGAATATACGAAAAACAGCTCTGCTAGAAGATGATGAAGTAATTGCATCCTATGCTAAGAATCTTGGTTTTATTAGTGAAAATGAAAAAATTGTAAAAATCAGCGGCATTCCGGTGAGAACAAATACACTGCCTTTTATTGGAAAAAAATACCTGAAGAGCGAGATTCAATATATTCCTGAATGGATTTGCAAGTGTCTTGGTTCAATTTTTTTTGTTTTAGTGTATAGTATAGTTCTGTTGTCGGATTTGAGTAAAAAGAATACAAAAAAATTTGAATTAGGCGGAGAGGTGCATGAAGGTTATTAAAAAAAATACAGATGCCGATTCAATCTGCATATCGTATCTTAACGAAGAAAAAGTTCTTATTCTTCCGACAGATACTGTCTATGGTTTTTCAGGGATTATTCATAAAACAGAGCATAAAATACGATCTATAAAAGGAAGAGGCGATGATAAACCGTTTATTGTTTTGATAGGCCGGCCTGAAGATGTATATACGATAACAGATTTACCGATACCTGAGCCTCTATTTTCCATGTGGCCAGGGCCGCTGACTCTTATTGTGCCGGATAAGAAAACGAATAAAACAACAGCTGTTCGGTGTCCAGGAGATGAATGGCTGCGTTCAATAATTCTCCGCTGCGGGTCTCCCATTTACTCTACGAGTGTTAATAGAAGCGGCTTTCCTGTAATAACTTCTATCAAGGATATTGTGTCTGAGTTTTCGCAGGAGGTTGACTTGATTGTTGATGACGGAGACAGCGGCACATCTATTCCGTCTACTATTGTTTCACTTACTCAGCAATACGCTGCCGTAATAAGACAAGGCAGTATTGTTATTCCTGAGGAAGTTCTGAAACAGCCTTTGCCTTACCAATATGAATAATTGTAAAAAACAGAATTCCCATTAAATATACCGCAAAAAGAAGAGCAATAGAGACATACCCGCCAAGCCATACGGAGCATGCCATAAAAATACAGATCACCGTCTGGAAAAGCACCACAATGAGCAGCGTTGAACGGGTGCTGAACCCAAGAAGCATCAGCTTATGGTGAAGATGGAATTTATCGGGACTGTCTATTCTTCTGTGTTCACGAAGTCTTCGCCATATTGCTGCAATAGTGTCAAACAGAGGTATCATTAGAACGGCTGCTGCATAGGGAAGTGTTATGGTCGGAAGCGATCCCTTGCTGCTTAATAAGGGAAGAACTGCAAGAACAAAGCCTATAAACTGGCTCCCTCCGTCTCCCATGAATATTTTTGCCTTGGGAAGAGGAAGATTAAAGAGAAGAAATCCGCATACAGCTGCTCCCAGGGCTAAGCAAATGTATATGGCTGGAATATTCTCCGCTTTATAAAAAAAGAAGGCAAATGCGGCACTGGAAATAGTTCCTAATGAACCTGATAGTCCGTCAATTCCGTCAATGAGATTATATGCATTTGTTATGCCTATAATCCATGCAAAGGTAATAGGGTAGCAAAGCCAGCCGAATTCAATATTAAGAACAGAACCTACCGATACCCCTGTAAATTTGAATCCGCCGAGAAGAACGAGTATTGAAGCTATCATTTGTATGGCCAGCTTATAACGGGGTCTAAGGGCGACAACGTCATCAACAATACCCATTGCAGTAATACACACCGCAGCAGGAAGCAGAAACCAGATATTCTGTTGAATGGAACTGAAAGCGCCCTGAAAGAAGAGAATTATAAGTGCAGCCGAAAAACCGATGGTAAAACCAATTCCGCCTAACCGTGAAATTTGGCCTGTATGTACTTTTCTATTATCAATTCTGTCAAAAAGATTGAAATGCTTTGAAAAACTAATTATCAGCGGCATCGCAACTGCTGATATGAGGAATGCAATTAACAATGACAACAAAAACATATTCATAACCAATCCCCTTGTGAGAACTATTAACAGTACATAAGTAGTTCATTAATTTTGCTCATACCTTATTTGATATGCTTGTGCATTACTGTACATGATAACAATTTTCCGTAGTACTGTCTAGATATATTTTTGCATTATAATATATGAAAATACGTTATAAGAAAAATGCACTGCAGTATTCAGCAGAATATTGTTGTATTTTTTCTTCAGTATAAGAAAAAGTACTGCGCTCAACGAAGAAAAAAGAATTCCTGGAAGTCCGTTGTAAAGATGAGCCAGACCGAAAATAACGGATGGTACCGCAAAAAAAAACAAAGGAGTAAGGTTTTTCTGAAGTTTGACTGATATAAAAGAAAGGAGAGAGGTTAGGGCGTCGGGAAGATAAAAACGGTATAAGATTTCTTCAAATAGACATGAAAGAAAAATCCACACGAAGAAGAAAGTATATGTTGACCATGACGATTTTGAGGGAAAAACAAAAAGCGCTTTGCCTGTCCAAATACGGGAGAAAAGTAGAGATAACAGTATAATCAAAAAAAGTATTTTAATGCCGGAAAGAATCATTTGAAATGATACAGTACACTGTTTTTTCAAATAATGACGCGGTAATTTTTTTGTGTAGAGCATTATCAGTACAATACTGCTGCAGACAGTATATAAACATGATATCAGTATAAATTTCATGGTAATTTCAGGATAGGCTGATGATGAGAATGAAGGACATATAAATACGATCGATACTACCAAAATTTCAAAAAATGTCAAAAAAAAGGGATGAATATTCATGATTTTTATGGTATCATATTTTGAGAGGTTATGTTGTGTACAGTGTTGTAATTATTCTTATTACTGTTCTTTTGCTGCTCGGTATTATTAAACTGCTTTCTTTGTTCAAGGATAGAATAAAGTTTTATATTTCAGGTTTTGATTCAGGATTCAGATTTTTCCAAATATCTCTCTTATGGAAGCTTGCAAAGCATTCAAATTTAACCGATCCGACGGCTCTATTCTGGTCTGTTCCTGTTCTGGATAAGACAATAACACAATTGATAGCTTCAGAAAAAGCAAATGGAACGCTTTCGTCTTCATCGTTTCAGGTTTTTTTATCAAAACTGTACCAGTTCAGGACTAAAATAGAACTCGAATCAGGGAAAAAAGGGCTTGAATCGACAAAAAATCTTGATGCCGGTCAAAGCGTCAGAATCATATTAAAGGGAAGCGGTGTATTCTCGGCAAAAATTGCAGCCGTAACCAGAGATCTGGTACTTACACTGCCGAAAAAAGACGGGCGTATTCTTATTTCTGGTGTTGACTGGGTCGGCAAGACCATAAGTCTGTATTTCTGGCGCAAGAATGATGCCGCATATGTTTTTGATACAGTTGTAAAAGAATGCGGTATGTACAGCGGTGATACCGTACTGTATCTGTCGCATACCTCGGATCTGTTAAGAACTCAAAAGCGGAAATCAATCCGCTGTGCGTGTCATATGTATGCGCAGATGTATGTTATTCGCTCTGAAATTTCTGATCTGTCTCTGATTGAAACCGAACCGGGACTAAAGTGTTTACTTGAAGACATATCTGAAGACGGAGCGCTTATACGCATTGGAGGGAAAGGGGTGAAAAATATGCAGATAAAGCTGCAGTTCACTATAGCCGACTCCTTTGTAGTTATGGCAGGCGTTGTCCGCGGCGTTGATTATGATGATGAGAAGAAACAGTCGCTTCTGCATTTTGAGTGTACTGTTCTTAATCCGTTAATGAGAAATGCTATCCTGAGCTATGTGTATAATGTTCTTCCGCAGGATGAAAAAGATGTAATCGATGCAATAAAACTTGCAGAAGAGGATGAGAACACTATTGAAATTACTGAGGAGTCCCGTCCGGGAGGAAATGATGAATAGAAAGATTCTTACGGTATGCGCTTTATTTCTTGCCTTATGCCTGTCAGTTTTTGCCCAATATACTGATACACATAAAAACTTTCTTCTGGGAAGTATTTATGATAAAGTTACGATTATAGAATCTGCGTCCCGCTCTGATACCGATCTTCTTGCAATTTCACTTAGATTCTGTATTGACAGCTCGCCGGTGCTTTCGAATTCAAAGGAGCTTAATTCTCTTTTACTAAAAACTCTTTCAGCCTTCGGCGATGAAATTCCTCAAAGTTTTTCCCCGCTTTTTTTGGAGGTGTACAAGACGTTTCCCTCCCGGGAAGTATACATTTCCTTATTTCCGGTAATGGCAAGAAGTTCTGTTACCGATGTTTCCTTGCTGCGCGATATATATGCGATTATCAGCGAGGAATCTCATAAACATTTCTCACAGCGCTCAAATGAACTACTCACAGCAGCTGTTAAGGCTGCGGGGTCTGCTTCTGATTCACTGTTATTCACGAATTTGTTTCCCTGTCTGTTTCTGGATCTTGATAATGAAGTAACATCGGTCATCATTCAAATCCTTTCAGAATCAATACAGCGCTATAAGGCTGACTGCATGAAAATTATTGCAGGAGGTTCTATCGGCGAACAAAGGGCTGTTTTTAACTTGGTAGTGAAAAGTGATAAAACTGATGATTTTTTTAAAGCCGAGATAGCAGAAAGCATACTATCCAGTACTATAACTACTAGTGGGGATGCTCAGAATTCCCGTCAGGTAATTGATCTTCAGCTGGATTCTATGAGAGTTATACGAAGTACAAAATGGACCCGTTCATCTTTGCTTATTGCAAAATACTTTACTGCGGCTCAGGAGCAGTATAAACAATCTCTTATAACACGGGATGAGTTTCTTGAAGTGATTGACTGCTTAACCGATCTTGCCACCAGTGAAACCGGCAAGGCCCTGACAGAGTATCTGGGTATTCTTAATGACAATACTGATAAAACCGGAACCTATGATGAGGTTCTGCTTTTACAGGTAATCCGGTCTATAGGAAAACTCGGTGAAAAATCTGCTTTTGACAACCTTCTCTATGTTATCTTATATAAAGGATACTCTGAGACGGTTATTAATGCTTCTAAAGAAGCGCTCGCTAAGCTTAATTGGTAAATCCGGCTGCAGAATCACACGTATTGAAATTTCTGCTTTTACTGCGGCTCTATTATATTATTTTTTTTCATCCTTCTTGCCTTCAGATTCTCCATTATTATCGTTACTAGATCCCGGGAAAATTTCAAGTATTGAATGCAGGTGTGTATCTAATCCCGAAAAAAGAGAAAATACCTATGTAATACATGCTGAATGCATAAAAGTATTTTATGAAAAAGACTCAGTAACATTCTGTTCATCTTCTTCAGGCTCTGTAATCCTGTACATCCCCTGTGATGTAATTGAATCGCAATATCCTGGAAGACTGTATTCAAAAACAGGAAATGAATCGTGTTTTGAAAAAGGATCAATACTTTACTGCCTCACTTCCCCGGTTCTTTCCGGCAGCACACTTACAGGATTCCGTGTTCACAGTGCGCTACAAACGGGCTGGTCATCAAAATTTGCATACTATAGATCTCTGCTCCGTATGAATTTTAGAAGACTTATGTATGTCTGGGGCGATTCAGGCGCACTGCTTTTAGCTCTCCTCTCCGGTTCCCGAGACTATCTTGGTAAAAGTATACGTGAGGGGTTTAAGAATGCAGGAATATCTCATATTTTGGCATTATCAGGCTCTCATTTATCGGTTTTAGCTTCTCTTACAACGTATGTTTCAAAAAAGACTGCAGGGAAAAAAAGTGCTTCAGTTTTTTCTTTTGTATCGATAGTGCTGTTTGTCTGGTTTGCAGGATTTTCCCCCTCTCTTTTACGAGCTTTTATTTGTTCCTGCATTTTCTTTGTATGTTCTATTTTCAGCATCAAACCGGGAATTCTCAAAGTTTTAGCATGCTGTTTTCTTCTTCAAATCTGTATTTCCCCTGCGGACGGCACCTGTATATCATTTTTACTCTCGTACGCCGCTCTTGCAGGAATTGCCTCTGCCGGGAAAATTTCCTATTCAAAAATGGCGCCGTATATTCCTCCTGTTATAAACAGTTCATTATCCGCCTCCATAGGAGCCCAGCTGTTTACAGCACCGCTCACGTTACTGTTTTTCGGCACCATTACACCGGGAGGAATCATTGCTACGGTTATTATCAGTCCGCTCATAAGCCTGTTCATGATTTGCGGCCTCATTAGCATACTGTTAAGCTTATGTTTACCGTGTTTTACTGATATGTATTCTTTTGCCATGGGGGGGCTTTATGAAATCATTAATTTTCTGGTATTATTGTTTTCTAAAATTCCTTCTATTCCTTTATGAGGTTGTATGCAGCAGTCTGAATTAGTACCTGATTATAATGCTCCTTCTTCAATAAAAAAATTTCTCGATGACCGGGGAATGGCTATGCAGAAGAAATTCGGTCAGAATTTTCTTATTAACAGCCGTGCGAGGGAGAAACTTATTGATAGTTTAGGTGATATACAAAATACCTCTATTTGGGAGGTTGGTCCAGGACTCGGATGCATGACAGATCTTATGCTTAAGAAAAACGCTAATGTTACTGCTTTTGAAATTGATAGGGGCTTTGCGCAGGTGCTCCGGACCGCTTTCAATTCTGCATTGTATAACGGGTGCGGTAAATTTACTCTTGTTGAGGGCGATGTTCTTAAAACATGGAAAACGGAAATGAAAGAAAACGGGTTGGCTCAGTTTTTTTTCGGTAATCTGCCATACAATATTGCAGCTGCAATACTTGCAGATATGATTTCGCAGGGAGCCAGATTTATGAAAGCTGTCATTACCGTTCAAAAAGAAGTGGCTCAAAGGATGGAAGCAAAACCCGGAACAGAAGATTACTCGTCTTTTTCCGTTCTATGCCAGTGGGCATATACTATTACTCCTATAATGGATCTTGGAGGGGGAAGTTTCTGGCCTAAGCCGAATGTTGATTCAAGAGCGGTATTGATGGTGAAAAAAGAAGACTTCCCGCGCTGTAAAAGTATTGAACATTTCATGAAGATACAGCGATCCCTTTTTGTTTCAAGAAGAAAAACAGTTAAAAACAATTTAGGGGTATTCTACGGTGATATGGATAAAGCTCATCAGGTACTTGTTAAATCAGGTATAGATCCTCAGATACGGGCTGAAAGACTGAGCCTTGATGAGCTTCTGCATCTTTCAGACTGCAGCGTTGAGTTATTTTCTTAAAGCCGGAGGAACTATGGATTTTCAGGATCAGATTAAAGAATCAGTTGAAAAAGTAAGAGAAAGGATATATAAAGCGGTTCAAAAAAGCGGCCGCGGTACGGATTCAGTGAGGCTTATGGCTGTCAGTAAATTCCACAGTGAACAGGAAATTCAATGTGCAGTTAATGAGGGCATAACTCTGTTTGGTGAAAATAGAGTACAGGAAGCGGAATTAAAGTTCCCCTCCATTTTAGAAAAAAATCCCGGCATTGAACTTCATATGATAGGCTCTCTGCAAAGAAACAAAGTAAAAACTATTATTAAACTTGTCTCCTGTATTCAATCCGTCGACCGTTTGGAATTACTATCAGAAATACAAAAATCTGCAGCCATAAAAACCAAATCTGTTGATATATTGCTCGAGGTTCATACGGGAGAGGAATCAAAATCCGGATTTATTGACGAGGATGCTGTATTCAGAGCCCTTGAATATCTGGAAAGTATTAAAAACACGGCTGTAGTACCGAAAGGGTTTATGACCATGGCGCCGTTCACTACTGATGAAAAAGCTGTCAGAGCTTCATTTAGGAAACTGTGCGAAGTTCAAAAGCATGCTCAGCAAAGATTTCCAAACTTGAGCCTGACTGAGCTGTCTATGGGAATGTCCAATGATTTTGAAATTGCAGTCGAAGAAGGCTCAACTCTTGTGAGAGTGGGTACCGCTATATTCGGCAGACGTGAATAGACGTATAAAGCGTACTTATGATATACTTCGTACATGAAACGTTGGACAGCTTTCATGATTTTTTTTTGCTATACGCTTTGTATGATACTGCCGCAAAATGCTCAGCAGAAAGATACCGCTGAGCCATACAGCATCCTCGAATTTCCTGATTGGGCACAGCAGATACGGCGGACAGAAATTATAACTCTCGGATCACTGCCGTTTACAACCTTGAGTGTTACGACCGCATATAGTGTTTTCCGGTATGCAAAAAATAATTTTAATCCCGATTATATACCAAATCCGCTAGCAAAATCCTCTTCTGCGGCAAATCTGAATGAGGAAGAGCAGAAAAATATTGTAATAGCAGCAGTCTCTGTAAGCGCCTTAGTCGGGCTGGTTGATCTTGTCATTACGATTATTAAGAATGCAAAGAAATCTAAGACAACAGATCAGTCGGAACTGCCGGATTCAATTGTGATAAATAAAAAATTAATTCTTCAGGAAACGGATGAATAAATGCCCTTATGTACTTTTATAGTTGATAATCCTTCCAATACTGCTGTACGCCTTGATTCTTATGCTGCACTGCAGATACCTCAGAGAATTTCACGTTCACGCCTTAAAGCGGGGATTACATCAGTTGCAGTTAACGGGAAACCCTCAAAACTCTCTGCTAAACTGAAGCATGGTGATGAAGTTACCCTCGAATGGGAAGATCCAATCCCTGAGGAAATTATTCCCCAGGATATTCCTCTTGAGATACTGTATGAAGATGAAAATGTAACGGTAATAAATAAAAAGCAGGGAATGGTAACCCATCCTGCAAACGGTAATTGGACAGGAACGCTTGTTAATGCGCTGTTGTTTCATTGGGGAAAAGAGGCTGTAGTACATAAAGAAGATGGATGTCTGCTTCCTGTGTCAGCCCGCCGTCCGGGTATTGTTCACCGTCTCGACAAAGATACATCGGGTACAATAATCACTGCAAAAAACAGGGATACTGAAACATACCTCCAGGAGCAATTCAAAAAAAGGCGGGTTAAAAAAGAATATATTGCTATAGTGAAGGGGCATCCTCCTGTCGAGCATGGTTCCATTAAAACAAATCTGGTGCGCGATACAATAGACAGAAAAAAATTTACATCAACTGCTGATAAAACCAAAGGGAAGACCGCCCATACGGTGTATACCTGTATTGCGGTTTACGGGCCCTATTCACTTATGAAAGTTACACTGAAAACAGGCAGAACCCATCAAATAAGGGTTCACTTAAAATCTATAGGTTGTCCGATCGTCGGTGATCCTATATATGGTGTAAAAGATTCTCTTTTAAAAACAGCAACGCTTATGCTGCATTCCTATAGTTTAAGTATAAGACTTCCGGGAAGTAGTGATTTCAAACAATTCAAATCGCCGGTACCTGTCAGATTTAAAAAGATTATGCAGATGCTTCATAAAAACTATGAAAGAACATCAATTTATATCAGGAATAATCAATGAATCTTTTTGAGCCGCAGATTATCTATGCAGATGATGATTATGCGGTTTTTTATAAGCCGCAGGGTCTCCCTTCGGCACCGCTAACCGAATCAGATACTTCTAATGCGCTTTTTGAAGCAGCAAAGATGTATCCGTCTGTAATGAATGTCAAGTCATATTTTAAAAATATTGAAAAAGGTCTGCTGCACCGGCTTGATACAAATACCGCAGGGCTCATTCTTCTTGCAGGCACTCAAAAGTCATATAATGCTCTGATAGAACAGCAGCAGAATAATATGTTTCAAAAGTCATATACCGCGTATGTAAAGTATTCTCAATGTACAGAAGAAAATATGAAGAGAAAAGGCTTCCCTGCCTGTCCTTTTTCTGACAAGACACCGCCTGTTACAATTACAAGTTTGTTTCGAAAATACGGACACGGCGGCAGAGAAGTAAGACCTGTTATTGAGAGCAGTATGAGTTATTATTCAAAAATGAAATCGATACAGCAGGAATACACAACCGAACTTGAAAATCTTTGCACAGTATCGGTACAGGGCGGGCAGAAAATATTTAAAGCCCGATGCAGAATCAATAGAGGATTCAGACATCAGGTACGATGCCACCTTGCATGGATTGGGCTTCCAGTGATAGGGGATAAGCAGTACGGCATACCTGATGATGTCTCTGCCTCATCAGGTATTTCAATGTTTTTCTTTGCAGACGCTCTTGATTTTATCTCGCCTGAAACCGGCAAAACGGTGCATTACGAAATAGATTTATCTTTCATTGACAATATTTTTTTAACTTCGGCAAGCAGATAAAACGATCCTGTAATAAGAAGAACGGCATTTTCTCTTTGTGCCTGTTCCAGGGCATTGACAATTGCCTGTTCATGATCGCCGTTAAGCGTAATGTCTGAAGAAGACGAGCCTTTTGCATTCGTAAAAGATGACAGTAAAACCGGCAAATCGGACGTTTTCACTAAACCGGGTCTTGTAAGTGTTATTGTTGAAAAGGTGTTATCAGCGAAAAAAAGCCGGGCTATTTCTGTGCTGTTTTTATCAGATGCACAGGCAAATAAAAGATGCGCTTTTTTATTGGGTATCTTTTGTAAAATGAATTCCTTAAAGGTTTTCAGGGTGCATGAAATACTGTTTACCGTGTGGGCGCCGTCAAGGATTGAAAGAGGCCTATAAGGAGTATTCTGCAGTACTTCAAATCTTCCGGCTATGGAAGCACGGTTTAAACCCCTTTCAATACAGTCTTCACGTATGTCCGGAATGATTTTTTTGACCGCAAGACAGGCAAGCGCCGCATTATACATTTGAAAATCGCCTAAAAGCTTTATATCTGCTTTCAAAGGCCGGCTGAATAGTGATCCGAAATCGAGTGTAATTTTCATGCAGTTTTGTTCATACCTATATGATGCATGGCGTAAATAATCGGTCAGCTTCATAAAAGGGGAGCCCGTATCGAAGGCATGTTTCTCAAGAACCGTGAGAACTTCTTGTTTTTGAGAAGATGTGATTACAGGAATTCCCTTTTTCATAATTCCTGCTTTTTCAAATGCAATTTTTTCAAGGGTATTGCCTAAATATTCAGTATGTTCAAGTTCAATAGGAGTAATTAAACAGATTTCCGGGGTAATAACATTTGTTGCATCCAGTCTTCCCCCCATGCCGGTCTCAAAAACCGCCCATTGGGTGTTAAGGTGTTTAAAACATAAAAATGAATAAAGCGTGACGAGCTCGAACCATGTCGGCTCTCTCTGGTTAGGCAGATTTTTGGGAATTATCGAGTCAACTAAGGGGATCATTTCCTGAACGGCCTTTTCATAGACGCTTTCATCAAGGGGACCTCTGCAGGTTCCGATGCGTTCCGAGAAAGATACAATATGAGGTGACGTATACAGCCCGCATACACTGCCGTATTCGCTCAGAATGCATGAGGTGAATGTTGAAACAGAACCCTTACCTTTGGAACCGGCAACATGAACAGATTTGTATGAATTCTGGGGATTTTTAAACCGGCTGCATAAATACTGCATTGTATCGAGCCAGAATAGATTCTTTTGAGGCAGTTTCTCGAAGTTTAAATACGACTCCAGCCAGGTTTGAAGCACTTCAAGCGCTTTGACATCCGTAAAATAAGCAGGATCATTCATAGTAATATTACCTTGTCCATGTAGCTTGAGCGGTTATTTTCTGTACTGAAACAGGATTTCCGTTTTCATATACCGCCTCAATTGTCTTTTTAATACCGGTCAGTTTGTTTTCATGAACTGCTTCCATGACCCACTCAAGGGGATCTGTAAGCGGAGCGGCAGTAAGAGCCAATTCCCGTGGCAGTTCCGGAAAAAAAGAAGCATTAGCCTTGCTTGTCTGACGCGCAATGATTTTATTATTTTCCACTCTTACCGAAATATTCATTGTTGCACCGTTTTTATAGATAATAAAACCGCGTCCGGCACGGAGGATTACTACTTTATCTATAAATTCATCTCCAGCCCAGGTACCTGAAAAAAGATCAAGGCTGACATTAATTTCTTTTTTCTCCGGAGAGGCATCAGACAGAGAAGGCGTTGCGGCAACTGATGCAGGTGAAAGGGATGCAAAAAAATCAGATACTACTATTTTGGCATCGAGCAGGATCTGGTAATACGAGTCATACCTCAGCTCTTTTACTACCTCGTTGGAATCCGCCAGCGTAACGGCATTTAAAATGCAGATCCATGTACCATCCGATTCATGTATTGCTACATAAAAAGCGATAGCAGGTTTTTCAATATTTTGGGGAAGGGCGGCGGAATACGGGACAGTTCGGTAATCAAAAACCGTATAACGGTCAAGAATAGAAACATGGGAAAAATACAGATCCTGGATTAATGTTATAGTATTTGTTTCTTTTGAATCAGATACGGCAGAAAAAAAACCAACCGTTGATGAAGGTGAAGTTTGTGAGAACAGTGTAAAAAAAACAGCACAAAACAGAATTGTGCAGAGTTCTTTTTTCTTCATAGTACCGTAACTCTCTGAGTCATTAAACTATCCGTCCTGTCTCTTGCGAAATTCACGCTGTAAATCTCTCTTAACATCGCGATCCCTTATATCCGAGCGTTTATCAAATTGTTTTTTCCCCTTGCACAGACCGATTTTGATCTTAACGAGTCCGTTTTTCAAATATACATCCAGAGGAATGAGCGTAAATCCTTTTTCTTCGGTTTTCCGCTGCAGACGCTTTATTTCATCACGGTGCAGCAGAAGCTTTTTAGGTCTGTCAGGATCATGATTGAATATTGATGAAAATGGATACTCAGAAATATGAAAATTTTTAAGCCATACTTCTCCATTCTGAATTTCTGCAAAAGAATCGGGAAATGAAATTGTGCCGTCTTTAACAGATTTTACTTCGGTACCTTTAAGTTCTATACCGCACTCGTAGTCTTCTTCTATTGAGTAGTCAAACCGTGCTTTTTTGTTTTGTGCAATTAATTTAGTACCAGTACTCATGAGACATAGTATACGTCATCTCGGCAAAGCTCTCAAGTAGCATGTAAGAAAATAGCTTTAACAATACTTGTCACGGATGTATCCTTATGATAGTGTTGTAGTATGTTAAATGATCGAACGGCAAGCAATCCCTATGAGTTTTCTTATACTATGAGAAGAAAATTACAGAGAAAAATTAGTGTTTTCCTTATTTTTATAGTATTAGTATCAATAATTTCAATTTTATTTCTTAATTTTGTGCTGTTTCCAGTTTCTGTTGAATCTGATTCAATGAGCCCGGTGCTTAAAGCACATGATCAGGTATTTGCATCACCTCATTTTATGCAGAAGAATAAATCACAATACGGCAGCACATTTAAGCGAGGTGATATTGTACTGCTTTCTCCGAGGGCGCCGGAAGCTCTTTCATTCCCTAAAAAAATAGTACGCGGCTTTGTAAGTTTTATAACTTTTCAAAAAGTAAATCCGTTTATATCAGGCAATAAAATGACCAGTCAGCATCTTTTACGGCGGATTATCGGCCTTCCGGGTGATACTGTGTATATTTCAGAGTATACTGTGTACATTAAACCCTCTGATTCTCAGTATTTTTTAACAGAATTTGAGCTTTCAGCAAAAAAATATGATATTCAAAGTACGCTGACCTTGGGAACAACATCCTTCGATACAACCTTAGGTACTATCGGTACAATGGAACAGATAACACTTAACGATAATGAGTATTTTGTCTTATGTGATAATAGAATTTCAGGCATTGATTCACGTATATGGGGAGCCGTCAACGAAAAAGAAATTGAGGCAAAAGCAGTATTACGCTATTTCCCACTGCAGGAGATTAATCTCTTGTAATGGAAACTGCAGCACTGTATGTTCACATACCCTTTTGTCTGTCTAAATGCACCTACTGTGATTTTTTCTCACTGCCGGTCAATTCTGTTCCAAATGGTTATGTAGAAAGACTCATAGAAGAGCATGAATACCGGAAAAAAAACTATCTGTGGAGTTCCGTATATATAGGGGGAGGAACTCCAAGTCTTCTTCGGCACCCTGATATTGTACAATTCTTTAATATCGTAAAACCCAATTGCACTTCTGATGCTGAAATCACTTTTGAGTGTAATCCCGGCGATGTGACAGAAGAGCTGTTGAAGACACTGGCTGATTGCGGGGTAAACAGACTATCGTTGGGAATACAAACTTTTTCAGATGAGAAACTGGCATTTTGTAAAAGACGATCCACGGGCAGCATCAATCATTCTGCTCTGGAACTGATTAAAAAAGCGCATTTCCCTCATTTTTCTGTGGATTTGATATCGGGCCTTCCTCCTGCTGCTGATGATGCGGAATCTTTATGCAGCGGTATACTTTCTGTGATGGATTACGGTGCGGATCATATTTCGCTGTATTCATTGACAGTTGAAGAGGGCACTCCTTTGTATAACCAGGTACAGTTGAACCCTTCATTGCTTGATGAAGAACATAATGACAATGTATGGATTTCAGGCCGTGATTTTCTTAATAACAACGGCTTCCATCAGTATGAGGTTTCAAATTTTGCACGAGAGGGCTGTCAAAGCAGACATAACAAAACATACTGGGACATGAAAACCTATGAAGGACTCGGAGCAGGAGCTGTAGGAACGGAATTTTCAGGTAATACTGCACAGCGTTATACAAATTCAACATCGATTGACTGTTATATAAACCGTCCGTTTCAGGAGCAGGAGGAACGATTTATGCTTGGTCCGGATGATTGTATAAATGAATTTTGTATGATGGGGTTCCGGAAAATTGAAGGTGTTAACGGTATGGAATTTAAAAAAAGATTTGGATTTGACATTTCAAGAAAAATTGAACCGGTATTCTCACGATGGATCAATGATAATAGAGCTCATATTACAGCAAACGGAAATTATGCTTTAACAGAATCCGGCCTTCTGTTTTTAAACTCCTTTCTAATTGAACTGTTTTCTATAACATTGTAAAAAATCATAGTAATAATGTAAAAAAATTGTGTTATTTTATTAAAAACAGGTACAATGTAAGGGTGAAAAAAAGCGTTCATATAATAATCACAATAGTTTTGCCTTGTTTTTTATTTATCCTTCTCTCGATTCTACTGTACGTTCAAGTTTCATGGATACGTTCGTTATATAAACAGCAGCTTGCAAATTTCGAAAATCAGGTATCTGAAAAAACAATTCAAATTTCAGTACTGCTGGAAGATGAACTGCTGCTGCTGGGAAATTTAATGAGAACTTCATTTACAGAAGAGAATTTTATACGCAATAAAGCTGTCTATGCGGTTAATTTTTGGAACCGTTATGGAACAAGTCCGGGTATAATAGATAATATCTATTTTTTTAATAAGAATGACGGCGAATCTGTAGAAATCTGGAATAAACATACCCTTTCATTCGAAAAAGCGCAGAATGATGATAAAGAATTCTTATTCGACATACTTAACAGGGTATTGACGACCGAAAATGATAATTTTTTTCTGTATTTTGCGCTTCCTGACAATATTGACCTGGTGCTTACGGTACTATCAGATCAGAATACAAAATATTGTGCAGCCTATACAATAGATAAAAATAGAGTTGCTTCCGATTTAATACCTGAACTTGTTGATTATGTTTTTTCACCCCAGGATTTATACTACCTTCAGTTGACAAATTATAAGAACGGAGAACTGATTTATTCCAATACTACAGATAACAAGGCCGATTTTGCAAAACCTGATTATTCATGGATAATTTTTGGAAAAGAACCGCCTGAAATGTTGACATCAGGCTACATACGGATTCATCCTGATTATGATGCGCCGGTTGACTCACTCGAAAGCGAGATGAATCTGACATTATCGGTTGTACGGGACCATGTTGCAAAATTAACCAAAACTGTTGATATACAAATACTGTCACTTGCATCGGTATTGAATGACGGGTCGGATATTGAAGATAAGATTATGCCTAATAAAAATGTCATATTACTGCAGGCAGTTCACAGGGACGGTTCTGTAATTAAGAGAGCGCTGAATGCGGTAATAATCAATGCAACAGTAGGAATAATTCTGCTTATACTGCTGACCGCCGGTCTAATAAGTCTTTTAGTATATATTTACAGCATCCGCCGCCTGACGAAATGCCAGACGGAATTCATTGCGACAGTAACACACGAGTTAAAAACTCCTCTTGCGGTAATATCGTCTGCTGCTGACAACATGATCGAAGGAATTATTGTAAAACAGGAAAAAGTTAGAAATTACGGCGAATTAATAAAAAAAGAAAGCGTACGGCTGACGAATAATATTAATTTTTTTCTTATGTATTCACATCTGCAGTCATCGGATCATCTTCAGAAAACAGTATGCAATATATGTGATCTTATACAGGATGCTGTGGAAAGGTATAACCCTTTCTTTTTAAAATATGCTTTTGAAGTTTTCGTCATGATGCCGAAGGATGAAGTGTTTATAGAATGTGATGTCAGTGCTGTAAATTCACTCATTCAAAATATGATAGATAATGTATTAAAACATGCTCAATCCGGAAAGTATTTAGGAATATCTCTCGAAATAAGTCCAAAAAACGATTATATTGTGCTAAAATTCATTGACAGAGGAGAGGGAATAAGCTGGAAGGAACGCAGAAAAATTTTCAATGTATTCACCAGAGGTGAAAAAGCGGTAGAAAGGCAGATAGAAGGCAACGGAATTGGTTTAAACCTTGTGAAGAGAATTACAGAGCTGCACAATGGAACCATATCGGTACAGTCTGTCCCGTATCAGGGTACAGTATTTACCATACGGCTGCCGTATAAAACAGTTTAAAAAGTAGGAGACGAATATGACTAAAAAGATTCTTGTAGTTGAAGACGAACAAGGGCTGCTTCTTACCCTGGTTGACAGGCTGGAAACAGAAGGCTATTCGGTCACGACAGCATCGGATGGGAATACGGGTCTCCAGAAGGTTCTTAAAGATGATTTTGATCTTTTGCTGCTCGATATTATGCTGCCCGGCAAGGACGGTTATGAAATAGCATCGAAACTCCGCTCAAACGGAAGCACAAAACCCATACTGTTCATTACTGCAAAAAATCAGCTCGATGATAAAATAGCAGGCTTTAAATCAGGAGGGGATGACTATTTATGTAAACCCTTTGAAATGAAAGAACTTCTTGCCAGAATTGAGGCCGTACTAAGAAGAACAAATGCCAATGATAAAAAAGGCGATATTGTCATAGACATGAATCACGGGATTATTATAAAAAAAGGCAAAAAAGAAGTTCTGCTCTCTCAGGAAATTAAACTTCTCAACTATTTTTTTGAACATGAGGGAGAGGTAATACTGCGTTCCACACTGCTCGCATCAGTGTGGGGGTATGATTCGAATATGAGTACAAGAACTATAGACGTTCATATAGCAAGACTCCGTCAGAAACTTGGAGATGTTAATGATGTTCCCAAATACATACAAACGGTGCGGGGTAAAGGGTATAAATTCATTGCCCCCTGATTATTCATAGAGCGATGAAAGCTTTCTATACACTTCATTAAGCAGAGCCTTTTGACTGTCATTGAATAATTCTGCACTCTCGTCTATTAATGTTTCAATGCTGGAAAGACTTTCGTTAAGTGCTGTGGTGAAACCTCTTGAAACCTTAAGCCAGTACATTCCTTTACCGTCGGTGAAGAGGCAGATAAATCCCAGTTCCTTGCTTTTTGATTTAGCCACGGCAACCCTGAGAATGCTTGGAATTGCACTAACAAGAAGAGAAGGGTTTTCTTGTAACGTAACATTTAAGCGTCTATTCCATTTGTCTTCATCCAAGACCGATAAATCAAGCGTTTTTGCAAGTTTGAAGATGAGATCCAGTTTTTCACCGGATAACAGTTCATAGGATCCTATAATAACCTTGCCTTTGAGCTGGCTTGAAACAAGAATTCTTTCATCGCTGTTTTCCGAATTCAATGCTTTCAGTAATAAATCATAGGGTAATAGAGCATGCTTTTTGCCTTTGATTTTTTGAACAGTAAAGCGTTCTCCTCCAAGATACAGCGTCATATCGTCACCGGCATCTTTTTCCTTCTGTGCTTTCTTTTGAGAAACCTTATCAGATTTAATGCCGAGAAGTTTGTTCTCAAGACGGGCATCGAGACGTTCAAGAATCTGATGTGAAAGAGGGGAAACCGACATGGCGAACATGCGCGTTGTACGTACTATTTCACCTGCAACAATAAACTGGGGATCGGTCCTGAACATGCTTGATCCCGGATGAATCTGAATATGCTCAGTTGTGAGGCTGCGGTAATTTTCTCTTCCTTCGCGTACACAGATAAACTGCATCATGCCGGATGCTATGCACGTTAGGTAATCTTCAACCGAACCTCCGTTTGACACGGGAATACCCAGATCGCTTACAATCTGTTCAAGCTGAATTTTTATGTTTGCAATTTCACTCATGACCCGGTAATCGAGATAGTTTTTCTCGCAAAACTGCTCCTGATTTTTAGCTTCATTAAACCGTTTAAAAACTACCACATAGGACATAAAGTCGCCGGCGATGTGGCGGAAAGAGTGATGAGCACGGCGTGCATCGGTTTCTTCCCCCGGGGGTAAAATGAAAGGAGACTGAGCCGATAAAAAAGAAGATGCTATGAGCACTTCTTCCAGAACAGAAGGATAGCGTAAAATTGCTTCAACAATAATGCGGCTCTGCCGCGGCATGAGTGGAAATTCCACCATCAGCTTGCCTATTTTTGAAAGTGTATTATCTGATTCTATTGCTTTAAGGAGGACGAGCGTTTCTATCGCTCCGCGTAAACCTTCCCTGTTAGGCTGTGATAAAAAATCAAACTGCTCAAACTCTGTAATGCCGAGTTCAGACATCCTCAGTACCACCTCGGATAAATCGGTACGGTGAATTTCTTCCATCGTGTATAAGGGTCTTGTATCATAATCTTTTCTCGGATACAGCCTGTAGCATACGCCTGCCTGAGTACGGCCTGCTCTTCCTTTTCTCTGATTACACGAAGCCTTTGATACCGTTGTTTCTATGAGACTGGAAGTAAAGGTTCTCGGATTATAGAAATTCAGCTTCGCAAGTCCCGAATCGATGACCGTTGTAATGCCGTCAATGGTTACTGATGTCTCCGCTATGTTTGTCGAAATGACAACCTTTTTTTTACCAAAGGGAGCCGGATCAAAAACACGCTCCTGTTCTTCTTTTGCAAGCCTTCCGTATAATGGAATTAAATGAAGTTTTCTTGAAAAGGATGCATGCGACAAACGGTTCATACAGTCTTTAATAATTTTTTCACCGGGAAGAAAACATAAAATATCACCGGTATTTTTATTATCAAGAACACGGTCAATGGTCTGTTCTATTTTTAAAAGTAGTGCATCAGACGCGGTCAAGCTTAACGTGCTTGCAGGAACAGATGGAGGATCATATACGATAGTTACCGGCCACGTTATGGTGTCTATTGTTACAATGGGGCAGTCGTCGAAATACAGTGAAAAAGCCTCGGCATTCATCGTTGCTGATGAAACGATAACTTTAAAATCTTTTCGCTGAGAAAGAACACGTTTTAAAAGTCCCAGTACAAAGTCGATGTTTAAACTTCTTTCATGAGCTTCATCGACCATTATAACAGAATACTTACTGAGCCACGGATCGAGCTTCATTTCCTGAAGAAGTATACCGTCAGTCATAATTTTTATTTTTGTAGTGATGTCTGTTTTATCTTCAAAACGCATCTTATAGCCTACGAGCCCAGGATACTTTGTACCAAGCTGTTTTGCAATAAACTCGCTCACTGAAAGAGCCGCTATTCGTCTCGGCTGTGTTACCGCAATCATTCCGTTCGAGGAATAACCTGCCTCGTGGAGAATAACAGGAATCTGTGTTGTTTTACCCGATCCTGTCGGGCTCTGTACAATAATCACCTGGTTGTTTTCCAGTGATTCTAGAATCCTTTTTTTTTGCTCATACACAGGAAGTGTTTTATAATCTACCGGCATAGTGTTGTTCCTTTAATATTTTCTATCAATTCAAATCTTTTAGCATAGTATTCTGTATATTTTTTTTCTTGTGAATATATAAAATCCTCGTTTAAAATTTTTATTACAGAGTTTTTTTGTTCATCAATGTGTGTCGTTATAAGATATTTTTTAGTATCTGATATATACGGTTTTCCTTGATCTTCTTTAGTAAATTCTATTTGGAAAAGCATTCCGTCTCCGGTGTATTCCCTGGAAGAAGAAGGATTATCAAAATTATAAATATACCGCTGCCCCGATATTGTATTTCCTAAACCGTAAAATACTGCTTTAGTTCCAAGCCCTGTTTGTGTATCTACAAGTATTTCCCATTCCCGTAAAACATGAGGATGATTAGCCCAGACAATATCTACACCGCAGTCGAGAAGATCATAATAAAATTGTCTTCGTTCTTGTTCAACTTGAATAACATACTCAGGTTCATTTGAGTGAATACTTAGAATAAAGAGATCACACGGATTTTTTTCTCTCATTGATATTATCTGTTTTTTTAAGATTTCCCGTGCAGTATTTGAAGAACCTATGTAGTCAATATAATCAGTAAGAGTATAGGTGTTAAGTATTTCAGTAAAGGCCGCAAAAAGAATGGTAAATCCGTCTTTCGTAATTACATCATACGTGAGCGACGAAGAGCTTTCATTTTTTATACCTGCAGAAAATACACCGTCGTTTCTTTTCTTCTGAAAATACTCATATGTTTTTAAAATACCGGTTTTTCCCTGATCATTGGTGTGGTTATTTGCGAGAGAGAACACATCAAAGCCCGCTTTAACCGCTTCATCTGCAAAGGGAGACTGTACATTAAACGTGGGATAGTTCTCATATGGTTTATCAGAATATACAGGGGTTTCAAGATTTGCAAACGTCAGAGAATCATGCAGTGTTATAGGGGTAATATCAGCATAGATGAGCGAAAAATTTTCCATACGTGTAACATTTGTATGCGCCATAATATCGCCAGCGAATGTAAGTAAAATGGTGTCTTTAGGAGGAGAGGGGGGAAGAGGCTGTTCACTCTGATATGCTTCCTGATCAATTACACTATTGTACTTATTGTCATCTATTTTTGAAACAGCTTCCGCTTCTTCAGATAGTATCTGAGCCTTCTTTGCACTAACACAGGAAATCAATGAAAATAATATGCATAGAGTTAAGAAAATGATTTGTAATAAAGTGCAGAAACGCATGAAAATCATTATACATTGACAGCTCATTATCTTCAATGGTACAGTGTAATAAATACGAGTGATATAAATTAAGGAGTAAACATTCTAATGGCAAAGACACAGTATGTCTATTTCTTCGGCAATGGAAAGGCCGAAGGCGACGCTAAGATGAAGAATGCGTTAGGCGGAAAAGGTGCTAACCTTGCAGAAATGACAAATCTAGGAATTCCGGTACCGCCCGGGTTCACCATTTCGACAGAAGTTTGTAAACTGTTTTATGAAAATGGAAAAAAGTATCCTGACGGATTAAAAGAAGAAGTTAGTACAAACCTTTCAAAATTAGAAAAATTAATGGGAAAAAAACTGGGAGATGCTAAGGATCCCCTTTTAGTATCGGTACGCTCCGGAGCAGCACAGTCTATGCCCGGAATGATGGATACTATTTTAAATCTTGGAATGAACGATAAGGCGGTAAAAGGTCTTTCTGAATTAACAGGAAATCCCCGGTTTGCATGGGATGCATACCGCCGTTTTATTCAGATGTTCGGCGATGTTGCAATGGGAGTACCGTCTGAATCATTTGAACATGCATTGGAATCAATCAAGGAAGCTAAGAAAGTAAAACTCGATACAGAACTTACCGCTCCGGATCTGGAAAAACTTGTTTCTGAATACAAGGTAATTTACAAGAAACATACTGGAACAGAATTTCCCCAGGACCCCGTGGAGCAGATGTGGGGTGCTACAAATGCGGTATTCGGATCATGGATGAACGAAAGAGCTATAAAATACCGTGCGTTGAATAACATAAAAGGACTTGCAGGAACTGCAGTCAATATTCAGTCCATGGTATTCGGAAACTTCGGCGACGACTCAGGCACAGGCGTATGCTTCAGCCGCGATCCTTCAACCGGAGAAAATAAATTCTACGGCGAGTATTTAATGAATGCACAGGGCGAAGACGTTGTAGCAGGAATTAGAACTCCAGAGACAATCGACAAGCTTGCAAATGAAAATAAAGAAGTATACGACCAGCTTGTTGCAATCCGCGACCGTCTTGAGAAACATTACCGCGACATGCAGGATATGGAATTTACCGTGCAGCAGGGTAAGCTTTTTATTCTCCAGACAAGAAACGGAAAAAGAACCGGAGCTGCCGCCGTTAAATGTGCAGTAGACATGGTTAACGAAAAATTAATTGATAAAAAAGATGCCGTTATGCGCGTAAGCCCTGAACAACTTGATCAGCTGCTGCATCCGATGATCGATCCCAAAGCGGTAAAATCGACAAAAGCTTTAACAAAAGGACTCAATGCTTCCCCCGGTGCTGCCTGCGGTCAAATTGTCTACACTGCAGATGAAGCTGATGCTTGGGTAAAAGAGGGAAAGAAGGTAATTCTTGTACGTAAAGAAACAAGCCCGGAAGATATTACCGGAATGGTCGTTTCAGAAGGTATATTGACTTCCACAGGCGGAATGACAAGTCATGCTGCCGTTGTCGCACGCGGCATGGGAACTCCCTGTGTATGCGGAGCTCATGAAGTTGTCATGAAAGACGGCAAGGTTGTCATAAGCGGTAAGACTTTTAATAAAGGTGACTTCCTTACAATCGACGGATCAACCGGCTGCGTATATGAAGGAAAATTAAACCTCATAGATCCTGAAATTTCAAAAGAACTCAATGTGTTTTTACAGTGGTGCGATGAAGTACGAAATGCATCGGTAAGAACGACTGCAGCAGGAACAAAACTGCAGGGTTTTAAAGTTAGGGCTAACGCAGATCAGCCTGAAGATGCAAAAAATGCATTTAATTTCGGTGCAGAAGGAATAGGACTGTGTCGCACAGAGCACATGTTCTTCGACCGCGATAAATTAATTCACTTCCGTGCGATGATAGCCTCCGATACTGTTGAGCAGAGAAAAGCAGCACTGGCAAAAATTCTTCCCCTGCAGAAGAAAGATTTTGTCGGAATTCTTGAAGCAATGAACGGCCGGCCGGTAACTATAAGATTACTCGATCCTCCTCTTCATGAGTTTATTCCGCACACAAAGGAAGAGACAGAAGAACTTGCAAAACACATGGGTGTGAACGCAAAAGACCTGACTGTAAAACTTGAGGGCCTCCATGAAATGAATCCGATGCTCGGACACAGAGGCTGCCGTCTTGCAATTACCTTCCCTGAAATATATGAAATGCAGGTTGAAGCTATAGCCCTTGCAAGTGCGGACTGCATCAAACGCTCAATCGATGTACATCCTGAAATCATGATTCCGATCGTATGCGACAACGACGAGCTTGAAATAATCCGCAAGCGCTCTGAAAAGGTTATTGCAGATGTTTTTGCAAAAGAAAAAGTTGAGTTCAATATCCGCATCGGTTCAATGATAGAAGTTCCCCGTGCAGCGCTTTTAGCTGATAAACTTGCACAGCAGGCTGATTTCTTCAGCTTTGGAACAAACGACTTAACACAGATGACCTTTGCATTCAGCCGCGACGATGCAGGAAAATTCCTTCCAGAATATTTGAATCAGGACATTTTAGAATACGACCCCTTTAAGACAATCGATGAAGAAGGGGTAGGTGCTCTTATCCTCATTGCTATGGAAAAAGCCCGTAGGGTAAAACCAGAGATTAAACTCGGTATCTGCGGAGAACATGGAGGAGACCCCATGACTATAGATTTCTGCTACAGAGCAGGATTGAATTATGTGTCTTGTTCCCCCTACCGTGTACCGATTGCACGCCTTGCAGCGGCACAGGCTGTCATTCGAAATACTAAATAGAAGAAGGAGTCTGTCTAAACGGCAGACTCTTTTTTTTATCCGCAGATGAGCCGCAAGCTGGCGTCGCGGCGATACTGATCTTTTATCCCCATATTTTTCAGGATAATCTCACACACAGATGCCTCCGGCGACACGGATGAGGCGTAAGCCAGCTTAATGCCGATACTAATCTATATGCCCGATAGTTTCCGAAGGAAACACACGGTAAGTTATGTCAGAATAGTAGAATTCATAAACATCTGTGTTTGAGAAGCAACCGTGTCGCGCGCAGCGCCTGTGTGTATCCGTGGTTATTCCTCTTCTTCCTTTCTCCCTGTTTTACCTGCAATCTGCGCAATCCGCGGATTACTACTCTTTATTCATTACCACAGATGAACGCAGATAAACACAGATAAACACAGATTAGAAAAAACACGGATTACACGGAAAGATAGGACAGAACAGTAGAATCCATAAATATCTGTGTTTGCGAAGCAACTGTGTCGCCGTAACGCCTGTGTGTGCTTATCTATAAAAAAAGTTTGACAAATCAAATAATACGCTATAAAATTATATGTATTACACAAAGTTTTTAAGGATAAAAAGTTATGAAACGCACCCTTCTTTTTTCTTTTCTCATTTTAGCAGCTATAGCCTCAGCCTTCTCTTTCAGCATAGATGCAGGCCTTGGAGCAGGCGCGGGCATTTGGGCACGGGCGGCAGGATTTTCAATAAACCCCGAAGTAAGAGTCAATTTTCTGCCTGATGATAAAAAAATCAGCTTTAACGCAGGGGCAATGTTCCGCTATGAGCTTACCAAAGTAGACGCTTACTCTATGAGCGAATACTACGGACTCGGTATTGCAGGTATTGATATTGCTATTATAGATAACCTCAAACTCCGCGTGCAGACAGGGGTTGGAGGCGGATATCTTAAAGCATCAGGCGGTGAGGGTTCTAGTATGGCAGGATTTGTCATCCTGCCTCAGGCAGGCTTAACATACCGCATAGGATCCTTTTCTGTGTTCATTCTCGGCGGAGGCCAGATAACTATGCTCAGTAATGCTGTTAAAACAATAGCTGCAGTAGATGCAGGAGTCCTGTATAGAATACCTCTTGAAAAGAAAGGAGAGAAATAATGAAAAAAGTAATCGTTATAACACTGGCAGTTCTTGTAAGCATACTGACATCCTGTACCGATTTTTTGACCTTTCAGGAACAAATAGGCAACATACAGCACAAGGTCATCTTTGACAGTCAGGAAGCAGAAATAGAGGCAAGCCCTGCCATAAAGAGTATTACATACCCTTCAACGACCATAGATGCCCTGCCTGAGAATCCTGTGAAATCAGGTTTTGCCTTCGGAGGCTGGTTCACATTAGCCAACGGAGAGGGAAGCGAGTTTACCGTAAGTACACCGGTAACACAAACGATCACGGTCTATGCAAAGTGGATAGTAGATGTTTTTACCCTAAGCTATGAAACAGGAGCGGGAAGTAAAATAGAGAGTGTGAGTGTACAAAATGGGGCAAAGGCAGAGAAGCCTATAGACCCAGTTCTTGAAGGCTATACCTTTGGAGGCTGGTACACTGGAGAGGACTACACAACAGCGTGGGACTTTACCGTCAACACCGTCACTAAAGATACAACGCTGTATGCAAAGTGGATTATTAAGACTTACACCATAACCTTTGTTACAAACGGCGGAACCGAGGTGAGCGCCATTACGGTGAACCACGGCGAAAAAGCCATACAGAGCGCAAGCCCGACACGGACAGGCTACGGCTTTGACGGATGGTTTACAGATGAAGCACTCTCAAAAGCATTTGACTTTACCAAAGATACCGTAACTGCAAACATAACGCTCTATGCAAAATGGAAGTTAGGTTCCTATACCATACAGTACAATCTTAACGGAGGAGAGAACAGCTTAGCGAACCCCTTAAACTACACAACAGAAACTGAGACCATAAAACTCGCTTCACCTACAA
This sequence comes from Spirochaetota bacterium, assembly GCA_023398165.1. Taxonomy (GTDB): domain Bacteria; phylum Spirochaetota; class Spirochaetia; order Treponematales; family Treponemataceae; genus JAAZLA01. The sequence goes on along the minus strand of JAEWSQ010000014.1, from coordinate 104,227 downwards.
AAACTGGTTATACATTCTCAGGCTGGTTCGATAACGCTTCTTTTACCGGAACTGCAGTAACAGAAATAGCAAAGGGCAGCAGCGGAGATAAGGCAATCTGGGCAAAGTGGACCGTAATAACCTATACCATAACGTATAACACAAACGGCGGAACTCTGAGCGGAACGTACCCGACGACCTATACGGTAGAAACTGAAACTATATCTCTGCCTGAACCGGAAAAAACTGGCTATACCTTCTCTGGATGGTTCGATAATGCAGGCTGTACCGGAAGCGTAGTAACAAGCATTACAAAGGGAAGTACGGGTAATATAGAGTATTGGGCTAAGTTTTTGATCACCTATACCATAACGTATAACACAAACGGCGGAACTTTAAGCGGAACGTATCCAACGACTTATACTGTGGAAACGGATACTATAACACTACCAATACCAGAGAAAGACGGATATACATTCGTTAGCTGGTTCAATAACTCAGGTTTTACAGGAAGTGCAGTAACAAGTATTACAAAGGGAAGTACAGGGGATAAAGAGTATTGGGCTAAATGGGTAACGGCTTATTCAATCATATATCATGCAAATGACGGCAGCGGAAACACGGCTAGTCAAATTACCGGGCACGGTATTCCTACTAATCTTAATCCTAATGTTTTTATCCGTACAGACTATATTTTTTCAGGCTGGGCAGAATCAGCAGATGGAAATCCAGTATACGCTAATAAAGGATTAATTTCATCAGATACTGCAGATGAGATACATCTCTTTGCAAAATGGCTGCCCTTAGCAGAATTTACTTACACAACTAACGGGAATACTATTATAATAACTGATTACACTGGAACTGACACTGTATTGTTTATTCCAGACGAAATTGATGGAATGCCTGTTGTTTCTTTAGGCAGTAATGCTTTTCGCGGTTGTACAGGACTAACATCAATCACGATATCCGATGGCGTCACTTCTATTGGTAACGAAGCTTTTTACGGCTGTACAGGACTAACCGCAATAGAGATACCCGATAGTGTTACTTCTATAAGCAACAGTGCTTTTAGGAACTGTACAGGACTAACTGCAATCACGATACCCGATAGTGTTACTTCTATTGGTAACGATGCTTTTTACAACTGTACAGGACTAACCGCAATAGAGATACCCGAGGGCGTCACTTCTATTGGTGAATTGGCTTTTAGCGGTTGTACAGGACTAACATCAATCACGATATCCGATGGCGTCACTTCTATTGGTAACCAAGCTTTTTACGGCTGTACAGGACTAACCGCAATCACGATACCCGATAGTGTTACTTCTATTGGTAACAATGCTTTTGCCGGCTGTACAGGACTAACCACAATCACGATACCCGAGGGTGTTACTTCTATTGGTAACGATACTTTTAATAGCTGCAGCAAGCTAACATCAATCACGATACCCGATAGTGTTACTTCTATTGGCTCTGGTGCTTTTACTAACTGCAACAAGCTAACCTCAATCACGATACCCGAGGGCGTCACTTCTATAAGCAACAGTGCTTTTTCCGGCTGTACAGGACTAACCGCAATCACGATACCCGAGGGTATTACTTCTATTGGCTCTGATGCTTTTACTAACTGCGGCAAGCTAACCTCAATTACGATACCTGAGGGCATCACTTCTATTGGCTCTGGTGCTTTTTTCGGCTGTACAGAAATCACCTCAATAATTGTCAAGCAGCCAGATCCGTCGAAGGTAACTTTGAACTCAAGTGGTTTTGCTGGAAATCATTATACCCGAAAAATCTACGTACCGGCAGGAAGTGTAGACGCATACAAGACTGCCGCAGGATGGAGTACGTATGCAAGTGCTATAGAAGCAGCTCTGTGATGTGTCGTTAGGTGTACATCCTTGTACACCTAACTTCTCGAGTTTCACTTCGTAAAACTCGCTCATTGTAATAACCAGCTCCGGCGGCATCCGTGCCGATCCTGTCGTTAGATGTACATACGCCCCTTTGGGTCGTTAATGCAAGGAAGTTATTATACTGGATTTTTCTAGTTCATTATATTCACTACGAAAAATCTGATTATGTCGTTAGATGTACATCCTGTACATCTAACTTACCGAGTGTTTTGCTGCGCAAAAACTCGCTCATTATGATAACCAGCTCCGGCGGCATCCCTGCCGATATTCATGATTACTTGCTCCGCCCGAAATCTGTGTACATCTGCGTACATCTGTGTCTGCGAAGCAACCGTGTCGCGCGCAGCGCCTGTGTGTGTGCAACGCACACCCGTGGTTTTGTCAACAAAGCATAACCGTGTCTTCCTTGCTGGATATTTCTTTCAACTTACAGTATACTTTCTCCGTTATGCAAAATACATTATCAGCACTGCCGCTCGACATGAACGGACATACCATACATTTTACCGGTATTAAAGGCACCGGCATGACAGCCCTCGTAGAAATCTGCAAAGAGCGGGGCGCCTTAATCACCGGAAGCGATGTCGAAGACACCTTCTATACCGACCAAATACTTTCATCTCTGGGCATTAAGACCCTTCCGTTCGATGAACAAAATATCAGCAGTAAGATTGATGTACTTTTTTATTCATCCGCTTATGATATTAAATCACACTGCGAGCTTGTAAAAGCAAAAGGGCTTAACATACCCATGATGGAGTACTCGGAAGCCCTGGGAAAGGTCTCGGAATCTGCTTACAGCTGCGGTATTGCGGGTGTTCACGGTAAAACGACCACAACCGGCATGACGGGAACCATCTTACAAGAGCTCGATTTAAAATCTCAAGTGCTTGCAGGGAGCGCGATTGCGAGCTTCGGCGGAACGTGCACGATGAATAAGGGAACCGATATTTTTGTTGCCGAAACCTGCGAGTACAAACGCCATTTTCTGCATTTTCACCCGCAAAAAATCCTCCTTACGAGCATCGAAAGCGACCATCAGGATTATTACCCCCTCTATGCCGATATTTTAAAGGCCTTCTGCGAATACATTGAACTCCTTCCTCAACACGGAACCCTCATATTCTGCGCATCCGATAAAGGCGCCTGTGAAGCGGTCAATATCAGTATGAAATCAAGGCTGGATATTAACTATATTCCCTATGGTATGAGTTCTCCAGACTTTATGGAACTTCAAAAACAAAGACAGTTTAGGCACGAGTATCTTGTAAAAGCTCACTCCATCAGTAAGGGCTGCCACCAGTTTACCCTCGAAGGAATAGATACAGAGTTCATTCTCAAGGTGCCGGGTTTTCACAATGTTCTCAATGCTTCGGGTTCCATAGCTCTCTGTATTGAGCTCATTAAAGAAAAAAGAGACTATAAAAATACTGATGCTCTTACCATTAAAAACGCGCTTGCACGATTCACAGGTTCAAAACGGAGGAGCGAAATTGTCGGTATGACGGATACTCCTCCTTCTATTTTCATTGACGATTACGGCCACCATCCGACAGCGGTAAAACTAACACTCCAAGGATTTAAATCCTTTTACCCGGATTATTACCTTATTGCAGACTTCATGTCTCACACGTATTCGAGAACTCATGCGCTTTTAGAAGAGTTTGCCGCCTCATTTTCTGCCGCAGACGAAGTAATTCTGCATAAAATATACAGTTCTGCACGCGAGAAAAAAGAAGATTTTGACGGAAAGGTTTCCGGTCTTATTCTTTTTGAGAAAACACAACAGCATCATTCCAGAGTAAGGTATTTTGAAGAAGTGATGGATGCAAGAGAGTATGTTATAGACCGCCTGCAGGAGCCCCTGCCGGCCGGTAAAAAAGGCTATGTCTTTGTGACCATGGGGGCAGGCGACAACTGGAAACTGGGAAAAGCAGTTTTTGAACAAATATCAGGTAAATAATAAGGATAAATAATGAAAAGCATGACAGGCTATGCCTACATAGAAAAAATGTGCGGGACCGCTCAAATATCAGTTGAAATAAAATCCTATAATTCACGGTTTTTAGACCTTTCTGTCTATGTTCCGCCGTTTTTAAGCCGGCTCGAGATGAAATTCAGGGAAATATGCTCCTCACAAATCCTGCGGGGTAAGGTTGATGTATCTATCAGAGTAAAAGAGGCAAACCCCGATGTAAAAGTCGAAGCAAATCCTCTTGCTGCAAAACAGTACGAGGATGCTGTCTTAAGCATTGCAAAAGCCCTGGGCAGAGAAGGGGAAGTTGTTCCGTTAAGCCTCATTATTGCACAGGAAGGGGTATTATCGGCACAAAAAGAAACTGATTATGACACTTATTTTAAGCTGATAGAACCAGTTATGGCAGAAGCGCTCGCCCAATTTGCAAAGGAACGGGAGAGGGAAGGGGAACATCTAAAAAAAGATTTACTTAAGAATATTGCAATTATTGAAAATAGTGGTATAGTGTTTAAAGAATACCTGCCTCAGCTGGAAACTTCGTTTAAAGAAACAATCAGAGCGCGCTTTTTGGAAATTGCAGGTATTGCAGATGAACAGAGAGTTCTAACAGAAACGGCTGCTCTTCTTATGAAATACACCATAAATGAAGAAATTGTGCGCCTCGAGAGCCACATAAATTCTATTAGAAAAGAATTAGAAGAGAATCCGGCTCCCGGCAGAAAACTTGATTTTATCTGTCAGGAAATAAACCGCGAGATAAATACTATCGGTTCAAAAAACCAGATGATACTTGTAGGGCAGTCTGTAATTGAGGCTAAAAATGCACTGGAAGATGTACGTGAACAGGCTAGGAATGTAGAGTAATACCATGAGGATGTATTTTGAAAAAATCAGTATATAAAAGCATTGTTATAGAAGCTGTGTTGATATGTGCAGTTTTACTCATTTCCTGCGAAAACTTTTTTACACAAATACATACGAGTTCTTTACTGCATGATGAAACAGAGTTGACCAGCACCGGTTTTATTGTTTCAGAGGGAATTTCAAAATGTACTTTTGTCATTACTGATTCTGTAAACCGCGAAATTATTAGTTCTGCTCCTGCTGCAGATTCATACGAGTTTTACTTTACGTGTACTAAAAATCCTGAACTTTCGTTTACAGAAACAAAACAAGTAACAGAACCGTATGAATTCCTTTTAGTTGTTGGTATAGAATATGAATTGATGATTATCGGTTACAACGGAGTAAACATCGTCAGCGAGCTGCAGAATGTCTGCTCGTTCACTGTCGAACCGGATGGAAGTATAGATAACCTTCCTGTTTTAACCATGCGGCACGCCTCAAGTGCTCATGGAGCGTTTAAAGTAACATACAACTGGGATTCTGCATTCCCATCGGGTTATGTCTATGATTCCATGCAGGTTAGACTGCTTACTATGGATTTAGCTGATACAGGACTAACTATTGTAAGCGGCCCAATAGTATCTGCAGATTTTGTTACTACCGGCGTAAACATACATGCAGAAAATATTCCAATTGGAAAGTATATTCTTGATTTTAAAATTACAGCAAAGGATCCCTCCGACACCCTTGTTACAATTTTAGCATACAAGGAATTTGTTCACATTAAGCCGTATACTACATCGGTCTCAAATAACGCTGACGCTGCAGGAATTGTCCATTATACTTCGTCTTTTTTTACCATAACTCCGGAAACCATTAAAATTTTTAATACCTATATAGCTTTTAATGGAGCAAATGCGGTTTTCCTTTGGGAAGATGAATCTGCATCTCCGCCGACTTACAAACTTCAGTATGATAATTCAGGAACTTGGACTGATATAGTCGGGACGGTAATTGATAGCGGAACAAAACGCGCTGTATCTATTAATGATTATGATGACTCACTGATGTACCGGCTACATGCTGCCATAGGAGCTGAGGCAGCAGATTTTGAATTTGATAATAAAGTACATCCGGTAAACTTAACCTACAGGGGCATTACAAAAAATACTTTTTCAGGCAGACATATTTTTGAGCAGTCAAGCCCTAATTTAAATATACTTCTCTATACTTCATGGTCCGGACCGTATGATCCCATAATACAGTATACTTCCGGCAGCGGCAGTAAAACTCTATTGCCTCCTGTTACAACCGCAACACTATCCTTTACTCAAAATGATCCTGCCGTCTATACCTTCTATGCAGGTTTTACCGGTGCTTTTATTGAATTATGCAGCGTACATATTATGCCGCAGAATGAGTGCTATGTTTCAGCAGCTGGAGCTTTAGACGCTTCAGGTACTCAGGCAAATCCGCTTGGAATAGATGCATGTATCAACAATGTTGAATACATACAGAAAAACGGTACCGCAAGTTATACCATAAAAATTATGGACGATATAATTTTAAGCTCTCTTTTATTATTAGATATGGATAATCTTCCTGCTACAACTGTAGAGAGCAGCGATCCTTTAGTGAAACGAACACTGTCAACAACAGCAGATGACTCAATAATTAAGATTACAGGTTCTGCTTCTTCAAAAAAGCTTACAGTAAACAGTATTACTTTCTCAGGTGGTAAGGGAACTATTATTGACGGTGAACAATGCGGCGGTGCAGCTGCTTGTCTTTCAAGCGGCGAAGTTGAATTTTCTAACTGTACGTTTAACGGCGGTAATGTAATCAACAGAGGCGGAGCATTATATATTAAAAACGGCACTGTAACATTGAATTCGTGTGTGGTTGGTAAACAAATAACAGATTTTTCCGGTTTTACAGCCCCCGATTTAAGTAATTTTTCAAATAAAGCTAGCCACGGCGGTGCCATAGCAGTATTTCCGAATCCTGGTATTGAAGTATTTCTTAATCTGACTAACACCATCATTGGTTACAATCATGCCTTGTATGGCGGTGCTGTTTATATAATCGGATCAGGTAAAACCACTCTTACTGTTGATACTAACAGCAAAATTTACGGTAATACAGCATTTAATGATGGCGGTGCCTTATATATTACAGGAACTGAATCCAATGTTACTCTTAACGGTTATATTGGATACAACACTGCAAATAACGGAAGTGCAGTATACATAGCAGGGATCAATGGCGCAACAACGTTCACCTCTACAAGCAGAGTTGAAAAAAATAACTGCATAGATCCAAACCCTGTCGATAAAGCTGTCATATATTTTCATCCAACTCCCTCAATAGAAAACACATTAAATCTTAAAGGTTTAATTTCGGGAAATACTTTCGCTAATGCTGCTAATTCCTATGATGTATATGTCTGCAATAAAAATAATAGTTATTTTTATACAGGCGAAGCTTTTAAATTATCAGGTTCAGATGGAACATCTCCCGGTATAATATGGCTTGGCGATAATGTAATACATAAGGCTGGGGATTACACAAGTACGGGTATACTTGCAGCAATTATACCGCCTGAATATAATGCAAATATTACACAGGTACTGGAGACCAGTCATGCTGCTGCCGATAATAACCGTTTTTCTGTTGTACCGGACGGAACTAGTCAGTGGTACATAGATAATAACGGAATACTGCAGACAGCCGACGCCGTTGTTTCAACAGCAGATGAACTTATAACTTCAATAGAAAGTGCACCGACTGGGACAGAGGTTTCTATTATTCTCCAGGGTGATATTGATATTAACACAATAACAATGGATGCTGATCAAAACATAAAGCTTATTGCATCACAAGACATCACTATTACAGCTTCTGTCCCCGGTGCTGAATTTATTATTGTAAGCCATGGTTCTACACTCACTCTTGGTGATGAGCACCATACTATTACAATTAAAGGTACTGGAACAAGTGATAAAGGTATTCTTGTAGATGGAGATTGTGTTTTAAATAATGTTGAGATAACAAACTTCAAAATTACAGAAGGAACTTATCCTGCGCCGTTATATGTAAAAGGGAATGTTACCATGAACGGCGGAAAAATCATAAATAATTGGAATTATTTAACCGGCGGCGGCGCCTATATTACAGCAGGCGGCAGCCTTACCATTGTTGAAACAGACATAACAGGGAATATTAGTGAGCAAAACGGCGGCGGGGTTTACGTTGCTACCGGAGGTACCTTTGACATTACAAGCGGTTCTATTACCGGAAACACAGCGGTCAACGGCGGCGGAGTTTACGTTGAAAACGGCGGAACTTTTCCTGTTGAAGATGAAGTCTATGTAACAGATAATACAGCATCGGGTGATGGAAACCAGATAACAAGAGAATAAACCGCGGAACACACAGAAAAGAATAATCCGCAGATGTCACCGATTTCACTGATAAAGAAAAGACAGAAAAACCGTTTTCTGTGTACATCCGTGTTTCCTCTTATCTTTTATTCGCGTCTTATCTGTGATATCTGAGCAATCTGCTGATTCTCTCCAACTTCCTTGCTCCGCCCGAACGTCCGTGTCATCTGTGTCTGCGAAGCAGTCCGTGTTCATCCGTGTTTCCTCTTATCCCACAAGATATTTTACATTCTAACATTTACACTTTCTTGTTTTATGTCTAAAACTGCTTTATAATTTATACAAACTTGTTTGTTTCATATAAAACAGGGAGGCGTACAATGCATACAAAAGCACGCTTTAATTATATAGTAATCATGTTAATCCTTGCAGGTTTAAGTTCCTGCACCAATTTTTTTACCACAATACATACAAACACCGCCTCAAACGATATACAACGAACACAGGTCAACAAAACAAAAGAGAACCTTGTACCAGTTACCTTTACCTTTAAAGACCCCTACGCAAGCCGCGCCATAACAACTGCAGGACTTCTTGCTCCCGATTCCTATACCTTTGACTTTGTCTGCAGCACGAATGCCGCCGATTCCTTTACACAAAGCCTTCCAGTATCAGCTGAATACAATTTTGAATTAGTAATTGGAAATTCCTACACCTTAACCATTGAAGGCTTCAATAGTACAACCCTAGTCTGCGAGACCTCATCTTCACTCACCTTCACCGTACAGACAGGCGGAACCCTTGATCCATCCCCTTCAATACAGATGATTCCTGCAGGAACAGGAAATCTTGAGTTAACCTACAGCTGGAATGATTCTACTGCAAATATTACGAATGTAACAGCAGCTCTCATTGATTCAGCCGGTAATCCGGTGGCAGGAAGCCTTACCGTTACCCCGAATATAGCGGGAAAAACAGTTACTATTACAACATCAACCCCATTGCCTGTCGGCTACTATGTATTAACCGTAAATTTCAGCGATCCGGGGGGAGTTGTTCTTTCGTATAAAGAATCAGTCAGTATTAAAGCAGGACAGACTTCCACATCCGACAAGGCCGCCTCCGGTACGGTTAATCTTGGACAGTCGTGGTTTGCAGTCCCGCCGCCAGAGGTTCAGGATGCGTATTATATTGTTGGGCCGAATGGAGACTTTACTGTTGTGTGGAGAGACGAAAGCCAGAGCGCGGGGTTGAGTTATGAAGTAAGGTATGAAGCTTCTATTTCAGGATTAGAAACTCAGTATGTTTATTCAGATTTAGGAAGCAATGTATATGCCGCAAAAATTACAGGAACAGTTGGTACTATAGATCATGTATTCGTAACAGCAGCAAACGCTGCAGGCTCAAATGTAGGAATAGAAGTTAATTCAACCATTATTTTTACACCAATGATTAGTTACGAGAGTAATACATATAATACAGATTATTACTTTGAGCAGTCAGCAGCCGGCATACTTCTTGAACCCTCAATTACCGGAACTATAAGTGATTTTCCATCTATCATTACCGGATCTGGTACGGTAATCTCTCCTGCAGTCTCTCAGTATACCGTACCAATTGAAGTAAACACAAACGGTTTAATGACTGTAAACACAAATTTCAGCGATCCATCCGTTAACCTTGATTTGTATAATGTGAAAATCCTTCCTCAAGGGCAATGTTATGTGGATCACTCAGGCGACACTACTTTTTCATCTGGGTCAAATACCAATCAATTTCCCACAGTACAGACGGCAATAACACGATTGAATAATGCCCATGTAGTAGCGAATCCGTACATAATTAATGTAACAGGAGAAATTCCGTTTTCAGGAAATATCCAGCTTAATTCTGCTGTATTACCTTGTAATATTACAATAGATGGTAATGGAACCGGCATTTTAAATGGTTCTCCAACATTCGGTGTTATGTCTATTACCGGTGATAGTAAAACCTTTATTTTACGAAACTTGGTTCTGCAAAATGGAAACACCAGTTTCGGCGGCGGAATTATTATTTCAGGTAGTAACACTATAACACTCCAGAACTGTACTATACAAAACTGCACTGCAACATCGAACGGCGGCGGAATATACATAAACGGCGGAACGGTAATGCTTAACGCATGCACTATTGGAAGAAATCTTGGAACAAATGAGACCGATATTGCTGCTGCAGTAAATACTGACGGTATACCTACCAATGCAACTTCTCTTACTAATAAAGCTCAAAACGGCGGCGGGATTTATGTAAATTCTGGAAACTTAATTATTCAAAACGGTACTCATGTCGGGTATAATTATGCATCGCAGTACGGCGGCGGAATATATAAATTGAATACAGGGAACCTTACCTGTTCAGATAGTTACATCAGCGGAAATAATTCACTCTGGAGCGGCGGCGGAGTCTATATTTCAGACGGAACGACACTTTCATTTTTAAATAGCCTTTTTGTAAAGAACACCTCAGATAACGGAGGCGCATATTATCATAACACTAGTACAACGGTCAGTTTCACCGGGTCTACAGGATTTTATCAAAATAAGGCATTAGTTAACGGCGGAGCATTGTATATTAGTGTTGGTGAAATTTCAAATAATAATGCCGGTTTTAATATAAAGGGTAACAATGCACAAAACGGCGGCGGTATGTATATGCAGACTGGTACAATAACTATGCAGGCAGGCCGTATAACAAGCAACACTGCAAGTGTTTCAGGCGGCGGAGTTTATATGTCTGCAGGAGCCTGTAATATAATTAATGCCAATATTGAAACAAATACTGCAGTAACTAACGGAGGAGGAATTTGCTGTATGGGAGGATCACTCACCATAAGTAATTCTGTTATAGGCACTGATGAAAATAGTTCACCGACAGCAATTAATTGCAGTAATATGGCGGCAAATGGGGGCGGTGTTTATCTAGATAATGGAAGCACGTTAGAACTTCAAGAGAATAATTTAGTAGAGTTTAACTATGCTGTAAATGGGGCCGGTATTTATAAAGCCGGTTCTGGCACAATGAATATCTTAGTTGACAATATAATTAGCCTAAATTCTGCGGTAATATCAGGTGGCGGAATATATTGTAGTGGTTCAGGAGATGTAACAACTGACTATACTGAAGTGTCACGAAATACAGCGGGGACATCAGGTGGCGGAGTGGTAATATACAATGATTCATCAGGTACGTATATTTTAACCGGAGTAATGACAGATAACCGAAGTCCAAATGGTGCTGCTGTTAGTTTTGGTGCAAACTTAACAGCAAGTGCGACATTAAATCTCGTTATGAATGGATATAGTTATGATCAAACTAATCAAAATCCCGTAGTCTTTGTTGATGCGGATAATTCGGGTTTAACATTAAATATCTCCCCCGATACAGAAATAACCGATGTTAGTTATGGATCTATGTATGCAGGATTTATTTATTTAACTAGTCCAGCAAAAATTACTGTCCCAATTGCAATGAACTATGAAATTGTTCTAGATACTGATGACTATAGTTATTACAATAATATTACACGAATAATTGTTGATGGATCAACAACTAACATTTCTGTTTATGATCACACATTGAATGTAAATGGTTATATTGAATAAGTGTTTTTGATTTATCTAGTGAACAGTGTCCTTAATGTTCAGAATTCGTGGCATCTGCGGATTCTTTCCTTGCTCAATATTCTACCTAACATCTGTGTCTGCGAAGCAGTCTTTATTTTCTAAGGTCTATAGACCTTAGAAACTGTGGTTCTCCCTTTTCTTAACTCACAATGCCTTCCGTCGAACAAGTCGGGAAACACCAATAAGCATATTCAACCTTTTCTATGAGCTCATTGGTATTCCTAAACCTGATTCACGATGCTTAATTGTAATAAAGAGTAGAAGAACCACAGATACACAGATAACTTATTCTTAGTTATTAATATTGCTTTTTCTATCCTTTCAATGAAGAAATAATCATCTATTTCTACTCTTACGCTCCTTTAGCTCAACCATAAATCTGTGGGTATCTGTGTCTGCGAAGCAGTCTGTGTTCATCCGTGGTAAAATTTTTCTCTTTCTTGCTCCTTGTTTTACCTCAAACTCTGGGTCCTCGGCGGTTATCTATTTCTTAAAGTAAAAATATTTTACATTCCTCTTGTAAAATCATTATTACTGTTTTATATTATAATTAAACAAGGAGGTCATTATGTTATGTAAAGTAAGCCCCAAAAAGCAGATAACACTACCCAAAGAAATACTCACCGATCTGGAACATCAGGATTATTTTGAAGTAAGACGGGAAGGGCTGAGCATCATTCTTGATCCTGTACTCATACGCCCCTTAGAAACAGCAGCATTAAAATCTATCCGTGATAAAATCGCAGATGAAGGAATATCAGAAGACGATATTCAGCAGTATGCAGCAGAATTTCATCATGAATATAATTCTCGACACTAATATACTCATCTCCTGTCTGCTTTTTCGAGGTAAGGCATCAGCATTGTACAAACACATAATTGAAGGTACAGTCAATCCCTGCATGAGTCCATCAATTTTAGATGAATATGAGAGAGTTCTTAATTATCCGAAATTTAAACTTACAGAACAGGAAATCCGCTATTTACTAATCGAAGAAATAAAACCTTTTTACCTCATGTACAGAGAACCTCCTGCAATCACAAACTGGATAATCGAAGACCCTTCAGATAATAAATTTATAGACCTCTGTATGCAAATGCCTGACTCAATTCTCATCTCAGGCGATAATCACATCATCAGTAAAAGAAAAACACTGCCCTGCAGAATCCTTACCCTGGAAGAATATAATAAATAATTCAATGTTTAAAACTTTTCTTCGGATTCTCCTGCTTAGCGCCTTCGCGTCTTTGCGTGAGCCTCTCTCTTAGAGTTTATTCGTACTGTCTGCGCTAAGCCACTCAACAAGCCTCTTATACGCCGTGTTAACCCTCGCAGAGTACTCAGTTGCAGTTTTTTGCTTACTGGGATCAGATGAATGTTTATCGGGGTGATACAGTTTTAAAAGTTGTTTATACACAACCTTGCAGTCATCCAATGTCGCATTCAAAGGAAGACCGAAAAAGTCAAAATCTTTCCTGATCTGAGCTGGTACAGGCTTCGGCGCCTTATAAATGGTATATTCATTGCTTGATTTTTTTTTAAATGCAGTGTGCTGCTGGTTTTGCGTATTAAAGGTGAATTTCTTACCCGTATTCTGCTTGTCCTCACCATTTTGCCGAGGTGTTGAATAACCCGAAGGATTAGACTGTGATTTTTCATTATTTGGTTTTGTATAAGAGGGGTTGGTGTTTTTATCAGTTCCGGAAGAGAAAATCTCATCCTCCTGTTCTATGTCAACGTTCTCTTCTGTAGAGTCTTCTAAAACCTCTTCAGCGGGCTTTGAAAAAATATCCTGATCGTCTTCTATGTATTCCTTGAGCATATCGCCCAGTCGGTCAAACAAACTATTCATCGTAATAAAGAGTATATCAGCACAATATCCTATTTGCAATAAATCAGCTTGACGTATATAATGAAACTATATGATTTATAGGAGCACGTATGAAAATAAAAAAAAGAAAGTTCGGTTTACTGTCTGACGGTACAAAAATTAATTTGTACACAGTTTCCAATAAATACATGTCTTTTTCAGTGACCGATTACGGGTGTACTTTAACAAGCCTTATGGTACCGGACAGAAACGGCAATCAAGACGATATTGTTCTGGGCTTTTCGACGCTTGAAGGCTTTATGATGCAGAATTCCGTATTTTTCGGTGTTCTTGTAGGACGTTTTGCAAACCGCATAGGAAACGCTTCATTCAAACTGAATGGGAAAACCTACAAACTCGATGCAAACGACAACGGCAACTGTCTTCATTCCGGTTTTAATCAGTTTTCAAATCTTGTTTGGAAGGCTAAAGAAATTCATTCAAAAGAAGGAACAGGTGTTCGTTTTTCAAGAACAATCCCCGACGGCTTCCAGGGTTTCCCGGGCAACATGTATGTGGAAGTTACCTATCTTTTAACAGATACCAACGATCTTTCCATGATCTACCGCGTCCGAACAGATGCCGACACACCAGTAAGTCTTACCAATCACAGTTATTTTAACCTGCGCGGCGAGGGTAAGGGCACTGTTCTTGATCATGAGCTTATGATCAATGCAGATTCTTTTTTAGAGGTTGATAAAAATCTGATTCCCACAGGTACTTATACGAAGGTAACAGGTACTCCCTTTGATTTTTCCAAATCCAAGAAAATCGGTACCGATATTGATAAAACCCCCTTCGGCTACGATCACTGCTATGTTCTTAACGGAAAAGAAGGAGAGCTGAAGGAATGCGCTGTTGTCAAAGAACCTGTAAGCGGAAGATGCATGACCGTCAGTACAAATCAGTGCGGCGTTCAGTTTTATTCGGCTAATTCGCTTTCAGACAAACGCGGCAAGAACAATGTTTTGTATACACCCCGTTCTGCATTCTGCCTCGAAACACAGCAGTTCCCTGATGCTCCGAATAAAAAAGAGTTTCCTTCCTGTATTTTAAGACCGGGCGAAACATATGAGTCTGTAACCGTTCATTCGTTTACAAATTTTTAAGTTGCTTTTTTTGACATTTTCGGTTATTCTGTTGTTGCACAGTAATGTTCAAATATTCATCTGAATAATGAAACATTACAGTTTTTTTCTATGTTATAATTTTTTTACTTACAATAGAGGGGTTCTATGGATATCCAATTACAGGAATTGATTGATAAAATCAAGGTCGATGGTGTAGCTTCAGCCGAAAATGAGGCAAAACGCATTATTGAAGAGGCTGAAGCAAAAGCGCAGTCTATTATTAATGATGCCCAAAAGAAAGCGGAGGCTTTAATACAGAGTGCCAGAACAGAAAACAGCCGTATGGAAAAAGCAAGCATTGATGCTGTACGTCAGGCAGGCCGAAATGTATTAATTTCCTTCAGAGACAGTATTATTGCGCAGCTTAATGCAATAATTAAGAAAGATACTGGTTCAGCCTTATCTTCAGATGTTCTTAAATCTCTTATTCCGGAACTGCTAAAAAAATGGCTCTCAGCCGATGATGCTTCTTCTATATCAGTTCTTTTATCTCAAAAAGATTTAGATTCTGTTCAGTCATCGCTTTCAGCTTCTTTAAAAGCCGAAATTGCAAAAGGCCTTGTGCTGAAAGCTTCCGATTCTGTTGCAGACGGTTTTAGAATCGGTATTAAAAACGGTGAAGCATATTACGACTTTTCATCTGAATCTGTTGCCTCTTTATTTTCAAGTTATCTAAATCCGCAGACGGCTAAGATTATGAAAGAAGCAGCCCAGGCAGAGGCTAAGTAAGTGAGCAGCTGGTATTATTTAATGTCGCAGTTACCGTCTTTTTCAGCCCAGCAGACTTCACCGCTGCCCATTAGCGAAGAATACTTTTTAGACTTGTGTTCACGCTTTCTTGATGTCAAATCTTTTACTATAGTGAGCGATATCTCCCTTGAACCTCCGCGGTCTCTTACTGCATCAGGCTCATCTTTTCTCGATGCTTACTATGATTGGGAACGAACCCTCCGTTTTTCATTAGCTTCTGTAAGAGCTCAGAAAATGAAAAAGGAATTTACAATTCCGCAGGAAGTTTCAATACCTCCCGATGTTATGCAGATATCACGCACAGCTAGCGGATTTGACAGTCCTTTGGAAGCAGAACAGTTTCTTAACGAAGCACGAATGGATGCACTGCGCCGTTTTACCCCGTCCGATTATTTTTCTACGGACTCGCTCTTCAGCTATGCATTACAGCTCAAACTTGCAACCCGTATAAAACAGTTTAACGAGGAAGCGGGTTTAGCATCTTATAGACAGATATATGATAGAATACTTGGAGAATCAACATGACGGATACAAAAGGAAAGGTAGTCGCTGTTAACGGCAACATGATAAGCGTTCAATTTTACGGCACTGTTGCACTTAACGAAGTAGGCTATGTTACAGTAGGCGGGAAAAAATTAAAAAGCGAGGTTATCCGTATTAGAAACGGACAGGCGCAGCTTCAGGTTTTCGAAATGACCAAGGGTATTCAGACAGGAGATCCTGTGGAGTTCTCAGGCGAGCTTCTTTCTATAGAACTAGGCCCGGGACTTTTAGGCCAGGTTTTTGACGGACTTCAAAATCCGCTCCCGCAGCTTGCAGAAAAAGCAGGCTACTTTTTGGAGCGCGGTGTTTATCTTGATGCACTTCCTGACAGCACACAATGGGAGTTTACTCCACATGCCAAGGCAGGAGACATGGTAAAAAGAGGTGACTTCCTGGGCTCTGTTCCCGAAGGTACTTTTTCCCACAAAATAATGGTTCCTTTTACCTTTTTAGATACCTATACGGTTAAGTCAATAAAAGATAAAGGCACGTATAAACTTAAAGACACTATGGCAGTTCTTACAGACTCTAAAGGTAAAGATCACAATGTTACCATGAGTTTTACCTGGCCTGTAAAGAAAGCAATCAATTGTTATGCAGAACGCCTTATGCCTAAAGAAACAATGGTTACTCAAGTACGGCTTATAGACACATTCTTTCCGGTTGCAAAAGGCGGAACATACTGTATTCCAGGTCCTTTCGGTGCCGGGAAAACCGTGTTGCAGCATACCACAAGCCGTAATGCCGATGTTGACATCGTAATCGTTGCCGCCTGCGGCGAGCGCGCAGGTGAAGTAGTTGAAATCTTAAAAGAATTCCCCGAACTGACAGACCCCAAAACAGGCCGTTCACTCATGGAACGCACCATAATTATATGCAACACCTCCTCAATGCCTGTTGCAGCCCGCGAAGCGTCTGTGTATACGGGTGTGACACTTGCAGAATACTATCGCCAGATGGGGCTCCATGTTCTTCTTCTTGCAGACTCGACAAGCCGCTGGGCACAGGCCTTGCGTGAAATGTCGGGCCGTTTGGAAGAGATTCCGGGAGAAGAAGCTTTCCCTGCCTATTTGGAATCCTATATTGCATCGTTCTATGAACGGGCTGGTATTGTCCGCTTAAGCGACGGATCTATAGGTTCAGTAACAATCGGCGGTACGGTGTCTCCTGCTGGAGGAAACTTCGAAGAACCCGTAACACAGGCAACTCTTAAAGTTGTGGGATCCTTCCACGGTCTTTCCCGTGAAAGATCCGATGCCCGTAAGTACCCTGCAATCCATCCGTTAGATTCCTGGTCAAAATATACAAGTGTTTTAAGAAGCGACTGGGTTGAATTTGCCCGCCACTATTTATTCCGCGGAAATGAAATAGAACAGATGATGAAAGTTGTCGGAGAAGAAGGTACAAGTCTTGAGGATTATATAATTTACCTCAAAGGCGAATTTCTTGATGCAGTATACCTGCAGCAGAATTCCTTCGATGAAACTGATTCGGCTGCAAGCGTTGAAAGACAGGAATATGTATTTAGAATGCTTGTAAAGGTTTTAGGATCTTCGTTTACCTTGGCATCCAAAGACGAAGCGCGTTCTTATTTTAATCAGATGAGACAAAAATTTCTTGACTGGAACTATTCCCAATGGATGGGGAGTGAATTTAAGAAAAACGAAGCTGATATTGCCTCATTATACGATGATAAGTCCGGCAAGCTCGATAAAAAGGCCAGCGAACTTTTGAAGGACGGTGAATAATTATGAATAAGGTATACAGTAAAATAGAATCAATTAACGGAAGTGTTATTACCGTTCGCGCAGAAGATGTGAAATACGGAGAACTCGCTGAAATTGACACCTCTTTCGGAAAGTCTCTTGCAGAAGTAAACAGAATCGCAGGCGATCTTGTGTCGCTTCAGGTTTTTGCAGGCGGACGCGGTGTTTCAACCGGAGACCAGATCAGATTCCTCGGACACGAAATGCAGGTAAGCTTTTCCGATGATCTTCTTGGACGTGTTTTTAACGGAGCAGGCGATCCGCGCGACAAGGGACCTTCCTTACGTGAAAACCTTGTGGAAATAGGGGGACCTTCCGTAAACCCCTCAAAGCGAATTGTTGCAAAACGAATGATAAGAACCGGTATTCCCATGATCGACATGTTTAATACCCTCGTTGTAAGCCAGAAACTGCCGATCTTCTCAATATCAGGAGAGCCGTATAATGAACTTCTTGCACGCATTGCCATGCAGGCTGAGGTCGATATCATTATTCTTGGCGGTATGGGATTAAAATACGACGACTACCTGTTCTTTAAGAATACTCTGGAAGAAGGCGGCGCATTGAGCAGAACAGTCATGTTCGTTCACACCGCTGCAGATCCGACTGTAGAATGCCTCATGGTGCCCGATATGTCTCTTGCGGTTGCTGAACAGTTTGCCCTACAGGGAAAAGACGTTCTCGTTCTTTTGACTGATATGACTAACTTTGCAGACTCCATGAAGGAAATTGCAATTACTCAGGAGCAGGTTCCCTCAAACCGCGGATATCCCGGCGATTTGTACAGCCAGCTCGCTTCACGCTACGAAAAAGCCGTAGATTTCGACGATGCAGGTTCTGTTACTATTCTTGCTGTTACTACAATGCCCGGCGACGACGTAACACACCCGGTACCCGACAACACCGGATACATTACCGAAGGCCAGTACTACCTCAAAGGCGGACGCATTGAACCTTTCGGAAGCCTTTCACGTCTTAAGCAGAATGTTAACGGTAAGACAAGAAATGACCACCGTTCTCTCATGGACGGTATGATCCGTCTTTACTCGTCGTATAAAGATACTCTTGAGAAAAAATCCATGGGATTTATGATGTCCGAATGGGATGATAAACTTTTAAAATATGGAGAGCTTTTTGAAAAAGAAATGATGGATCTTTCCATCAATGTTCCGCTCGAAGGCGCGCTCGATATGGGCTGGAAGATATTATCGGACTGTTTCAAAAAAGAAGAAACAGGCTTAAAATCGGAATTAATCCAGCAGTACTGGCCTAAGTAAAAAGGGAGCTATTGATGGCGATAAAGCTGACAAAAAATGAGTTGAAGGCTCAAAAAGATGCGCTTAAAATGTATAAACGCTATCTGCCGACCTTAATACTCAAAAAACAACAGCTGCAGACCGAAATCCGAACCATAGAGGAACGTGCTAAAGAGGTTAGACAGAAACGTAAAAACCTCGAGGCCGAATTTTCACGGTGGATTGCAGTATTCGGTGAAAAAGAAGCCTTCAAACCTGAGATGGTAAAAGTAAAAAATGTCCGCAAGGGCATTAGCAATATAGCAGGTGTTACCATACCCGTTTATGAAGGAGCCGATTTTTCACGCGGTGATTATGATTTATATTCTGTGCCCTTATGGATAGATCTTGCAGCAGACAGGATGGAGAAGGCTTTGGCTTACGATCTTGAAGCAGAAGTTCTGGAAGAGCAGGTAAGACTTCTATTAATAGAACTGAGAACTACGACACAGCGTGTAAATTTATTTGAAAAGGTTAAAATACCCGAAACAAAGGCTAATATTAAAAAAATATCGGTGTATCTTGGAGACCAGCAGGTCGCTGCCGTTGTACGCGGTAAAATATCCAAGAAAAATCTTGAAGCAAAGGAGGCTGTATCATGATAGTACCTATGAAAAAAGTCTCTCTTGTTGTTCTTGACCGGTATAAAGATTCAGCTCTTAAAAAACTCCGCTCCCTTGGGCTTGTTCATATTGAACAGATGCAGGGAAACAGCGAAAAATTATCAGAAGTAAAAGAGAAATACAGCAGGCTTGAACTTGCATCCATACTTTTATCCGATGTAAAAGTTGATAAAAAAAAGATGCCGGCTAAGGTGAGCCTTTCTGTTGAAGAAGCATCTGTAAAAGCAGAAGAAGCTGTTAATCTATTCGAATCAAAGAAAAATTTCACCGAAGAATTGAGTAATGCTGTTAAAGAAAATGAACGGCTTTCCCAGTGGGGCGGTGTAACACCGGAAGATTTTGAATACCTTGCACAAAAGGGTATGTATCTTTCCATGTACGAAATTCCATCTGATTCATATGCGAAAATATCTGAAGCTGTTAAAACTATCTATGTTTCGGGTACAAAGTCGCTCATTCGGTTTTTAACGGTGTGCGAGACTAAAGAAAAACCGGAAGGGCTTCCTCCTGAAGCATATCTTGTTCCCATGCCCGATATTTCAACAAAAGATATTGAAGATAATATTGCTTCATATAAAAATGAACTGGCTGATATTGATTCTGATATTATTTCGGCAACAGCTTATTTACCATCGATTAAAGAAGCAATGAAAGTATATGAGAAAGATATTGAATTTGAAAATATCTATTCGGGAATGGAAATAGATGCAGAAGAGACAGCTCATGCCATAACGTGGCTTACCGGTTATATTCCATGCCAGGATGCTCAGAAAATTACCGATCTTTCGAAACAGGAACGCTGGGCCTGCCTTTTGAGCGATCCGAACGAGGATGATGATGTACCTACAAAGCTTAATAACAATAAAATTGTAAGTCTCATTTATCCTGTGACGGATTTTTTAGGGACTGTTCCCGGCTACCGCGAATACGACATATCGGGCTGGTTTTTACTTTTCTTCAGTATTTTTTTCGGTATGATTTTCGGCGACGGCGGATACGGCATTCTGCTTCTGGTTACAGGACTTATAATTGTTTTTATGTCGATCATTAAAGGAAAAAAAACAGCACCAATGATGCTTTTATTATGTCTGCTCGGTTTTTCCACTTTTGCATGGGGAACAATTACCTGTACATGGTTTGGAATTGACTATACGAAGCTTCCTCAAATACTGGTCAATATGTCCTTTACACCTTTGTCGAATGCCAATCCCGATAAAGCATCGCTCACCCAGAATATAAAGATTTTCTGCTTTTCTCTGGCTCTTTTACAATTATCAGTGGCTCATATTAAGGGGATCATTAAAAACAGAAAAACCTTAAAATGTCTTGGCGAAGCAGGTTCACTGGCAATGTTGTGGGGTATTTTTTATGTAGTACTCTATATTGTTGTCGATAAACAGCGTTTTGCGATGGATATTGATCTGTTTGGCATAAGCATTTCTAATCTTGTTCTTCCGGCAATAGGCGGCGGTTTTCTTCTTAGTTTCATATTTTCAAATTATGACGGAAGTATTATCAAGTCGATTCTTGCAAGTCTGCAAAATATTATTTCTGTGCTCTTAGGTGTTGTTAATATTTTCTCTGATATTGTCTCTTATATACGTCTATGGGCTGTTGCCCTTGCCGGAGGAGCTATTTCAGAGACAATTAATATGATGGCAGGACCTATGCTCGGCGGTGCAATAATGTTTGCGGGTATTATTCTTCTTGTTTTCGGACATGGATTAAATATGGTTCTTAATGTGCTTTCGGTTCTTGTTCATGGTGTCCGCTTGAATACACTGGAATTCACCAGTCATTTAGGAATGTCATGGTCAGGATATTCTTACAAACCGTTTAGAGACGGCAGTAAATAAAATAGAGGAGATTTTTGTATGGATTTTTTAGGATGGTTAGGAACAGCATGTGTATTTGGAATTGCAGCTATTGGTTCTGCAATCGGTATTGGAGCAGCAGGTCAGTCAGCAATAGGAGCATGGAAACGTTGTTACATGAATAATAAACCTGCCCCCTTTATTCTATCTGTTTTTGCAGGTGCACCCTTGACCCAGACCTTGTACGGCTTTTTGCTGATGGGTACTCTTCAGGAAAAACTTACTGCGGGAGCGAACCCTGGTGTAATTTTGGGAACCGGTATTTTTACAGGTCTTGCAATGGCTGCTTCTGCTGTATTCCAGGGTAAAGCCGGTGCTGCCGCATCTGATGCTCTTGGAGAAACAGGCAAGGGTTTTGCCAACTATCTCATGGTTGTAGGACTTTGTGAAACTGTAGCATTGTTTGCAATGGCATTCAATTTCTAAGAAAGAGAATGAACACACGCACAATAATCTTAGGCGGTGCGGGTATAACAAATAGAGTAGAAATCGGCGGCAATGCACCGGTTTCTATTCAAACTATGTGGAAAGAGGGTATTACGAATGTATTAAAGGATTCTCCTTTGTACAATAAGGATGCCCTCTATTCTATTTTAAACCGCATTGAAACACTTTCATCTCTCGGCTGCGACATTATCCGCTTTGCTGTTCCAGATATTGAAAGCGCCCGTGCCCTTCGCCTTCTTGCGCAGTATTCGAAAACACCCCTCGTAGCCGATATTCACTTTGATTATAAACTTGCACTTGAATGTCTTAAGGGTTCTGTATCTAAAATCCGTATAAATCCCGGAAATATTGGTTCAAGGGAAAAAACAGAAATAGTCGTCCGGTACTGCATGGATAAAGGAGCTGCCATACGCATAGGTGTTAACACAGGCAGTTTTCCCAAAGATGTACAGGCAGAAGTGGAAAAGGGAAGAATAAGCCGGGCACAGGGATTATGTGAAACTGCTTTAAGAGAATCGGAAATTTTAGAATCTCTTGGGTTTGTTAACTATTGTGTTTCTATGAAGGCTTCTTCAGTACAGGAAACAATTGAGGCAAATGAACTTTTTGCAGAAAATTCTTCAATCCCCCTACATTTAGGAGTAACGGAGGCAGGTCCTCTCATAGGAGGAATTGTAAAAAGCACTATGGCCTTTACTCATCTATTACAGAAAGGAATAGGCAATACAATCCGTGTCAGCCTGTCTGACAGTCCTGAAAATGAGGTAATTACCGCCCGTGAAATTTTATATGAAAACAAAAAAAGAAGCGGAGGTGTAAAAATCGTATCGTGCCCGCGGTGCGGCAGAAACGGTTTTGATGTTCATGGTTTTGTTAAACGCTGGCAGACTGAACTCTTATCTATGAATAAAAATATCACTGTTGCTGTCATGGGATGTATTGTAAACGGTCCGGGAGAAGGAAAACATGCAGATATAGGTATAACGGGTGCAGGGGACAGCATTATCATTTTTAAGCACGGTAAAATTGTTAAAACTGTCAAAAGCGATGAAGCAATATCAGATGAACAGATAAGACTTAACAGTTTGTATTCTTCTGCCGATAAAGCATTTAGAGAGGAATTGGAAAATCTTTGAAAAAATATACAGTACTTATAATTTTTATACTTCTCATTGTTAATCTGTATGCCCAGTCCATGGAGACGGTTAATCCTGAAGAATACTCATGGAGAATGCTTCAAAAAGCGCAAACAGCCTATGATCAGAGAGATTTCGGCATATCTTTTAAATATGCTCAAACTGCAAAAGTAAACAGAAAAAAAGAATCAGACTGGGCTCTGGCAACACTGGAACTTGCAATGAAACCTGTAGCAGTTCAGAAAATTGGAGATGATATTGATGAAGTACTCGCTATTTTAAAAGAAAGAGATTCTCATGATGCAGTTTTAATTATTGAAAACATTTTAGCAAATCTACCAAAAGATTATTTTAACTATTCAATTGAAAATATAAAAAATTATATTAAGAAATTTACAGAATACCCTGAAGCGGATTTCTTACTGGGAAAAATATACGGATTGGAGGGTGAATACACCCTGTCACAGTCATTTTTACTGAAGGCATGGGAACATTCGGATTTACTCTCAATTCCTGAAGAAAAATATGATATCCTCTATGAAATAGCTTCCTTATCTTTAATGACCGGAAATATGGAAAAATACGAAAAATCTCTTTTACTCATTACAGCAGATGACCCGAACTATATACAAAACACCAACGAAACAGGATTTTCAAAATCTCTCGTAAGGGCAATAAAAACAGGAACCAGCCTTGACAAATTTTTTCTGTTATACAGAAACAGTTCATATAATTCCATGAAGGCTTTTTTTTATTTAGCAGATTACTACAACAGTCAAATTCATAATACTGGTGATTCAGATGCGTTAATGCAAAATACGTCTCAGGACAACCGCATACTTCTTCATGACAAAGTGCTTACCATGTCCAGTATGGGTGTAGTTAGTGCTGTAACCAGAATAGAAGATGTTCTTAAAACACGAAAACTTGATTATTCTTATTCCTCTTTGGAAGCGCTTCTTAAAGATATATCAGAATATGAAGATATTGTAACCTGGGGAAAAAAATATGATGTTTGGAAAGGGTTTTACATTTTTTCACTTTCGGTATATGACAGCGGTCAAACAGATTTTGCAGAAAAACTCCTATCTGTTCTTTCCCAGTATTGCCCCGATGTCTACTGGTCCCGTGCTTCAAAAGAAAAACTTGTTTCGATTCAAAGTACCCAAAAAGTACTGGTGCATTAATTAGTAAAACAATCCTAAACCAATATAGATCTCATAAGGTGTGGAGTAATTCTTTTTCTCATCGGTCCAAAAAGGATTTGATGCAAAACTTATGCGGCCCTGTATACTTTTCATCGAAAGCGGATGAACTATAAGTGTTAAACCTGTAGTAAGATCAAATGAAAAAGAAGGAGAAATAATCATAGCAATATCTACAAAAGGCGACATCTGCATTTCGAAGTTTAATTTGACTAGTTTTTCATTATTAAACAATGAGTCAACATAAAGCTGAAACAATGATATGGTGCAGTCATTGTTAAGAATGAATCCGCTTGAACCCTTAAATTCATTATCAAGGATTCCCCGTATAAATGAACCTTTATTCAGTATTTGATTGTAACTGTACCATATATGCATTCTCATAGAGGGGGCAATATTTGAAGGCAGTTTTTCATGTTCAAAAGGAAAGTACAGTGAAGCGGTGAGTTCAATTAACGGACTTATTTCTTTTGTTACTGAACCGAATGTAAACCCTGAAGAAAATAAGACAGAATATCCCTTTTGAAAATTTACAATCCAGCCCTTATCCTCAGATTCAAAAATGAGAAAAGGGGAGAACGTTACTTGTGAAGCGTATTGAGGTTTTGTACTCCATGAATAATCTGTTGTATTTTTCAGCATAAGTGTTAAAGGAAATGCTTTAACAGGAATAGAAAATGGAACAGAAAAGATAGATCGCTCAATGAAATATGAATAATCAGTAAACGTATAATGCTGCTCAAAGGCATGATTTATTGAAAAAAAAGAAAACGGAAATGAAAAAAGAAGGCCTGCATAATCGTCAGTTGAAAACAAAGAGTCAGAGAAAATATATGAAGCGTTAAGATTTGAATAAAATGAATTTGTGGTTTTACCAATATAAAAAGGAAGAGAAAATTCTGCATCGAAAGAAGATGAATGTTTTTTATCGAGTGAATAGAAATATGAAAGGTCACCGTCAAATACTGTCATAAAACCTAAAAAGTTGTTATGCCTTATTTTTAATTTAGCTTCAAAACCTTTATTTGAATCGAACTTGGGATAGGGAGCAATAATGAAGTTTCCTGTTTCCTCAACTCTTACAATTAAATATAAGGGGACTATGATTTCTTCTTTTTGATTTTCTTCATCATACATAGTATTCCATACACTGAGCGTATTCTCGTAGTATTCAAAATCAATTGAATTGAATAACCTGGTGTTGAGAAGTTTATCTTCAATTTCCGCCAGATATAAATCAAGTTCATCCATGTTTAAAAATAGTTTATCCGTTGAAATTGATGCTTCCTTTTCTATTACTGATGTATTTACGCTGCCTGTCGTTATAAACTCAATCTGCTCAATTTTATATTTAAAAGCAAAAAGAGAATCGGCAATGAAGAATAAAAGCAGAAAAAGTATAATGCTGCGTTTCATAATTTAACCACTATATGTTCAAGTAAGGCACCCTCACCGGACTGTACATTACACTGCAGGACTGCACCCGAAAAAAGATTTAACAATTCCGGGCTTTCACCGGGAGTAAGTATTTTTTCAGTTCTTAACGATGCAATATCTGAAGAAGACAATACATGTCCTTTGGAGAAACTGCTCAGGTAATGTATACTTCTATTTGTACGTTTATAATGTTCCTTCTCGGAAGGCGCAAGCGTCTTAATTCCATTTCCAATAACCTTAAAAACTGTATCAGCTCCGTATGAATCATGTAAGTTTTTTAGTGCTTCTGCAGGATAATTTTCAGCATAACGGACTGCTTCACTCATCTGTAAAAACTGTTTTTCTGTTAATGCTACAGGGTCATCAAGAGAATCGCCTTCGGGATTAAGCGTTATATGCTTTTCGATAACTGTACCGCCCTGTAAAACCGATAAAACCGGAACAAGTACCGGATCTTTACTGTGATCGCTTACTCCTGTTGAAACACCGAAGATAGAATGTAAATTTTTAAGGACAGAAAGATTGTAGTCTTCAGGGGGAGCAGGATAATTTGTAACGCAGTGAAGAAGGGTTACGCTGTGTTTTCTATGTTCGAAAAAAGAAAGCGCTTTTTCTATATCTTTTAATAATGAGACACCGGAGGAAAGAATTACTGGAAAACGTTCAGAAGAAGCAAGCTGTAAAAGCTCAAAATGATTCAGCTCTGGAGAGGCAATTTTTATAATATCAGGCTTAATTGAACAAAGCTCAAAAAAACTCCTTTTCCCGAATGGAGAACAGGCGAAAAGCATCTCTTTTGATCTTGTATAATGAGCTATTTCTTCAAAAAAAGATACTGAAACTTCAAGCTGCTTAAAACGCTCATAAAGAGGAATGCTTCCTCCGGGTAACTGTACATTTCCGGTTAAAGGATGGAGAATTTCATCTGCATATACCCATTGAAATTTAACACAATCGGCTTTTGCCCGCTTTGCTGCATCAACCAGTTCTTTTGCGGTCTTTATGCTCGTCCCGTGTGCTGTACCGGCCTCTGCAATTATCAAAGTGCTCATGACTCTATTTTATACGCTAAAATCAGATATATCAAGTAGTTAAATATAACAATTCGTGCAGTTTTTCATAGTTTTCCGCAGCCGTTGCGGTATTTTGCATTGACATTAAATTTTCAAATATGGTATAATGAACAACCGAAAATTTATTTTTTTATTTTTGCACATATTGCAGGTAAGGAGTTCAGATGTCAGGACATAGTAAATGGGCGACGATTAAACACGCCAAAGGTGCTGCAGACGCCAAACGCGGTCAATTGTTCACCAAATTCATTAAAGAAATTTCAATTGCAGCAAGAATGGGAGGGGGAGATCCGAATTCCAACCCACGTTTGAGAACAGCTATTCTTAAAGCACGCGGTGCTAATATGCCCAAAGATAATATTGAGCGTGCTATTAAAAAAGGTACCGGCGAGTTAGGCGGGTCTGTATTTGAAGAAATGATTTATGAAGGCTACGGTCCCGGCGGAGTTGCAATTCTTGTCGAAGTTCTTACCGATAACAAAAACCGTGCAGCTGCAAACGTAAGAAATATATTCGGTAAAACCGGCGGAAACCTCGGTGCTACAGGATCAGTTTCTTATATGTTCAACCGCAAAGGCGTTATTGAATATGATGCTGAAAAAGTAAATGAAGATGCAATTATGGAAGCTGGCCTTGAAGCAGGCGCTGATGACATTGCCAATGAAGACGGCGTTATAACCGTTACTACCGACCCCGCAAATTTTGATACAGTACTTGAAGCGCTGCAGGGAAAAGGATTTGAATCAGTATCAGCCGAAATTTCCATGGTTCCCGACACCTATTCAACACTTGATGAAGAAACAACAAGAAAAGTTCTTAAACTCATTGATAAACTTGAAGAAGATGACGATGTTCAAAATGTTTACAGCAATTTTGATATTCCCGAAGGCTTCGAGGCTGAGTAATAATACCGGTGACAGCCGGATAAATAAAAAAGCCGCACATGAATGCGGCTTTTTTTTTGAGGTTTTTATGGCTAGTACATTACGGTCTTTTCCCGGCACTAAAACAGTAACTATTGAAAGTAGTTTAATTAAATGCAGAAGAGTGCTCGGAATAGATCCAGGGCTTGCTTCCACTGGATGGGGCATACTCGATTATGAGAATAATAAGTACCGGTTAATTCAATACGGTGTTATTGAAACGCAGAGTACCGATTTATACGGCAGCCGTCTGGAATATATTTTTGACACATTAACTCAAATAATAAGTATGTATAAGCCTTGTGAAGCAGGAATGGAAACTCTGTACTTCGCAAAGAATGTGAGCTCTGCAATGGCCGTAGCTGAGGCTAGGGGTGTAATAACCCTATGCCTTTCAAAAAATAACATACTGCTTGGAGAATATACTCCGCTTGTAATAAAACAGTCTGTTACCGGTAACGCTAAAGCCGGTAAAACATTAATTCAGGATTATTTAAAAATACTTTTAGGACTGCAGGATAGCATAAAGCCGGATCATGCTTCAGATGCGGTTGCGGCCGCTATTACACATATTCACTCCTATATACCGGATACTAAGACGAAATAGAGCCTTTTTGTCTGAATTTATAAATGTAATATATACGAAGTGAAAGAAGTGCAAAAAGAGAGCCGAATAATGCTCCGACCATATCTGCTATCCAGTCGAATAAACTCATATCGCGTCCTGGTGTAAAGGACTGGTGAAACTCGTCTATAGCTCCGTATACTGCAATAATTAATAAAACAATAAGAATAGATCTATACGGTTTGACATACCACTGTTTAGGTGTAGACCATAAAGCCCAGCAAAATGCTAAAAATGAAAAACTTGCAAAATGCAGAAATTTGTCATATGTAAAAAAAGAAATCGGTTTTGGAAGAGAAGATTGACTGGATAAATACCAGCTTATAAGAGTTACAAGAACAGCAGGAAGACGTACTAAAACTTTTTTTACAGAAATCATCATGATGCAGTTTCGCCCTTACTGATTCTTGCAGCCTCTTTTACAAGTTCGCTTTCACCTTTTTTCAGAACAAGAACCTTGTTGTTTTTAACAACTACTATTAAATCTCTAACACCGCATAGTGCTACCGGAATATCTGAATAGACAAAATTATTATCAGCTTTAATTTCTATTGCGGAACCGTGATGTGATGAAAAAAGGCTCTCAAAAGAATCCCAGCTGCCTACATCATCCCAGGAAAATGACGCTTTTACAACGGAAGCAAAGCGGGTTTTTTCGGCAAGGGCAATATCAATAGAAAGAGAAGGGGTTTTCTCATATGCTTCATCCAAGGCTGGCCATGAATGTAAATAATGAATACCGTCTTTTTGATCAATTGTAAATGATGCGGAAGAGGGAAGATTTCTGAATGCATTATAAAGAGAAACTTCATGTTCCTTCAGCTCTGATAAAACAAAATCAGTTTTAAAAGCAAACATACCGCTATTCCACCAATAGTCGCCGCTTTCAAGATATTTTTTTGCTGTATCAAGATCAGGTTTTTCTTTAAACTGGTTAATAAAATATGTATCTTTAAGCACTTCTTTTTTAGTTGAAAAAGGCAGTCCTTTTTTTATGTAGCCGTAACCTGTTGCAGGTTCTGTAGGCGGAATACCGAAGCACACAAGCTGATTTTCAAGGCAGGCGAGCCATGCTTTTTGAGCGTCTTCAATAAAATTTTCATTCGGACCGATAATATGATCACTTGTCAATACTAATACTGAATGTTCATTATCTGACAGCTGATTAAGAAAGTGACAGGCAAGAATTACAGGGGCTGCAGTTCCTTTGGGATCAGGTTCAGCTATAACATAAAGGTTATTAATAAGCATATCCATCTGAGAAGGAGACACGAGGCTGGTAAGAGAGGAAGCCTGATCTATACAGCCCTGAAGTAAATCTTTTCTTGTTACAATAAGTATTGAACCTGTTACACAAAGGTTTAAAGCACGCAATATTGCAGACTGGAGAAAAGTAACGCCGCCCTCGAGCGATAAGAATTGTTTGGGAACTAAAGAAGTTGATGCAGGCCATAAACGTTCACCGAAACCGCCTGCTAGAATAACCACATCTGTAAACATAAAAAAACTCCATACAAAAACAATACTATTATACCAAAAAAAGGAAAAAAAGATAGATTATAGAGCTACTATATATTAACGATAACTTCATAAAGATTGATAAAATTAACTGAAGGAGGAATAGAGTTATCAGAAAATGAAATTGAATCAGAAATTAAAACGAGGGTATTACTCAAATCAAGAGAAGAAAGATTATCAGTCGAATCTGTATATGATAGGGTAATTTTATTATGCATACAGGCGTATTCTACAATAAACTGAAGGTCTGTTTTACCGACGAGAAGAACACTGCAGATACCTTTTGCTTTTTCAGTTAAAACAAGAGACGTAATAATATCTTTATAATCGAGAACAGATTTTAAAGTGCGTTTTATATAACGGTAGCTTCTCCGGGCAAGTTCATTCATACCCTCAGGTGTTAATACATACTGAATGTTTCTTGTTGATATTTTATTCATATAAAGCCAGCCTTTTTCTGCAAAACGCTTTAAAAGACTGTTAGTCATGCCTAAAGACATATCTACAGCTTTTGCAATATCTCTCTGGCTTGCCTGAGGAGAAGATTTTAATGTTTCCTGTACTTGCGAAAGAAGTACTAATTCGGGTTCTTTCATAATTGTTTCGAAATATTATTAATACTGTTGGGAAAAATGAGCTAAGGTGCTAAGCACAGTTTGGTATTATTATCTGAGTATTTTATTATTCCCTCTGTGAGACGCACGCTTAGCTCTTTTTTCCTGAGACATTAATATTTTTCTTATAGGCGTGTGCCTGGGTAAGCGTAGCTTGGGGTATGTCGGCTGAATACAGGCTGCGCCTGGATTATCTCACTGCAAGACGCGCAAGGGACTCATTTTTTCTGCTTCATTAGTAGCTTTCTTAATGTTTTTTAAATAGCATATATGTTTTAAACTAATTATTTCTTATTCGTTCTACCATAGATGCAATTGCTTCAATAGAATTAAAATTCTCAGGTGAAATTTCATCAAATGAGATATGAATATCATATTCTACTGCAAGTTCACCGATTATATTGACAATACTTAGTGAATCAATAATACCGTCATCAACCAAGGTATTACTTTTTGTAAAATCAATATCAGGCATTGCTTTAATTAAAAAATTCTTAATTTCGTTTTTCATTGATTAATCCTTTATTTTAAAAATTCTCATATAAAAATGGATTACTAATTCCCTGAATAAGGAAAGCAATAGATAAAAAGAAAATACCAATCATACTCACTAGTTTAATAAAAGATACTGTTCTGGTTAATACAATTGATTTATTAACTAGAAAATCATTAAGTTTATGAAATATAGGAAAAGAAAGAAAACAACCTGTAATTACATACACCGCATATTCTCTTATGTAAAAAATTGAAGTATCATCAATAAATGCATTGCCATGAAAACCAATCATTGATTTGAAATAATCAGCTGAAGATGATAAGGAATCAGCTGAAAAAAGAACTTTTGAAATATAAACGATAAAGAATGTATATGAAAAACTGAAAATATTTTCAAGAATTTTATTTTTTATCGGTTTTCTATACTGTTCAGCGAGAATAATAACAAACTGCAGCAATCCCCATATAATAAAAGTTAAATTTGCTCCATGCCATATTCCTGTTGCCATCCAAATAATCAGTAATGTATAAAAACTTTGAGCAAATTTTGCAAGATTCTTATTTATACCAGAAAAATATTTTCTTACTTTAATAGCAGGGCCTAATGTTAGCGGGTAATAGACATAATCTCTAAACCATTCACCCAAAGAGATATGCCATCTTCTCCAATATTCTGCAATAGATTTTGATGTATATGGATAATTAAAATTTTCTCTAATTTTGAATCCGAATATCTTTGACAGTCCTATTGCCATATCTGAATATCCGGAAAAATCAAAATAGAGCTGCAGCATATAGGCAAGCATACCGTACCATGAAAAAATAATTGTTAATTCTGTATTAGGAATTTCAAATAATTTTTGAGTGATATGGGCTATATTATTAGCAATTAGTACTTTTTTACCAAGTCCTTTTACAAATCTCCATACACCATCACAAATGTCATCAAAACTAACTTTAGTTAATGGTATACTCTGAATAAACTCCTGATATTTTACAATAGGTCCCATAGTCATCTTCGGGAAAAAACTCATGTAAAGAAGAACATTTATAAAACTATTGTTAATTTCACTACCTTTCCTGTATATATCAACTAAATATGAAATGGCAGAAAAAGTATAAAAAGATATTCCTAGAGGAAGTACAATAGAAAGAAAAGGAATATCATTTGTAAAAATACCAAAAATTAATGATAATGAATAATTTAAGTATTTAAAGAAAAACAGTAGTAAAAGATTTGCAGTTATACCGATACCGGCTAAATATTTTTTGGTTCTCAGGCTTTTTATTTTTATTATTAATGAGCCAATATAAAAATTTAGAATGATAGAGACTGCAAGAAGAACAACAAAAACAGGTTCCCCCCAGGCATAAAAACCTAAACTAATAAAGATCAGCCATATTTTCTTTGCATTTTGAGAGGCTTTTCTTAGGACACAATGGTATACAAAAAATGATATTGGGAAAAAGAATATTATAAACGCTAATGAAGTCAAATCCATTGAAATTACCTTGTCTTTATTTATTAACGAATCATTTTATTTAAGATAGACCAGCAATCAGAATATCCTTTGCTTTCAGGTGTTCTATAACCTGTTTCAACGGGTTCAACCTTATTCTCAAGAATTGTATATTTTGCCGGATCTTCTTTCCCAAGTACAAGAAATTTTGTCCCCATGGTAATTGCTTCAATAATACTGTGTGTAACAAATAAAACGGTACTATTTGACTTTTCCCATATTCTTAAAAATTCTTTTTGCAAAACAGTTCTTGTATCTGCATCAAGACTTGCAAAAGGTTCATCCATTAACAAAACTGAAGGATTTATTGAAAGAGATCGGGCTATAGCAACTCTTTGTTTCATTCCGCCTGATAACTGATACGGATAATACGAAGCATACTTTTCAAGTCCTACCAATGCTAAATACGATTTAGCTATTTCCATATTTTCCTTAACTGAATTTTTTGAATGTACAACTTGTAAAGAGAAAAGAATATTTTGAACAGCAGTTTTCCATGGAAATAACTGATCAAATGTCTGAAAAACCATTGAGGCATGAGTACCGGGATTCTTTATTCGTTTAGCATCTATAAAAATTTCACCGCTGTTTAATGGTTCAAATCCTCCGATGCACCGCAATAATGTAGATTTGCCGCAGCCTGAACTTCCCATT
Source organism: Spirochaetota bacterium (assembly GCA_023398165.1). Taxonomy (GTDB): domain Bacteria; phylum Spirochaetota; class Spirochaetia; order Treponematales; family Treponemataceae; genus JAAZLA01. Next base: position 70,958 of record JAEWSQ010000014.1, on the reverse strand, counting down.
ATACAAAGAAACTCGCCTTTTGTAAGAGAAAAATTTACATTTTCAAAAACAGAATAAGAATTACTATTATTTAGAAAACTTTTTGAAGCATTAGCTACTTTTACATAGTAATCATTCATGTATCATACCCCATTTTTTAATGGTACTTTTTTCTATGTTTACAAACAAAAGATCCTCAATTATAATACCAATTATCATGATTACCAGCATTGTTGAAAGCATTCCGGGCATATCAAGATAGCTTCGTTTAAGATATATATCCCATCCAAGCCCGCCTGTTACTCCAGTTGCTCCAAAAACCATCTCAGCACTTATTAAAGCCCTCCATGCCCTTGCCCATCCTGTTTTTAACCCGATTAAGATATTTGGCAATGATGCCGGAACATACACGTTCCAAATAAGCTTTAATTTCGATAATCCAATATTATTTCCAACATCTTTGTATATCTTTGGAACAGATTCAAAACCTGTAATAACATTTAGAACAATAGGCCATAAGATTGAATGAATCATTACAAATATGATAGCTGCTTCTCCAATACCAACCCAGAGAATGGCCAATGGAAGCAGAGTAATACCTGGAAGAGGATCCATTATAGATATAAGCATCTTTATAATATCTTTAAATCCTTTACTAAGCATTGAAAAAATAACTAAAAACAAAGCTGCTGCAATCGATATTAAAAGCCCTTCAACTATTATTATTAACGAGTAGCTTGTTTTAATTAACATTGTACCGGTAAATAGTTCTTTTAAAAATGTTTTACTAACAAGAAAAGGAGAGGGGAATAATATTTCTGGAAAGACTTTCAATAAGTATAATATCTGCCAAATAACAATAAATAGAATAAGATACATTAACCGTCTTACTATTGTGTTCTTAAAGATAGTATTATTCCCCATACAACATTAATTCCTATTGAATATTTTCAACTGCAGAAGGATTGCCGGTTCTTTTCCCTACGACTACCGCAGCTGAATCCCACATTAAATCTGAAGATTTTACCGGTTTCTTTGTTATATAACCACTTTCTGCCATAAAAGATGAAAGACTCATTGCACCGTAAACAACAGTTGAATAGTTTGTACCCGGCCAATTTAAATATTGTACTACCTTATCTGCAGATAATTTTTCTGTTTTAGCAATAATTTCTATAACTCTTGGATCCTGTTCATTTATAAGACATATAGCTTCGGCTAAGCATTTTTGAACAATTGAATATAAAATCGGTTCATTATCATGAAACGTTTTTGATGTAACACATATTATACTTGCATCGCCAAAGGCATCTTTACCTGAAAGAATGCTTTTAAATCCTTCAGATGCTTCTTTATCAATATAAGGCATACTTGCAAAGTGTGAAACTACTTCGGTACCGCTTATGAGTGCAGAAAAAGCATCAGGATTAGCCATCGGAACAATATTATTATCAAGAGCTTTGGCATTGCCTAAATACGTTTTACAAGCCATAGCAAGCATTATATGTTGTATAGAACCGATGCTGGGGACAGCAATTTTATGTTCTTTTTTAAAATCAGACAATGATTTAATGGAAGGATCTTTTACCATGAGTTCAGAAGGCGGAACGCAAATACCAGAAGCAATTTTAAAATCTGCTCCTTTATCCCATGCAATAACCATTGGCGGTATGCCCATAAAGGCTACATCAAGTTTATTAGCAATTAATGCTTCACTAATAGCAGAACCTCCTCCGAGGCTTGCCCATTCAACTTTAATACCTGGCAAATATTTCTCAAGTAATCCTAATTCTGCTGTAACATACACCGGTGCATACTGCATTCCGAATTGTTTTGCAATACGAATTGTTGAATTCTCATAAGGTAATGAAGCATCTTCTGTTTTCTTAGCACATCCGGTGAGGATAAATGCTGCCAGTAAAAAGCAAATTATACATTTTCTCATGTAATCACTCCTAATAAAATGGTATATATGATATTCTATATCATTATTGTATAAAATCATTGTACATAAAATTTTCTATCAGGTTTTCCATTAAAAGTATGCTTTATTTCCTTAGCTCTTTCAAATAGCCGGGGTATTTTATAAGATTCCAATTTTACACGAAGATGATTTTTTATGTAAGCAATGTCAATATCTTCATTATCTCTCGTACTATACAATAACTGCAGAATACTGCCTGCTACACTATCTTTTTTTGCAATACAAATACAGTCAACAATAGAATCAAGTTCTAAAACAGCTGATTCAACTTCTGTTGGAGAGACCTTGAGCCCGCCAATATTTATTACATCTCCAAGTCTTCCTGTTATAAATACAAAACCATCTTCTATATAGCCTATATCATTTGTGTAAACATAACCGCTGCTCATTACTTCATTTGTTAAATCATCATCTTTATAGTAGCCTGACATGTTAATATCACCTTTACAGGCAATAAAACCTGTGTTTCGAGGCGAAGACTGAATTTCATTTCTTTGAGAATCAACAATTATTATATGGGAATTAATCAGCGGTTTACCGACACAATTCACTAATCCTGGATGCTTTTTATAATTATAACCTGTTACAGTTCCGGATTCTGATGAACCATAAATATTGTATAAATCTGTATTCGGTAAATACTTCATTATTGATTCCTTATCGCTTTCCAATAAAGGCGATGTAGCGGATTCAATAAATAAAATTTGATTTTTATATTCTGAAATCTTTTCACCTGTAAGTTTTAATATTGTCCGCAGTGCAGATGGAACGAGGGCTAGTGCATTTACAGAATAATTTTCTAATGAGTAAAAAAAATCTTTTAATGAAACTAATCCGTCTAGAATAACTGTGCATCCCCCTGCACTAAGACAGGCATAAACACGCCTTAATGAATAAGCATGATTTAATGGACCATTCACAAGTAAAGTTGTATTCCCGTTCATAGATAAACAATTTGTAAGATTTTCTGCAACGGCACTTACTGCCTTATGACTTAAAATAACTCCTTTAGAAGCACCTGTCGTTCCTGTTGTAAAAAGGATATCTGAAGGAAAATCATCATACGGGAAATTAAAATTAACAGTATTACAATAGTTTTCCTGACCAATTTTCTCAACATCTGCAGAATTTATTAAAAGTGCTGAACAAATGAGATTAACATCAGTTGTAATAATACATGAACATTCAGTTTTTTGTGCTAATGACAGCAATTCATTGTTTGAAATATTTTTATCAGTTGGAATAAATACAGTACCGGACAATTGTGATGCCAAATAGGTAACAATATATGAAATTGTTTGAGAACAGCGTACAATAATGTTACTTCCTTCATGAATTTTATTTATCTTTAGATAATTTGAAAAACCTGATACAAGAATCCATAGTCTTTCATATGTAATTGAATTATTATTAGCAATGAGAGCAGAACGGTTAGGCAAATTTACTGATAAATCATATATTTTATTTATTACAGTTTTTTTCATTTTTTTACTCAAAATCGAATAGACTTGTTTTATTTGTTGAACCGTTTAATTCCAGCTGGGAGACTCCATAAACACAAAGTACCAAGTCAGGTTTATACGATTCAATTAGTTTTTTAATGCTTCCATCAAATGTACGTAAATCAATAACACGTATTTCACTAAAGGAAAGTGATAATGCAGGCAATAATACTAGAGAAGATGAATCTCTTAACCACAATATTTTGCTTTTATGTGGAATAGTTACATTTTTTAGTATTATTTCAGGCCGTCCATCATAAAGATACCCTGTATAAAGTTTATTATTGTAAATACTAGCAGAATTGTTCAATATATTATAATCAAACATGATAGTATTAAATAATCCAGTATAACTTTTGTTATTATTAGGTACTTCAACTGTTAACTGAATAGTATTAGCAGTTTTCAAAAAATAAAAATCTTCTGGAGAAGTATAACCTAGTCCTGCTCTTATACCCTGTGAGCCTAAATATGGAATATCGGGAATTTCAGTATAAAAACTTGAATGATCAATAACCTGTCCTGAAAAAAAAGGGAACTCTTGTGTAATATACTCCGCAATTAATTGCGCTGCAAATAAACCGCCTTGAGGCTTCCAATGATGATCAGTTTTAAAAAATAAGTTCAAGTATTCATTTTCATCCTTTGGAAAATACTCTCTTAAATCCAGATATTTTATATTCTTTTCTTTTAGATCTTTTAAAAAAGCATCCCCGTTATCATTAGAATAATCAATTAATCCTTCCGGCAGCGAATTTGAAAACTTATTAATTTTAGTCGGATTTAGTATGAATGCAAAGGGAATCTGCAGTTTCTCAAGATAATAATTAAAATTATTCACGCTCTCAGAAAAGAAAGCAGTTTCTATTCTATCTGGTTTCCAGTATGTTAAGTAATCATTATCCATTTTAATTATAGTATTTGGTCCATATAGTATTCTCTGGTTGAGTATGTTATTATATTTTCCGTATATATATTTTATAGTTTCTTTAAAAGGATAATATGTTTCAATAGCTAAATTTACTTTATTCTTTATTTGTAAAGTTGTTTTTTTATATTTACTAATTAATGAATCTGATACCTTATATCCTTTATTACTCAAAGGATATAATTTTTTATAATCAATATACGTCTTTTGTGTTTCGTCTTTATTAAGTATAGATGCAGCTTTACTTATAGTTATCCATACCATGGATAAGAAAACTAATAAAATAAAAAAAATTGAAAATATTTTTTTGTAAAACATTGTAGAATCCATATTGTATAAAATAATTTTATTATGATCTCTTTGCAGGTTTTATTTTGAGAAATACTGTCTTAATTTCATTTTTAAAAAGAAATAAGCATATACAGCTAATGAGAATAAAACATAATAAATTTAAATACAAATTAGAATGATTAAATACTATGACAGAAATAACAAATAATGGAATAAAAGCTGCAAAATATTTATATTCGACCTTCATATGTATTTCTTTCTTCAGAATCAGCAATCTAATAAGTAAATTTGCAGTAAATCCTGCTATAAACGCAATATTTGCAGCCATAACTCCCATTCTCTTGATTAATGTGAAAATAACAACAACATTTATAATTGCTCCAATTCCGGTTGATAATAACACAATGTTTGTTTTTTTTAAGCTGCCGAAGATACTTCCTAAAAAAGTACAAGCAATTGATATAATTGATCCTAGCAGCGCAAGCGGTATTAAAATAATAGAATCATAATAACTATGGTCAATAAAAGAGGGATAAATAATCAGTAATATTTTTATAAAAGGTATAAGCAGTAATAAACCGGCTAATAAAAAACGGCTGTATAAATCAAATGCTTTTGAATAGTAGTTACCTGTTGATTCGATGGAGCTGTTATTCTTTGAATAGGCTGCTTCCTGCCAAGAAAGCTGAAAAGCTGATGATACTATGAATACTACTTGAGTAAATTTGTTTGCGATTGCCAAATACCCATTTTGTGTTGTATCAAGCATGACAGAAACAATTAGTTTATTTGCAGAGTTTAAAAACCAGAAAGCAACATAATTTATACATAAAGGTAATGAAAACAATGCCATATCTTTAATTACTTTCATATCAAAAGTAAAATAATGACGATTAGTTAACAATCTGCATTTTGAATCTAAAATAAGTATACGGGACACTAAACTTATAATTAATGAAAGATATAGTGCCTTATAATTCCAATGGAAAAAAGATATGAAAACTATATTGCAAATAACATTAATAAATGTTGCAATCACACCAGATAATGCAAATAAAATATTAGAATTTAAACTTCTAGATATAAAACTATATATATTACTTAGATTATAAAGAAATCCATAAACAGCAATATAAGTAAAATATTTAATATCAAAAGTAATTCCAATAATTATTGATAGAATTGAGTATAAAAATAGAGAAACACCGAAAATTAGTAAACCAGAGTAAATTGTACTATACTTATCCTTAATATTTTTTTTCTCAAGTACAAAACGTAATATACAGCCTCCAATATCCATAAATATTACACTGCAGAAAAAAGAACTTACACTCATTGTAGTATCATAATAACCCATGTCAGAAGCAGTTATGTTTTTTGTATAATAGGGGATCATAAAAAAAGTTATTATTTTGGAAAGAATATTTCCAATAAAATATATTCCTGTTGATTTTATGATTTTTTTTAATTCTGACAACATATATTAATTACCATATACTTAGTTAAGAATTCACGATGGAAGTTTTAACATTTCTCCAAATTTATAATTATACTCATCAGGTACAAATTCTTTGTAGCCTCCTGAAGGGAAAAATGTATACTCACCAAAGATAATTTTACCATTTATATTATAAAAATCAACTCTTACAAAAGGTAAACCTTGAGATAGTTTTCTTGCCATTTCAATCATAGTATTAAAGTTTTCAGGTTTACTTAATTCTATACATGAGTTTTCATATTTTTGTAATTTTATAGGTAGTTTAATAAAATCTAAATCATAAAAATCCAGTTTCGATTTTATTTCACGTTCTGTCATTGTATATAAATATTTAGGTTCACCAGAATAACAGAAAACTTTATAATCAATAGGATATGTATTATTCTCGAATAATAATTTCTCGCAAATAATTTTAGGTTGTACTTTGCTATAAGGTCTTTCACAGCTATAAACAGCATAATTTATTTTTAGTCCACTATTTAATTTTTTTGTTATCTCTTTTATATTCAATTTTCCTTTATCAGTACAAATAATATGATGGCCGCATCCATTATTAACTTTTAATATGAATTTTTCTGGTAAATTATCCCAATCTATTTCATTAGCATTGTTATAGACACCATATAACTCATTTAATATTTCTGCACAACCTCTTTCTGTTACTATCTCTCTTACTCTATACTTATCAACAAATAAATTATATTTTTCATCATAATAATTCAATTTTAACCAGTTTATTTTATCATTAAATGTTCTAGGATTATTTATATTTAAATACTTCCCTGTTCTTTTAAAATATTTTTTTCCTATTATTTTTTTCCTATTTCCAAAAAAATATAATAAACTGCATAATAAATACTCTTTAATAAGATATAAAGTTAAATACCTTTTTTCACCTAATACTTTTTTAATACAGTTTTTAATTAAAGTCATAAGAGTTTTCACAAAATAATTCCTTGAGATATATTATAGAATACTATATTTTTTACAAAGGTATGCTTTTTTCTCTTTATATTTGAGTAAATGAGTATAATCAATCACATCTTTTACTTTCTCATAATACTCATCTATTGTTTCTATAACTTTTGCAGGAACACCTGCCGCGACACAATTATCCGGTATGTCTTTATTTACTAAACTGCATGCACCTATTACTACATTATTTCCAATTGTTACACCGGGAAGCACTGTGCAGTTATTTCCGAAAAAAACATTATTACCTACAACAATTCTTCCAAATTTATCAGCATCTTTTAAACCTTTTAAATTACGCAGTACTTCTATTCCTCCATCATGTGTTATAAACTCACATCCGCTTGTAACCTTTACATAATTTCCAAACTGAATAAGATAGGGTTCTGATCCAAAAGAACATCTGTTAAAAACTTGACAATTATAACCCATTCTTACTCCTTCTTTTTTTAATAAATCAGCTCTTGTGTTGTTGTTAACAATTTTAAGTAATACTATTTTAAGTATTTTCCTAATATTAATCACATAAATCTCCTAAAATAACCCAAATATTGATTGCAAATAAGGTCTATTGAATTTGTATTCCTAATATTACCTGCTCTCATTCCGTACTGTACTGCATCTTTCTCATTTTCAATAATATAATTAATTGCACAAGCCATTGCCTCGTAATCACCAACCGTAACCAAAAGTCCATTTTCACCATGCTTTATTAATTCTGCAGGTCCGTTAGGACAATCTGTTGATACACAAGGAAGCCCTACGGCCATTGCCTCAAGTAATGAATTGGGCATTCCTTCAGATATTGATGACATTACAAATACTTTCGAATTTGATGCGGCAAGAATTGCATCCGGTCTGCTTCCTTGGAAAAAGACTCTGCTTTGAATATTTAGATCTATTGACTGCTGAATTAATTCTGATTTTAACGGCCCATCACCGTATATTTCTAGAATAAACTCAGGATGTTTTTCAGATACTAATTTAAATGCATTAAGTAATGTAAAATAATCCTTTTCTTTTTTTAATGATCCCATAGATGAAATTTTATTTTCTTTTACAATGTTTTTTGGCACTTTATAGACATAATCATTCCCGACTGCATTTGGAATAACAATACCTTTACGTGTTATTTTGCTTGAATAGTAATCCATTGCTCTTTGCGTTTGAAAAATTATTCCATCAGCATAAGTAAATAAAATATACCGTAAAAGTTTTTTGAAACATGAATGTAAATAAGCAGGATTACTTCTTTCTGATGTAATTTTTACAATTTTATTACTAATAAAAAAAGTATAAAAAATGGATGGATATAACAGACAAATAACTGCATCTGGCTTATTATCTTTAATATACTTTCTAAACTTACTAATTCTTAAAATAACATTAACTATTCTTTTTAGTATATTATTTGTTTCATGAGAAGTTCCAATAGTATAAAGATTTACTTTATCGTTAATTTCATAAAAACCTCTATCGCCATAAATGACAATATCTGTATCAGTTCCGTGATTTGCAGTATAATTAGATAAATATGCAACTGTTCTTTCTGCACCGCCTGCACTTAACGAGTGTATTAAAAAGCATAATTTCATTTTTTTCCTGTTAATTCCCTAGTATACCATTCTATTGCTTCTTCAAGACCTTTTTTAAAATTATAATCCGGATCATAATTAAGTAGCTCTTTTGCTTTAGTAATATCTGCATTACTATGTTTTATATCGCCTTTGCGCTCAAGAGTAAAAACAGGTTCGATTGTTTTATTTAGAGCTCGGCATAACTCATAGTAAATATCAATGAGGTATTCTCTTCCACCGTATGCTATATTATACACCTGACCGGCAGCTTCAGAGGGGGCTTTGCAGGCTTTTAAATTTGCTTCAATGACGTTATCTATATATGTAAAATCTCTTGACTGCTTGCCATCACCGTGTATTACAGGCCGTTCATTTTTCAATAACTGGCTTATAAATTTTGGAATAACAGCAGCATAAAATCCTTCCGGATTCTGTCTTCTTCCAAATACATTAAAATACCGCAGTCCGTAAGTGTCTAGTGAATACAATTTTTTATATAATCTTGCATATTCTTCGTTTACTTTTTTTGTTAAAGCATACGGCGATAATACATTTCCTTCTTTGCCCTCTTTTTTTGGTAGATTAGGTTCATCGCCGTATACAGAAGAACTCGATGCATAAACAAACTTTTTTACACCCTGCTGCTTTGAAGATTCAAGCATATTTAAAGTACCCATAACATTTATCTGGTCATATAAGACCGGCATCTCAATACTTCGAGGCACACTTCCCCAAGCTGCCTGATGCAGCACAAAATCAACTTTTTCGCAGGCATGCAGACAGGTGTTCAAATCTCTTATGTCGCCTTCAAGCAATTCAAAACATTTATTATTTTGAAATATTTCAATATTCTCTTTCTTACCTGTGGAAAAATTATCCAAACACTTAACTTTATATCCAAGATTTAAAACCGCTTCACAAAGATTAGATCCGATAAATCCGGCGCCTCCAGTAACGAGGAAGACCGTTTGTTCAGGGAAAATAATATCACTGTATCCCATTATAATCTCCAATACATATAACCGCTTTGTTCAACTTCATCTTTACTCAATATTCCTTTAACATCGACAATAACTTTTTTTCTACATACATCCGGATTAAAAAAAATCTTATAATCATTTGCAGATAGTTCAGCAAACTGTCTGTGCGAAACAGCAATAATTATACAGTCCATATTTCTTACATTATCCAATTGTATTAATTTTACGCCGTATTCCTTAAAAGTTTCTTCTTCGTCGGCATTTGGGTCACATACATAAGGACTAATTCCATATTCCTTTAATTCTTCTATAATATCAGCAACTTTACTATTTCTAATATCAGGACAATTTTCCTTAAACGTTATACCGAAAACAGCTATTTTTGCTTCTTTAATTGAAATATCAGCTTTAATTAAGCTTTTAATTGTACTTGAAGCAATATACTTGCCCATATCATCATTTATTCTTCTTCCTGCAAGAATTACTTGAGAATGATATCCTAACTGCTCTGCTTTATATGTTAAATAATAGGGATCAACTCCTATGCAGTGACCTCCCACAAGGCCTGGATAAAAATTTAAGAAATTCCATTTTGTTGAAGCCGCCTGCAGTACAGCTTTTGTATCAATTCCCATCTTATTAAAAATAATTGAGAGTTCATTCATAAATGCAATATTAATATCTCTTTGACTATTTTCAATAACTTTTGCAGCTTCTGCAACTTTTATACTTTGAGCTTTATATACACCGGCTTGAACAACAAGCTCATAAACTTGAGCAATAATTTCCAAAGTTTCAGAATCCATTCCTGAAACTATTTTTACTATGTTTGATAGAGTGTGATTTTTATCTCCCGGATTTATTCTTTCAGGCGAGTATCCAATTTTAAAATCTCTGCCGCATTTTAATCCTGATTCTTTTTCGAGAATTGGAATACATATTTCTTCAGTTACTCCCGGATATACTGTCGATTCATAAACAACAATTGATCCTTTTGTTAAATTTTTCCCTAAAATAGTACTGGCTCCTATTACAGGCTTTAGATCAGGTGTTTTATCAGAATTAATTGGTGTTGGTACTGCAATAATATGGAATTTTGCCTTTTGTAAATCAATTTCTTTATTTGTAAAAATTACTTTTGTATCACGAATAATATCGTCACCGACTTCTTTAGTCGGATCAATACCATTTAAATACTGATCAATTTTTTTTCGATTTATGTCAAATCCGATTACATTAATTTTTTTTGCAAATGCAACTGCGATAGGCATACCTACATAACCAAGACCTATTACTGATAAATATTCATTTTTTGATAGTAAGTTTTCGTATAAATTCATATGTATTTCCTTTGCTATACTTCTTATCTTCCTGAACGTTTTAAAACTGTATAAATTGTTTTTAATAAAATTGAGATATCTAAAATAATTGATGCATTCTTTATATAATATAAATCGCTTTGAAGTTTTTTTAACGTATCTTCTTTTGAGGGAGAATGATACTCACCGGATACCTGATCCCAGCCTGTAATACCAGGCCTTACTAAAAGACGCTGCTGATAATAAGGAACTTCCAATTTCAATTTTTCAGCTAATTCAGGTCTCTCCGGACGAGGTCCGATTAATGATAAATCACCTTTTAGTACATTAATTAATTGAGGAATTTCATCTATGCGTGTATTTCTTAAAAAACGTCCTACTAAAGTTATTCTTGTATCATTAAGGGTAGTAGGTTGTTCTGAATTATTCAGCCTCATTGTTCTAAACTTGTAAATTGTAAAAGTCTTAGCATCTTTTCCCTGTCTGAGCTGTGTATATAATGCAGGCCCCTTACTGTCAATTTTTATTAACAGCAAAATAAACGGCCAAAAAGGGATAAACAGTAATAAACCTAATAAAGATAATAGTATATCAAAAAATCTCTTCAATAAGAAAAATATTTTCTTTTCACCTAATTGAAAGTTTTTGATTAACCAGGTATCGGTAATACTTTCTATAGGTATTTTTCGTGCAATCAGTTCATAAAAATCTTCATAAGTATAAAACACTGATCCTTTTGCAATCTCATTATAAATAAATTGTTTTAACTCATTGTCAATTTTCAATGAATCACTGTATATATAGCATATTTGCTGATTACCGGTAGATATTAAATCTTTTGATGAAGAAGTGACGGGGAAATAAGTATCCTGATCAGTTTTTTCTGTTGTATATTGTGTAATAACCTCAAAATTGAAATATGCATTTTCTTCAAACACATTAAGCAGTGACGGAAGAGAAGAACTTTTCCCTAAAAAAATGATTTTTGGTTTTCTAATACTATTTATTGTATATTTATAAAATATTCTTCTCCATAACAATAGGAAAAAAGAGTTAAAAAAAGTGTAAAGAAGTAAAATTGTTTTTGGGAAAATTATTGTTGCAGAGTATAAATAAAAAAAAGCAAATCCGGAAAACAGTATTACTATGGAAACTAAGGATATTTTTTTTACTATTGTTTTAAAATCATATGAGTAATTAAGAGAGTAAAGATTTAACAAATAAAAAAAAACAAGTTGAAAAATAAACAAAGGAATAAAATATATTATGTGAATTATAAACGCATCATACGAGGCTAATGAGAAATAACGGACGGAGAGTGTTACATAAATTGATATAAAATATAATACTATATCTATAAAAAGCAATAAGAACTGAATTCGTAATCTTGATGGTTTCAATTTTCATCCCTAATTAAGTTTTGGTATACTTTATTATACGAATTCCACATAATTGAATTTGTATAATATTTATTGTATTTCTCCTGTGATTTTTTACCCAAGGAAAGTAAAGTTTGATCGTTAGATAATAAATTTGAAACAGAATTTATAATATCAGATGCAGTGTTGTTAACAAGGACTCCATTGGTAGAATCTACTAATTCAGAAATGCCACCGACATTAGATGCTATTATTGGTTTACCGGCTGCCATTGCTTCTATAATTGTAACCGGGAGCCCTTCAAAATCAGATAAAAGCATAAATACGCTGCAGTAGTGAATATACGATGACGCATCCGGAAGACCGCCTGCAAGCAGAACATTATTCGGTACAGTAATGTTTGATAAATCAATATTGTCAGAAGCGCCTATCCAGATAAAATAATATTCCCTCATGGTCTGGGATGCTGCAGCTTCTAAAAACAAATCCAGCCGTTTTGGATAAGCTATTCTTGCAATACTCATTATTACTTTTCTATTGTCGCAGAAAATCGCCAATTCTTTATTTATTGGAAGTTTACAGCCGTTTTTTATGACAATTAAATTTTTAGTAATTCTTTCATGTATTAAATTTATTTTATCATATTCTGATACAGGAATTATTGCTGAACAGAAATTTTGAAAAAAACGTTCAAACGGCAGGAAAATACGGTGTTTAATCCTTATTGAATCAAAACCGTGAACAGTATACACAATTTTAATTTTTAAACCTAAACCTGCAGTTCTTCCTATTATTCCTGCCTTACTTGAATGCAGATGAACAACATCGGGATTAAACTTTCTTAATACCCTATTAAAACTTACTAAGGTAATTAAATCGAATAATGGATTTATTTCCTTTCTTAAATAGGGTAATTGAATAGAAGTAATATCAGCTGATAAGCTTTCCCAAAATGGACCGCCTTTCATGCTGACAACAATAACTTCATTATTATTCTGTACTGCCGCATTGCATAAATCAGAACAAATTCTTTGAGCACCGCCTAGTTCAGTATTTGTAATAAAATGAAGTATTTTCATATTCCAATACAATAGTATGAAAAATCATCTAGCCGAATAATTTTTTTCAAGCCAGGTTTTATACTCGCCGGATTTAATGTTTTCTATCCACTTATCATTAGAAAGGTACCAGCGGACTGTTTCCAGAAGCCCCTGTTCAAAAGTCTTTTCACGTTTCCAGCCGAGTTCTGTTTTAATCTTTGTGCAGTCTATGGCATAGCGGCGGTCGTGCCCCGGGCGGTCTTTTACATAAGTAATTGTTTTCTCAACTTCTGATACAGGTATACCCAGTTCATTAGCGGTGAGCTGCATCAATTCTTTTAAAAGCCGGATATTTTCCCATTCGTTTTCACCGCCAATGTTATATTTTTCACCAGTTCTTCCTTTCTTCATTATAAGATGAACTGCACGATTGTGGTCTTCTACATACACCCAGTCCCTGATATTTTTTCCATCGCCGTATACCGGAAGGTTTTTTCCGTCTTTAATGTTCATGATCATTAATGGAATTAACTTTTCCGGGAATTGATAGGGACCGTAATTATTAGTACAGTTTGACAGTGTTATGGGAAGTCCATAGGTATGATAATATGCCATAACTAAGTGATCGCTTGAAGCCTTACTTGAAGAATAGGGACTTCTGGGGTCATAGGGTGTAGTTTCGATGAAAAACCCTGTTTCGCCGAGTGAGCCGTATACTTCATCGGTACTAATATGATGAAAAAGTACATCATTTCTCATTGAACCATCTGTTTTCTTCCAGTAATTACGAGCAGAATCGAGAAGGGTAAAAGTACCCATGACATTTGTTTTAACAAATGCTTCCGGCCCGTGAATTGACCTGTCAACGTGACTTTCTGCTGCAAAGTGAACGATTGTGTCTATATTGTATTTTGCAAGCAGTGAATCTACAAGGTTTCTGTCGCAGATGTCGCCCTTAACAAAGGTGTAACGCCGGCTTCCTTTTTCTCCGTGCTTTTTTTCAATATCAGATAAGCTCTCAAGATTACCGCAGTACGTTAAAACATCAAGATTAATAATATTTCCTTCGAATCCTGAAGTAGGTGAGAGCATATAATGAATGAAGTTGCAGCCTATAAAACCGGCTCCGCCTGTTACAAGTATATTTTTTAATATGCGTGACATGATAAATCCTTCTTAAGATAACCGTAATAGTTCTTTGTGTGATAAAAAATTTTCCAGGCTCGATTCCCATGAAGGAATTTCAATACCAAGAATGCTTTTTATTTTTGACAAATCAAAAACTGAATATTGAGGCCTTATTGCCTTGGCGTTAAATTCAATAGAGGTGCAAGAATTAACGATGCAGCCTTTCTTAATTAATCCCTTTTCCATAGCAGATACCTGTATGGCCTTTGCAAATTCATACCAGGTTATTTGACCTTCGTTGCCATAATGATATATGCCGGAAGGAACAGAAGAAGGACATGATGTTTCTTTCTTAATTAATTCTATAATGACTCCGGCTAAGTCATGCGCATTTGTTGGACATCCCTTTTGATCATTAACAACATTTATAATTTCTTTACTGTTCATAAGTTTAATCATCGTATAGATGAAGTTAGGACCATTATATCCATAAAGCCAGGCAGTACGTATTATGTAATGAGAATCAGGAAGTATGTCTTCTATAACTTTTTCGCCGTCTGCTTTAGTTTTACCATAGACACTCTGAGGATTCCGCTCTGTATTTACAGGATAGGGTTTAGTTCCTTTCCCGTCAAAAACATAATCGGTTGATATGTGTATAAGTTTTGCACCAATAGTTTTTGCAGTTTGTGCAATATTTTCAGGGCCTGTTTCATTGAGCAGTTTTGCAAGTTCGGGTTCATCTTCTGCCTTATCGACTGCGGTGTATGCGGCACAATTAATTATCCAGCTGATATTTTTCCCTTTTGCAAAATCTTTCAATGATTGTAAATTTGTTATATCAACTTCGCGGTCAGTACCGATAACCGGAATTCCGGAATTATTAAGCTGTTTTTCAAGCTCACTTCCGAGCATTCCTTTATTTCCAATAAGCCATATCATAGTGAGCCTTCCCATACACAATTTTTTGAAAAGTATTTGGCATTTTTATTGAATGCCGGCGATTTTGCATCTTTTTCAGATAAAAGAGGTTTTATTCCGGGAGCAATTCTATTCCACGGTATATTTACTTCTGGATCATTCCACATGATGCTTCCCTCATCCTCAGGATGATAAAAATCTGTGCACTTATACGTAAAGACGGCAGTATCCGACAGTACCATAAACCCGTGAGCAAACCCCGGCGGTACATAAAACATATTCTGCTTTTCACTGTCTAAATACACCCCGTAAAACTGTCCAAAGGTAGGAGAAGTATTACGTATATCAACAGCAACATCATAGACAAGTCCTTCGAGACATCGCACAAGTTTTCCCTGGGGATATTTTTTTTGAAAATGCAGTCCGCGCAGAACACCCTTTGAAGACTTTGACTGATTGTCTTGTACAAACTTCATGGTATAACCCGAAGCAAAAAAGTCTTTCTCGCTGTATGTTTCTAGAAAGTATCCCCTGGAGTCTCCGAATACTTTAGGTTCAATTTCAACAAGTCCGTTAATAGGGCAGGGTTTAAAGGTAAAAGGCATTAAAAATTCTCCCCTATAAAACGTAAATATTCTCCGTATTCAGTTTTATACCCGGATGCCAGAGTAGTAAGATCTTCTTTTGTTATCCATTTATTGCGGTAGGCAATTTCTTCTATGCAGGAAACATACATGCCCTGTCTTTTTTGAATAGTTTCTATGAAGTTTGAGGCTTCTAGAAGACCATCATAGGTTCCGGTGTCAAGCCATGCCATACCGCGTCCGAGTTTTTCAACCTGTAGTTTTCCTTTTGAAAGATACTCATTATTAACACTCGTAATTTCAATTTCCCCGCGGGCAGATGGTTTAACATTTTTAGCAATAGAAATTACACTATTGTCATAAAAATAAAGACCGGGAACAGCATAATTTGATTTCGGATGAGAGGGTTTTTCTTCAATATTTAAGGCTTTGCCGTTTTCGTCGAATTGTACAACTCCATACGATGTAGGATCTTTTACATAGTAGCCGAAAATTACAGCTCCTTGATTATTTTCTATAGATTGTCTTGCATTCACTAATGTTTTTGTAAAACTTTGGCCATAAAAAATATTGTCTCCCAGAACAAGAGCAACAGAATCATGCCCTATGAATTTTTCACCGATGATAAAAGCATCTGCTAATCCTCTGGGACTTTCCTGTACAGCATAGGTAAACTTCATGCCGAGCCATAGACCGTCTCCAAATAATTCTTCAAAAGTTTTTATATCGCGCGGTGTAGAAATAATTAATACTTCATTAATGCCTGAAAGCATTAATACTGATAGCGGATAGTAGATCATCGGTTTGTCATAAAGCGGTAATATCTGTTTTGAAACAGCCTTTGTAATGGGGTAGAGTCTTGTGCCGGAGCCCCCGGCGAGAATTATTCCTTTCATTAATTATTCTCCATTACTAATATCTATTCAAGAAATCTTTATATGCTTTTTTTATACCTTCACTAAATTCTGTTCTTGCAGTAAATCCTAAATTTGCAAGACGGCATACATCACAGAGTTTTCTAGGTGTTCCGTTTGGCATAGAAGTATCCCAAATAATTTTACAGACAGCTGAAGAATCTTTATAAACTATATCTCTTATTGCTTCTGCAAGTTGCTTTATTGTAAGTTCTTTTCCTGTACCAATATTTACAAAATCGCCTGCCGGATTTCTCAAATCTGATGCATTCTTGTTTTGTATTAGATAAATTACAGCATCTGCAAGATCTTCACTATATAAAAACTCTCTATAAGGAGAACCATCACCCCATAAAATGACTTCATTAATTCCATTTATTTTTGCTTCATGAAATTTACGAATCATTGCAGGTAAAACATGAGAGTTAAACGGATCGTAGTTATCGCCGGGTCCATAAAGATTAGTAGGCATTGCAGATAAAAAGTTAGTTCCATATTGCTTATTATAAGCAGTACACTGTTTAATGACAGCTATCTTTGCAACAGCATATGCATCATTTGTAGGTTCTAAATATCCGGATAATAATTCTTCTTCTTTCATGGGCTGACTTGCCATCTTTGGATAAATACATGACGAGCCCAGATTCATAAGCTTTCTTACCCCATTAACATATGAAGCATGAACTATGTTAAAACCGATCATCATGTTCTGGTAAATAAATTCTGCAGGGTATGTTGAGTTGGCTCCTATTCCTCCAACCTTAGCTGCAGCAATAAAAACATACTCAGGGTTTTCAAATTTAAAAAAATCATTTACCTTCTGTTGATTTAAAAGATCTAATTCTGAATGTGTTCTTGTTATTATGTTAGTATAACCTTGTTCAGAAAGTTTTTTACAAATAGCAGAACCAACGAGTCCGCGGTGACCAGCTACATATATTTTTGCATTCTTGTTCATAATATCCTACTCATAATAGTTTTGGATTTTGTATCCGCCGTCTTTTAAGTACTGTTCTTTTTGTGCAATTTTTATATCGTTTGCAACCATCATTTTTACAAGTTCCGGAAGCTGAACTTTTGGTTCCCATCCCATTTTATTCTTTGCTTTTGCAGGATCTCCTATAAGAAGTTCTACCTCTGCAGGTCTAAAATAGCGCGGATCTATTTCTACTACAACCTTATTTGATGAAGTGTCAATTCCTTTTTCATTAATTCCGCTGCCTTCCCATGCAATAGTAATACCAGCTTCTTTAAAAGCCATTGTAATAAAGTCCCTTACAGTTGTTGTCACACCCGTTGCCATAACATAATCATCAGGCTTCTCCTGCTGCAGCATTAACCACATGAGTTCTACATAATCTCCTGCAAAACCCCAATCTCGCTTTGAATCTATGTTACCCATGTATAACTTATCCTGCAGTCCGAGTTTTATTCTTGCAGCAGCTCTAGTTACTTTTCTCGTGACAAAGGTTTCTCCTCTAATAGGGCTTTCATGATTAAAAAGTATTCCATTAGATGCATGCATACCATAACTTTCACGGTAATTAACTACAATCCAATAAGCGTATAGTTTTGCTGCAGCATAAGGGGATCTAGGGTAGAAGGGGGTAGTTTCTCTTTGAGGGACTTCCTGTACCTTACCGAAAAGTTCGGAAGTGGAAGCCTGATAAAATCGTACCTTTTTTTCCATTCTGAGTATTCTAATTGCTTCTAAGAGACGTAAAGTTCCAATACCGTCAGCATCTGCAGTATATTCAGGTACTTCAAATGATACTTGTACATGACTTTGAGCACCAAGATTATAAATCTCATCCGGTTGTACTTCCTGCAGAATTCTTACTAAGTTGGAAGTATCTGTAAGATCTCCATAATGAAGAATAAAATTTTTATTTTTTAAATGAGGATCCTGGTATAAATGATCTACACGTTCTGTGTTAAAACTGGAGGATCTCCTTTTAATGCCGTGAACTTCGTAACCCTTTTTAAGTAAAAACTCGGATAAGTAGGCTCCGTCTTGACCAGTTACACCGGTTATTAATGCTTTATTCATTCGTTACCCCTTGTTAGCTTCACATATTAAACATATTGGCATATGCAGATGTTGCTATAGTTAAAATATAATAAAATGAATTACCCAAAATGAGCATAAGTAAATAGGGAATTTTATTTTTCTTTGCTTTAGATAAAACAAATCCAAGAATTAAAGATTCAAAAATTCCTCCATAATATAAAAAACGATTAGAAACTTCAGTATTAAACAAAAAAAAGATCGATAAACAAATAATAAAGAAATATGTATCAAAAATTCTTTTAGCAGATGAATAATCACCTATATATAAAATATACTTAGTTATAAAATAAAAAAATACAGATAATGCAATTTTTATTAATAATATTTTCGATCCCATATTTGCATACTTATCTGATAAATAAGGTATTTTTGAAGCAAGTAAACCAAGTAAATAAGCAAGAAAAAGACATAAAATATCAATAATGTAATGATCAGAATTAATTATTCTAAACAGTTTTATTCTTTTTCCTAATTTATATATAACCTGTTGCCCAATAAATACCAAGGATGAAAAATGAAACATAGGTGCTAGTATTAAACATAATCCGGCACTTTTTTTTCTTTGTACAGATAGTAGCATAACAGAATTAAGAATTATCATCGAGGCAATTCCTTGCCTAACACCATTAACCCAGCTAAAAATAACCATTGTATTTGATAGGAAAACCCATGCTATTAATGGAATTATTTCTTTTCTAATACTCAGCTTTTTTATTCCAAAATAAGCAAAGGAACCTGTTAGTAAAGAAATTACTAGAATGTATATAGCAGATTCTTTTATTATTTTATGTAGAAAAAATCCTAAATACTTAAATGCCGGTTCTTTAAAATAGCCTCCAGTACCTGAATTATAATGAAGAATATATGCCCATGTGTCGATACCTACTTTATCATCACGTAATCCGAATACAATAACTATAATTAGTATTTGAACAAACAAAATTTGCTTCCAAAACCGTTTGCCTATATTTCCAATCACAGCAAGAACAAAGAGACTTACATTAATTAGTAATAAAGTAAAAAAAGAAAATGTCATTACTTGATATACCGTAATAAACCTTTACAAATATAAAGTGTAAAGAAATATAGAGATTTGAATAATCCTAACTTTTCAATATTTCTATATATATTCCAATGATATTTTACAATATCAATTTTATTAGAAGATCGTGAATTCTCCTGAACACGGTAAAATGCTAGACTCTCCTGAATAGCATAAGCATAATCAACTTCCTTAAACATTTCCAGCCAAAAAATATAATCTTCAACTTTCCCCTGCTTAAAACGTATATGATTGAATTTTTCACGATCATATACACCCGTAATACAATTTATGAGGCAGTTTTTTAAGAGCTCTTCATAATTCATCTTAGAAGGCACCTTAATTTCGCCTCGTAAAACACCTATTGAATTCATTTTTGTATATCCGCAAAAAACAATACTGTATTTATTTTCTTCAATAAAATTTACTTGCTTTTCAAGTTTGTTTTTATCCCACAAATCATCAGCATCAAGTAAAGCAATATACTTTCCTTTTGCAATATCTATTGCTCGATTTCTTGTAAATGCAACTCCGGAATTTATTGTATTTTTGTAGAGCTTTATTCTATTATCTGAATGAGCAAATTTTTCTGCTATTAAGTAACTTTTATCCTTTGAACCATCATCAACAATAATCAATTCCCAATTAGAATAGGTTTGATTTAATACAGAATTTATTGTTTGATCAAGATACAATGAAGCATTGTATAGGGGCATAATAATTGATACTACCGGCTGCATTTGGTAAATCCTTTAAAAAATTGAATATTTTTTCTTATTAGAAGACGAACTTTGTCATTCAATGAATACAAAAAAGCGGTTTTACCGCCAAAAAATTCTTTTCTAATATTATACATTTCATCATTTCTTCTACTAATTGCAGTAGAACTAATTCCACTCGAATCAAAATGAATATATCCATTTGCTTTTAATGACTGTATTTTAGTATTTTTATACAATGTTAAGAAATATTTATAATCAGCACATATGTGATATGAAGTATCATATAATGTCCCATTGTTTTCAAAAACTATACCCTGATGGCATGTTGGTATGGATTTCTTTATATTTTTTACTTTTACTTGTTCATAATTACCAAAGATGTTCATATACTTTACAGGAAGATAAACAGGAGCATTTAAAAATTCTCCTAATACATTACCTACAAAATAATCACCGGCATTTAGAAATAAAAGAGTATCCCCGTTTGCTATTTGTATTCCTTTATTCATCGCATCATAGATACCTTTATCTTTTTCACTAATAAATTTTGTAATTAAATCACAATTTGCATGTATTACATCTACTGTTCCATCAGTAGAACCGCCATCGACAATTATATATTCGAAATTACTGAAATATTTTTTTTGATCCCGAACCGAGCTAATTGTCTTTTTTACACCTTCTTTATCATTATAGACAACAGTGATTATTGACAGCATGTTAACCTTGTTTTGTAAGAATTTTTTTATACAAATTGATATGCTGATTAACAACAATATCAATACTAAAAACAGATTCAACTCGTTTTACTGCTTTTTGAGAAATATCATCTGCTTTTTGAGATAATATCCAATCTATACCATTAGCAAAATCTTGTACAGAATATGGTTCAGCAAGGTAACCACAATTTTTATGAACAACAATATCTTTTAATCCAGTTGCATTAAATGCAACCACGGGTGTACCGCAGGAGAGCGCTTCAAGTGCTGTAAGACCAAAACTTTCCTGTCTTGAAGGGACAAGCATTGCATCAGCAGCTGAATAAATAATTGATAAAGAAAGTTCATCATAAAAAGAACCCAAAAAGTGAATTTTAGTATAAATCTTTGGATCTATTTCTATATCAGAATCACCTGAACCAAAAACGAGTATTTTATCCCAAGTAGAGGTAATTGTTAATGCTGATAATAACAGATCCCAGCCTTTATTTCTATCCTTAGTAGCTGCAGGAGCTCCAAATAAGATTATTTTATCATCACTAGATAGATTTAATAAATTCCTTGCTACTTTTTTTGGACATCCTTTCATTTTATTAATATTTATTCCGTTAGGAATTATGGAAATATTAGCATTATTAAAAAGTTTGCTATTCTCTGCATTCTTTGCAATCCACTCACTTGGAGCTATGAGATATAAAGACATATCTTTGTATAATTTCTTTTTTTTATTGTATATTTCTCTTGACAGATCATTTTTTGTTGATGATTTTAAAACTTGACATGTTCCGCAGCCGCTTGTAAAAAAATTACATTTACCAGGAATGTGACACCCTCCGGTAAAAGGCCATGAATCATGCATAGTCCAAACAACTGGTATACCTTGTTTCTTTATATATTTAAAATCAGAACCATTCATAAATCCGGCATTTATCCAATGAAGATGAATTAAATCAGGATTAAATTTTTTTATATATTTTTTTACTAATCCAGAACTAAACTTAAAAGAAGAAAAAATTGATATCGCTGTATAACCTTTAAGAGTGAGATACAGCTTTTGTTCCATCCATGGTCTTACTAATGACAATAATTGCTTAAAACGATCAAAATGAGTATGAACAGTAGGTAAATCAGTAGTTTTCTTTTGTACTACCAATAGTGAGTTAATTCCAATTTCTGTAAGGGCATAATGTAATCTGCGGGCGGCAACACCTGCTCCGCCACTACCATCAGAGGCACTGAAGTGTAATATTTTCATTTTTTATTCTGTATTACTCTCATTAGTTTTTATTTAATATCAATAAGTATTTTTATTCTTTGTTTTACTATCTCATATAAAGATGAATTATTACTAATAATAGCTATAAATAAATATAAGTAATTAAAAAAAAGATAAAATAAAGTTGAAAAGATATAATAGTTGAATGATCTGCATTTGATTAAAAATTGTTTTCGAGAGATCATACACATTGACTCTCTTTTATTACTGTGATTAAAACTTTTACCTTCATAATGTAGAATCTTAGCATAAGGAATATTATAATTAATAAACCCCTTTTTATTTAGTCTATAAGATAATTCTGTTTCTTCATAATACATAAAAAATATTTTATCAAAATATCCTACTGTATCAAGTAATTCTTTTCTAATCATTAAAGCGGCACCTACATTAAATGCGACTTTCTTAATTCTATTTGTATGATTAAACACATAATTCCTTCCAAAAAATATTTTTGAAATTAATCTTTTTGAAAATTGATCTATCTCATCAATTATAAACGGATATTTCATGTGATATGAGATATTAGGTAATAAATCTTCAGTAAATAAATTAGCGCCAGCTGAACCTGCAGAAGAATTTTTATCTATAAAATCTGATAAAAAACATACTGCATTATTTAATAAAACAGTATCAGGATTCAGGAAAAAAATATTTCTTCCTTCAGAAACAAGTATGCCTTCGTTATTAGCTTTTCCAAAACCTATGTTTTCTTTCATTTGAATAATTTTTACTAATGGAAACAAAGTTCTAATCACTGCTATTGAATCATCAGTTGAATTATTATCACAAACAATAATTTCATAAGTAATATTCTTTGTATTTTTATAAATAGATTTGATACAATCAATAATATATTTTTTTGTATTGTAATTAACTATAATAATGCTAACATCAATTTTTTTCATTATTTATATTCCAATTAAGAGAACGATTTTTAAAAACCACGAACTTTAAATATATTTATTGAATAGAGAATATTTAATAAAAAAAGTAAACGATATTTTGTCATTTATTAATACTTTTAACTAAATCATCTAAAAGTGAAATACTCGCTTTTTGATAAAGCAGTTCTATATGTTCTTTTCTAACTGAATCAAATAATTTTGTAATATTAATATTCATCAATTTTTCTATTAGTTCCTTATCAAATCTATATTTTATTAATTTTGCAGGATTACCACCTACAATAGAATAAGGTTCAACATTTTTTGTTACAATTGATCCTGCTGCAATAATTGCTCCTTGCCCAATTGTTATTCCAGAGCAAATTATTGCATTTGTTCCAATCCACACATCATCTTTAATAATAATATTACCTTTTGAATTTGCTTCTTTCGAATACCCGAAACATTTAACCTTAAACGGGAAAGTGGATACTGCATCAATTTGATGTTCGCCTCCTAATAAGAAAACTACTCCTGAAGCGATAGAACAATATGAGCCAATAATTAGTTTATTATCTTTATCAGACGAATCAGATACAGTAATAATACCATATGTTTTTTTTCCTGCAATTACATGTTCAAGCGAAAACTGGTTTCCAGGAATAGTTTCATTATGAGCATTAATTTTGCGATACTTTCTCTTAAATAAATAATACTTAATACGACCAATCAACATACTTAATCCTTAATACCAGAAGATGTTAAACAGAATTTAATCAATTTCTTAAACTTTTGTACTGATTTCTTCATTGTATAATAAACTAAAAAAAGGGGATAATAACTTTTTTTGGAATATGTCTCCGTTATAGCTTTTATAAGTGAATTTGATTCAGTATATAAATATTCTTTTTTTTGAGTTTCATATAAAATCATCCATTGTGTAAAAAATTTAAATAGAAGACGTTTTTCAAGCCATTTATAACACTTAATAGAAAGACTTCCTTTTTTCACATATACATTAATAAAATTTAAGTAATTTATATAAAATATTTCATAAAAAGAATAAAACACATTTTTTTTCTCTGTGCTTTCTATATCTAAAAGTTTGTCTCTAACAACAATCGATTTCTTCTTTAATTCAACTGTATCTAAAAATAATGGTACCTGCCATAAATATTCAGCACATCCGTATGTATTATTTCGAATATCATTACATTCATTATCCCATAACCCAAAACCTCCAATCCAAGTAATATAATGTTCTACACTATATAAGAACTTTTCTAATGAATATATATATTCATTTTTTTTATTTTTCTTATATAAAAAAAACATTGAAGGTTTTTCAACTTCATTTTCTTTTATTAAAGTAAGAATTTTATTAAGACTTCCTTCTATATAAATACATGTATCATTTGAAAGTTTTCTAAATAACCCTATAGCTTCACTCATTACTATTGGAAAATTTTCCATAGTAACATTTTTATCATTTCTGAAATAATGAATATTAGTATACTTATCTGTATATTTTTTCATTACTTCCTGAGTATCATCAGGAGAACAATTGTCAGATACAACTATCTCAACATTTTCAGGTGTAAATTCGGGCTGTTTTATAATAGATTCTATACTGTTAATCAATCGTTTACTTCTATTATACGTTGGTATACAAATACTTAATAATGGTTTTATCATATAATTACCTCAAAATTACATTTTTATTTTTAAATTTTTTTACAAATGAAATAAATTCTTCATCTTTTAAGAAGAACATACAAATACAATACACTGCAATACCAATAAATAATTGCATAAGCAGCTTTATAAGGTTTTCATTCACCATTAATGTATTTACTATTATTAATATTAAAAACATTATAATGCTGGAGAGTATTGCTTTCCATGACCATAATAGTTGTTTAATCGGACCTAATTTAAATAAATGATAAGTTACTATACAATCAATTAGATAGTATATAAAAGCAAATGCAGCCTTACCTATCACAATTGCTTTTATACTTATCGGAAATGTTATTATCATACTTATAATAATAATTGGTACTTTAATTAGGTCAAGTTTTAAATTTAAGTCAGATCTGCCTATTGCATTAAGTAAATTTAGATTCAATATTTCAAGAGGCGCAAACATATACGATAAAGAAAGCCAAAATAAATAACCAGCTGACACTGTCCATTTATCAGTTAACAATACAATAATTAATGTATTTGATATAGCAGCTAAACCTAACATTGAAGGGAAAATTAACATTGATGTTAATTTTATCATTTTCTTAAAAACTAAAAATAAATTAGATTGGTCATTTTGTAACGATGACATTAATGGAAATGTTGATGAATTTAGTACACTAGCTAAAGTCCCTAATGTAACATCTGGGAACTGCTGGGCTCTGGTATAATAACCTAAACTGGATGAATCATATTTTTTACCAATAAAAAGATTATACACATTCAAAATGGCAGTTGATAATATTCCTGTTATTAGTAATTTAGAACTAAATTTAAATAAACTATTAAATGAATCCCATGAAAATTTTAATTTTGGAATCCATTTACCAACTGTCCAATATAAAAACACTAGAGATAATGTGTAAATTAAGTTTTGGAATATTAATGCCCATGGTCCTAAGCCGTTATGAGCACAAATAATACCGCAAGTTCCGGATAAAATTATACTAATTAAATTGATTATTGCTATTTTCTTAAAATCAATATTAATCTGAAGCCGCGCACTAGGTACAATAGTTAATGCATTAAGAATAATTGATATAAATAATACTCTTTCAAACATTACTAATTTCGGGTTATCATAAAAAGAAGCAACCACAGGTGCTAAAAAGAAAAGTATTAAATAAATGATAATACTAATCACTAAATTGAATACAAAAGTGGTAGAGAAATCAATTTCAGTTCTATCTTTTTTTTGAATTAATCCCTTTAAAAAACCGCTTTCCATGAATATGTTGGAAAATGCAATGAAAACCGATAAAAGTCCTATTACTCCATAATCATGAGGTGTTAATAATCGTGCTAATACAATATTTAATATAAAAGAAGCAACTTTGACAGAAATTTTCTCAAATGAGTTCCATAATAAACCTGTTTTTGTCTTTTTTTTTAATGCATCAATATTACTCATTATTACCTTTTTTAGAAAAACATTTTTTCAGAAAAACATTTTTCCCTATTTATTTTTTCAATTATTTCACCATCTTTATTGATTACAACCGTATTGTTTTTTAATTCTTTATTATACAATAATACATTTACTCCAAGACTACACCTGTCTCCAATCGGTTTATTTCCAATTACAGCAGATCCAGCCCCCATTCCGAAATACTTTCCGATTTTTGGAGTAGGGCTGCCGTCCTTATCTGGATCTCCCGTATTTATTGTACAATTTTGACTTACATAAAGATAATCTGAATAATCTGCATTTCCTATGACTGATCCAACAGGATGAGCTAACCAGAAAATATCCGGTATTTTAGCCTTATAGGACATCATAAAACTATGTAACACTCTATTAATATACATGATTCTATCACATAGTAATTTATCACCCCGAATTTTCCAAATATGATTGCTTAGAAATACAAGAAAAGTTGCATATTGATCAGCATGAATGTGAGAAAAAAATGTCTGACCGTTGTCATCCCTGTATGCGTTGTTCTTAATGTGGGAAAAGCAAAAACTACACTTTTCTAACGATGCAGATACATCACTAAGCAGAAGATTATTTTTTATATTAATAGAATCAGGAATAAAATGAGATATTTGGGAACAGACATATGAACATAATTCTCTTTCAGACATACTTAAAATCATTATTGTACACCTAATTTATTTATCATATTTTCCATTTCAGTTAACTGCCCCATATCAAGCCATGCTTTTTCAGAAACCGGAAATACACCGACATTTTGTCCATTATCTAAATACCTTTTAGCAATATCGGGAAGATTAATAAATTCATTCTCATTTAAATCATTTATTACTTCAGGCTCAATTATGTATACACCTGTATTTGTCAAAAAAGAAAATTCAGGTTTTTCTTTTAATTTAGTAATATGTCCTTTCGAATCTGTTTCAACAATTCCATATGGAATAACTACATTTTTCATAGCACATATAAATGTTATTATATTTTTCTGACTCTTATGCATTTTATATAAAGACTCAATATCTGCATCAACAAGTATATCACAATTGGATAAAATAAAAGTTTTATTAATTTTTCCCTTTAATAAGGCTAAACCGCCTCCTGTTCCTAGGAAATTTTTCTCTATAACATAATTAATACTATAGCTGCGTTCTATATCATTAAAATATGACTCTATCATATTAGCTTTATGATTAAGAATAAAAAAAACATCTTTACATCCATATTTTTCAAAATTCTGAATTATTCTTTCTGATATCGTATAATCACCAATAGGGATTAAGGCTTTTGGAAGTATTTTTGTATAGGGATATAATCTTGAACCTTTACCCCCTGCCATTATAACCAGCGGAATATCACTACAAGTATTACTAATAATATTTTTATCATTATCATCTGTAATAACCTGTATTATTTTTTTATCTTTATCAACAAGCGGATAAATAACAAGTTTATTAGTTTTCTGCCTTTGTTCAATTGCTGTTGTATTGTAAAATAAAATTGGATTTGGATTCATAGCTTCTTTTATATTAGCTGATAAGTTGCCGCTGGTTAGAAAGAAATGTCTCATATCACCTAAGGTAAAAAGACCTAGTACTATTTTATTTTCATTGATTATTATTACCGCCTTAACTGCATTATCCTGCATGTGGCTTACAACATCTTTAACAGATTTGTTTTCAGATATTAAATATTTTTCTATCATAGAGCCTCTTATTTCTCAGTAATTTTTAAAACGTCAACAGCATGATCTATACTGTTAAAATTTTCTTTTTTCCCATCATAAACATCAAAAAAATATTCCATTTCACTAATATATTTGTGATTTAAATCATTATCATATTTGTATAATATATCATCATCTTGATATAAAATATTATTTTGAATATCAACCGTATAATTATGATTATTCGTAATTAATTCCAGAATTCTTTTTGTTTTTTTACCGCAATAGTCCAAATGAAGTTCAAGCAGCATTTTTTTATATTTTGCCATATATATGGCTATATCTTCAGTATCAATTTCAAGATTTGAATACTTTCCAGATAAGGAAAAAATTTCTTCCGGGAATCCAAATAAATAGGTCAAATAATCCCATTCATGAATTAAATCGGTTCTTACCCCCCCGCCTTGCTCCTTACTAGCCGAATACAGTTTTCTATAATCCTTCCCCGGTCTCCAGTTTGGTAAATATGATGAACTTATTGCTCTTGCACTTACTACATTTTCATTTTGAATTATTTTCTTTACATCATCAATTACCTGTATATAGCGAAGGGGGCAGGCAACATAGTATTTTTTATCTTTATTTAATTTAATATTATCTATAGATTTAGAATTACTGAAAACTGGTTTTTCAATAAAAAAACATGAAGTCATTGAAGAAAATTTTTCTAAAGTCTGAAGATGTTTAGAAGTAGGGTTTGTTATAAATACTATGTCATATTTTTTTAATTCATTAATATCATAATACTCTTTTGATACTAATTTTTTAATATCTTCAGATAACTCTGTTCTTGTTTCTCTGAATACATCTATTGAATAAGAAATATTTCTCTTATTCATTACCAAACTTATATTTCTAATATGTTTAGAACCTATTGAACCACAGCCTACAACACAAATCTTCATTTTAAGCCTCTATTTTATCAATTATTGATAAAACTTCTAGATCATTCTGATAGGAGTGATAGAATTCTGAAAAATCATTGTTGTAAACTGCATTAAAAAAGGCAGCAATCTCGTCCATGTATGCATTCTCAATTATGTTGGAACAATAATTTTTATCTTTTGTTATATTGTTATATGTTTGTATTTGTTCTAATTGTTTGCTTTCTGGATTATATAAATTTAGAGAGTCCGGTGTCCCATCCCAGAATATATGATTACCTTCTGTGATAACTTCCAGATGACGTGTAGCTTTACGTGAAACTATATCAACAGTTAATTGACCAATTGTACCTGTTTCATGCTCGAGTATTACGGCATATGAATCAGGGAAATTTATACTTAAATCGGTAATATTATTATGCAAAGAATATACATTTTTTATTTTTCCAAATGTTTTAATCAGCCATGGTAATTCTATTCCAAAAATTTCTCTGCATCCATTGCTGCGTTTATCGGTAACAAAATAATTTTCTATTTTCTCCCATGGATGCCAATCAGGAAGGTATTGACCGGAATGATAAATATAATTAGCTTTTTTATTCGTTATAATTGTTTTAATTGCCTGTAAATCCTTTCTATAAACTAAAGTTGATGATAGAAATAAAATTGGATCCATTTTTTTTTCTATTTCAATACATGCAGAGTATCCATCACTTACTAAATTCAATTCAGAAAAAGTATGAATTTTATAGTGAATTAAGTCTTTTATAATACCTGAATGAGAAAGCGGGGAAGTACAGATGAAAGCACAATCAATTTTTTCAGTTTTTACAGCTGCTTCTATAGATTCAAAGGATTGTACCTCAAAAAGATCTTTAACCTCAGATCTTCTATCAAGTCTTGAGTCACACCCGAATATTTTGATAGAGGAATCATACTGTTTAATTAAGCGAATTCTTCGCTTTCCCATTGATCCTAATCCGATAACTAAAATATCCATTTAACTTCTCTCTATTGCCTATTATTTATTTTACCAGAACATTAATTTATCATGTTCTTCTTTTGGAAGAAAAGGTGCCATGTCTTCAAGTGATGGGGTAGAGAAGGATCCATCTTCATTAATTCTCGACATGAGTTTAGGATTTACAGGATCATCCAATCTTTGCAACACTTCTAAAAGTGCACAACCTTTCTGAGAAAAAAGCCATTTCATAGACGATTCAAGCTCAGCATTATTTTTACATTGATAATATGGATAATCAAATGCAAATGCTATTCTTTCAAAACTGGGAAAACTAATCCCGGTATCAGCTGTACAGCCAATATACTTACCATTAAAGAAGTTTTTGCTTGTTTGGCGTATTGCGTTATATCCGTCATTTGAAAAAACAACAACTTTAACAGGTAAATTATACTGCTTAATTGTCTGTAATTCTTGAAGATTCATCATTATACTTCCATCACCAGTCAGACATATAACTTCTTTGCCGGATACTATCGCTGCACCAACAGCTTCAGGTAAATCAGCACCCATAGAACCGCAGTTATTATTAGCAATAATCCTTTGATCTTTTTGTTTAATACCTATTTGAAGCTTTGCACTATTTGCAGTATTATTTCCTAATACAGAAATACTATCTGATGGTTCATATTGTTCATATACTTCCCAAAATTTATACGAACAAACGCGTTCATCTGTAGTTACATCTTTTGCAGGATCGAAAGGAGAAAATCTTTCTTTCAAATCATTACAATATTTTATCCAGTTTATATCTGTTGGAACGGATACATTCCCTTTATAATTTTTAAAAGTTTTAAAGAAACAATGTAATTCACTTTGAATATGTTTATGAATTTTTAAGCCGGGTTTCTTCATTTCATTCTCATCAATATCAACTGATATTATATATGCATGAGGAGCAAATTTCTCCTGTGCAAAACCTGTCATTTTAAATCCAAGGCTCGAACCAAGAGATAGAATAACATCAGCATTCTGCACAATATAATTTCCAGGGCGGGGACCGATGGAACCTGAAAGTCCATAATATTTTGGATAGTCTCTATACATGGCATCTGCAGCAATACATGCTGATATAACGGGAATATTTAATTTCTCAGCAAAATCTCTAAATTCCGCTATAGTATTACTATTTGCAATGCCATTACCGGCAAGTAAACAAGGTCTCTTTGCACTGGAAAGCTTGTTAATTATAAAATCAATATCATCAGAAGTTGCTTTCTTTTCAATTATTTCTTGTTCAGGGGCATATAAATCCTCTTCTTCTACTTGAGCACTTTGAATATCTAATGGAATATCTAACCAAACAGGACCTTTTCTTCCTGAAGTTGCAATATCAATGGCTTTTAATAACTCTCTTTTAATAGAAAGAGGATCTGTAATCATTACAGCATATTTTGTCATATTTTTTACAGATTTGATAATTTCAAATTCCTGCATTCCCCGATACCGTAGATCAAGACCGCTTTTCTCTACAGAAATTTCGTATCTTACTTGTCCGGAAAGAACCAGCATCGGTAAGCTATCCTGCCAGCATCCCATTACTCCTGTTATGGCATTAGTTGCGCCGGGACCGCTTGTAACACAAACAAAAGCCATCTTGCCGGAATAGCGTGCATATGCTTCTGCAGCCATAGCACAAGCTTGCTCATGATGATTAAATACTTTATTTATATTATCATTCAATGCCAGTGCATTATTTAAATGCATTGCACCACCGCCGACAACAGCAAAGCATTGTGTTATTCTGTTTTGAGCAAGAATATCCATAATAATATCAGCAACTCTTCTTTTCATATTACTTTGTCCTTTTGACTCTCTATTTGTATTTTTATTCCTTCATCAAGAGAAATATATTGGTAATTTCCAATTAAATCTAGCAGCTTTTTATTACTGCCAGTATATTCTTTATTCATTCCATCTTTCAATACAATAATTTCACTATTACTTTTCATAATAGTTTTAACAGTTTGCGCTATCTCAACAAGACTGATTCTTTTCCCGCTGCATACATTCAAACTATGAGTATTTGGATAATCCTTAATTAGTCTAACAAATATTTTCCCCAAATCATAAACATGCATGTAATCAAAGTAACAATTTTGTCTTATAGTAATATTTTCGTTTTTTAAGCAGCAGTTTATACAATGTGTAATAAATTTAGATTCATGATCTGTCGGACCGTAGCATGCAAATATTCTTATGTTGCAAATCTTATCATCATAAAATGTAATGGTATTCATAATATATTTTGCAAATCCATAAGCATCAAGCGGGATAGATCTAAATTCATCTTGTTCAGTAGCCGAAATTATATCCATTGCTTTATTGTATTCCGCTCCTGAACCTAAATAAAACAATTTATCATAGTAGTCTTTATATTTATAAAGATTCATAAAACATCTGAGGCTGTCTTCCAGAAACTTAGCTTGATCATCTATTGAATTCTTAACAGGATTAGGATTGGCACAATGAATTACTACATCAAACTTTTCATTTATTAAATACTCTTTAACTAAAAGTTCATCATTGAGATTCAACTCTTTTCTGGTTGGAACTTTTAAATCAAATTCCCTTTTTAATATATCCTTAATATTTCGTCCAATAAAACCAGATCCACCGGTTAATAATACTTTTTTCATTCTTATTTATCCTTTATATCAAGAACTTTTACTATACATTTACTAATTTTATCAGAAGTCAGTTTTATACAGGTTTTATGTATTTCTTTTGGATAAAAAACAACACAAAATGAGTTCTTTAATTTAATTTTTACATCATAATCATGTGAATTAAATAAAGAATAATCATTTTCGCTATCAAATTCTTTTTCGACAGTTTCACAACTATTTAAAAGCATTAAAGATTCTTCACCAATCAAGTCAATGTGAATATCAATATACTTTTCATGCATTTCATAAAATAATTCATCTGCATTTTTTGGTTCTACAGAAACTTTATTTATATAGATTTTATTACCATCAATCTCTGTCTTCCCGTCTTTTAAGTCATATAAGTTATTTTTTAAGATATAATCAACAGCCATATTCATATAGTCTGAATAGGTCCTGAGTTTGTCGAGATCTTTTATACTGCAATGAATCATAATTTATTCCTCTATATCTGTTAACTTAATTATAGAATCTTGTTCCATATCATGCATAATTTTCTTGTTAATAAAGTGATCAAGGTATTTAGGAGCAACACCATTACCTGGTCTTTTAATGCATAAATCTTCTTTTCTTAGTACATATCCTTTTTTCAAGTCTTTTGTAATCACAATACTTTTTCTCGCAGCCAGCATTGTTTTCTTTTCATTATCAGTGGGTTGTTTTACATATGAACCAAATGCCGTTTCAATATTTCTGATTGAATCAACCATAGTTTTAAATTCAGTAGGATTAAGAGATGCTTTATGATCTGGACCTTCCATATTTCTATCTAAAGTAAAATGTTTTTCAATTATTTTTGCTCCGAGTGATACTGCCATAATTGGAATAATAATTCCTTCAGTATGATCAGAATACCCAATTCTATATGAAAACCTATTCTTTAGTGTAATCATCGAGTTCATATTCACTTCATCAAACGAAGTGGGATAATTCGATGTACAATGTAATAATGATATTTCTTTATTACCTGTTTTTTCTATCCATTCAACTGCTTCCTCAATCTCCTGTATAACACACATACCTGTCGATAAAATAATCGGTTTATTCTTTTTTGCAATATATTCAATCAAAGATTTATTTGTAATGTCGCCTGAAGAAAGTTTATATCCTTTAACCTGCAATTTCTCCAATAATTCAACTGAATTTTCATCAAAAGGTGTAGACATAAAATCTATATCAATTTCATCACAATAGTCTTTAATTTTACTAAAATCACAATATGATAATTCAAGTTTTTTAAGCATATCATATTGTGATTCTGTATTTCCTGTATTTATTACCTGGTATTCAGCTTTACTTGCTTTCTTGGTCACAAGTGAATCTGTGTTAAATGTTTGAAATTTGACACAATCTGCTCCGCATCCTTTAGCAGCTTTTACCATTTGCAATGCAATTTGTAAATCCCCATTATGATTAACACCTGCTTCAGCAATAATATAAGTCTTATTATTGAAAATTTTCATAAATATTTATCTCCATGATTACGTGAACGTACTTCCTTACAGGGTGATCCATAATATACTTTATTATTATGCAGGTCGTTCATCACAAGAGAGTTTGCACCAACTACAACTTCACTCCCTATTTTAATACCATGAATTATATTTGCTCCAAGCCCTATTGATGAAAATTTCCCTATTGAAACATTCCCTCCTAATGTGACACCTGGTGCCAAGCTTGAAAAATCTTCTACAGTACAATCATGATCAACCGCAGCTTTTGTATTAATAATTGAAAAATTACCTATTATTGAATTTGTGTTTATTATTACTCCAGGCATAATTACAGATCCGTTTCCAATTGTAGAATATTTTGATATAATTGCAGAAGGATGAATCAATGTAGTAAAAAAAATATTTCTATTTTTTTTAATTAAATTTGTATATATTTTTTCCCGAAGAGCGTTATCTCCTATTCCAATAAAAAAATCAACATGATCAAGATTGAGACTATGTATATTTAAAACATCATCTTCATTGCCATATACTAAAGAATCATTGATCAGTTCTCCTTTTTTCTTCAAAGGATCTAAAAACATGATACTCTCATATATATTCATTGAGCGTGCAATATCTAAGATTACTTTTGCGTGTCCTGAAGATCCTAATATGTACAGTTTTTTCATAGTTTTTCAAGAATACTCATAATTTTATCAGATGCATCACCGTTTCCCCAATAATGAAGATTATTTGTGCTGATTTTCATTGTTATTGCTTTTTGAACTGAGTTTAATATTGAATTATAGTCACAATCGGACTGCACAATATTATCACATTGGTATCTTCCTTTTTGTCTATCACCTATATTAACCGTTGGTATTGCTAAAAAAGGACTTTCTAATATACCGCTGCTTGAATTTCCTATTACTAACTTTACCTGTTTCATAGTACTGAAATAATTTAATTGTCCTAAAGATGAAAATAATTTGCATTTATCAGTATACTTCTGTGAT
The DNA here is from genome assembly GCA_023398165.1 of Spirochaetota bacterium. Lineage (GTDB taxonomy): Bacteria > Spirochaetota > Spirochaetia > Treponematales > Treponemataceae > JAAZLA01. The sequence goes on along the minus strand of JAEWSQ010000014.1, from coordinate 35,312 downwards.
GTTAACTCTAAATATTCATTTATTTCTTTACCGCCAAGATCTGTATTAGCTTTTGTAAATATAATTTGAAAATCTGATAAGTCTAATAAAACCGAAACAATAGCACTTACTGTTTCCAAATTTTCTTGTATACTTTTTTTTGTTTCAGAATGAAAAGTACATAAACACCATTGTTTATTCTCTTCTAGATCAAGTTTTTGTGAAAGCTGTTTACGTGAGAGTAATTGTTCTTTATTAAAAAAATCCAGTGATGTGCTGCCAACTGTAAAAATGTTCTCACCAGAATTTCGCATCCTGGCAATATTTTTTGCTGATTCAGATGAAATAGGGAAGTGATACTTTGATAACATTGTTACTGCATTCCTAATAGCATCATCAATAGCACCTTCAGTGACATCACCTCCTGCTATATGCGCAATAGGAATTCCTAATAAAAAAACTGTTGAGCAAATTGAAAGTAACTCATATCTGTCACCAACTACAACAACACATTCTGGCTTAAGTCTATACAAAGCTTTTGTTAAGCCGCTCTGCATTCTTGCCAATGATTCACATATAGTATATTCATTGGTATTATCAATTTTGCTATCTACAATTTCACTTACAGGAATATTATCTTCAATTATTTTATCTATTGTATATCCTTGATCAATATTTAAATGTCCGCCTGTTATTATTGTCGATAACTCCAACTTACTATTTTTCAATATATTTAACATTAGCCACTTTAAATATCCATATTCAGATCGTGCAGCTGTTATTATACAAATCTTTTTCATATTTTTTGAGGGCAGGAACTTGGAATATTAACTACACGATCGGCAAACATTTCTGCATTTATTAATGATCCTGTTTGACAATTTTTAAACATTAGTAACTTGTTCATCAATTCCCAAATAGGTCTAGTTTGAATATTATTATCATTTGTATACTGTAAAAAATCAATTTGAGCCTTTTTATTTGGTAATAATACAGCATTTAACCAGAAATTGGATTTACAATTCTCAGGTTCATCAAAAAATTGAATTTCTGAGTTACCAAAAAAATTCTTATATGCATTAGCAATTTTTCTTTTTCCACTAAGCATTTTATCAATATTTTCCATTTGTGCACAGCCCAAAGCAGCATTAATATTCGGCATTCTATAATTATATCCTATTTCATCATGCTTAAATTCCCACCTATGAGGGATTTTAGCCTGAGTAGTTATATGTTTTGCATATTTACCTGTTTCAATACTATTAAACAACAGCATTCCGCCGCCGCCTGTTGTTATGGTTTTATTTCCATTAAAGCTTAAAATAGAAATTTTACCATAAAGGCCAGTATGTTTATTTTTATAAAAGCTGCCTAAACTTTCTGCTGCATCTTCTACTAATTCAATACTCCATTCCATGCAGATTTGCTGAATTTCATCAATTTTTACCGGATGACCAAATGTATGCATAGGTACGCATGCACTTATTCTTTTTTGTGTATTTTTATTATAACATCTTCCTGTTTTTATTATTGCATTTTCTTCGAGCCAAACTTTTAATGCTTTTGGAGAAAGTCCCATCGTTTCTTCATCAACATCAATAAAAATCGGATTTGCATTACAATATGAAATTGCATTCGCAGTAGCTATAAAAGTTAATGGTTGTGTAATCACTTCATCACCAGGTTCAACACCTGCAATTTTTAATCCTAAAAAAAGAGCATTAGTTCCATTAACACATACAACAGCATATTCAGCCTTTGTATAATCCTTTATAAGTTCTTCAAATTTATCTACATATTTTCCTACACTGGATACAAATGTTGTATCTATACAGTCGTTAATATATTTTTTTTCATTTCCGAAAAAAACAGGGGCATGTAATGGTACGGTCTCTTTATATTCAGGATATAAAGATTTAACAAAATTTACAACTTCTCCATAATTCATGATATACCTTCTTATTACATTTTTGCATCTAGCGATTTGCCCATCTCTTCATGAACAAAATTAGGAAGGAAACTTTTTAGTATATTAACAACTTGATCCTTTGAAGTAGTATCAGAAGAAAACTCTTTTACCAGCTTATCAATAAATAGTTCAATATCCTTTATATCTTTCTTCTCAGTTTTTGAAACAATACCTAGTGATTTAAATTTATTCATGCACACACTTTCGTCAGAAGTGTAGAATTCTTCAAACTGTTTTTCCCCTGTAGTATCAGACAAGGAATAATATACAGGGTAATTATGTGAACCATTCTTAAGATCATCAGCCTTTAAGAGTGCTTCTTTATCGGATTTACATAATAATGGAGTAAAACCAAGTTCTCTAAGAAGATTATTTGAAATATCAGAAAAAGTTTTCATCTTAGACTCATCGAGTTTTGGAAAGAAAATATCGCGGGTATTACCTAACATACATGACAACATACATATTTCTCCACTTTCTTGAGGAGATACAAAATATCTTCTAACATCGCTCGGAGCACTTATTGGCTGTAATTTTGATATACGGTCCAAGAAACCTGCAGGAAGGGAACCATTAGAAAATGCAACATTTGCGAAACGGGCTGTTTTAATAGGAAAACTATCTGAATATGCAAATATAACATCTTCCATTATTCTTTTACTTGCGCCCATAATATTTACAGGATTTGCAGCTTTATCTGTTGAGACACAAAAATAAGTTTCCGGCGGAAACGAAACAAGTAAATCCAACAGTTTTTTTGCATTAATAACATTATTTTGTAATAACGCCTCAATTGAATAAATATCTTTCTCGCTTCTTACATGCTTATGTGCTGAAAAATTTGCAACAATGTCAAATCCATCTCTTGATCGAAAAAGCTTTTCAAAAGTACTTGAAGAATAATTAATTGGATACGGTATATAATCATTCGGTACATATAAATTTTTTGTACTTCTAATATCTCTTGATAATTCTGCTAAACCGTTTTCATTAACATCAACAACAACAAGAGAAGAGGGTTCAAATGGTAAGCAAGCCTTTATAAAGGAACTTCCGATTGAACCAGCCCCTCCTATTACAAGAAGTGATTTTCCCTTAATTTTCTTTTGCAGTTTATCAAAATTATTATCAATATCGTTTTTAAATAGACTCTCATCCCGTTCAATAACATATTGCGATATAAATTTATTAATATTAAACATCATATACTCCTAACATTAATAACTTGCATTTTTTATAGTTATAATCATTTTATCCAGCATGGCTTGTGTCATACCCGGATAAACACCGATCCAAAATGAATTATTCATTATTGTATCTGTATTTTTCAGACCTCCGACAACTCTATAGCCAGTACCTGTTTTTCTCATTTCATCAAAACAGGGATGTTTAATTAAGTTGCCTGCGAACAATGCCCTCGTTTGTATGTTTTTTTCCTCAATCTCTTTTACAAGACTATTGCGGACAATACCATCTTTACAGGTGATCATAAAACCGAACCAGCTGGGATCTCCATTTGGAACAGGCAAGGGGAGAATTAACTTAGATTCCTGATCTTTCAATCCGCTGTATAAATAATTCCAATTTTCTTTTCGTTTCTCAACAAAAGACGGGAACTTTTCAAGCTGAGCACAGCCGACAGCAGCCTGCATATCGGTGGATTTCAAATTATACCCGAAATGGCTGTATACATATTTGTGATCGTAGCCCAATGGCAGTTCACCGAATTTTCTGCTGAACCGGTGTCCGCAGATATTATCTTTGCCGGAGGGACAAACACAGTCGCGCCCCCAGTCCCTCATCGATCTTATAATCTTATGAAGCATGGAATTCGATGTATAGACAGCACCTCCTTCTCCCATGGTCATGTGATGAGGGGGATAAAAACTCGATGTTCCAATATCTCCGATTGTACCGGTAAAGTATTCCTTACCGTCAAGAGTATATTTTGAACCAAGAGCATCGCAGTTATCTTCTACAAGCCACAAATTATGCTTTACACAGAATTCTTTTACTGTCTTTAAATCAAAAGGATTCCCGAGAGTGTGAGCGACCATTACCGCTTTTGTCTTTATAGATAGCGCTTTTTCAAGCATTGAAACATCAATATTATACTGAGGAATTGTAACATCGATGAATACAGGTACTGCACCATACTGAATAATGGGAGTTACTGTTGTCGGAAATCCGCAGGCTACTGTTATAACTTCATCACCCCTTTGAATTGCTCTCTCTTTTAATAGAGGCGAGGTGAGAGCCATAAATGCCAGCAGGTTTGCAGAAGATCCAGAGTTTACAAGAGAGCAGTATGGAACCTTAAGATACTCTCCGAGCTGTTTTTCAAACTGATCGGTATAACGCCCGCTTGTGAGCCAGAACTCTAATGAACTGTCTACAAGATTTACCATCTCATTTTCATCAAATACGCGGCTTGCATATGAAATTCTGTCTCCGTCTTTATATTCCGGTTTTTCCATAAACTTTGAGTAAAATTCTTTTACTGAATTGAGTATTTCTTTTTCTGCTTCTTCTTTTGTCATGCTTTCAAACATGCTGTTCTCCAAAATATTCATTAATTTGCTTATCCGTTATTTTATCAGCACTCTGTCCGCTTATAGCTGCTTTTTCCCATTCAACAATTTTTTCAATTGCTTTTTGTATTGTCCAATGAGGTTTCCATCCGAGAACCTGTTTTGCTTTTGTGCAGTCAAGTTTCAGAAAGTTTGCCTCATGAGGGCCGCCATCTCCTTGAACTTTCCATGATGCGCCGTCTCCCCATGTTTTACAGAAAAGTTCGGTAAGCTCTCCGGTAGTAACACAGCTTTCATCATCAGGGCCGAAATTATAGGAACCTGACAATGAGCTGTTATTATATTGTTTCTGGGCAAGAAGTAGGTATCCAGAAAGGCATTCAAGTACATGCTGATATGGTCTTGTTGAATGCGGATTTCTCAGTACAATCTGTTCCCTTTTTTCTACAGCCCTAATACAGTCCGGTATAATTCTATCCAGTGCGAAGTCTCCGCCTCCTATAACATTCCCGCTTCGTGCAGTTGATATAGAAGGAGAATCAGCAGCAGCAAAAAAAGAATTCTTATAGCTGTATGTTACCAGCTCGCTGCATGACTTACTGTTTGAATACGGATCAAAACCGCATAAGTTTTCATTCTCCCGGTAACCCCATAACCATTCTTTATTTTCATATACTTTATCGGTGGTAATATTAATAAATGATCTAACACAACCGGTCTTTCTAACAGCTTCAAGAATATTTACTGTTCCCATGACATTTGTTTCATAGGTCTCAACCGGTTCTTTATACGATAACCGTACTAAAGGCTGAGCCGCCATATGAAAGACAATATCAGCTTTCGATTCTTCAAGAGCCTTATATAAAACCTCTCTATTCCTAATATCAGCAGTAATTGAGTGTATACTTTTTTCAGTATCTGTTAATGAAAAGAGGGAAGGACTTGTAGGACTTTCTAAAGAATATCCTGTCACCTCAGCACCTGTTAGAAGCAGGATTCTTGTTAACCAAGTACCTTTAAAACCTGAGTGCCCTGTTACGAAAACTTTTTTACCTTTATAGAATGAAAGAGAATTCATTGCCATACCTTCCATGGCGCCTTATTTGCAGCCCACATATCATTGAGTTCAATCTTATCGCGAAGGGTATCCATCGGTTTCCAAAATCCGTCAAATTTATATGCATTAAGCTGTCCGTCTTTTGCAAGTTTTTCCAGCGGCTTTCTTTCCCATATTGTGCTGTCGCCTTCAGTTATATATGAAAAAACCTCGGGCTGACAAATAAAATAACCGCCGTTGATCCAGGCACCATCGCCCTGCGGTTTTTCCTTAAATGAAGTAATCTCATTTGAACTTGTTATATCAAGCGCACCAAATTTCCCCGAAGGCTGTACAGCAGTAAGTGTTGCAAGCTTTCCGCTTTTTTTGTGATGTTCAACCAGCTCATCAATCGGAATATTGGATACACCGTCGCCATATGTCAGCATAAACGGCTCGTTCCCTATGTACGGCTGAATTCTTTTAATTCGTCCTCCTGTCATAGAGTTCATACCAGTATCTACTACCGTTACTTTCCACGGCTCTGCATGTGAGTTGTGATACTTGACTTCATTAGTTATCATATCAAAAGTCATATCTGCCGAATGCATAAAGTAGTGGTAAAAAAAATCCTTAATGCAGTACGCTTTGTACCCTGCACATATTACAAAGTCATTAAATCCATAATGAGAGTATAATTTCATAATATGCCAGAGTATGGGCATTCCGCCTATTTCAACCATCGGTTTCGGTTTAACATCGGTTTCTTCAGAAATTCGTGTTCCAAGTCCACCTGCGAGTAATACAACTTTCATACTTAGCTCCTCTGAGAAAAAATAAATTTAATCCGAATAATTGATAGTGCTTGTTTTTATGGATGTAATTTCTTTTAAACTGGTAATATACTTTTCTTTGTTTATGAGAGTATAAAACATAATTTTAATACTATTTGCAAATGTTAATTTTTCTTCATTTACATGAAGATGTAATACGTATGTTGGATCAATACTGGTTACATTTTTAATTTTATATGGTAATTCATTTTTGTTATCATAATATAGGATCATATTACTTTCATCAGATATGTTAGTATTGTATCCAATATGATTTTCAGTTCCAAAAGCCTTCCAAAAATATCCAAATAATATATAATCATTAATTTGATTAGTAAAATAACCTTTATCAACTTCGTCTATTGATAAAACAAAAACTTCATTTTTTTCTATATAAGTATCACCTTTTATATTTTCTATAAAAGATTGGCCAATTAATTTATCTTGATAGAATTTATATCCTATATCTAAGTTTTTATAGATTAACATGATAATAAAGAGAATAAATATTTCTTTCTTTTTTGAAAAAACATAATCTCCCATAACTACAATTAAAAAAGTAATTGGGAAAAGTGTTAGAAAATAATGCCTGCTTTCTATGATTGTTTTTGTATCACCAATCTTACCAACCAAAGCATAAGGTACAAGAGCAAAAAACAACATTACGAAGCAAAATAATATTACTAATAAGTGATTATTTTTTTTACTATTAATCATTGAAAAGATAGTTACAATAAAAAAAACAGATATAAAAATAAACAGGAAAAGCCATGAGCCATTTAAACTAAAAAGAAATGAAAATAAATCAAGAGCAGAACGTATAATACTTTTAGGAATAATTTTGACATTAGCTAAACTAATTGAATTATACCCTTGTGTTCCATAAATTCCAAGAGGATTATAAAAAAGTATTTTGATAGCAAAAAAAAGGAAAGGAATAATTGTATGTAGTAAATTTTTTTTAAAAAATACGAAAATACTCATCAATGATAACTTGTTTGTATTATTCTCTATATAAAATGAATAAATAAATATAACTGCATAAAAGAATAATAAAGAACTCATCTGAAATGATAAAAAGAACAAAATTAGTGATAGAAAAAGAAATGCTTTATTCTTTTTTTGGCAAATAAACAAATAAGAAGCAATTACAAATTCTAGTAATGATAAAAAATATAATGATATACTTAAAGAATATTTTATTATTACAATAGGCAAAAGAGAGAAAATCAATGAGCTGGAAAAAACATATTTATTTTCTATTTTTGATTTTTCCAGTATTTTATATAAAAAAATTACAGTTAGGTAAAAAACAAGTAAAATAATCAAGCGGGAAACATTTGGAGGCATTATGTAAATAATGGAAAAAAAGATACCTCTAATATTTAGGTTACCGAGCATTCTGCTATATTGGAAGTATTCCTTGAACTTATTACCTGTCCAAACCCAATCATCCCAAAATAAAAAATCATTTAATAAAAAAAATATATTTGATATTAAATATATTATGAAAATGAGAACTAAATTATTATTTTTGTATGATTTGCGTGAAATGCAATTATGAATATTAACTAAAAAACTATTATTCAAAATTAATCCTCTCTTCCTCTATTACTAAAGGTCTATTCATAATTCTTGTATTCATATTCATAACGTATTCACCAATAAAACCAATAAAAAATAATTGTAAAGAACCCATTAAAAAAACACCGATCAAAATAGGAGCCATTCCTGCTACAAAAGTATCCCAATATAGTATTTTCATAATAAAATAAACAACGGCAATTAGTAACGATACAAAGGACATTATAAAACCAATAAACGTTGCTACTCTTAAACCAGATTTAGTATATGATGTAAAGCTCAGCATAGCAGCATCATACAGTGTATAGAAATTATTATGAGTTTTACCTGCCCGGCGTTTTTGTTGCTCATATTCAATATCTTTGCGTTTAAATCCTAATTCTGCAACAATTCCTCGTAAAAAAGGAGTAGGGTCTTTTAATTCACGTAGAACTTTAACAAAGGATTTATCGTATAATCCAAAACCGGTAAAATGCTCTATTTGTTCTATATTTGACATTTTTTTTATCATCCTATAATACATTGTTCTAAATAATCTTACCAGCCTATTTTCTTTACTTGATGATTTAATTCCTGTAACAATCTTATATCCCTTTTCCCATTCACTGACAAATACAGGTATCATTTCGAGAGGATCCTGAAAATCACAACAGATAACAATGGTGCAATCTCCGGTTGTTTGGCATATTCCATAATAGGGAGAATTAAATTGGCCAAAATTTTTAGCATTAAAAATAGCTTTTATTCTAACATTTGAAGCACAAATCTGACGTAATAATTGTCTAGTACTATCAGAAGAATTATTATCTATAAAAACTAATTCATAATCATAATCAGATAATTTTTCGTCCAAAATTTTAACAACTTCATTACTCATCTGTACAACATTCTCTTCTTCATTGTAGCAGGGTATTAAGATACTAATCTTTTTCATTTTCCAACCTTTTATAAGAATTAAAAGCCCAATACTTATTTAATATGAAGTTCAATGGAATTGTTACTATAAGTACTAATAAAGGAGCCAAATATTTGTTTATAATCAGCTTTTCTATTAATATCACTAATAATATATTATTAAGGAATAAACCTGTTATAGAATATGCAGTGAAAGTTTTTATTAACGTAGAAAAAATACTACGATTCTCCTCATTATTTTTTTTGAAAACAAATTTATTATTCCAGTAAAAAGAATTTAAAACACTTACTACAAAGCTTATTATACTAGCAATTAAATAGTTTACATTTAAAAAAACTAAAAAAGAATATATTAAGTATGATATAATAGTATTTGAGAATCCAACAATACCAAATTTTAAAAACTGAACAATAATACTTCTAGATTTCTTTATAATATTTTTCATAAAAGAATAATGTGATCAAACCTGCATAGTATATTTTAATACATCACAAAATTAATTAAGTGATTTTGGTAACTTTTTTAAAATTCTTTAATTCTTTTAATATCATTTTCATTCATATAAGGCATCATATCATACAGAGCTTTATTATATTCAAGTTTGGGAACAACGTTTGTTCCTTCATTTAGTATTAACTCAATTATTATAGGTTCATCATTTTTAAGAAAATTAAAATTAACTTCATTTTTTTGAAGCTTTTTGTATTTTAAGGACATAGCTTTGGCAATAAAAGAAATTTTTGGGGTAGAATAACCGCCTTCTTTTGTTGTACCTGCCATATTTGAATTAAAATATAATGACTGAAATTGAGTAATCATTCCTAGTGAAAAATTATTAAAAATAATAATAACGATATTTAATTTATACTGACTGATTAGCAGTAAGGATTGCAATGCAATTTGAAAACCTCCGTCTCCTGTTAAGCAAATGATCTTTTTATTCCTATTTGCAAAAGAAGCACCAATAGCGGCAGACAATGAATACCCCATGGGAGCAAGCCCGCCGCATGTATAAAAACGCTGATTCTTATTTAAAACTAAAGTCTGCGCTGCCCACATCTGATTTTGACCTACATCCGCAGTATATGTTACATTCTTCGAAATTTGAGAATGTAATTTCTCTAAAAAAAGATATGGTTTTTTTTCATTTGCATATAAATCAACGTCTCTCTTTTGAGAAAATTCAACTCTCATATCATGTATAAAAGAATTCCAATTATCAGATATGGTTAAAGAAATGTTATTTAAATATGGCATTATTTCCGTTAAAGAAGAGTGTATCGTAGTCCTATTTTTGATGGGATTATCACATAATTCAAATTCATCAATATCAACATGTATAAAATGTATCTTATTAATGTTTTCTGAGGTGATATCTCCTGTTTGGCGTAAATCCAATCTTGAACCTAATACAAGAACCTTATCTGATTTTGATAAAATAATATTTGCACATCGATTACCATAACTGCCTATCATTCCTACAAAATTTTCACCAGTTTCATCTAAAACACCTTTACCCATTAATGATACAACAAATGGCAACTTATTCTTATCAATGAATTGTTGTACTTCAAAAGCGGTTTTTGATGATGCAACACCGTTACCGCACAATACTAAAGGCCTCTTTGCCATTGAAAAAAGTGATAATTTTTCAATGATGCAGTTCTTTTCATCTTTCTTTATGGAGAACAGACTTGAAAAATTATTTTTATTAAGGGATGTAAATGAATAATCACTTCGTTGTATATCCATTGGTAAATCTATAACTACAGGACCTTTTCTTCCCTCCATTGCAATATAAATAGCTTTTTCAATTTCATATTGTACATTTTCAATTTTATCAACTAACTTTACATATTTTGTAATTGGTTTAACTATACTAACAATATCTGTTTCCTGAAAACCTTTTTGCTTTAGTTTTAAACTGTATTTATATTCATATGTATTAACTTGTCCTGTTATGTATAGTACAGGAATCGAATCAAAATATGCATTTGCAATACCAGTTATTAAGTTAGTTGCACCAGGCCCGCTTGTTGATATCGCCACTCCGAATTTACCACTTTCCCTGGCATACCCTTCGGCTGCGAATGCGGCTGTTTGTTCATGGTAACATTGAATGTATTGGATGGAACTTTTACTAATTGAATCTACTAAATGGGTTATCATTCCACCCTGATAACCAAAAATATGAGTAATCCCATGATATTTTAATAAATCAACAATAAAATCTGTTACTTTCATTTTTGTTTCTTAACATTAATCTTTAGAACACATAAAAAGTCGATAATTTTAAACATACTATTCCTAAAGGATTCATGTTTACTTCAAAAAGTATTTCTTATAAGGTAAGCATATAATTTTTTTTGATTCAAATAAACTTAGTTCTTTTTTGAATTTATATAAGATCCAATAACACTCAATGTATAATCAATTTTATCCTTGGTTAATCCCGGATACGTTCCGAGAAAGAATGTATTATTCATTATTAAATCTGTATTACCTAGTCCGCCTGGAGCAACACGGTGTTCAATATTTAAATAAGCAGGCTGCCTCAATAAATTTCCTCCAAAAAGATTCCTAGTTTCAACAAGATTATTGCTTAAATAATCAGTCAACTCTGTTCTAGAAAATCCAGCAGTATCTTTCACGGTTACCGGGAAAGCAAACCATGAAGGGTCAGAACCTTCACTTGCTTCCGGTAGAATAAATAGATCATTCCATTTTTTGAAACCATCTTTCCATAGTTTAAAGTTTTCTTTTCTTCTTTTTATAAACTCCGGAAGCTTCTTTAATTGAGCCACCCCTATAGCTGCTTGAATATCGGTTACTTTTAAATTATATCCAATATGAGAATATACATATTTATGATCATACCCCTTCGGCAGGTTTCCATATTGTCCGCTGAATCTTTTACCGCATGTATTGTTTTCTCCGCCTAAGCAGTAACAGTCCCGTCCCCAATCACGTAAGGATCTGACCGCACGTGCAAGAATATCATCATTGGTAAAAACGCAGCCGCCCTCTCCCATGGTAATATGGTGAGCTGGATAGAATGAACAGGTTGCTATATGACCGAAAGTACCCACATGTTTACCATTGTACGTTGAGCCTAATGCATCACAGCAATCTTCTATCAGCCATAAGTTATGTTTTTTTGCTGTCTCAAGTACTTCCTTCAAATTATAGGGATTCCCAAGAGTATGAGCTAGAAAAATTGCCCTGGTTTTTGGACTAATGGCTTTTTTTAACTGATCAATATTAATATTATACGTTCCAATATCAACATCTACAAATACAGGTACCAATCCATATTGAATAATTGGATTTACCGTGGTAGGAAACCCTGCTGCTACGGAAATGACTTCATCACCTTTATTAAGTTTTTTATCACCTAAAAGAGGAGAACACAAAGAGGCAAAGGCCAAGAGATTTGCAGAGGATCCTGAGTTTACTAAAAAGGAATATTCTGTATTGGTAAATTCACAAAATAATTCTTCAAATTCCTGAGAGTAACGTCCGCTTGTAAGCCAGAAATCCAAGGATGCATCAACCGCGTATTTTAATTCTTCTTCATTAAAAACTCTTCCTGCATAATGAACAGGAGTTTTTCCGGAAACAAAAACAGTATTGCCAAATTTTGTATTATAATACTCAGTTACTAGTCCAGCTATTTGTTCTCTTAATTCAGTTTCGCTTTTACCCATACTACATTACTCCCATTCATCAATTTTTACGTTATCTTTATCCACACCCATCTCAAAAAGTTTGCTCCTAAATGCTTTAATCATTGCAGGAGGACCTGATAAATAATATACAGGATTTAGTAAACCCGCTGTTTTCTTTCTAATTTCATCAATATCTAATCTTCCTGTTTCAAACGGTATTTCAGATGTCACTGAAGTATTATTTTCTATTGAAACTGATACATTGAAATTTTTTAGTGTTTTTCTGCATTGAAGCAGTAAATCTCTGCCAATAAAAGCTTCTATATTTCGAATACCATAAAAAAGATGAATAGGCTGCCTCTGATTTTCTTCATGCATTAAATTTTCTAAGTAGGGAAGAAAAGGTGAAACTCCTGTACCGCCTGCAACTAAAACAATACTATTAGAATTATTGTTTTCAATTACGAATTCTCCATAAGGAAGTTTTATCCAGACTTTGGAGTTTGCCTTAAGCATTTCTTCCATCTTTTTAGTGTATTTACCTTTAACACTATAAATAATGCTTATTAAATCTTGATTATATGAAGAACAAATAGAAAAAACCCTTGATTCCGGCCAAAATCCTCCAGTCGGATCAAAATCATCAACGGTGAGATGAAGAAACTGACCAGGTTTATAACGGGGAATTCTTCCCTTAGGTCTAAAATCAACCGCGTAGGTACCTTTGCCAAAGGCTGTAATTTGTTCAACATGTGCCTGTATTTTTACTGGATTTGCCATACTTATTATCTTATCACACTCATAAAAAATATACAAAATTATTATTTGTTTACTTAAATATATCTTAATAAAACATATTTTAAAGACCTATCAAACTGTCTTTCATCATTGAGAAATCTGACAATCAGGTTTTCCGTCCCTGCCGCCGGAACAGGCTAGGGTAGAGCCGTGATATTTATCGTTCAATTATTGAACATAATAACAGGAAATAAATAAAATAACAAGCTCAAAGTTACATAAAACTGTAAAAATTATTAAAGTCTACTTCCCATTATGCCGAATAAGAAACTCCCCCTAAACAATCCCATGCCCGAAATCGATTTTACAGCAGAACAAATATTCAATATTTCAGACCTTACAGAGCAGGAAATACAACAAGCTTAAATAAAACCTTTCTTATTGACATTTCCTATGTTTCTTTATTATTTGTGGTTCTTCTTTTCTTAACTCACAATGCCCTCAGTCGATCAAGATGAGGAATATCAATAAGCATATTCAAGGGTTCTATATGCTCTTTCTTATTCCAACCCTGGTTTACTGTACTGTTTATCAGAAAGAGTAGAGGAACCACAGAAAAACACAGATAACGGTGTCTGCAGATATACCTAAGTATATAAAACTGTATATTCGTATTTCTGCGGTTAGTGTTCTCTTTATGCTTCCTTATCTTATACTTCTTTATCTCTAACCTTTTATGATTGCCAAGGATAATCAGATTTTTCGCAGTGAATATTATGAACGAGAAAAATCCAGTTTAATAACTTCCTTGCATTAACGACCCGAAGGGGCGTATGGCACCGGAGCTGGTTATGTCAACTGGCGAGTTTTTGCAAAGCAAAATACTCGAGAAGGTAAGAATGCAGGGTCATCTTACCGGCGACCTGTGTTTTTTTCTCACCAACCGTTAAAAACTGCATGGTCATTACTAATAACTAAGGTATAAGGAGTAACCATGCATCAAATACCTCTTTTGGACCCCCGAAGGGATGTTGTTTTTAAAACAATTTTTAGTAAATCAACTAAAAAATCATCAATTGCAAGAAACTCTATCATTTCTGCGTTTATTGGCAGAAAAGTAGAAAGTTCAACAGTTCTGAATCCTGAACTCACCATCGAAGATATTCGCAATAAAGCAACAAGACTCGATATTTTATGTATTCTTGATGACGGTACTCAGGTAAATTTAGAAATGCAGATGTGTAATACCACAGACAGCATGGAAGACCGATTGTGTTACTATTGCTCACAACTGTATACAGGGCAAGCATCAAAGGGTTTGCCATATGAAAATCTAAAGCCAGTCTATGTCATCCTTATTAGTAATCAGACAATATTTGATAAATATAACAAGTATCTATCTCTTATTCAGTATCGTTTTGAAGACGGTACTATGTTCAGTAATAAACTTAATATCTTTACCCTTGAGTTGTCAAAACTTGAAGAACCAGTTACAATTACTAAAGAAATGGATCCAGTACAACGCTGGGGACTGTTTTTTACCAGCGCAATTCAAAAAGAGCGCAAAAAGATACTGGAAGCACTTATCGAAACAGATGAGGGTATTAACATGGCAGAAAAACTATTATATGAAGTGACTCAAAATGACTATGAAAGAGCGGCAGTCTTTGAACGTGAAAAAATCCTTACCGATTACTATGCCGGTCTGGCTTCTGCAGAGCAGCAAGGTATAAAAAAGAGAAACGTGGAAATAGCAGCAATAATGAAATCTCAAGGTTTCGCAATAGAGCAAATCTCCAATATTACAGGCCTTACAGAGCAGGAAATACAAAAAGCTTAACATACCTTTCTCTTACATCCGCAGATTATTAAGCACTTTGAGCTTTAAGATGCCGCAGATACCAAAATACCATTTCTGTTCAGTAATATAAAAGTTATCTGTGTTTACTAAGATCGAAGATCTTAGTAACTGTGTTCATCTGTGGTTATTTTCTCTTTCTTCTTCCTTATCCTAACGCTTCTTTAGCTCTACCCAATAATTAGTGTGTATCTGTGGTTCCTCTTTATCCTAACTCACAATGACCGCCGTAAAACAAGATAAGGAAATACTAATATGCATGTACATTTCTAGAATAAAATTCTCTTATCTGCGGTAATTCTAAACAAAAAAACTCTGTGGTAATTCTTTCCAAACCATGTTAATATACATAAAATATCAACAATCAAAGGAAAAAACCATGCCTATTGCACCGCACATAAGAGAAATAATGAACAGTAAAGGATCTTCGGTCATTAGAAAGATGTTCGAAGAAGGGGCGAAACTTAAAGCACTCCACGGAGCCGACAAAGTTTTCGATTTCAGCCTCGGAAATCCGGATCTTGAGCCTCCTGCAGAGGTTTTGCAGACCATAAAAGAGCAGGCAGTACTCGCACAAAAAGGAATGCATGCCTACATGCCGAACGCAGGGTATCCTCAAACGCGGAAGGCTATGGCAGATAAAGTAAACAGCGAACAGGGATTAACAGGTAACTCAGCACTCAATGAAACCCACGTAATAATGTCTGTGGGAGCAGCAGGAGCCTTAACATCAGTGTTTAAAGCTATTCTTTCACCATCTGATGAAGTTCTCGTTCCATCTCCTTTTTTTGCTGAATACCGCAATTACGTTCAAAATCATCAGGGTGTCTTACGGCCTGTCCCTTCAAAACCCGATTTTTCACTCGACATTGAGCAAATTAAAGCTTCCTTAACACCAAAAACGGCAGCGCTTCTCATTAATTCCCCTAATAACCCATCAGGAAAGATTTATAGTGAAGCTGATATTATATCTGTCTCAAAAGTATTGACTGAACACGGAAAACAATGCGGCCGTATGCCCTACCTTATCTGCGATGAGCCGTACCGCGCAATAACCTATAAGGGACGTACTGTTGCTCCTGTTTTTCCTCACTATGATTGCGCAATTATCGTTTCTTCTTTTGCAAAAAACCTAAGCCTGCCCGGAGAAAGAATAGGGTATATTGCAGTAAATCCTGCAGCCCCGGATGCTTCTGAACTTGTTTCAGCCTGTGTTTTTGCAACCAGGTGCCTGGGCTTCGTCAATGCACCGGCATTTTTTCAGCGTGTTGTAGAATTATCATGGAATGCAAAAGCCGACTATTCATCATATGAAAAACGATGCGAGCAGATCTCAAAGGCTGTGGGAGATGCAGGTATTGAATTCGCAGTCCCTGAAGGAGCTTTTTATTTATTCTGCAAAGTACCTTCAGATAAAGACGGAAACCGCGACGACTTTGCTTTTTGCGATCACTTAAAAAAACACCTCATTTTATGCGCCCCCGGAACCGGTTTCGGCTGCCCCGGCTACTTCCGCATAGCGTACTGTGTACCGGAAGCAACTATTCTTAACTCCGCAGCTGCTTTTAAAGAAGCCATGGGCGACTGGGGCAAATAAAGAAAAAGTAATTACCACAGATAAACACGGTGCCTTCGGCAACACAGATAAGCAAGACAAGAATAAATAGGTATAATTCATTGCTATTGTAAGCTACTTTCTAGAGTACAAAAGTCAAATTCTCCTATCTGTGTTAATGAAAAATACAATGAGTCTTTGAGTTCATCTGTGGTAATTTTTTACAAAACAACTCTTTTAATCTCAAGTTTTGGATTTTTAAAATTCAAAATGAGACCGCAATGTAAGTTACAAGCTTTTAAATAATTTATAGTTTGAGCAATATGCGTAGAATCAATACACTTAACCACCTTGAGCTCAATTATAACAGACCTTTCAACAAGAATACCTGCATAGTATTCTCCAACAATCTGATTACTATAATAAACGGCTATAGTTTTCTGAGATTCAACAGAGAGACCTTTTTTACATAATTCAAGTACCATGGCATTTTCGTATACTTTTTCTAAAAAACCTGCTCCCAAATTATTCGACACAGTATAGCCGCATGAAATTATTAACTCGGTTATCATATTAATATCATTCTCTTCTGTTTTAATCATCAAAATCACCTCTAAAGATATTTATAGATGTTATATACCTCCTTTTAGTCAATTGACAGAATAAATTTACATGTAATAATTAATTATATATCTGTGTTAATCTGCGTTCATCTGTGGTAATTAAAAATCCAATAAATCCTTGAGTCCGACTGGGGAAAATGAAAAAATTCATTACCACAGATGGACACAGCGCCTTAAGCTCATACGAGCTTCGGCGACACAGATAAGAAAGAGAAAAAAGAGGTAAAGTTTCATTCCTAATTTTAAGCTTCTTTCTAGAGTACAAAAGTCAAATTCTCCATCTGTGTTAATCTGCGTTAATCTGTGGTAATTAGGAATAAGGATTTTTTTAATCATACCCGGTTGACAGAAATAAAATTGGCTATACAATTAACCACAGATAACAAGGTAAAACCTGTTTTTCGTTATTACCTAACCATATATTCCAATATTTTAATAATACTTACTTGCGAGCTTTTAAAGCGCCGCAAGGATAGGAGGGGTATAAGGGGAGGAAAAACTTCGCGTCGCATGAGCCGCGAGTCGACGCAGCGGCGATACTAATCTATAAGCCACATACGGGATGGGTTAACGCACAAGGTGCGTACTCCCTTTAGGAGAAGAATTTGAAGATTTTGATGATATCAGCTGAAGCTGTACCCTACGCAAAAACAGGCGGACTTGCAGATGCCGTAACTGCTCTTGCAATTGCACTTCATAAAGAAGGACACGACGTAAAAGTGGTTATTCCGCGCTACTACAAAATAGCACGCGATAACCTTGAAAAACTCGAAGGCCCCATGGGTGTTCCCTGCGGATACCATGAAGTATGGACCGCAGTGTATACAACGAACCTTCCTGTATCCGGCATGAAAGAAGGCCTCTCCTTCTACTTCATAGATCATGAACATAGTTTCGGCCGCGACGGAATCTATGGAACTCCCTTCGAAACAGATTTTGCCGACAACCCCGAGCGTTTTTCCATTCTCTGCCAGGGAGCTTTTCAGCTTTGCAGAAAAATCTCCTGGTTTCCCGATATAATCCATGCGCATGACTGGTCTGCCTCTCTCGCGCCGGTTATTCTTAAATACAACGAACGCCGTGATCAGTTTGCAAAAACAGCAAGTGTTCTTACTATTCATAATTTAGGGTATCAGGGTGTGTACGGAAAGCACAATTATCCGTCAACGGGAATTGACTGGAGCCACTTTTATTCTGCTGGTTTTGAAGACTGGGACCGCATGAATTTCCTAAAAGCGGGTCTTGTTTCCTCAGACTACCTTACAACGGTGTCGCCGACCTATGCAAAAGAAATTCAGATGAGCGAATACGGCTTCCGTATGGATGGAATTTTACGTCACCGCAATTCCGTTCTTGAAGGCATCTTAAATGGTGTTGACACAGAGTATTGGAATCCGTCAAAAGATTCCTATATACCTGTGAACTATGATTATAAAACAATAGAAAAAAAATCTGAGAATAAAAAAGCCCTTCAGGAAAGAATGGGACTGGCTGTAGATGCGAATATCCCCGTTATTGGAATCGTAACACGCCTTGCCGATCAAAAAGGGGTTGCAGAATTATTCGCACCCACCTACGGCAGCGTATTCAGCATCTGTAAAGATATGAAAGTTCAAATGGTTGTACTGGGTGCAGGGGAAAAGTGGTGTGAAGATGAACTTAGAGCCCTTCATAATTCACTGCCCAATTTTAAAGCCTATGTCGGCTATGATGAGAGTTTGAGTCACCTCATAGAAGCAGGAAGCGACTTCTTCCTGATGCCTTCACGATATGAACCCTGCGGCTTAAATCAAATGTATTCCCTTCTATACGGAACATTGCCGATTGTCCGTAAAACAGGGGGACTTGCCGACACCGTTGAAAATTATAATGAGCAGACAGGAGAAGGCACCGGCTTCATTCTTGATCACCTCACCCCCCAAAGCATCTACGACACCGTAGGCTGGGCAGTGTTTGCCTGGTACAATAAAAAAGATCATATAAAGGCAATGCGCACAAGAGGCATGAAAAAACAGTTCGGCTGGGATGTATCTGCCAAACGCTATGTTGAAGTGTATCAAAAAGCGCTTGACAGCATTAAGTAATCCTCAAGGCCGTTATTGTTTTACCGTTTTCAGTGTATCCAGCGTAAGAAGTGTTACTTTACCGTCAGAGGAGGTTACACTTATTCCTTTGTCGCTAATGACTATGGGGCTTGCTTCATCCACAGCAATATCAGACTTTACAGAAAGAGTTATATCATAGGTATACCTGCCCAAATACCACTTTCCCTGCGACTGTATAATAACAAATACAAAGTCCGGAGTGTACGCAAGCATCGATTTATCGCTTACAATTTCGCTGCTTTCTTTGGTGATTTCCATGGTTTTACTGTCCAGAATGACAAGCTTCACCGCCGCATTTCCGCCGGTTTTTCCCGCAACTGCTATGAATCCTTTTCCGCTCACAATTACCTGGCGGTTCCGTATAACATTAACCGGGGATTCCTTAACAACGGCTCCTGTTTTCACATCGATCAGTACAAGTGCGCTCAATAAATTGTTTTTATCTATTAATTTCAGCCCATGAGTAGTTACCGCAGAGGCAAGAAGGGCTGTATTAGCAGAGAGCGTTTGTTGATCTTTTGCAATTTCAATACGGTCATCCTGAGCTTCCGCTGTCTTTTTATCAGCAATAACCTGTTCTACTTTTGCAGTTTCTTTTAATGATTCCGCTTCCTTATTCGCCTCTGTTACCTTATTTTCCTGTTTCTCTACAACAGTTTTCTGCTGGAGAGCCTCCTTCTGTTTATCCTGGGCTTCTTTTTGAGCTTCAGTGTCGGCGGGGTTTTCATTTGCCTTTTTCTGTGCAGCATCCGCTTCCGCTTGAACTTTTGCAAGTTTATCTGCTTCCGTCTTTCTCTTTGCCTCTTCATCCTGGGCTTTCTTCTGTGCTTCGACAGCGGCTTTCTGCGCATCCTGTGCTTCATTTTGTGCAGTTTCCGCTTCTCTTTCTTTAATGTCGACCATGTCCTTTCTGGCGCTTATTTCTTTTGTCTCTGTTTCCTGCATCGATGATGTCACGTTCTTGTCTGATATTACAGAGGTGTCGACAGTGCTTAAGCCGCCTGTGAGGTCGGAAAGGGGAATTACTATCTGAGTTTTTCCCGGCCAGTCTTCATAATTAAGTGATAAACCTGCTTTTTCTTTTGTAAGGTTTGATGTGACAACTGTTTTATATTTTGCATTAAAGATGTCCATTTTTGACCGGTATACGGCATTATAGACAGTTATAAACACTGATAAGGTATCCGCATCTTTTTCGCTGTAATTATAGGCTTTTACAAGATAGGCTGAAAGTATTCTTCGTAAGTTCTGAACATGATCTACCTTTGCATTTTCTCCGAGTATTAAAATATCGGCATCGAGTTTGTCTTTTACTGCAGGATCTACTGCATGAATTACATAGTACAGGTTTTTATTACCGAAACTTCCCGGAACTTCGAGTTTACCCGGTGTTACTGCCGGAGAAAGAGAGGAACCGATGTTTTTTATCTGTTCTATAGTGTTAATAACCGCATGGGGACCTGTATAATTTATAAAAACGATGGAATCGGTATTTCCTGCAGACTCCAGTTCCCCTCTATTTACTTCTAGAGCTGTTAGACCCGAAAGACCCAGTATAACACTTAGAATCAATACAATTTTTTTCATCATTCCTCCAAACGAAGCCGGACTTTTTAAAAATTATACCACAGGAATTATGATTTAGCTATATTTCCAATTCTATAATTTTTTCAAGACTTTTTCGGGCATATTCTCTTGTTTGACTGCTGTATCTTGAACCTAAAAGCATTACTAAAATATCTTTTCCCCGTCTCATAAGAGAGGGGCGTCCCATAAAACGGCAGATTTCCACAACGGTATCGCAGTATGATATATTCATGTTTTCATTTGCTGATGTACTCTGTATAAGTTTGTTTTCAATACTCGAAAGTATGAGCCCTTCCTCATCATACGCGCACTGGTTTATGCCCTTAAGGACAGCTCTAATAATACTTTCATCTTTTTCATTATCCAATATGAAGGGCCAGTAGGAAGTAAACAAGGCTGTTCTAAATGATGCTGCATTTTGTATATACAGATCCATTATTACAGGATTAAAAATTTCGGCCTGCTTTTTTCTTTCTGCATCGTTTAGCATATAATAGGACCGCAAAGATTCAAGATTATACGAGGTTCTTGCCATAAGGCTCTTTTCAAGAAGCCCGGCGTCCGTTGTATTTAAAATACTTTGAGCTTTTGCATACAGCTCGATACCTGATTCAGTAAGATTCTCAATCGGGTACGTCTTCTTTTTGACAGGAAGGCTCTCCAATACCGTTATTCTATATGCGGTAATCGACCAGTCGCTGTCGCAAACTATAAAATATCCGCCTGAAGTAATTGCTGAATACAGTGCATTAACACCGCTTATATCAATATTTTTCTCTATTTCCCCGGTTTTTGTAAACGATATAATTCTGTCTTCCGTCTTAATAATGAGGTATTCCTTTGAACAGACGCATTCAGTAATAGTGCTTTCAGCTGATATTGCACCGTTCCACAATGCCCTTTCTTCCCCGTACAGGAGACGTACTGCAAGTCCGTTTTTGAAAAATGCTGCAACTGTTCCATCCCAGTCATAAAGATACACAACTTCAGAGTTTTCAACTGTACTGGTCCATTTTGTCTGGGCAGTATTCTGTATGACTGTACAGAGCGCAATTATACCGGAAGTAAAGCCGAGCAGAATACCATCGTTGCTCTGTGCAATACAGCTTATTTTCCCCGTAAAAATGATTTCTTCAATAATTTCACCAAAAGGAGATATTCTTAACGCGGTGCTTTTACCGTCGATTTCCTTTTTTTGTATATGGAGAATGGACCCGTCATTCATAACCGCAAGGTTCATTGTTCCTTCCGGTATTTTTATCCTGAAACGCCTCATACCTGTCAGGGTATAACATGACAGGTATGATTTTTCTTTAACATATACACGGCCGTCAAAACCGATGCAGGGTTTTTCAATGATTTGTGTTTCTACAGATACAGACCACAGCCGGTTTCCGCTCGGGTTAAATAAACTTATTTTCTTCCCGTTTGCTGAATATATAAAGTCTCCGGTGAAACATGAAGCAAATCCCTTTTCCTTCGTTCCCATGGGTTTCTGCCATAAAATAGTGCCGTTTTCAGAAAATGCTGTTAATAATCCTCCGTCAGTCATAGCAGTAAAACCGAAGGATGATGGCGTTAAAGGAGATATAACAGAGCCTGCAAGAAAATTTTGCCAGTTGCGGTAGCCCAAAATATCAGAAGCGGAGGCGCATACAGCTGGGAAAAGTATCAGGATGACTAAAAACGTCTTAAAAGCGGCTACTTTTTTATACATACTGATAAACTTTCTACATGGCTTGTCTGAGGATAGTAGTCAAGAGCATACAGTGTTTCAATTTCATAGCCGCTTTGTACAAGATGCGCACAATCCCGTGCGTGAGTTACAGGATCGCAGGACAGCGATATAATGAGCGGTATGTCCGACGTGCAAAGCCACTGACATACTTCTTTTTCCATCCCGCTTCGGGGGGGATCGATGAGGACTGCATCAAAATTTTTGTCGGAAGCCGTCTTAATCCATTGTATACCGCTTAAGCCGAATGAACTGTGCGAAATAGATCTCAGATTTTTTTCCGCAAAGACTACTGCGTCCCTGTTATGCTCAACGAGGGTTACATGAGAAGCATT
The DNA here is from genome assembly GCA_023398165.1 of Spirochaetota bacterium. GTDB lineage: Bacteria > Spirochaetota > Spirochaetia > Treponematales > Treponemataceae > JAAZLA01. The sequence continues at coordinate 12,260 of JAEWSQ010000014.1, read as the reverse complement.
TCGTGCGCATAAGGCTGAAAGTGTACCGGCACCGCCGTACATATCAAGAATCTTGGCATTGTTCGGTATCAGTTTCTCAATCAGTCCTGCTGTTTCTTTAAGCATTTCAATATTTGACTGAAAAAAACCTCTCACATCAAATGAAAGTTCAGTATCATTCAGCGACAGAACGGCCTCGCTCTCTTTATTAATGGATGTACCTTCGTATATTTTTCTTTTTCCGCCTGTTTTTAGTTTCTTACCCCTGTGCATGACGGTCTGTTTTGTTTCCTCTTCATCAGCTGCAAACACATATCCCTTTGGAGTATTAACAAGACTGCTGCTCCCGAAAACCTTTACCTTCCCGGGTATTTTTTCATTCCGCAAAAAGGCATTGACTTCATCAGAAGCAACAAGACAGTGAGGGATAGTAATAAGCGTGTTGCTTTTAGCGCTTTTTAAACCGGAAGATTCAAACTGGAATCTGTTTCTATATGATAGAGGACTGCCGCCTTTAAACACAGGATTTACAGCAAGCCCTTCACGTGAAAAGGCATCTCTCAGAATTGAAGCTCTCAGTACTTTCTGATATTCATCATCTGCATGCATTAAATTGCAGCCGCCGCATACACCGTATAAAGGGCAGGGTGCGTTTCTTCTATATGGTGAATGAGTAAGAATTTTATCGATTGCAGCGATGCTGTAATCTTTTTTTTCCTGTTCTATGGTAATGCTGATCTCTTCACTAGGTAAAGCGCCGTTCACAAAAACACGTTTTCCGTTAATTTTTCCGCTTGCGATGCCCCCGTGAAGCATTTTATCGGTTATAATTACAGTATTCATTATACCTGTACTATACCAGAAAATCCTTTGTATGAGGAGTGTTGTATGGAAATTACTCAAAAGACAGAATTAATTCCTGTATCTGACGGTGCGAAGATTGCTTTACACAGCTGGATTCCGCAAAAACAAAACGGATACATAGTGCATGTGTGTCATGGAATGGCTGAATTTGCCTTGCGCTATGACCGTTTTGCCCGATTTTTAGCCGATCAGGGATGCACCGTATATGCCCATGATCACAGGGGTCACGGGCAGTCGATTCAGGAATGCGCCCCGAAAGGCCATCTTGCCGACAAGAACGGTTTTTTCCGTGCTGTCGAGGATTTAAGGGAAATAATTGAATACACCAAAAAGACACATCAAACCGACAAGTACATACTCTTTGCTCATTCCTTCGGCTCTTTTACTGCACAATACTTTGTTACTCAGTACGGATCCCTTATAAATTCCTTGATTTTATCCGGTACCACATCATTTTCAAGCGTCCTCGGTAATCTTACAATATTTCTTGCTTCAGTCATGGCTTTTTTTAAACCGGTCAGAACGCCGAGTCTTTTTCTTACTAAAACCGCATTCGGTTCCTATAACAAAAGAATTCAAAAACCTTCGAGTTCTTTTTCATGGCTTACCAGGGATGATGAAGAATTAAAAAAATACGATCAATCAGATTTGTGCGGATTTCCCTGTACTATTGGTTTTTACAGAGATTTGGGAACGGCTTTTACCGTCATGAATAAGGCGCAAAACATGAAGAAAATACCCAAAAATGTTACCATTCTGCTCATTGCAGGAACAGATGATCCTGTCGGTTCTTATGGAGCAAGAGTAAAAAAGCTGTATGATGCATATGAAAATTTACAATTTACCTCTAAAATTATCCTCTATCCGAAGGGGAGGCATGAAAGTCTAAATGAAATAAACCGCGATACGGTGCACAACGATATTCTTTCATGGATACAAAACTATACCTGAGCGTTCTAATAATCAAGCTTGACGGTTAGCACTGTTTCGTATATCATGATATAGTGCTAATTCGTTATTCATCAGATAAAAATGGAAGGCCTCACAAAAAGGCTGTTATTTATACAAAAACAGAACATTCCATTACCAAAGAGAAAATAGATACTGACGCTTTACGGGTAATCACCCAGCTGCGTGATTACGGTTTTGAAGCGTACATTGTCGGCGGAGCGGTTCGTGATTTGCTTCTGGGAAGGAATCCGAAAGATTTCGATATTGTCACCAATGCAACACCGTCAAAAATAAAAAAGTTTTTCAGAAACTCACGCATAATCGGAAGAAGATTTCGTCTGGTTCATATTTTCTTCGGCCCAAAAATATTTGAAGTTTCAACATTCCGTTCTTTATGCGACGGAACGATAGGGAACAGTTTCGGTTCTATGGATGAAGATGTCCTCCGCCGTGATTTTACCCTCAATGCCTTATATTACGATCCGATTAAAGAACAGATCATTGATTATGTCGGCGGTTTTAAAGACATTAAAAAACATCTTATTACCCCGGTTATTCCCCTTGATAGAATTTTCACAGAAGATCCTGTCCGTATGATACGGGCTGTTAAGTATGCGGCTTCCACCGGTTTTTCCCTTCCGTTCCTTTTAAAACGTAAAATACGGAAAAATGCGCATTTATTGTCGCCAATTTCCCCGTCGAGACTCACAGAAGAATTTTTTAAAATTATTAATTCCGGTCATTCGTTCGATATTGTCTCACTTGCCCTTGAACTTGATATCTACATGTATCTTCAGCCGGCGGCAACTGCTTTAATGTTTGAAAACCCCGGTTTTGAACAGGATTATTTGACAAGACTCCGGGAGCTCGATGCACTTCTGGTTATTTCTCCCGATGCACGCCTCGGACAGAAAATATCGTATCTCATTCAAGATTTTATCAGACAACTGACAGACTGGGATCAGGAAGTACACTGCAGTACCTCTGCGGGAGAACTGTATATTAAAACATGGACACAGTGCAGACACTTTGTTCTTCCTATTAATCCGCAGAGAAGTGAACTGGAATACGCAATAAAAGCAACACTCAAAAAAATGGGAGTTACTTTAAAAATACCCAAAAAATCATCAAAAGAATACGCAGCGGAAATCGCCGCAGCTGCAGATCAAAAAAAAAATTCCGGTATAGAAAAGAAGAGGAAAAAGAAAGCAGGGAAAAAGAAGCTTAATGCCCAGAAGCAGATATCTTATCAATAATGATGCTTACTTCTTCTATAAGTATGCCGGTAAACTGCTCTATATTATCAATTATGTATTTCTGCATATTATGAATTTTCCCTGTGAGCTGTGTTCCAAAGGGAACATCTATTGTTGTAATAAGCCGGTAACCTCTTTCATCGGTCTTAATCACAAGTTTTTTAACCCGTATTTGGGGGTCAAATTCGCTCACGCAGTGCATTACCATCTGTGAGAGAGCCGCCTCAGAAATACTGATCCTTCCTTTTTTTGAAAATTCAGGCCGGACAACAGATTTTTCATAGACCTTGGTATTATTGCCGCTGATTATGGGCGTTTTATTGTGTTTCAAAAGAACTCTTACTGCATTGTAAAAAATTTGGGGATAATTGCGTTTTACCTCGATGGCCGGAACCGGTATTACGTGTTTTCCTTCTATGCGGCGTGAGCGTATTGCATATTCAATTTCTTCCTGAGTGGCAATATCTTCAATTTTAATAATTTTTGAAGGAGAGGGCAGCTGAAGCCTCATAGCAATTTTCTGAACCATTTTTTCACTGGTTCCGAGAATCAGAAGCTTTTTAATTCCTGTTTTCTGCAACACCTTGGCTATTTCATCCCGGTGGGTTTTATCATCAAACAGTGCTACTCTTACAGCCGCTAAAAAAGTCTTCTCACGTTTTGCAGAATGACCGGCAAGTATTTTATCTTCCTTTATCAACAAACCATCATCAATTATCGCTTCCAAACCGTATTTTTGTGCAAGAAGTTTTGCTCTGAAGCTTTTTCCGGTACCGCTTTCACCCACCAGAGCGTAGACTGTAACACCTTTGAAAAAATTGAAAATGTCTGTTAGTGTTTTCATAGTATTATCATAGTATAAGGTCTGTATCGGTCTTGGGCAAGCACATTTTGATCATAGTGCGGAATTTTTCAGGCACGGGACACTCAATTTTCACGGGAATAGTAAGCTCGTTATCAGGCAGAATCAGAAGATGCGCATGTAAAAAAAAGGAGCTTATTTCCTTACTGCACAGGCCTCCATATGCACTGTCGCCTAACAGAGGAAAACCATGATAAGCACTCTGGCTTCTTATCTGGTGTGTTTTTCCTCCTATGATTGTATACTCAATAAGAGTTATGCTGTTGCCACAGTATGTTCCCCAGGAAAGTGGTTTTGCCCTTGTTATGGAATTTCCCTGTGTAATCGATACCGTATGAAAATCCTGTTCATTTTTATTTTTTACTATTCCATCCTTCCACTGTTCATCACGGGTCAGTTCTCCCTGCGCTAGACCGTAATAATATTTTTCCAGTTTATTCTGCTGCATCGCGCTTGAAAACCACCTGGCGCCCAGGAGGCTTTGAGAAAAACAGATAATACCGCTTGTATAACGGTCCAGGCGGTGAAGCGGTCCGGGAGAAAATGACAGAGAACTTCCTTTGGCGGAAGCATTTCTAACTATATCGTCAAGGCTCCGTTCATCTTTTTTAGATTTTTGAACAGGCAATCCTGCAGGTTTATGTAATACCCATATGTGTTCATTTTTAAATAATGTTATACTTTCTAAAAACGGATCAGAAACAGCTGCCGGTGCATTATTGATCCGGTTTGATGAGTACAGAAATTCAGCAATACCAATATTATCACCATTTTTAACATGAGTACTGCTGTCAGTTTTTTTATCATTCAGTCTTATAAATCCAGTCCTTATATTTTTATATATAAGCGGGAGGGAGAGGGAAGGAAGCAGTTTGCGGAGAACACGGTCAAGTCTCCGGTCATCATCATCTTTTTGCGCGGTGAATTGTACATATTTCACGTCCCTCATTGTAGTATAATACTCTAAAAAGTCAACGATGAATTGAATACATGCATACGGTTTAGTTACTTCAGCTACTTGACAAAATACCATTACTCGGGAAAATATGTATTATGTTAACTCTTGCACGAAATCAGTTCCAATCACTGCTGACTAATCCTGTGTTTCTCGCCGGAGTTTGCAGCTGGTTTTCAGCCCAGTTTATAAAAACAGTTATTAAATTATTAAGTCATAGAGTACGTTCATTCAGGGAAGTTATTGAGCTTTTATTTTGGAGAACCGGCGGCATGCCGTCAAGCCATTCAGCACTTGTCGCATCTTTATGCACCTCTATAGGCATACGATCAGGAGTCGATTCCGATATCTTTGTGCTTTCGGGTTGTTTTATGCTTGTTGTTGTCCGTGATGCCCTTGGGGTAAGACGTTCAAGCGGAATACAGGCAAAACTTCTCAATGAAATAGGCAGTGCACTGACAAAACATGAAATTGTTAAAGTAAAACCAATAAAGGAAGTTCAAGGGCATAAACCGATCGAAGTAGTTATAGGCTGTCTGCTCGGCTTATGCATGGGTGTTGCCTTTACGGTACTATAAAAAAATATTATGAAAAAATTGTACATTGCTCTATTTTTACTGCTCTATGCTCTTTGTTTATTTTTTTTTATCCTTCTTAGAGGCACAGATTCAAAGGGGCATTGGAAATCATATGCTGTTCTCGCAGTTTCCACCGATGTTCCAGCTGCTTTTGTAGTTAATGAACTTGAGAAAACCGGTATTTCCGGCATTATCAGCATCAATGAACCGTTCCTCGATCTTTTTCCGTCTTACGTTCCCATAGAGTCTCTTTTTTCGAAAGAAACCTCCCTATTTTTCTTTTCCGACAAGGAACAGACGCATTTCCTTTACTATATTCCCCGCACCTATACATCACTTCTTGTTTCATCCCGGAATAAAGGGATACTCCCTTTTACATTTACACTTGACAGCGAACAAAAATTACCTAAGACAGTTTTTCTTTCCTGCCTCATACTATTCCTGCTTCTTCTTTTCTTTGCTGAGTATAGAACTTTTTTTACCGTATCAGCCGTTCCAATTTTGGTGTATTCCTGGTGTTTCCCTTCCCTGAGCATGCTGCCTTTATTGATGAGCCTTTTGTTAATGTATTTTTTCATACAAAAAAAACACAGGAGAAGCGAAATACTATATTCGTTTATACAAAATAAGCGGATGGTATTTCTCTGCTTATTTATACTCATCGTTCTTTTCTTTCTTCCGTTAAAAGTACTGATTAGTTTTCCACTTCTCCCGGTCTGCTCAGTTTTTGGCATCTGTGCGTTCCGCTTTATATCGGCTGAATATGCACAAAAAAGGCGCTTCAATCCGGTACCGATTTTATCAGCAAGGTATGAAAAAGATACCCGTTTTTCTTTTTTTATATATTTCTGTTCTATTGTGCTTATTTGTATAAATATTCTTCTGCTGCTCATTTTTTCATCAATGAGTTCTCTTAACATGAAATCTCTTTCAATACCTTCTCCGGTTAAAGGTGTTTCAAGCATCTCCTTTTCTTATAAAGACTATTCAGACTGCATCGATAAATCGGTAGACTATCCGTCGCTTGCATTGTATATTACTGACTGCTGGAATTCGTGTATAATACCGTATAGAAAAGTTTCAGAATCCTCTTCACAAGTCACTTGCATTCCTGAGAATTCGGAAGCTATCATACAGCGGTATAAGAGCAGTGACGGTGTTATTACGCCGTATTTTGAAACATTATATGTGTTTGACAATACTTTTATAGGCAGTATACTTAGTGCTGTTGAGAAAAGCCGTGCATCGGGTATTCAAAAGGTTCTTTTAAGTGAAAAATGTTTCAGTCCTGTTGCGTATTCTCCGGTAACGGCTTATGCGGATCAAAATACATGGATCGGTATTCTTATAATTTCTTGTATTTTTTTCCTAATGCTGATACTTTTTACCTATAAAAAACCGGTATATAACACAGCTTTTATGAGAAAACTGATGCACCGTAACACTGTTTATAAAAGGGTACATTCATGATAAGGGTTAACGAACTAATAAAAACAGAACAGGAACATATAGAATCCATTACCTGTGCCTATTTACCGCCGTCTGCGGTGGTCTCTCTCTCTCAGGACGGTACTACTACATTAAAACCCATTGTCTCCATAGGGGAAGCTGTAAGCGAGGGACAAATCATCGGTAAAGACAGTCTTAAAAATGCCTGTATACATTCGCCTATTCCCGGAACAGTTACCGAGTTTTTCGAGGCATCTATGCCTGACGGTAAGAAAGTACCTTCTGTACGTATCGCATTAAACGGATCTTTTTCGTATATAGGGAAAAAAGTAGAAAAGTCATCATGGATATATAGTCCAGCCACTCAAAGAATGAAACAGCTCATAGAACTGGGTGTAATTAACACATTTGATATTCCGGTAACTCTTTCCCCGCAGATTGAAAATGCAGTAAAAAAAGAGGGTGTTCTTGCGGTACGCCTTTTTGATAAAGATCCTAGTATACAGACTGAAATTTGCACAGCAGAAAAGTATGTTAATGAAATTCTTGAAGGTTCCGCTATAATTGCAGATACCATTAATGCGCGGTGTGTAGTCTTTCTGTATGCCCAGAATAACTGGTTTGTTCCGCCCGATACCGATATTAAAATTCACTTTAAATCGATGCCGGTTTATTTTATACCCGTTCAGAATCATGTATACCCTCAGGGTGGAATAACAGAAATTTCACAACTGATCAGTAAATTTCTTCAAAAAAATAAGAAAAAACAGGATCCCGTGAGTCTTGCTGTAGACGGTTCAACAGCACTCTCCGTTTTTAATGCGGTAGTAAAAAATATTCCATGCATCGAAAAAATTATTCATGTTTCAGGGGATGCAGTAAAGAAAAATGCCGTGTTCAGAGTTAAAATAGGAACCCCAATCCGTAATCTGCTGGAAGAGGCGGGAGGATTCACTTCTATTCCTGCAAAAATTATTATTAACGGACTCATTAAGGGAACTGCGGTCAGCGATCTTAATACCCCTGTAACGAAGTATGTTACTTCACTTACCGTATTATCGTCAAAGGGTTTTCCGGATCAAAACCAGACTCCCTGTATACGCTGCGGCCGCTGTCACGAAATTTGTCCTGCTTCAATTCACCCTGAAAAAATATACTTTCATAATTTTTCTGATATTCCCGCTCCGGAGTATCTTAAAAAAACAACAGCATTCTGTACTGAATGCGCGCTGTGCAATGCGGTTTGTCCTTCCAGACTGCCCTTGTATCAAACAATCAAATTAGTACGGGATAAAAATAATGAAAAATTATAACTATGTTTCGGTTTCCCCCTTTGCATATTTGTCGCCTTCTGTGACAAACATGTCGCTTGCATTTCTCCTTGTACTTTCCCCCCAGCTTTTAATGCTTTTTCTGACTAAAAGTTTTCAGTCTCTTTTGATAATTTCGGTCTGCATTGCGTCGTCACTATCTGCTGAACTTTTGAGCAGGCTTTTACGCAAAAGACATACACTTTTCGATCTTACTTCAATTGTGCAGGGCTTATGCATCGGTTTTTTTATTCCATCATCATATGATCTTTTTCCGCTTTTTTTCATTGTGTTTTTTTCTCTGATTATAATAAAATATGTTTTCGGGGGAAGCTCACATTCGTGGGCAAACCCTGTTGCATATACGGTTATTCTTCTGTATCTCCTGGGAAACTCTTTTTTCCCCGCAATGCCGTTTGATAAAAACGTAATCGAATCCGGTTCAAGTGTTCAATTTCTTCTCCAAAACAATGAATTAACCCTCTTTTCTTTTGATGAAAAACTTTCATCATGGCTTAATAACTCCATTTTTTCACATATTGGTGCTGAAATTCCAGCCGGGTATGTTTCTCTTATGTGGGATTCCCAGTCAATCATTCCTGCCTTCAGGTTCGGTTTATTAACACTGGCAGGTTCTGTTGTTTTGTTTTCATCGGGTATGCTGCGTCACAGTGTTCCGTATTCATTTATTTTGACGTATGCGGTTTTAATCAGAATGTTTCTATTGACTCCTCTTAACGGCAGTGTAGGCCAGGGGGATATTCTTCTTTCTATATTCTCCGGAGGCTTTTTATTCACCGCTTTTTTCCTTCTTGACTGGCACGGCACCTCTCCTTTGAGTTCTGCCGGTAAAATAGTATACGGAATAATTTCAGGTATTTTTGCTTTTTTAATACTGGGCTGCGGCAGTTCATCCATAGGGGCAATGTTTACCGTTCTTTCAGTAAATATTTTTTCTCCCTGTATTCAAATACTTGAAGAAAAAATCTATGAATTATACCTCGAGAAAACTGCTCAAAAACAGATTTTAAAACAGGGAGCTACTGATGCAGCTGTTCGATAAACAACACATAAAAAAGTACAGTTTGATTTTTATTTTTATAACAGTATTTCTACTGTTTACTATTATGATTTCTATAGTGCACAAAGATGCATCTCAAAAATCACTTGAATTGAGTGTTTCTATGGTTTTAAGCCAGTATAAAAACGGCAGATTCTCAATTAAAAATGAGTTTTTGATTACCCGGCCTGTACGGGATACCGTTCGTATATATGAAGTTAAGGATAAAGAACAAAATTCAGATATTGTGTATGCTGCACTTGTAAGAATTACAGGATTTTCTGGACCGCAAAGCTGTGTTCTGCTTTTGAACCCTGAATTGAATTCCTGTATTTTTATAGGTATTGCCGGTATTCCTTTTCCCCAAAAGGAAACAGCCCTTGATTACGGTATAAGTGATTCTATGATTACCTATTGGAAACAAACTATTCTGGATATTCTGATTTCGGGAGGTGTTATGTGAAAAAATCACCAGTTTTTGTTTTTATAGCCGGCGCGTTGTCTCTTCTGGTTCCAACGACAGGCCGTTTTGCCTATGGACTTATTCTAGCATCAGGTTTGGTTTTTATAACATTCTTTGCCTCTCTTTTTAAAATAGTATGTCATTCACTGTCGCTTGATGAATTTTCACCCCCCGTAAGTTTGGCTGTATTGAGCATCCTTACCGTTCTATTTAAACAGCTTGTAACTATGTATTCCCCCATCATCGCTTTTACACTCGATTTTTCCTTTTATCTTATTTCGTTATCTTCATTACTGCTGGGCTTTATCTTCTCAGAGTATTCTCAAGGTGCAGCTTCCTATGTATCAAAGAATATGAAAAATGCTGCGTTATTTTCCCTATTTGCCCTGTTTTTTTACTTCATGAGAGACTATTTCGGTTACGGCTCAATTACCATACCGCTGCGCAGCGGATTGGCTGTGTATACGCTTCCTTCATTCCAATTTCTGATCCATTCGTTTTTTTGGTCTTCTATTCCTTTTGCACTGTTATTTTTGGCCTTCCTCCTGGCTCTTTTTACGCTTGTAAATCGTAAATTCGATATTATTAGAAGGAAGTATTACTGATGCTGAGTATTTTTCTCTATTTCATCTTTTATTCATCCGCGGTTCTTATGTACGGTGTGGGTATTCGACACAGTGTTGTTTCTTCTAAAAAAAGCGATTTAGTTTTTGTCAGACTTATACGTTCGTTGCTTTGTGTTTTTTCAAGCGTCAGCATAAGCTGGTTTTTATACCGTTCTCTCTTGTCGCCGATGCATCTTGAAGATCTCCTTTTTCCTGTGGTAATGCTCATATATCTTCCTGTACAGGCATGTTTTAATGTACTGTTCAAAACGGCATTTCATAAATCCATACCGGAATTTACGGTCTCTATCCTGTGCGTTATACTTGCATTAACGAACAGCAATACATATACCCGGTGTCTGATTATCGCGTTAAGCTCATGCATAAGTTACTACAGTTTTATTCCCGTATTGTATGCAATCAGGAAACGTCTGGAATATGCTGATCCGGTTCAGGAATTTAAAACAGGAAGTTTGATATTCATAAGTATTGCAGTAATTATGCTTGCGCTCTTTTCATTTCACATATCATGGCTTCCTCTGGGAGGTTTTTAATGGTTTTATTATCAGTATTTCTTTTCCTTTTTATCTTATCCTGTACGGTGCTTTTTATATTCTTTTTTACTGTTATTCCAAAAATGACCGGGGAAAAACAGGATTTTTTTTCACCTGATGATACAGATATATTAAAACCGGTACCGGTAAGCCAGTCTTATAACCGCGATAAAAAAAAGGCAATGGTTTTATGCTCCCCGGACAGAGTCTTTTCATCAAGAAGATTTATGTATTCGGGGCATAAAGACTGCACCTTATTCAAAACGATGTATGAGGCTGAATATGACTGTTCCTACGGATGCATCGGCTTTGGTTCCTGTATTTCCCACTGCCCGCAGGATGCTATTGTGATAATAAACAACACCGCTGTTGTTACAGAAGCATGCGACGGCTGCGGGAATTGTATTGAGCATTGTCCTAACAACCTTATACAGCTTGTTCCTTCCACTCCGGATTTTGTAGTTCAGTGTTCTACCCATGACGGGAAACATACAACATGTTCACAGGCATGTACTGCATGCGGTTCCTGCATCGATCCGTATATTTACAGCGGTTTTACAATACAAAATAACCTGGCAGTCTCAGATTATAAACAGAATCATGATAAATCCGGGTTTGCTTTAAAATGTCCTTCAAAATGCATAAAAAAGATTGAACTTCCGGAAAAAAATGACTTTAAATTCTGGAAGCTATGTTATAATATTATACACAAATCAAAAGATAGCGGTGAATCTGAAATATGGGAATAATCCATGTCTGTTTTCTCATGCATTCGCAGATGAGCGAAACAGAAAATACGTACATTGAAAAAGTATATCAAAACTCTTATAAAAAACTTCTAACGTTTCTCTATGCGCACCCTAAATTTCAGTTTTCTTTTCATCTTTCAGGGTCTTTTCTTGAGTGGTTAAGTAAAAACCACAGCGAAGTGATAGAGCTTTTATCTGATCTTTCCAACAGAAAACAGATAGAATTCTTAGGGGGAGGGTATTACGATCCACTTCTTCCCCTCATTCTGCCGGTTGACCGCGTAGGTCAGATAGAGCTTTTAACGACAAACCTTCGAAGATTAGTAGGTAAAAGACCGAGAGGCGTTTTTTTACCGAATAATGTCTGGGATCCTTCTCTTATTTCCTGCTTTAAAACATGCGGAATTGAATACATGCTTTTGGATAACAGACTCATAGATGACACCCGTGATTCTACGCGTTTATCTTCCCCGCGTATTATTGAAGATATGGGGAAAACGCTGTCCGTCATTCCAATGGTGCAGAATTTTTTACCTGATTCCTCTGAGAGTCCGGAGCAATATTACAAAAAAATTCTTTCAACGGGAAATTCTTCAAAAGATACGGTTTTCTGTATTTCCCTATC